>CAZDKO010000024.1:0-26809 GCA_964506075.1 uncultured bacterium
ATCCGGTCCACAAAGCAGAATATCAAGGTGGAAATTTGTTCCAAGTGCCATCCGCTTTTTACGGGAAAGCAGAAAATCCTGGATTCTGCCGGACGGGTAGAGCGGTTTGAACAGAGATATGCCAGGGTAACTCTAAAATCTAAAAAGAAAAAATAAATCAGGTAATGGAAGTTAAAGTAATTGCTTATACCCCTAAACCGCTTAAACTGATATATGCGGCCGGTAAAAGCTGCACCTCAGAATTGACTCCACAGAAAATATGGAATAAATCTGTTTCCAGAGAAAAGATGGTTAAATTTGTGGAAGATATACTTCATGCCGGGCATTTATCAGTTACCGAACATGTTTCCTTCACGTTTGCTGTTTCCGGAATCAGCCGGAGCTGCACCCACCAGCTGGTTCGGAGCCGTTTAGCCAGTTTCAGCCAGCAAAGTCAAAGATACGTCCGCTTTGGCGAAGATATGGGTTACATCGTTCCTGAAACGATAAATAAGAAACGGCGGAAAACTTTAGGTCCTTATCTGGAAATGATGGAAAAGAGCAGAAACACTTATTTAAAATTACTGAAAGAGGGAATTCCTCCTGAAGATGCCCGTTATCTTCTGCCTAATGCGGCTTTATCAAACGTGGTAATAACGATGAATTTTCGTGAATTATTACATACGGCATCTTTGCGGTTATGCCGGAATGCCCAGTGGGAAATCAGGACTCTTTTTAAAAAGATAAAAAAAGAGATTGCCGGTATAGAGCCTTTCTTAGGGCAAAAGCTGATTCCCAAGTGTCGCGTCTTAGGTTATTGTGACGAATTGAAATCGTGCGGTCTTATGCCCCGTAAAAAGTAAAAGGGTTTTAAAACAATGATTCACCGGAATGATTTAGAAAAATTAAAAAAAATGGAATCCCGTTTTCATGAAATTGAAAAACTTCTGGGAGACCCGGAGCTTTTAAGCCGGCCGCAGGAATATAAAAAATTTTCCAAAGAATTCGCCGAACTGAAAAATATGGTGGCTAAGGTTAAAATCTGGAAGAAGCTGGATAAAGAGCTCAAAGAGACCCATGAGCTTACCCAGAGTGATGATAAGGAAATGGTTAATCTGGCGGAAAAAGAGATGTCTGAATTAGAGAATAAAAAGAAAGAAATAGAGGGAGAGATAAATAGTCTTCTTAATCCTCCCGACCCTGATTTCAGGCGGAGTGCCATCGTGGAAATAAGAGCCGGCACCGGCGGGGAAGAGGCCTCTCTTTTTGCCGCCGACCTTTTCCGTATGTATAGTAAATTTTCCGAAACCAAACGCTGGAGTATTGAAATAATGAACACTAATTTTAGCGGTAAGGGAGGTATAAAGGAAGTCATCTTTGAAGTTCAGGGTGACGGTGCTTACGGTTTGCTCCGCTATGAAAGCGGAACCCACCGGGTGCAAAGAGTCCCGGATACCGAGTCAAGCGGACGCATTCATACTTCAGCGGCAACGGTGGCTGTATTTCCGGAAGTGGAGGAGGAAGAACTGATTATTGACCCTAAGGACATCCGTATTGACGTTTTCCGTTCATCCGGACACGGCGGCCAGAGTGTTAACACGACCGATTCAGCCGTAAGGGTTACTCATATTCCCACCGGAACGGTGGTTAGTTGCCAGGATGAACGTTCCCAGTATAAAAATAAAGTTAAAGCCCTTAAGGTTCTCCGGGCAAGATTAAATAATGAAATAAAAGATAGAAGACAAAAAGAGATTTCGGAATTTCGCCGGAGCCAGGTTGGTTCCGGTGACCGCAGCGAAAAAATCAGAACCTATAATTTTCCTCAAAACCGGGTGACGGACCACCGTTTAAATCTGACTTTATATGAACTCGGCGATATACTGGATGGGGATTTAGAAAAACTTTTTGAAGCGCTTCAAAAAGGAATAGCGGCCTGATTATTCGGAGCTCATAAAATGAAAAATTTACTTAACTGGACGGAGAATTATTTAGCCGATTTTAATATTCCCCGTCCCAAAACGGAGGCAGAATTACTTTTAAGCGGATTTTTAAACTGTGCCAGAATGGATTTGTATATGGAGCGAGTTTCTCTTGATGAAACTCAAAAAGAAAAGTTTTATCGGCTGGTAAAGGAGAGAAGCCGGAAAGTCCCCCTTCAGATTTTGCTGGGTAATACCCGTTTTATGGATTGGCCTTTTCTGGTTGAGGGCGGGGTTTTTATCCCCCGTCCGGAAACAGAGATTCTGGTGGAAACGGCTTATCGGATTATTAATGATTATTTTTCAAGAAGGGAGATAAAAATTTTAGATTTAGGCACGGGGACGGGTAATATCGCTGCCTCTCTGGCTAAAAAGTTTTCTCAAGCCAAAGTTTATGCCGTGGATAAGTCGTCCCGCGCCATTTTACTGGCTCAAAAAAATGCGCGGATTTTAAAAGTGGATGAGCAGGTTTATTTTCGTCAGGGAGACCTTTTTACTTCCCTGAGTGAAGAAGACTGTCTGGATAAATTTTCTCTGGTTATTTCAAATCCCCCTTATATTCCCGCCGGGATGCTTTCTTATTTGCCGCCGGAAGTAAAAAATTTTGACCCGGTCTTAAGTCTGGACGGAGGGGAAGACGGTTTATTGTTTTACCGGAGAATATTATCTGAATCCGGTCGTTATCTGGCTGATAAAGCTTTTTTAATCATGGAGATCGGAGAGAATCAGGCCGGGGAAATTAAGAACATAGTCGGGGCTTCCGGAAAATTTAAATTTTGTGAACTGATTCGTGACTATCAGGATAAAGAGAGAGTGGTCGTAATAAGGAATTATTAAACGATGGACCAGATTGTTATTCACGGGGGAAGAAGTCTTAAAGGTGAAATAGGAATCAGCGGTTCTAAAAATGCCAGTCTTCCTATTTTAGTCGCTTCCATACTGGCCGAAGAACCGTCCGTAATTAATAATGTTCCCGATCTGGTGGACGTTAAGACTATTTGTGAAGTTTTAAAAACTCTCGGGGTTAAAATTACCTTTATGGACGGTCACAAAGTTAAAATAGATCCCTCCTCCATAAGAGGTTATGAAGCTCCTTATGAATTGGTGAAGAAAATGCGGGCTTCAATTTATGTTTTAGGAGCGCTTTTAGCCAGAAAAAAGAAAGCCAAAGTGTCTCTTCCGGGGGGATGTGCTATTGGTTTTCGGCCGGTAGATTTACATCTTAAAGGGTTAGAGAAATTAGGAACTAAATTTTGTCTGGAGCACGGCTACATTTACGGTGAGGCTGAAAAACTTACCGGTAAAGAAATTTATCTGGATATACCCAGCGTCGGCGCTACCGTTAATATTTTATTAGCCTCGGTTTTAGCCGAAGGTAATACCCAGATAAGTAATGCGGCCCGGGACCCTGAAATTGTCGACCTGGCAAATTTCTTAAAAAAAATGGGGGCCAAAATTACCGGCGAGGGGACCGACCAGATTAGTATTACCGGGGTAAAGAATTTAAAAGGTGCTGATTATGCAGTTAGTGCCGACCGGATTGAAGCCGGAACCTATCTGGTTGCCGGGGTGATAACCCGGGGAGAGATAAAAATAAAAAATTGCCGTCCGAATGATTTAGCGGCGGTAATTGAAAAAATAAAAGAGATGGGAGCTCATCTGGATATCGGTGATGATTATATCCAGGTTCACCCGGCCGATAAACTGTCATCCACGGAAATAATTACCCGGCATTATCCGGGATTTCCGACGGATATGCAGGCCCAGATGGTTGGTCTTCTGGCGGTTACTCCCGGGACCAGCGTGGTTACCGAGACCGTCTGGAAGAACCGTTTTATGCATATAGAAGAATTGGAACGGATGGGGGCTAAAATACACCAGAAAAGCGCCAGCATTATTATTGAAGGAGTGGAAAAGTTAAGCGGGGCTCAGGTTATGGCTACCGACCTTAGAGCCAGTGTTGCTCTGATTATTGCCGGCCTGGTAGCAGAGGGAGAAACGATAGTTTCCCGGGTTTATCATCTGGACCGGGGCTATGAAAAATTAGTGGAAAAATTAGAGAAATTAGGTGCAGACATAAAAAGAATAAGCCGATAGGAGGAAAAGATGGCCTTAGTAATGCGTTTACGTAGAGGAGGAACCAAAAAACAGCCGTTTTACAAAATCGTGGTTATTGATTCACATCTTAAAAGAGAAGGGAAATTCAAAGATGATATCGGGACGTATAACCCGATGAAAAACCCTTCGGTAATCAACATCAATAAAGAAAAAGCGGCGTTTTGGTTAAAAAGAGGTGTCAGGCCTTCCAATACGGTGCAGAAAATTTTAAAGATTGCAAAAATTTAGTTTTATGAAGATAGACGTCTTAACTTTGTTTCCCGATATGTTCCGGGGGCCGCTTGAAGCCAGTATTATCAAACGGGCCAGAATTAAAAAAATAGTGGATATCCGTATTTTTGACGTCCGGTATTTTACCAGAGATAAACACCGGCTCACCGACGATTATTCATACGGCGGCGGTTCGGGAATGATTATGAAACCGGAGCCGATTTTTGAAGCGGTTAAAAACATCACCGGGAAATCTTACGCTAAAGCAAATAATAAAAAACGCAGTCGTTCCCCGTGGATAGTTCTTTTAAGTCCTCAGGGAGTTACGTTTAATCAGGATAAGGCCAGGGAATTATCCGAAAAAAAACATCTTATTCTTATTGCCGGGCGTTATAAAGGGGTTGACGAAAGAGTCAGGGAATGTCTGGCCAATGAAGAGATTTCTCTGGGGGATTATGTTTTAAGCGGCGGAGAAGCAGCCGCCTGGGTGATTATTGATTCGGTGGTAAGATTAATTCCGGGTGTGGTCGGAGATAAAGAATCGGTAGAAACAGATTCATTCTATAAAGATTCTTTATTTGACCATCCTCATTATACCAGACCGGCTGAATACCTGGGACATAAAGTTCCGGAGGTTCTGCTTTCCGGCAATCATGATGAAATCCGGCGGTGGAGACGAAAAAAATCGTTAGATAAGACTTTTCTGGTTCGTCCGGATTTAGCGGATAAGTTGTCTTTAACCAAAGAAGATATGAAATTACTTAAAGGTAAAGGAGAAAAAAAGTTATGACCAAATCTACAAGTAAAATGGAAGCTTTTGAAAAAGAATATTTGAGGAAAGATAAACCGTCATTCAAAATCGGTGATAGTGTGGAGGTTGATTTTGTGATTCGCGAGGGAGATAAAAGCCGGGTCCAGACTTTTACCGGAATCGTCATCAGCCGGCATGGAACAACCTTAAACGAAACTTTTACCGTCCGAAAAGTTTCTTTCGGAGAAGGAGTGGAACGAACGTTTCCCGTCCATTCTCCCAATCTTAAGAAGGTAAATGTAATAAAGCAGAGTAAAGTCAGACGGGCAAAACTTTATTATCTGAGGGGAAAGGTCGGCAAAAAAAGCCGTCTGAAAGAAGATAAATAAAAAGTAAATTCTATCCGGTATGGTTGCAGATGGATAAAAACGATAATTTTACCTTCCAGCTTGATTTTTATGAAAAGCAGTTTATAAGAAAAGGATATCGTTTCATTGCCGGCGTAGATGAAGCCGGACGCGGTCCCTTGGCCGGGCCGGTGGTAGCCGCCGCAGTAATTTTGCGCTCGGAACATTCACTGGAAGGAATAAGAGATTCCAAGAAACTTACACCGCAACAAAGAGAGACCTTGTTTCCTTTAATATTGAAGGAAACTGTCAGCTTTGGTCTGGGTGTCGTTAACGAACGGGTAATTGATTACATCAATATCAGGGAAGCTTCTTTTAAGGCGATGGAGAGAGCGATATTAAATTTGGAACCCGCTCCTGAAGTGGTCCTGGTTGACGGCCAGGCTATCTTGGGGGTGGGAATCCCGCAGTTAGCCATATGCGAAGGTGATAATTTCAGCGTCTCTATTGCTTCAGCTTCAATCGTTGCCAAAGTTATCCGGGACCGTTTTATGGATATTTATGATAAAATTTTTCCGGAATATAATTTTGCCCGGAATAAAGGTTACGGAACAGAAGAACACATTGAAATGATTAGACGTTTTGGCAGAAGTATTATTCACCGTAAAACCTTTCAAATAGATAAGTGGGAAAAGAAAGAATTAATTTAGGAAAGTCGGGTGAAAACCTCGCCGTAAAATTTCTAACCCGCCGGGGATGGCAGGTTGTCCACAGAAATTACCGGACACGGTGGGGAGAGATTGATATTGTTGCCAGAGACGGTGATTATTACGTTTTCGTTGAGGTGAAATGTTCCAGGATACTTTCTTCAAATTTTCCCTGGGAATCCGTTACCGGCAGAAAACAGTCAAAGATAAGTAAAATGGCGTTGCTCTATCTTAAACATTTTGACCTGGTAGGGGTAAAGGCGCGCTTTGACGTAGTCGGCGTCTGGATGGGAGAAAATAAATTTTCAAGACCGAAGATTGAATTGATAGAAAATGCTTTCCCGCTGTCAGTAGACAGTAGTTAGTAAATAGTAGACAGTAGATAGTAATTCTGGTTTTAAATTTTAGGCATTTTAGGCACTTTTAAACTTTAGACATTAAACCAAGGAATATGGTAAAGGAAGAGGGCCTTGTTAGCTAAAATTTTCTCCGGTGCGGTTTTGGGTATAGATTCATACGAGGTGGCGATTGAAGTTGATATTGCCAGGGGTCTGCCTCATTTTTCTATGGTTGGTCTTCCGGACACAGCCATCAAGGAAAGTAAAGACAGGATTAAAGCGGCGATAAAAAACTCCAATTTTAATTTTCCGGCGGCCCATATTACCGTAAATCTGGCGCCGGCCGATATCGCCAAAGAGGGGACGGCTTTTGATTTACCTGTTGCCCTGGGTATTCTGGCGGCACAGGGAGAAATTTCCCAGGTTGATTTAAAAAACTTTATAATTTTAGGAGAGCTTTCTTTAGACGGAGAAGTAAAACCGGTTAAAGGGTTATTATCCATCGCCATCCTGGCCCGGAAACTGAATAAAAAAGGACTGATATTACCCTGGAAAAATGCGAACGAAGCTTCCATAGTAGAAGGGATTGAAGTTTACGGCATAAACAGTCTCAGGCAGATTGTCAGGATATTTAAAGGGGAGGAAGAATTTACTTCTTACCAGATTGACCGGGAAAAAATCTTTACGGAAAGTTCCAGTTATTCGGTTGATTTTCAGGATGTAAAAGGCCAGGAATCCGCTAAGAGAGCGCTGGAAATAGCGGTTGCCGGTGGACACAACGTCTTAATGATTGGTCCGCCGGGGGCGGGAAAAACGATGCTGGCTAAACGCGTCCCGACCATCGCGCCTCCGTTGACTCTGGAAGAAGCGGTAGAGATTACTAAAATACACAGTATCAGCGGTTTGTTATCGGAGGATAATCCTTTATTAGCCACGCGTTCTTTTCGTTCCCCTCATCACACCATTTCTGATGCGGGTCTGGTCGGGGGAGGAACTTATCCTCGTCCGGGTGAGGTGAGTCTGGCTCATCACGGGGTTCTTTTTTTAGATGAACTGGCTGAGTTTCACCGTAATGTTCTGGAGGTTTTAAGACAGCCGATAGAAGAGGGGACGGTGACTATTTCCCGGGCCTCGGCGACACTTCAATACCCGGCCCGTTTTATGCTGGTGGCGGCGATGAATCCCTGTCCCTGCGGTTACTTCGGTCACCCGCATAAAGAATGCCGGTGTAATCCGGCGCAGATTTATCGTTACCGGTCAAAAATATCCGGTCCCTTACTGGACCGGATTGATATTCACGTGGAGGTTCCCCCGGTAAGTTATCAGGAACTTTCAGAAGATATCCCGACGGAAACTTCGGCTTCTATCCGGGAGAGAGTGATTAAAGCCCGCCGGATACAGGAAAAACGTTTTAAAAATATTAAGATTTTTTGTAACGCTCATATGCAGAGAAAGCAGACCAAAAAATTTTGTTTCCTTGACCGGGACGGGCAGTATCTGATGAAACAGGCTATTTTAGAAATGGGAATCAGTGCCCGGGCATACGACCGTATTTTAAAACTCAGCCGGACAATAGCCGACCTGGATGAAGAGAATGACATTCAGTCCAGGCACGTGGCCGAGGCCATTCAATACCGGGTTTTAGACCGTAATTTAATTGCTTAATTAGAGGAGTAAATAAATAACAATGACAAAAAAAGTGTTCCTGAGTGTATTGGTGTTAGCGTTGGTTTTGGGGCTGCTTTTTGGCGCTTACCTTTTTATGCAGAAGCAGACAGAAAAACAAATAGCCCAGAAATTTTATCTGGCTGAAAATCTGGCCCGAGAAGGCAAATGGTCGGAAGCCGGCAGTTTATTTAAAGAAATATTTGATAAATTTCCCGGCAGTACCAAGGCCGTTGATTCGCTGTTTTATTACGGCCTGTCACTGGAAAAACAGGGGGATAAAAAAGAGTCCGAGGCCGTTTTCAGCAGAATTATAAAAGAATTTCCCAAAAGCAGTCTGGTCGCGCCAAGTCTGATAGAGATAGCCGGATTCCATAAAGACGAAGGTAACCTTCAGGAAGCCGAGAAAATATATGAAAAAATTACCAGGGATTTTTCCGCTTCCGATTCTCTCGGTGCGGCCTGGCTGGGTTTAGGAGAAATTAACGAAAAATCAGATAAGCTGGCTGAGGCAAAAAGTTTTTACGAAAGAGTTTTAAAAGAATTTCCCGAAGGCGAATTACAATCATCGGCTCAAAAGCTCCTCGGTAATTTAACGGTCAAAATGATTTTATCCTCTTACCCCATTGCCGGAAGTTTTGTCTACAAAGTGAGCGCGGGTGACACCCTGGACAGCATTGCCAGACGTTTTAATACCACGGTGGATTTAATAAGAGAAGCCAATCAGATAGAAGGTTCGTCCCTTTCTATAGGCAGACGTCTTAAGGTTACGCCTTCTCAGTTTAACATCATCGTCAGTAAATCCAGGAACACGCTGGTTTTAAAATATAATGATGAAATCATAAAAGTTTATACGGTAGCTACGGGAAAATCAGGTTGTACTCCCGTCGGTGATTTTAAAATTGTCAGCAAGCTTAAAGACCCGGATTGGTATCGTTACGGCCGCAGAATACCCAGCGGTGACCCGGAAAACATTTTAGGGAGCAGGTGGATGGGCATCTCCGAAGAGAGTTACGGGATTCACGGAACCACTCTCCCGGAGACCATCGGAAGCCAGTCTACCGACGGTTGTGTGCGGATGCTGAATGAAGACGTGGAAGAGTTATACAAGCTGGTCACCATTGGTACAACGGTAAAAATAGTTGAATAAGGAGCGCTGATATGAACGGAAGCGGATTAGATTTTGAAAAGCCGATAATTGAACTGGAAAGAAAAATTGAAGAACTTAAAAAAATATCTTCAAAGGAACGTTTAGAGATACAGAAAGAAATTATCCAGCTTGAAGAGAGGGCGGTAAAACTTAAAAAAGACGTGTTTTCTACTCTTACCGCCTGGCAGAAAACCCAGTTAGCCCGCTTAGCGGGGCGTCCTACCACTATGGATTATATAAATTATATTCTGACCGATTTCGTTGAGCTGCACGGAGACCGGGCTTTTTCCGACGACCAGGCAATTGTTTCCGGCGTGGGAAAATTAGAAGGTTTTTCTTTAGTCATAATCGGTCATCAAAAAGGGAAAAATACCAAAGAGAACTTAAAACGTAATTTCGGTATGCCTCATCCGGAAGGTTACCGGAAAGCCCTGAGAATGATGAAACTGGCGGAAAAATTTTCTTTGCCGGTGGTGACCTTGATTGATACCCCCGGTGCTTATCCCGGTATCGGGGCTGAAGAACGCGGACAGGCAGAAGCGATTGCCCGCAATTTAAGGGATATGTCCCGCATATCAAGTCCCATAATCGTCGTCATTATCGGCGAAGGAGGAAGCGGAGGGGCTTTAGGGATCGGGGTCGGAGATAGAATTCTGATGCTGGAACACGCTATATATTCGGTAATTTCTCCCGAAGGATGCGCGGCTATACTCTGGAAAGACCGTAAAAAGGCAGAATTAGCGGCTGAAGCAATGAAATTAACTTCCCTGGACCTCTTACGGTTGGGGGTAATTGATGAAATTGTTCCCGAACCGTTAGGCGGGGCACACCGGGATAAAAAAGAGGCAGCCGAGTTCCTTAAAGAAGCTATCCTGAGGCATCTTAAAGAATTAAAGGATTTATCTGTTGATGAATTACTAAAATTTCGTTATAATAAATTCCGGAAAATGGGAGTTTTCAATGAGAAAGGAGAATCAAAGTGACTCTTCATAGAAGTTTAAGCAGGAAAAGCCAGGGCCAGCACCGTAATGTTTTAAAACGTTACGAAAAGATAAAAATTCTTAAAGAGAAAGACAAATGGGACGAGGAAAATCCCATATATTACGGACTGCCTAAAGTAAAATCTATTAAACTGAAGATAAAGAAGGTCAAAGCTGAAAAACCGGCTGAAGCTGCTGCTGCTGGCACTGCTGCTCCGGAAGCCAAAGCGGCTTCGACTGAACCGGCCAAGGGAAAATAAAAACCGTAAATAGCGTTGCTTGATTATATAAATCTTGACAAAAGATATTTCTGTGGTACTATTTATAGGGTTTTGGCTAATCCTCTGGACGTAAAAGTCCGGAGATTTTTTTGTGTAATCAAGGAGTAAATTTGAGTAACGTAATTGTCATTGGCACCCAGTGGGGGGACGAAGGTAAAGGTAAGATTGTTGACTACCTGACCGAATCCGCCGATTACATTGTCCGCTATCAGGGCGGGAACAATGCCGGGCACACCGTAGTTATAAACGGCGAACATTATATTCTTCATCTCATTCCTTCAGGTATTTTTCGTCCGGAGAAAATCTGTATCATCGGTAACGGGGTGGTGGTTGACCCGATGGTGCTTTTAGAGGAAATTAACGGTTTACAAAAAAGAGGGATTGCAATAGATAATAACCTCAAATTAAGCAAGAACGCCCATTTAATTTTACCGTATCATAAATTGCTTGATAAAGCCCGTGAGAAAAAAAAGGGTGCCCGGCGCATCGGAACCACCGGGCGGGGAATCGGGCCGGCTTATATAGATAAAGTCGCCCGGGTCGGTATCCGGGTAATAGATTTAATGAATGAAAAGGTCTTTGCCGAACTCTTGAAGGAAAATGTTGAAGAGAAAAATGAATGGTTTTTGAAATTTTATGAAATAGAACCTCTTTCGTACGAAAAGGTTTTAGGGGAGTATCTTGATTATGCCCGGCGGATAAAAAAATACGTTGCCGATACGGGAATAATCGTTGATGAAGCTGCCTCGGCCGGGAAAAATATTTTATTTGAAGGGGCCCAGGGGCATTTACTGGATGTTGATTTCGGGACATATCCTTTTGTAACTTCTTCTAACGCTTCAGCCGGCGGGGCTTGCACGGGAACGGGTATAGCCCCCAATCGGATTGACCGGGTTATCGGCGTGGCTAAGGCCTATACGACCCGGGTAGGGGAAGGTCCTTTTCCGACTGAATTTTCTAATGAATTATCGGAAATATTCAGAGAGAGAGGGAATGAATTTGGGGCGACTACCGGTCGTCCCCGCCGCTGCGGATGGTTTGATGCCGTTATCGTTAAACATTCTATAAGGATTAATCACCTTGACGGTTTAGCGATTACCAAGCTGGATATACTGGATGGTCTTAAGTCCGTCAAAATTTGTACCGGCTATAAATTTGAAGGCAGTATTATCAAAAACTATCCTTATGAGCTGGAAATTCTGGAAAAGGGAGAACCTGTTTATGAAGAATTGGAAGGATGGCAGGATTCTACCGCCGGCGTTAACTCTTATGATAAACTGCCCCGTAATGCCCGGCGTTATCTGGAGAAACTTTCAGAAATCTTAGGTGTTGGTATTTCTTTGATATCTCTCGGCTCAAAACGTGAAGAGACGATTATTCTGGAAAATATCTTTTAGCTGAGAAATGTTTTGACAATTTAGTTAATTCTTGTTATTTTATAGCAAAAATAAAAATTAAATTTAACGGGCCGCTAGCTCATCCGGTAGAGCACCGCCCTTTTAAGGCGGGTGTGGAAGGTTCGAGTCCTTCGCGGCTCACCAGTTATTGCGTCCCCATCGTCTAGTGGTTAGGACATCACTCTTTCAAGGTGATGACATGGGTTCGACTCCCATTGGGGACGCCATTTTTTTAAACCGTATCTCGTATCCCGAAAGAAAATTAATTCTCTTACTGCCTCAATTCTATTTTTTTATCTTCCTCTCAAATTTTTTCCCAATTTTTATTGAATGATTGTTTTTTTAACGTTCATACCAGAGAAAAATCTTAATTTTGTTGCTAAAATTAAAGTCGTTGTATATAATAAATTCAGCTTATTTAATACATTATATGGGGTTTTAACAGTGGATAAAAAAGGGATGTCTTTTATTGAAATTATGGTATCCATAGTGGTTTTTGTAATATGTATAGGGGCCATTATGGCCCTGGTGAAACAAAGTACCGAAACGAGTTCTTCGGTGTATTACACTTATCTGGCTACAAATTTAGCTAAGAACCGGATAGAATGGCTGAGGGAATATAGAGTCAGTAAAGGTTACCCGGCTTTAGCTGACCTGCCTTCAGAACAAATTGATTATGTGGACATTGATAATGATGATGATTTGGATTTTAAAAGAACGACAAAAATTGAGTATGGTTTAGACAGCACCAAAGCTACGGTAAACATTGAATATTCCGGGTCTGACCGGGTCAAATCAACAGGGGTTGAATTAATAACTTTATTATTTGATTATTAAACTATGAACAGGAATAAAAATTCCGGATTTTCTTTTGTTGAATTTCTGGTGGCCATTCTTATCGGGCTTCTTATTCTGGTGGCTATTCTTCTTATCTGGAATACGGTAGAAAAAAGCTGGCACGTAGAGAGAGTCTATTCACGGCTGATTTGTGACCTGGAAACGTTTGCCGAAAGATTCAAAAAAGAAATCGGTTCTTCCGATGCCAACGAAATGTTTTACTATCCGCAGAATGCCGCCACTTATACGGCTATAAGTTTTCCGGTGGCGGTTGATGATGACGGTGACGGTTTTATTGAGGTTGATACCGACGGGAACGTTACGTGGGATAAAACCTATATATACCACGTATATCAAACTTCTGATGGGGAAAGTCAGCTTCGCCTGACGCAGTTTTCGCCGCGCCTTAGTATGTCGGATGCCGACCGCCAGCGGCAGATAAATGAAGTGGTTACTTACGGAAAAGCTATTTCTTCTACTCCGAATGCGGCTAATTCTTCCACCAGATTTTTATTTACCTGTCCATCCGACAGCGCCGATAAACCCATTGAGCTAACCATTCAGCCGAATTATAAGGAATTTGACGGATATAGCGCGCAGACGGATAGAAGCGTGGAAATTTCTTTCGGTAGTGTGCCGCTGACAGCCGGCGAACATTATGTTACTTTTACCGTTACCGGAACGTCACAGGGAGGATATAGTTTAGGCCTTGATTCTTTTCGGATTTCTCCGAGCGGGGGTAACCGGGAAGGAGAGGAATGTACGGTTGATGATGATTCCGGAGACGATGTTTCCAATGAGGATATGGTCACTTTCGGCAGCTGGAACGGTAACCGCCAACTTGAATACCAGGCCGATGATGAAGACGATTTTATAACTTTATCTTTTTATAACGACGAATGGATTGAAACTAATTTCTACCGTTGTTCGCCGTCAAACACTTTAATAGAATACAGTAATACCGACGGTAACGGCGGTTCCACGGGAGTAAACGATTATGTGGTCAGACTAAGCGGTTATGGGGAAACCTGGAATGTCGGTGACCAGGTCGGCACTTCAGAGACAATCATAGATATTGTGACCCCCGTAACCGGACGGAACTACCGGAATATAATTTCTTACCAGGTAACGGATACCGAAGGCAGTGCGGTCAGGTTCCAGTTGAGTAATTACAGTAATGCGCATGATTTACATATAATTTCGGCGACACTCTTTGAACGCGCCAGCGGCTCTGACGGAATAGAGAGCACTAAGAAAATAATAACTTTTTCCGGAAGCAGTTCCGTAACGATTGCCAGGAGCAGTTCTATCTGGTCAGACTGGATTAATTTAAGCGACATAGATAATTTCAATAAAGAGGTGGATTATCTGGTCAGCATTTTTATAAATAACACTTTCGCTATAGGGATGTCTTCCTGGCAGGCCGTTACGGGGGTTAACTCCTACGTAATAGAAAGTGATACCGATTATTCACAGGAAGCCGATTGGCCGGAAACGGCGACGGCCAACCCGGCTATTTTTGCTCTTAAATCAATAGAGGTGAGTTATTTTGCTTCCGGGGCTTTAACCTCGCAGATTTATGATACGGGACTGGCTAACCCGGATTACAGCACCCTTTCCTGGTCTATCGCTAAGAATAATTACGGCGACTACGAAAGCGGCGGATTAGGGGCTAATCTGGTAATAAAGTTAAGGAGCCACGACGATAAAGACGTGCTTTTAAACGATAATGATTGGAGTGACGAGGTTTCTATCAATACGCAGTCACAAACCGAAGGGGAGGCCGATATAAGCAGTGTAAGCGGCGGGCGTTACATCCAGTTTAAAGCCGAGTTAGATTCCCAGCCGACCAGCGGTCAATATAATTACGTTAAATCCTGTGTTTTAAAGAAGGTGGGGATTAAATGGCCGGGTGAGTCTGAACCGGGCAAGACCACGGTCGTGAATCTCTCCGGTTACATTACTACCCGACCCGATTACGGTAAATTTTCAGTTGCGGTTGATGGTAAGGAATTAACCAAAGGTTTAGAGGTAAATTTAAAATTGACTAAAGACATAATGGGTGTGCCGCCGGTGAGCCGTCTGGTTAACGTCCAGATAGAACCGAGGAATACCGGCCGATAAAAGAGAGGCGAAATGTCAGCAGAAAGAATGTCTAAACCGCTTAACCGAAAAGGAATTATTCTGATAACGACCCTGGCGGTTTTAATCCTGGTGATTTTTATCTGTATTTCTATGATGGGTATTATTATCAATGATACGGCCGCGTTAAGAAGGATTACTCTTTCAACCCAGTCCTATTATCTGGCTGAGGCCGGGATAGAGGAAGCGATTAAAGAGATGAGCGCTGATTTTAATTATACGCCGACCGGTTTTCCGAAATTTTTGGGAAAAGGTGAGTATGACATAACCATTACGGCTAACCCCGATAACCCGGCCGTTAAATTAGTAACTTCAGTCGGAACGGTTAATGAGGTTTCTAAAGTCATCAAGGTTCAGCTTGAAAGATTGGGACCGGAGGCCTTTAATTTTCTGGCTTTAGGCGGTTCAAGATTGAAAATTTCCGGCGGGTCGGTAATTTCTTCCCTGGAAAGTCCGGTCAGGGTCCATTCCAACAGCACCGACACCCGGCAATGGGTCTGGATATGGGAGCCCTTTTTAGGTTACTGGTCGGATGCCGCCCTGACGGTCGGAACTGATTTTTTTACCGGCACCGTTTACGGCGACGCCAGTGCCTGCGGCCAGGTATACGTTCACCCTGATAATGGTTCGGTAAGCGGTGAGGTTGATAGCCAGGCGGCTTACGTTGAACTGCCTCCTTTTGACGATAACTTTTTCCAGTATTACTATAACCTGGCGGCGGAAGACGGCAAAGTTTATACTCCCGGCTGGCCTTATATTCAAATTTTTTCTTCCGACCCCTGTGTCGGAACCACCAATCACGTTGTCTATGTCCAGGGGGAGGCGCGTCTGGTCGGGACCTGGGAAATGACCGGTTGTATTGTCGCTACCGGTAAGATTATCATTAATAAATGGGCCCACGGCCGGATTACCCAGCATCAATACGGAAACCTGCCGGCTCTTATGAGTAAAGACTCCGATATTGAAATCTGGGACCCGAGTGATATTGAAGGGATGATTTATGCTGGCGATGAAGTTTTTATTGAATCTCTTTTTGGAAGCTACGGTCCTACCAACATTACCGGCAGTGTCTACGGACGCGGCGAGGTCAGACTTTCGGCGCAAACCAATATAACTTATGTGCGGCCTAATCCGCCCGGTTTATCAAGCGATGAAGGCGGTATAAAGATTGTCTACTGGGGATTTCAGTAAAGTTTACCGTTTAATTCCTCAAAATATATTTTTTTAATTTTTTCTCTTAAGTTTTCCGGCAGGCTTTCCAGCGAATGAGGTTTTAAAAAACTTTCCGTTAAAGATTTTTCCCTGCTTTGGGCTTCGTTTAAAAATCTTTTTTTAAATTTGTCTATGAGATACCCCCTAACCCCTCTTTTATAAGCTAAATAAAAAGCCAGTAATTGCTCGTCTCTGGCTTCCTCGCTTTTTTCGTAATTATCGGTCTCTCTGCCGGAGAAAAGGGTGTAAAATCTTTCCGAATTTTTTCCTAAGAGTCCCCGGGTAAAACCTAATTTTTGGGTGTTTATGCCCCAGGCTTTCATAAATATGTAAAGGCGGGCGCATTTGGAGCAATTTAAACACCAGCGTTCTTCCACGTTTAAAGTGTTTAACGCGTCGCAGGAAATTTCTAATTTACCGAGGGCCGGATAACGGTGGTGTAAAATTTTCATAATGGCTAAATTTGTTAACGGTTCAATGAGACTGGTGACGTTTACTTTATCCCGGGTGGCAATTTTTATAATCGCGTCCAGTTGTTTAGTTCCCTCAAGACTCTGGTCAAAAGAGGGGAAAGCCCGGTAGCCCTCTTTATTCATAAAAATAAAATTCATGTCTTTCTGGTTACCCAGAATGATATATTTGGCTTTATAGAAGTGGGCAAACGGTAAAGCGATGAAACAAAAACCGGCAATCATATGGCTGTATCCGAGCGAAGATTCGTTTTTATGCCAGTATTCAAAATCATTCAAATTTTCCAGTTCGTTTTTAACCGGGAAACAGTTAACCCTGAATTTTTTTGATATCTCTTTAACCGTTTTAAGTTTCAGTTTATTTTCCACCCTGGAAACAGTATCATTTATATAAATACAAATTGGTTCCAGGCCGATTTCCCGGGCCAGGGCCAGCGTTAAAAGACTGTCCTTACCGAAAGAGAGAGGCAGAATGACTCTTTCTTTTTTCGGCAGGGTTCGATAGACGGGTTTTTTGATTTTTAAATCGGTAAATCGAGTTTCTAAATTCAGAAAATTCCTTAATATTTCCGAGGTGGAAATGTTATAGTCCTCAGTTGAAGAGGGGATGTCACGGATTATCATCAGTTTGAAAAAAGGCTTAAAAAGCGGATAACTGGTGTTATAGCTGATGTTTTTAAAACCGGAAACCAGAGGGAAGGTGGAGGTTAAAAGATAAGAAAGATTATCTACCAGAAAAGCTTTTTCCGCTTTGGGATAGTTTTGCCAGATTGGCGGCGGATAACTGAGATTAAAAATACCCTCTTTAATTTGCACTTTTAAACCGGTGTCAGTTACGGTAAAAGAAAGTTTAGTCGGCGGATTATGTTCTATCTTTATCATTTTCCTCCTTTTTCTCTAATTCTTTTGAAACCAACATACTCACGACTTTACCGTCGGCTTTGCCTCTGGCTTTCTCCATAACGCTTTTTATGACCCGGCCCATGTCCTTTTTCCCCCGGGCTTTGTTTTCTTCAATAGACTGGATTATTAATTTAACGATTTCTTCTTCGGAAAGTTCTTCCGGCAGGTATTTCTTGATAATGGCGAGTTCCTTCTCTTCCTTCTGGACTAAATCAGCCCTCCCGCCTTTTTGAAATAATTCTATGGATTCCTGGTGCTGTTTGCCGAGCTTTTTAATGACCTGAATAATTTCTTCTTCCGGGAGGTCATTTTTCATTTTTTGAATGGCCGTATTCTGGAGGGCGGCTTTGATAAAGCGCAGGGTTTCTCTTTTTAAATCGTCTTTTTGCTTCATCGCTTCTTTTAAATCGTTTTCAATTTTTTCCTTGAGCATTTTCCCTCCTTTGACGCTTTTTATACTGAATGAAGAACCAGTTAATCCGCTTAAATATTAATGTTATTTTAACATATTAAACTTTCTTGACAAACCAAATTTTTATGTTATGATAATGGCGGTTTTATTAAAGTAAACAAAAACAGGTTATTTCGGGGCGGCACCTCTGTGGCGCTCTCAACAGAAGCCCTAAAAGAAGGAGGGAATAAAATGAAAGCTACGGTTGATAAAGAATTATGTACAGGTTGCGGTCTTTGCGTCAATACGGCTCCGGATATCTTTGAGATGGATGAAGACGTGGCTGTAGTCAAGGTTAATAGTATCCCTGATTCAGCCGTTGAGGAAGTTGAAGAAGCCGCTGATAATTGTCCGGTCAACGCCATTGAAATAGAAGATTAACATCAACTTTAGAAAAATCTGGGCCAGAGAATTATCTCTGGCCTTTTTTTTACTCAAAAATCGGACCGCTTATATAAATATATTTACCGCGGAAAGAATTTTTTAATCGGGGTAAAAATCTCTATCTAAATTGCACTTATTTTATTTAGTTTATCCTTGAGATATGTGAAGTTTTATGATAATATGCCTCATTATGGAAAAGCGGAAAATTAAGGTAAAAAGAATCATAATATATTCATTTATACTGTCTTTGGCCGGCAGCCCGTTTTCTTTCGCCGATACCGGGGTGAGGGCTTTATCAATGGGCGGGGCTTTTGTCGGTTTAGCCGATGATATTGAAGCCGCTTACTGGAATCCGGCGGCGCTCGGTTTATTAACGCGCCCGGAGGCAAATTATAGTCTGCTGGTGAGTAACCGGGATGAAGTCGGTTTTGACCACTGGTTTAGTTACATTTACCCGACTAAACTGGCGGTGGATAAAGACTGGGGGGTAATCGGTTTTTCTTTTATGAGTAACGTTGATAAGGGGATGGTTGATTATAATTCGGTTTTCACCCTTGATTCCAAATTTACCAGCCGCCGGTATTTTGTCTCCTACGGAAAAAAACTTTTTCTGGAGACCCTGGCTTTAGGGTTAAACCTGGGTTACAGCACTTATAAATCGGAATTATCCCGGGGTACGGTCATAGACGGAAGGAATTATTCTGAAGGCGCCTCTACCGATGACGTTTGTTTAAACGTGGATTTAGCCGGTTATCTCCGCTGGCAGAAATTCGGTTTCGGGCTTTTACTGCAGGACGTTAACAGCCCCGCCGTCAGTCTCTTTAATACGGATATAGATTATGATTTAAAAATAAGGCCGGGGTTAAGTTATTCTCCGGATGATAAAACGAAATATTCACTGGAAATTTTTGATTTTCTGGATACCAACCAGATTCGCCTGGGCGGAGAATATTATCTTATCCCTTATTTCGCCCTGCGGACCGGTATTTATAATTTAAATAAAAAAGAAAACCGGGCTTTGACTTTCGGCTGCGGATTAAACTCGGCGAAAATTTTTGCCTACGTTGATTTTGAGATTGATTATGCGCTTCTTTACTGGACGGATAACCCTTCCGAAGAGGACGATTTTTCCCATCTGGTGGGGCTTAAAATGAAGTTTTAAGAAGGAGGAATTCTATGGAGCAGATTTTAGAAATACTGGAAAAGGATGCTCGCATTACCCCGGAAGAAATTGCCAAACAGCTCAATATGAAAGTGGATAAAGTCAAACAGATAATCAAGAAATACGAGAAAGACGGCGTGATTATAAAATATAAAACCATTATCAACCGGGAGCTTTTAGGCAATACCTCCGGGACGGTTAACGCCTTGATTGAAGTTAAGGTTTCGCCGCAGAAAAACGTCGGCTTTGACCGGGTGGCCGAACGCATTTACCAGTTTCCGGAAGTAAAGAGCTGTTATCTGCTTTCCGGCGGATATGATTTATTGATTCTGATTTCCGGTAAAGACATTCATTCGGTGGCCAGTTTCGTTTCGGAAAAACTCGCCCCGATGGAAAATATCCGGGGGACAGTCACTCATTTCTTATTAAAAAAATATAAGGTTGATGGAGACATCCTTAAGTCGGGTGAAGCCGATAAAAGAATTGCCATCTCATTTTAAACGATGAAAGTATCTAAATTAGTCCATCATTTACCGCCTTCGGGCATCAGAGAATTTTTTGAGCTGGTCATCGGGATGAAGGATATCATTTCTCTCGGTGTGGGGGAGCCGGATTTTGTCACTCCCTGGGATATCCGGGAGACGGCTATTTATTCCCTGGAACAGGGCTATACCTCTTACACCTCCAACCGCGGGCTTTATGAACTGCGCCTGGAGATTTCCCGGTTTCTTAAGACCCACTATTCATTAAGTTATGACCCGGATGAAGAAATCCTGGTCACCGTCGGGAGCAGTGAGGCTTTTGATTTAGCTTTAAGGACTATAATTGAGCCGGGGGATAAGGTGATTGTCCACGAACCCAGTTATGTTTCCTACGGGCCCGTTTCTATTCTGGCCGGCGGGGAAGTAGTTTATTTAAAAACTCTAAAAGAAGACGGGTTTAAAATTAACCCGGAAGAATTGGACCGGATTTGTGATAATAAGACCAAAATCTTGGTTTTAAATTATCCCTGTAATCCGACCGGCACCTCTTACAGTAAAAAAGAGCTTAACGAAATAAAAAAGGTCGTGCTTAAAAATAACTTAACGGTGGTGACCGACGAGATATATGATGAGTTAAGCTACGATTTCCGCCATACCCCTTTTGCCAGTTTGGACGGGATGAAGTCAAAAACTATTTATATCAACGGTTTTTCCAAGGGTTACGCTATGACCGGCTGGAGAATCGGTTATGCGGTTGGCCCGGGTGAGGTTATTGCCGGGATGAATAAGATTCATCAATACACGATGCTCTGTGCGCCGATTATGGGTCAGATTGCCGCCCGCGAGGCTTTAAAAAAAGGCGCTAAGTCGGTTGAACAGATGAGAAACGAATATCATCAGAGACGGAACTATATCGTCAAAGAACTTTGCCGCCTCGGGCTTGATTGCCATAAGCCCGAAGGAGCTTTCTATGTTTTCCCTTCAATTAAAAAGACAGGTTTAAGCTCAGTAGATTTTGCCAAGAAGTTACTGACAGAGGAAAAAGTGGCCGTTGTTCCCGGAGTAGCTTTCGGACCATCAGGAGAAGGATATGTCCGTATGGCTTACGCTACCAGTCTATCCAACCTCAAAGAAGCCATAACCCACATTGAACGTTTCCTTGGACGGATGAGTAAATAAGTTGATTCTGGGAATGTTTTGTCTAAAATAATTCCGTGAATAAACGAAATTCGTATTTCTTTAGGAAAAAGGGACGTAGGAAAAAGGGACGGGTTCATTTTTAAAATAGAGACATCTGTTTCTTTTTTCAAAAAGAATCTAAGAATGAAAGAATATAAATGTTTGAGTGTTTTTGGTGGTCAAAACCCAGAACTTTAAATGAACTTATAAAGGCACATATCATTGTAGACGTTACTACTGAGGAGACTGAAGCCGGGACAGAAGGGGAAGTTTATAAAGCCGCGTGCGGAGAGGTAATGTTTTCTCACTACTATAGTGGAAATTCAAAACCTCAATTTGGAACAAGACAAGAAGCAAAAAAATCAGGAATCCCAATTTGTCCGGAATGTTTGAAGAGGGTGAAAAAAAGATAGGTATTTGATTTGGCCCTCGTAATTTTGCTCCGCAAAATAAACACGGGGGTAAAAAAAAGGTCAGAGTGGTTTTTGATTAGGTAACTGCCCCCCGTAGTTTTGTTTGTTCCTTTCGGGAAAGGATAAAACTATGCGCGGAAAGGGGATAGCGACTAATTATTATGAGGGATAGGTATTTGGCCCCCGTAATTTTGCTCTACAAAATAAACACGGGGGTTGCGCTAAAAAGCGCAAGGGTAATTGCCCTCTGTGTTCAGAGTTCAATTAAAAGGAGAAAAACAAAATGGTAAAGAAGATAATTATAGTAATGGTAATGTTTCTATTCGCTTTTTGTACCGCTGGTTATGCTCAAAGCCCTTCACTCGGAGTTAAAGTGAGCACCTTGGGAATCGGGGTAGAAGTCGAACAGTCTTTCCTGGATTCATTTGGCGGCCGGATAGGCGTCAATTATTTCTCTTTTAGTTACGACGGCACAGAAGAGGATATTGAATATGAATTTGACCTTAATCTGATGAGTGTATCGGCTTTGTTAGACTGGCACCCGTTTCAAGGGAGCTTTAAGATTAGCGGCGGGGTTCTTTTCAATAACAATGATATTGACGCCAACGCCAAAAGGGCCGACACTTTTAAAATTGGCGATACCAGATATACGGCGGCTCAGGTTGGAACTCTCAAGGGCAAAGTTGATTTTGACGATGTGTCTCCGTATCTGGGCTTGGGCTGGGATACCTCTTTCGGTAAAGACAACAGCTTCGGTCTTACTTTTGAATTAGGGGCTGTTTTTCAGGGTGCGCCGCAAGTTGACCTTTCTGCCGATGGCCCGATTGCCGGCAATGCCGTTTTTCAAAGTGAACTGGCTAAAGAAGAAGAAAAACTCCAGAGCGACTTAGATAATTTTGAAATTTATCCGGTCATAGCTTTTGGATTTATTTACAGATTTTAAAAAAGGGGACAAAAAAGGGGACAGGCTACTTATTATTAAAAAGGGAAAAAGGGATCAGAGTAATTTTTGATTAAATATCCCCCTTAATAAATTTTATGTTTAGAAATTTCTTAAAACTATTTTCTGAAACTGCATTGCAGAAACAGAATAGTGAATCTAAAAGAAAAAACGCCTTTGCCCGGCTTAACTGGCTGGAGGCGTATCAGAATCCATTCGGAATACGGGTTCTGGATTGCAGGAGCTTTTCTAGGTCAGCTTTATGCTTTGTACCGGATAAGCACATTGCCGAACATTTTCTTGAATTGAGAAATTCGAGAGGAGAAATTCATCGCCATCAGCTTCCTAAGAATACGTTACACATAAAATGTAATCTTAGATACCCTTTTGAAGAAAAGATTCCTGATGGCCCGGTTTTTGTTGCAAAAGTAATGCAGGATAGATGGGATATATATCTATATGAAGATTTTTTATATTTTACCAATAGCTGGTCGGGTGAACTTTTAATTCGGGCAAAGATAAATTTTAAAGATAATGAGTTTATCGTGTCAATAATTGATATACGTTCTGATTTTGTCAATCGAGATAAGACGCTTGCAATTCGACAGGCCGATTATTTGATTAAGAGCCATTTATTCAGACGCGAAGTGCCCAATCCATTGCCAAAAAATCTCCCTAACAATCCAGAACAAATTGCATTATATTCATTTTCTTTATATGGACGCATGGGCTCATATGCCACTTATGAAGACACAACTTTAATGAAAAAGGGGACAGGCTACTTATTGTTAAAATGAAAAGACGAAAAGCAATCGTCAACGACCTAATGCAGAAAAATTATGTTTATTATCTTACCGAACCGCCCGGGAAAAAATTTCATCCGGAATTTACGCCTGAATTAACTCCGAAACAGATGCTTAAAATGGGTGTTTTCGGCGGTAAATATATGACCGATTGTAAAAAAGAATTTCCCAAAGACTGGTTTACTCAAGCTAAACTTTCTCACGAACGCCATGACCCCGAATTAAATTATTTTGGCGTCAATGCCTCTCAGCCATTATCAGTCTGGCGGAAAAAGGGCTGGATTTATCGTGAGGACCCCAGAGGGTGGTTTCAATGGTATTGCCGGTATTATATGGGCCGGAGATGTTCGGATGACGAACGTCAGATTAAAAGATGGAAGGCAATGAAAAGACACGTTGCTCAGGTGAAAAAACATTGTGAAAAAGGCTTTGCCGATTGTCGTCCCAGACAAAGACAGGCCTTACTCAACTGGGCTTACGATAGCCGAAAGATTTAAGAGGGATTAAAAACTATGATTAAGAAAAAAATCTCTTCCCTTGTAATTTTCATTCTCTTATTATTTTCTACCTTTTTATGGGCTGAAAGTTTCACACTTCCTTCTTTTCTGCCCGATTATTATTTACCGGCTTTTGAAATACCTAATCAGAAGTTATTCTCAGCCGGACATATGACAGAGGTGAACGGAGAGAAATACCTGTATTCTACGGAAGATGGAACTTTGAGTCTGACTATCGATAATATCAAATGTGACCGGCCCCGAGCTAAAGCCATCTTTGATAATATCCTCGGGGCTTTGAATGAAGAAATGAAAAAGAAGCCGGGAGAATTTAAGGAAATTAACGAAAGAGAAATTTACGCCCGGATAGCCGAAGAGGATAGAGAAAAAACAATTTTCACCTACGTATTGTCAAATTCAATCCAGATATGGACTTATTCAGTTAAAACCGGGGTTAATTACCGGATAGAATCTAAATTCGAACTTATTAAAGCTTTGGCGAACCGGCAAAGATACAATGAAGCCCTTCAGGAGGGTAATGTTTCTATGGGGTTCTGGGGATCGCAAATCTATGAATATGCCGGCCGGTTATTACGGGAGGGAAAAAAGAAAGAAGGGCTTTCCGTATTGAGTAACTTACTGGCGACGTCTCCGTTTAATTACAGAGCTCATATTGATTTTATGGAGAATACGACTGATTTAGCGGCGGCTAAAAACAGTGCGGAAATTGTAATCAAAAACGCCGAAGACCCCAAATTGCTCAATAAAGCAGCAAAATTTTTAGAGAAAGAACCAAAAACACTTAACAAAATACCTCTCCTGGATAAGGATGAAAAGAAACTCCAGGTTATTATTATTCCTCTTGAACCTTGCAGTGCCTGGTTTCTGGAAGATACCGCTGAACTACATGAAAAAATCACCGGTATCCCTACCAAAATCAGAAGGCTCCCTGACCCGTGGACGTTGGGTACTCCCGACCGTATTCCTTACCAGCGGCTGGTCCAGAGCTTACTGGTTAAAATGAAGAAAGAAAACATTGATTTTACGGGTTGGAATCGGGAAAGATATATAGAGGAGCTTAATAAAATTGTGGCCTCAGAAGATGCCTTAACTAAATATTACGTAAAAGAGTTAATTAATGATATAAATCAAAAAGAAGGAGAATATTTAGTTGACCCGTATCTAGACCGATTTTGTAAAATTTTGCAAAAATACCGTTCCTCTGACCCCCGAACCATGTATGTAGGAGTAACCGGAGTAAACATCTATTCAGGCGATAATAACTTTCTTTTCAGTCTGGGGAAAATCAAAGGGCAATCCCCGGCCAGTATATTATCTTACCACATGATGCTCGCCGAGACACTATCGGAAGAATATCAATCACGACAAAGGCTGACAGAGCGCCTGGTAAAAGAACTGGTCCCCGCGAGCCTAAAGCAATTAGGTATTCCCCGAAGTACGGATCCAAGCTGTCCTTATTCTTATTCAAGCGGGGTTTCCCGGTTAGACCAGAAAACGCTTAATTTGTCAGATAGCGTAAAAGAAGCTTTAGAAAAAATTAGAAAATAGGGATAGCGACTAATTATTATGAAGGATAGGTGTGCGGCTCCTGCAGTTTTACAAAGTAAAACTAGCGCAGGGGTTGCGCCAAATAAGCGCAAGGGCAATTGGGAGATAACGATTATAGTGACACCACAACTGATACAGCAAACTATCACCGGACATTCGTTCTTCTGTTCCTGGAGCGGAGGTAAGGATTCCTGCCTGGCCTTGTATCATGCCATCCAGCAAGGTGGTTTACCGCAATATCTTTTCACCATGCTGACCGAAGACGGCCAGATTTCGCGGTCTCACGGATTGCCCCGGTTTCTATTAGAACAGCAGGCCTTACAACTTGGCATACCGATAATCTTCAATTCTGCCACCTGGAATCAATATGAGACTGAGTTTCAGAAGACCCTGCAGAAGTATATGGCCAATCAAATCCAATACGGTGTTTTCGGGGATATAGATGTTGAATCACATCGCCAGTGGTGTTTGAAAATGTGTACCGCTAACGGAATAGAAGTATTTCATCCTTTGTGGCAGCGTTCCCGGGAAGAATTAATCCGGGAATTTATTGGACTGGGATTCAAAGCTATCATCGTCGTCACCCAGGCCGATAAATTAGATTCAGAATGGCTGGGCAGAACCATTGATGAAGTTACGCTCAAGGAATTGGAAAAAACCGGCGTTGATATTTGCGGTGAATTAGGCGAGTACCATACCCTGGTTACGGATGGTCCTATTTTTAAATCTGCGCTGACTATAAATAAACAGGAAGTAATGCTTCATAACGGACGTTGGTATTTAAAAATATCATAGAAATGAAAATTAACCTGTTGGTCTCATTTTTATTTTTTATCCTTTATTGGCTGTTAGTGGCAATCGGGAACGCGGATTTCAATCCTGATGACACCATGTGGTTTATTACCGGAGAGGAGCCACGCGAATGGCTGTTTCTTTACTATCTATGTCCCATTATTTCCTTTATTGGCGCCGCCTTTATCAGCGGCGTTATCCGGGCTATTTTTGACCTGGAATCATTCCCGTGGCGGAGGATAATTATTTTTATCGTCGTATTCTGGGTATTGGACCATTCCGCCGTATTTACTAATTTTTATTACTGGAATCTTTCTTTTAACTGGGATTCCTCTCTTAGTTTTGTCGGTATCTTAGCTTTTTTACTGGAAACGCTTTTTTCGTTTCACGAGTTTACGGCGCCCGCCATCGCCATAATCCTTACCGCTTTTATAATCCGTAAAATAAAATTATGGTCACTTTATATGAAACTAAAAATAGAGACAGCGAATAATTATTTTAAAAATTAAATTTACCCCGGCGTTTTTATTTCTTCCCTTCGGGTAAGAAAAAAAACGATATGCTGGGGCTATACAAAGAAAGGGGATGCATATGAAAAATGTAGCGTTAGTAGCAATGTTTACATTAGGAATATTAATTACTTCTTATCCGGCACAAGCGGCACTTTATAC
>CAZDKO010000025.1:0-25130 GCA_964506075.1 uncultured bacterium
CAACACCCTATCCTACACTCTTTCCCTACACGACGCTCTTCCGATCTGGAGACAGAGGAATTATCGTCTTTCCTTTTGGCCGGGACCAAGGTTTTTGTGGTGCTGGACTGTTTTTATCAAAGCGGCGATGAATATTTTATTGCCGACTGGAAGACCGGTAAGCTTGACGAAGAAGACGTTAATATCCAGCTTACCTGTTATGCCTTATACGTCAAAAGAAAATGGGGGGTGGATTTCAGTAAACTTAACGTGACGGCTTTTAATCTTAACGAAAACACCTTACATAATTTTAAACTGAGCGATGATCTGGTTGAAGGCATGAAAAAATATATCGCCGGAAGTATCGCGGATATGAAGAAGCTTTTAAAATCCGAAGATAAAAATGAAGCGTTGGAAGAAGAAGCTTTTGAAAAATCCCCCCAGCCGTATAAATGTGAGAGGTGTAATTTTAGAAAGGTATGCCTGGGGTAGTGAATTGGTTAAATGGTTAATTGGTGAGCAGTGAATGATTGTTAAGTATTTAGTCGCTAGTCGTTAGTATTTAGTAAATACTATTTAACCAATCACCAATTAACCGCTCACCACTCACCAGAACATACGGAGAGGCTCGTGCGAATTGCCATTGATATTCAAACCGTTATCGGTAGAAAAACCGGGATAGGGAAATATACGGAGAATCTGGTTCAGGCGCTTTCAGAGATTTCTTCTTCGCATCAATTCCGTCTTTGTTATTTTAATTTTCGCTCCGGGTTCAAAGGCATGGAGATTAAAGCGGATAATTTTAAAAATATAGGCATCCGGTTACCCGGACGGGTGTTCAGTTTTCTCTGGAAAAAAATTAACGCTCCGAATTTTGATGATTTATTCGGAAGAGCCGATATCTTCCATTTCCCTAATTTTATTTCCCGGCCGGTAAAATCGGGAAAAACTATTGTGACCATTCATGACCTGGCTTTCAAGCGTTTCCCGGAATATATCGAGAAAAAGAATCTGGATTTTTTAAATGATAATGTTCCCAGGACTTTAGCTGCCGCCGATAAGATTATTGCCGTTTCGGAATTTACTAAAGATGAGCTTTTGAAACTTTATACGGTGCCGGAGGGAAAAGTTGCGGTTATCCATGAAGCGCCCGATGAGAAGTTTAAGAAAATTGAAGATTTAAAACCGTTTGAGCAGGTTAAAAATAAATATAAACTGCCGGATAAATTTTTTCTCTGGGTGGGGACATTAGAGCCGAGAAAAAACATCTCTCTTTTACTTGAGTCTTTTTCTGATTTTAAAAAACGGGATAAATCCGATTGTAAGCTGGTTATAGTCGGGAAATGGGGCTGGAATTATTCTGATTTTATGGATAAGCTCAAAAGCTTAATATCAAAAAACGAAGTTATCTTTACCGAATATGTCAGCGATGAAGATTTACCTGTTATTTATAATTTAGCCGGAGCGTTTATTTTTCCTTCTGTTTATGAAGGTTTCGGTCTGCCGCCACTTGAAGCCATGGCTTGCGGGGTGCCGGTAGTGACTACGCCGGCTCTGGATGAAGTGGTGGGGGAGGCTGCGGTTAAAGTTTCCACGGCAGACGTTAAAGAGTTGAGCCAGGCAATGGAAGACATTCTGAAAAATGAGAATTTAAGAAAAGATTTGATTGGAAAAGGTTTTAAACGGGCCGGCCGGTTCAGCTGGGAAAGAGCCGCCCGGGAAACCCTGTCTTTATACGAGCAAACTTTGAAAGGAGAATAATTTGAATATCGGAATTGATGCCCGGTGGATTTTTCCCAAAGTTTCAGGGATTGGCGCTTATACCCGAAGGCTAATTGAAAATTTAGCCAGAATTGATAATGAAAACCAGTATTTTATTTTTTCCAATAATTCGGAACTTTTAGAAAAATACAATCTGGTTTCCAAATCAAACGTTTCTTTAGCTAAGTTTCAACATTCAGCCAATGTTCCCATCATGCCGGGTCAATGTAGAAAATACAGCCTTGATGTATTCCATGAGCCGCATTTTTTAAATCCCCTCTTTATTTCGTGTAAATTAGTAGTCACCATTCACGACCTTATCCCTTTATGTTTTCCTCATTTTACGCCTAAAGCCAAGAAGGTTAAGTTAATGGGACTTTTCAGATATATTTTGAAAAAGGTCAGCGGCAAAGCCGATAAAATAATTACCATTTCGGAAAATTCTAAAAAGGACCTGATTAAATCTTTAAATATTAAGGAAAGTAAAATTGAAGTTATTTATAACGGCGTCAGCCCTATTTATCGTCCGATGCCGTTTGAACCGGTAAAAGAAAAATTTGCCGGGATAGTTACGGAAGATGCCCAGGTTTTTCTTTTTGTGGGACGGTTTGACCCTTATAAGAACATTACCGGGCTGATTAAGGCTTTCAGTAATTTGAAAAAGAAGGGGATTAAGAACATAAAATTAGTGATTGTGGGAGAAGATGACCCGCGTTATCCGGAAGCCCCGGAAATGGTTAAAAAATATGGTCTGGATAAAGACGTTATTTTCCTCGGTTATTTAGAGGAAGACGAGTTGGTTTATTGGTATAATCGCGCCCTGGCTTTTGTTTTACCTACCTTTTACGAAGGTTTTGGCCTGCCGGTAGTAGAGGCGTTTGCCTGCGGCTGCCCGGTCATTACTTCTAACGTTGCTTCCCTTCCAGAAGTAGCCGCTGATGCGGCTATTCTTATTGACCCGCATAATGAGATAGAATTAACTAACGCGATGCGGCAAATCCTGACCAATTCTTATGTCCGCGAGGAATTGAGACAGAAGGGGTTTGCCCGGGCCCAGTTATTCAGCTGGGAAAGAACTGCCCGAGAGGTATTGAAAGTATACCAGAAACTGGTTATGTAAGATTAATACCCCCAATTACATAATAATAAATTTTATATAACTCCTTGACTTTAAACTAGTTATAAGGTAGAATACACCCTCTAAACACAGGTGGGAAATGAAGGTTGCTTTAGTTCATGATTGGTTGACGGGTATGCGCGGGGGAGAAAGTATCTTGGAGGGGTTGTCTGAGATATTTCCGCAAGCGACTGTTTATACCTTAATTTATAATCCGCACAGAATTTCCGGTAAATTAAAACGTCTGCCTATAAAGACCTCGTTTTTACAGCATATACCCGGGATTTTTAGATATTACCGCTATTTCCTGCCTCTTTTTCCCCTCGCTATAGAACGGTTTAACCTGGAAGGGTATGACCTGATAATTTCGACCAGTCATTGCGTTGCCAAAGGCGTAAAGGTACCTAAATCAAGCTGCCATATCTGTTATTGTTTTACGCCGATGCGTTACGCCTGGGATTTTCACGGCGAATACTTTGGACATTGGCCACCGGTACTTAAGAAGGTGGTTAATTTTTTTCTGGCGAAGCTTAAGAGATGGGATATGATTTCTTCTCAAAGGGTTGATTATTTTTTGGCGATTTCAGACAATATAGCGAAAAAGATTCGAAGAATATACGGCAAAGAAGTTTTTCAGGTTATTTACCCCCCGGTAGATACTTCATTTTTCAATTCTAATGGAAGTAACAATAAGAAAGACTATTTTTTGGTTGTTTCAGCCCTGGTTCCGTATAAAAAAATAGATCTGGCGGTCAGTGCTTTTAATCGGCTGGAACTGCCTTTAGTCGTAATCGGTGAGGGACCGGAAAAAACGCGTTTGGAAAAATTAGCCCGTTCTAACGTAAAATTTTTAGGCTGGCAATCCAGAGAAAGTATTCGTGAATATTATAATAATGCCCGGGCTTTGATATTTCCGGGAGAAGAAGATTTTGGTATCGTGCCGTTAGAGGCGCAGGCGATGGGGTGTCCGGTCATTGCTTACGGAAAAGGCGGGGTCAGGGAAACGGTAGTGGAAGGAGAAACCGGTATATTTTTTAATGAACTCCAGGAGGAATTTTTGATTGAAGCCGTTAATAAATTTAGAAATTATGATTTTGACCCGGTTTTTATCCGTAAACAAGCTTTGAAATTTGACCGGGGGGTTTATCTTGAAAAACTTACCAACGCTATATTAAACATTCAGCAGGGATTTAAAGGAGAAAAAGTTGCATAGACGGCGGGGAAATATCCTTATTACTTTAGTATTATTAGCAGGGGATATTATTTTGATTAATGTTTCTTTTCTTTCGGCCTACTGGGTTCGTTTCTTATCCGGTCTGGTTCCGGTCTTCTACGGTGTTCCCCCGGTCAGACATTACACCCGGGCTTTAGCGATCGTAACTCTGATTTTTCTTTTAGTATTGCAGACTTATAATGTATACAGTTCCAAAAAAAGATTTTCCTTTATAGATGAATTTTCGGCTTTAGCCAAAGCCACGACCGTCAGTATGTTGATTTTAATGGCGGTAACATTTCTTTATCGGGAATTTTCTTATTCCAGAGGGGTATTGCTCGGCGGCTGGGTAATGGTATTTATTTCTATGTCTTTTTTCCGGCTTCTTATGGCTAATTTTGAGCTCTGGCTCAGACAGGCCAGAGGGGAAAATCTTAAAACTTTAATTATAGGCACCGATGAAACGGCCCGGCGGGTGATAAAGAATATTTATCATAATCCGCGCTGGGGATACGAATTAATCGGTTTGATAAGCGGTAACGGCAAGGCTCAAGATAAGTACGTGATGGGTTTACCGGTCCTGGGAAATCTGGATAAACTGCCGGTTATTTTAACGGGAAATCAAATAGAAGAAGTGATTTTAACCCTGCCGGATTTACCCCGGGAAAAAATAGCCGAAATTATCTTGACCTGTGAGAAAGAAATGGCCGGTTTCCGCCTGGTAGCGGATTTTTTAGGGGTCATTACCAGCCAGGTAAAACTGGAAAATTTTGACGGTGTGACTTTACTCAGTCTTAAAGGCACGCCTTTAGATGAAAGCTGGAACCGTTTTGTTAAAAGAACGATGGATATAGTTTGTTCTTTTATCGGTTTAGTTCTGCTTCTTCCTTTGTTTGCCGTTATATCTGTCTTTATCAAAATGGATTCAAAAGGGACTGTTTTTTATAAACAGGAGCGGGTTGGACAGGATGGTAAAAATTTCTGGATTTATAAGTTCCGGACTATGACGGCTGATGCGGAAAAACAGACCGGCCCGGTATGGACTAAAGCTGACGACCAGAGAAAAACCAGAGTGGGAAAGCTTTTAAGACGGTTTAATATTGATGAATTACCGCAACTTTTTAACGTTTTAAAAGGGGATATGAGTTTAGTGGGACCCCGTCCGGAAAGGCCCTATTTCGTAGGGCAGTTTAAAGAAGACATTCCCCGGTATATGACCAGACATAAAATTAAATCAGGACTGACCGGTTGGGCCCAGGTTAATGGTTTAAGAGGGGATACGTCCATTGAAGAACGAACCAGATATGACCTTTTTTATGCCGAAAACTGGTCTCTTATTTTTGACATTAAAATTTTATTAAGAACGATTTTAGCGGTCAGGAATGCTTATTAATCCCTTTAAAAAGATGAATAGAGAAAAAATAATTTCTTTCTGTGATTTATGGATTATTAAGTTTTTTTATCTTTTGATTATCGCTTTGCCTTTTTCCCGGGCGATTATCGAAATTTCATCCAGCTTAATAATTTTATTATGGCTGACTAAAAAAATCTTTCAGAAAGATTTAAGTATTCCTTATACGCCGGTAACTCTGTTGTTATCCCTGTTTATTTTAATTAATATTATTTCCATCCGAAATACCTCTTTTGGCTATGTCAGTATCAGGGGTTTATCAAAAGTTTTACAGGACCTGTTTATTTTTTATATAGCGGTTGATTATATGGATAAACCGCGTTTTTTTGAAAGACTGGTATATTTAACCCTTATTGTCAGCAGCATAATTGCTGTTGACGGAATAATTCAATATTTTATCGGCGTTGATTTAATTCGTCTGCGTCAAATGGGGGTGGTCGCGGGTAAAAACCGGATGTCCGCTTCTTTTGAACACCCGAATAATTTTGGGGCGTATTTGACTCTGGTCATTCCGATTTTTATGAGCGTGGCTATATTCGGGAAGTTGAAAGCTAAACTTAGAATTATTTCTTTGTTCTCTATAGCCTTGCTTTTTATTTGTTTAGCTTTAACTTATTCAAGAGGCGCCTGGCTCGGCACATTTTTCGGGATAATTTTTCTGGCTTTAGTTAATAAAAAAAGACTGGTGCCGATGGTAGTGATGATGTTTTTAATCGGGTTATTTTTTATTCCTTCTTCTTTCCAGAATCGGGCCAAAGAAATTATCGCTTTAAATCACGGCTCCAATCAGGAACGGATGATGATCTGGCAGGGTGCCATAAAAATGATAGAAGTGCACCCGGTTATCGGGCACGGAATTAATACCTTTTGCGTCAATTATCCTAATTATAGTCTGCCCCAGACTAACGGTAAATGGTATGCCCATAATTGTTATTTGCAGATGGCCGCTGAAATCGGCCTGTCAGGGCTTTCAATTTTTCTATTAATAATGCTGGTGCTTTTTATCAATCGGTTAATGGCCTTAAAACGGATGGGCAACGGTAATAAAGAAGTAATGTTAGCCGGGATCCTGAGCGGGCTCTTCGGCTTCTTGGTGCATAGTTTTGTGGATACGAATATTTATAGTTTACCCCTGGCAATGGCTTTCTGGATTTTTTGCGGATTAGCTATGGGAACGGCAAAATTAGAAAGGAAAAATGAAACTCGTCCCTGAAGGTTTAGCGACCGGTATCGGTAGTATGCCTCATCTTGATGAACAGGCCGGAATCAGGCTGATGCTTAAAAATTTTCCTCAGATTCCCGTCTGGCCGCAACTGCCTCAAAAAAATTTTTACGAAGATATGCGGGTTCAATTTTCCGAAAGCTTACCCGGGATTGTTTGTGAACCGGCCCGCCAGAAATTATATGTTGATACCGGCCGGAACCTGGATGAGAATCTGGAAAATTTCTATAGCCAGTATCTTAGCGGGAATTTAGAACATTTCGCCGTCAGTAAACTTTATGCCGCCGGTTTTTACGGTTTTATCAGAATATTAAAAGAGGTACCGGTAAAGACGATTGTTTATATAAAAGGACAGGTCATCGGTCCCGTCAGTATGGGGTTGGCCACGACTGACCAGAATAAACGGTCGATTATTTACCGGGAGGAATTTGTTGATGTTTTGACTAAACATATACTTATGAAAGCGAAGTGGCAGATTAAAAGATTAAAAGATGTTTTTCCTGAAGTGATTATTTTTATTGATGAGCCGTATCTGGCTTCTTTTGGTTCGGCTTATATAAATTTAGATAAAGACCTGGTGGTTAACAGTCTCAGGGAGATAGTTACCGCTATTAAGGGGGCCGGTGCTTTAGCCGGTATCCACTGCTGCGGCAACACGGATTGGTCTATCCCTCTTAATACCGACCTGGACATTTTAAGTTTTGATGCTTTTGAATTTGCCGAAAATCTGGCTCTTTATTCCGACAAAATAAAAGGATTTTTGAATCGCGATGGAATTTTGGCCTGGGGAATCGTTCCCAGTCATGAAACGGACAGTGAAGTTTTAAAGATAGAGTTGCTTCTTAAAAAATTAGAAAGCGGATTTAACCTTTTGGTTAAAAAGGGAATAGATCTGGAAATTCTGAAAAAATCGTGTTTGCTTACTCCCAGTTGCGGAACGGGAAGTTTAAAGTTAGAGGCCGCGGAAAAAGTTCTGGAAGCGACCCGGTTATTATCTGAGAAGATAAGGGGAAATAACTAAATGTCTGGATTTAAATTGATATCTCAATTCAAGCCGGAGGGAGACCAGAAGCAGGCGATAGAAAAACTCAGCCGCGGAATTTTAGAGAATAAGAAACATCAGGTTCTTTTGGGTGTAACCGGTTCCGGAAAAACATTTACGATTGCCAACGTAATTGAAACAGTGCAAAAACCGACTTTAGTGATTTCCCATAATAAAACTCTGGCCGCCCAGCTTTTTAGTGAATTTAAACAGTTCTTTCCGCAGAACCGGGTGGAATATTTTGTCAGTTATTACGATTATTATCAGCCCGAGGCTTATGTTCCGCAGACCGATACCTATATTGAAAAAGACGCCTCTATAAATGATGAAATTGACCGGCTGCGGCTTTCAGCGACCAGTGCTCTTCTTGAATCCCGCGAGGTAATAATTGTCGCCAGCGTCTCGTGCATATACGGTATAGGGGCACCGGAGGACTGGCAGACTTTAGGTTTATATTTAGAGACCGGTAAAACAATTTCTCAGGATGAGGTTAGACGGCATCTGGTTGATTTGCAATATGAACGTAACGATTACGATTTTTCCCGCGGGAAATTTCGCCTCCGGGGAGAATTTATAGAAATCTGGCCGGCTTATCGGGAAGAGGGTTTACGGATTGAATGGATAGAAGATAAAGTAAAGAAAATGTCTGTTTTTAATCCTTTAACCGGAATGGTGCAAAAAGAAACCGCTTCAACAACTATATTCCCCAGCAAGCATTTTGTTATTCCTTATTCCCGTTTAGAGAAAGCCCTGCTTACCATTGAAAAAGAATTGGAAGAGAGGGTGAATGAATTAAAGAGTCAAAACAAATTATTAGAGGCCCAGCGTCTGGAAATGAGGACAAAATACGATCTGGAAATGCTTAGAGAAGTCGGATACTGCCCCGGAATAGAAAATTATTCCCGGCATTTAAGCAGCCGGCTTCCCGGCGAGCCTCCTTATACCCTGATTGATTATTTCCCCCGGGATTATCTTCTGGTTATTGATGAGTCGCACGTAACGGTTCCGCAGTTAAGAGGGATGTATGCGGGAGACCGCTCCCGGAAGGAAACGTTAGTTGAATTTGGTTTCCGTCTGCCTTCGGCTCTGGATAACCGTCCGTTAAATTTTCCTGAATTTGAAAAAAAGATTAATCGGGTAATTTATGTGTCGGCTACTCCCGGCGATTACGAATTAAGGCTGGCCGGAGAAATTGTTGAACAGATAATCAGACCTACCGGTTTACTTGACCCGGCCATAACCATAAAACCGGCGGCAAACCAGATTGATGATTTATTGGAAGAAATCCGTAAGCGGGTCAAGAATAAAGAACGGGTTTTAGTGACTACTTTAACCAAAAGAATGGCGGAGGATTTATCTAATTATCTTCATGAGCTGGGGATTAAGGTGAGATACCTGCACTCTGAAATAGAAACGATTGAGAGGATGGAGATACTTCGTGATTTAAGGATGGCCAAGTTTGATTGTCTGGTGGGCATAAATCTTTTAAGAGAAGGGTTGGATTTACCGGAAGTCTCCCTGGTGGCTATTTTAGATGCTGATAAGGAGGGCTTCTTACGTTCATATCGTTCTTTAATTCAGGTGGCCGGACGGGCAGCCAGGCATGTGAACGGTGAAGTAATTATGTATGCCGAAGAATCAACGCCCTCTATGATCCAGGCCGTTGAAGAAAGCAACCGCCGCCGGCAGAAACAGATTGCTTATAACGAAAAGCACGGCATCACCCCCAAAACTATTACGAAAGCGATCCAGGCCGGAATAGAAACCATTACTCAGGCCAGGGAATATAGTTTCTCCCTGGTCAGGGAAAGCCGAAAAAACTATTCTGCCCAAAAAATTTTACAAACACGCCAGCAGTTACAAAAAGAAATGGAGATAGCCGCCCAGAATCTTGAATTTGAAAAAGCCGCTGTCTTAAGGGATGAGATTTTAGAATTAGAAAAACTGGAAAAAGAGAAATTTCAGGGAAAAACAAACAGAATAAAGAGCGCATGAAATTGTTAAAACAGGATAAACAATTGGTGAATTCGGCTTTAGAAGAAGATTTATGGCGGGGCGATCCGACCACAGAAATTTTAATTGAAAAAGGGAGAACAATTAAGACAAAAATTTTTGCCGGAAACAAAGGGGTCATTTGCGGATTGATTTTAGCCAGAGAAGTTTTTAAAAAATTAGACCCGAAGATTAAATTTAAGACTTTGGTTTCGGAAGGGGGCGAGGTAAAGAAGAACACCGCCATCGCTGAATTGGAGGGAAAGGCGGAAGTTATTCTGGCCGGAGAAAGGACCGCTTTAAATTTTATCCAGCATTTATCCGGGATTTCAAGTTTTACCCGTCACTTTGTTAAGAAAGTAAAAGGCCGGTGTATAGAAATTACTGATACGAGAAAGACCATTCCCGGACTAAGGCGATGGGAAAAATACGCGGTTAAAACGGGGGGAGGAATTAATCACCGGATGGATCTGGGGGAATTCATTTTAGTTAAAGATAACCATTGGGGGCTGGTTGATAAAGAGATTTTAATGAAGAAGATTAAAGCACTCAGGATAAAAAACCCCCGTATGAAAGTAGAAATAGAAGTGAAAGAAGAATCAGAATTAAAAATAGCCCTGGAGGTTAAAGCGGACATTATAATGCTTGATAATATGAGTTACCCCGCCCTTAAAAAAGCGGTTAAAGCAATAAAAAGATGGAGAATCCGGAATAAAACTGAAAAACCTCTGATTGAAGTTTCAGGAGGGGTCGATTTATTTAATATAGCTGATTTTGCCCGGTTAGGCGTTGAACGGATTTCTATCGGCGCTTTAACTCATTCGGCGCCGGCTTTTCCGGTTAATATGGAGATAGTAAATGAGTAATTTCGGCAGAAAAATATACCGCTATAAAAGTCTTAACTCCACCAATGATACGGCTTTTTCTTTAGCCGATAAAGGAGCCGCCGAAGGCACGGTTATTTTAGCTGAAGAACAGAAGAAAGGCAGAGGCAAGTGGAAACGCCGATGGATTTCACCTCCCGGGGGAGGAATCTGGATGTCTATAATTATCAGACCAAAACTTTCCTCGTTAGAACTCGGACGCCTTACTTTAATGGCGGCGGTGGCGGTAGTTAAAGCCTTGAGAAATTACCCGGGGCTTAAAGCCATGATTAAATGGCCTAACGATATTTTAGTTAGAGGTAAAAAGATTGCCGGTATCCTTATAGAAATGAAAGAGAAAAAAGGAAAGGTGGAATATGTTGTTATCGGTGTAGGCATTAATACCGCTTGCGACCTTGACCAATTCCCCGAAGAATTAAAAAATTGTGTCACCTCGGTGAGGAAAGAATTTACTCATCGATTTTTAGATGAAAAACTGATTAAAGAAATAATCAAACAGATAGAATATTATTATTCTGTGTTTAAAAAAGAAAGTTTTTCTCTTATTGAGGAAGAGTGGAATTGCTATTCGGCTGTTTTAGGCAAATACATTGAAGCCAGTGTCTCCGGGAAAAAGATTTCCGGCCGGGCCGTTGGTTTAAGTGACAGAGGTTATCTTCTTTTAAGGAGAGACACCGGAATCATAGATGAAATTTTTGGAAGCGATATACGGATTGAGATGGAGTAGTAAAAAAACAGGAGTAAGAAGTAAGTGGTAAGGATTAAGAAGTAAGTGGCAAGAATTAATAAATTAATAAAAATAAACACTTAATTCTGCAAGAAACTTAATCCTTAAAGCGAACATAGTGAGCGTCTTAGTTCTTAATTCTGAGAAAAACTTAATCCTTAGAGTGAGCGCAGCGAACGTCTTAATCCTTAATTCTTAAAGAGGTTTTATGTTATTAGCCGTTGATATCGGAAATACTAATATAAATCTGGGTGTTTTTGAACTTACTACCCTTATAAAAAAAGGAATAATCCCCGCTAATTCAGGATGGGATAAAAAAGAATATTTGAAATGTCTTGATAAATATTTTTCGACTCCGGACGGTTCCGGGAAAAAAGATATTGACTCGGTCGTGATCGCTTCGGTGGTTCCTTCAATAACGGATAAATTTAAAAAGGCTGTGGCCGCTAAATTCAGGGTTGAACCGCTTATAGTTAATTCAAATCTTAATTTAGGAATGAAAATAAACTTTGATAAACCCGAGGAAATCGGGGCTGACCGTCTGGCCAATGCCGCGGCAATAAGTCATCTTTTTCCGCATCAGTCGGTCATTGCCGTTGATTTCGGCACCGCCATTACTTTTGACATTATTGACAAAGATAACGGCTATATAGGCGGCGTAATTGCTCCGGGCATAGGTATGGTTATACAGGCCCTTAATGAAAAGACGGCGCTGCTTCCTGAAATTAAGATAGAAAAACCCGACGACGTTTTTGGTAAGGATACAGAACGGAGTATGCAGTCCGGTGTCTATTACGGTATGGTGGGTTTAGTTAAATTTATTCTTGATGCTTTAATCAGAAGGTTCAACTCTAAATTCAAAGTCATTGCTACCGGAGGATGGGTTGATTTAATAGCGGGTGAAATTAACCGGATAGAAGAGATTAATCCGGATTTGACTTTATATGGTCTTTGGAAAATTAACGAATTAAATGAAACAGACTGTCGTAAAAATCATTCCAGTTAAATAAAATAAGAAGGAGGTTTCAAATGGGTATGTGGCTAGGTCGAGGACGCAAAGCTCGACGGTGTTACGGTTTTGACGAAATTTCTTTGGTGCCGGGAGATTTGACCATAAATCCTAATGAGGTAGATATCAGCTGGCAATTGGGTTCAATGAAGATTGAAATACCGATAATTGCCGCGGCCATGGATGGAGTGGTTGACGTGAAATTTGCCGTTACGATGGGTAAGTTAGGAGGGATAGCCGTTTTAAATCTGGAGGGAGTTCAAACCCGGTATGAAAATCCAGATTTGGTTCTGAAAAAGATTGTTAAAGCCACTCCTGATGAAGCGACCCGGCTGGTCCAGGGAATTTATCTTGAGCCGATAAAAGAAAAGCTGATTAGCCGTAGAATTGAAGAGATTAAAAAAGCCGGGGTGCCGGCGGTTGTCTCAGCTATACCCCAGCGGGCCGAAAGGTTCGGTGAAATTGCGATAGAGGCGGGGGTGGATATTTTTGTAGTTCAATCAACGGTGACTACCGTTAAGCATATCTCTTCGGAATATAAAACCCTTGATTTTGAAAAGTTTTGCAAAAAAATGCCCGTGCCGGTGATTGTCGGTAATTGCGTTACTTACAAGTCGGCGCTGGATTTAATGAAAACCGGCATCACGGCACTTTTAGTGGGAATTGGTCCCGGAGCGGCGTGCACTACCCGGGGAGTCTTAGGAATAGGCGTTCCTCAGGTTACGGCTACCGCCGATACGGCGGCTGCCCGTGATTTTTATTTTAAGCAGACCGGCCGATATGTGTCTATAATTACCGACGGTGGAATGGATAGCGGTGGGGATATTTGTAAAGCTTTTGCCAGCGGAGCCGATGCCGTTATGATTGGTTCGGCTTTTGCCAGGGCTGAAGAATCGCCGGGCAGAGGATATCACTGGGGAATGGCTACACCTCACGCTAATCTGCCCAGGGGAACGCGGGTTCACGTCGGAACGACGGGAAGTTTAAAGGAAATTCTGGTCGGTCCGGCTAAATTAGACGATGGTTCACAGAATTTAATCGGCGCTCTCAGAACCTCTATGGGTTCAGTCGGTGCTTGTAATATAAGAGAAATGCAGCTTACAGAAATTATTATAGCTCCCTCGGTTAAAACCGAAGGAAAACTTCTTCAGGTGGCACAAAGGGTAGGAATGGGTAAATAAATGCAACATTCGGATTTTGTGCATTTACACGTTCATAGCGATTACAGTCTCTTAGACGGCGCCTGCCGGATAGAACCTTTATTAACTCTGGCGAGGGATTATAAAATGCCGGCAGTCGCGATTACCGACCACGGAAATATGTTTGGAGCCGTGCAATTCTATAAGGAGGCTCTTGAACAAGGGATAAAGCCGATTATCGGTTGCGAAATGTATGTTGCCGTCGGGAATCGTTTTGAAAAGACCGGAAAGGGAAGTGCCGGAGGGAATTTTCATCACCTGACTCTCTTGGTTAAGGATCAAGAAGGTTATAAAAATCTGGTTAGACTTTCCAGTCTCGGATATTCAGAGGGATTTTATTACAAACCTCGTATAGATAAGGAACTTTTAACTAAATATAAACAGGGACTGATTGCTTTAAGCGGTTGTTTAAAATCAGAAATTTCCTCTCTTTTATTAAACGGTGACTTTAATGAAGCTGAGAAGACGGCCTTGGAGTTTCAGGAGATATTTCAAGCGGGTAATTTTTATCTGGAACTTCAGGATCATGGTCTTGATGAGCAAAAAAAGCTTAATCAAGCGTTAATCAGGTTGAGTAAGAAAATCAATATTCCGCTGGTGGCGACCAATGATTGCCATTATCTTAACCAAAAAGATAGTTTTTCTCATGAAGTTTTACTTTGTCTTCAGACCGGGACAACCATGAATGACCCCAAGCATATGCGTTTTAGCTCAAATCAGTTTTATTTTAAATCAGGCGAGGAAATGAAGAAACTTTTTTCAGATGTTCCGGAATCGCTCCGCAACACGGTAGAAATCGCGGAAAAATGCAATTTCACCTTCACTCTGGGTGAACAACATTTACCTACCTATAATGTTCCCGGCGGAGAAACCCCGGATAATTTCCTTAGGAAATTGGCGGAAGAAGGGCTTAAAAAAATTTACGGTAATAATAAAGAGGCAGAGAAAAGATTAAATCGTGAGCTCCAGATAATATCGCAGATGAATTTCAGCAGTTATTTTCTGATTGTCTGGGATTTGATTCAAATGGCTAAAGAAAGCGGCATACCTGTCGGTCCCGGCCGGGGTTCAGCGGCGGGAAGTTTGGTGGCTTATCTTTTGGGCATCACCGCTATAGACCCTTTGCGCTATAATTTGATTTTTGAAAGATTTTTGAATCCGGCCCGGATAAGTTTACCCGATATTGATATGGATTTCTGTTACGAGAGACGAAACGAAATGATTGAATACGTGGCTATGAAATACGGGAAGGACAATGTGGCGCAGATAATTACTTTTGGAACTATGGCTGCCCGGGGGGCGATTCGTGATGTCGGCCGGGCTTTAGGAATGTCTTATTCAGAAGTAGATAGAATCGCCCGCCTTATTCCTTTTGAACTTAATATGACTTTGAAAAAAGCGGTATCCAGGGAACCGGAACTAAAAGATTTAATAGAGACTAATCCGCAGGTTAATGAGCTCTTTACGGTTGCTTCCTCAATTGAAGGAACGGTTCGTCATGCTTCTACCCATGCGGCCGGTATAGTTATTTCTGATGAAGCTCTGATTAATAAATGTCCTCTCTGTATAGGGGCTAACGGTGAATTAACGACCCAATATGAAATGAATTCTCTGGGTGACATTGGCCTTTTAAAAATGGATTTTCTGGGATTACGAACACTGACGGTAATTGAGCATACTATTACTCTATTGAAAGAAAGGGGTGTTGAATTAAATATAAATGATATTCCACTTAAAGATAAGGAAACATTTCATCTTTTAGGGGAAGCTCATTCGCTGGGGCTTTTTCAGTTAGAAAGCAGCGGTATGCGCGATTTAATGAAGAAACTTAAGCCGGAAACGTTTGAAGATTTAATCGCACTCTTAAGTCTTTATCGGCCCGGGCCTCTGGGCAGCGGTATGGTGGATGATTTTATCCGGAGGAAACATAATTTAATCGCGGTTACTTATCTGCATCCGTCTCTGGAGCCGATTCTTAAAGAGACTTACGGCGTAATTCTTTACCAGGAGCAGGTTATGCTGATTGCCAGCCAGCTCGGCGGTTTTAGTATGGAGCAGGCGGATATTTTGCGCCGGTCAATGGGTAAAAAAATTCCTGAAGATATGGACCGCAGCCGGGAAATATTTATCAAAGGGGCCCAGAAGAAAAATATTTCCAAGAATCTGGCGGAGAAAATATTTAATTTAATGTCGGAATTTTCCGGCTACGGCTTTAATAAATCTCATTCGGCCGGTTACGCTTTGATATCTTATTATACGGCTTATCTTAAGGCTCATTATCCGGTTGAATTTATGTCCGCTCTCCTAACCAGTGAAGCCGGTAACACCGAGAAGATTGCTATGTATGTTGACGAGTGCCAGCGCCTGAAGATAAAAATTCTGCATCCGGACGTTAACGAAAGTTTTGCCAAGTTTATTCCGGTCGACGGGGCTATCCGTTTTGGACTTCTGGCTGTTAAGAATGTCGGGACCGGAGCAATTACTTCCATTATCAGGGTTCGGCAGGATAAGGGACATTTTAAATCTTTAGAGGATTTTACCAGCCGGGTGGATTTACGTTTAGTCAATCGTAAAGTTATAGAAAGTCTGATTAAATGCGGGGTTTTTAGTTCCCTGGGAGAAAAAAGAGCGGCATTAATGAGAAAATTAGATAAGGCGATAGAAACAGGACAGGATTTACAAAAGGAAATAGAACGTGGACAAACAGCTTTCTGGGAGGCGTTTGGTTCTCATAAAGATAAAAACGTTTCTTCAGAAACAGATAAAGTGGAAGAATGGCCGGAAAGCCAGATTTTGGCTTATGAGAAAGAATTGCTGGGCATTTACGTCAGCGGTCATCCGCTGGCCAGATATCATAATATTATTGAAAAATTTTCTTCAACTACAACCGCTAAATTAAATCTTTTAGGCGAAGGGGAAAAGATACGTTTAGGCGGGATTATCCGCAAGTTAAAATTCCATATCACTAAAAAAAATGATGAAAAAATGGCTTTCTTAAGTGTTGAGGATTTAGCTGGTACAGTAGAGGTTATTGTTTTTCCTAAGGTTTTTGCCCAGAGCCAGCGGTTCCTGCGCGAGGAAGCGGTTATTTTTATTGAGGGGCGGCTTGATTTTAAAGGTGATAAACCCAAGATAATTGCCGAGTTAACCATTCCTTTAAATAAGGCGGTGGAGCATTTTACCGATATTGTGCAGATTGATATGTCTGCCCTTGATTTAGGAGATGACAAACTGGAGAAATTAAAAAATCTCCTTATCTCTAATCCCGGCAAAGCCAGGGTTTTTATTAATGTTGAGGATAAAAATAAACAGAAGGTAAAACTCCAGGTTAATTCTATGGTCAAGGTTGCTCCCAGCGAACAACTGGAAAGAGAAATAGATAAAATATTAGGTGAGGGCTGCGTTACTTTTAAAACCGAAGGTGTCTCACCGGAAATGTAGTTTGACGGCAGCGAGATAGAATTTAAGGGAAAAAAGAGATGGTTAGAAAAAGAGATTTAATCGTTGAAATCGCCCAGGAAACCGGCATAACCCAGGAAGCAACTAAGATGACTGTAGAAGCGTTGTTTATGCAGATTAGCGAAAATTTAGCCAAGAACCGCCACATTGAGTTAAGGAACTGGGGGATTTTTAAAGTAAAAAAGCGCAAGGGACACCTGGCCAGAAATCCTAAAACCGGGGAGAAATTTCCTATTCCCAGTCACCGGGTCGTAGTTTTTAAGCCGGGTAAAAAAATGAAGGAAATGATAGAAAAATGAAAGAGAAAAAAACAGGGTCAAAAAATCTTATTTGCCGGCTGACGTCGGTTAAAGGAATGGCCGATATCTTACCGGGAGAGATCGTGTACTGGAGATATCTGGAGAATCTGGCGGGTGAGTTTTTTCCTTTTTTTGGCTATAAAGAAATAAGACTGCCTTTATTAGAAAAAACCGAACTTTTCTCCCGGAGTATCGGGGAGGATACCGAAATAGTTAATAAAGAGATGTATACTATACGAGAAAAAGACGGGGAAAACGTTAGTTTACGGCCGGAAGCGACCGCCTCGGTAGTCAGGGCTTTTTTAGAGCATAATCTGTTTTTAGGTGGAGATATTAAAAAATTTTTTTATGCTGGTCCGATGTTCCGGCGGGAAAGACCCCAATCCGGAAGGATGCGCCAGTTTCACCAGCTGGGAGTAGAAGTTATCGGGAACGGAGATGCGACTCTAATAGACGCCGACGTGATTCATTTAGCCGATAAATTTTTGAAGAAAGCCGGAATTATGGATTTTGATATCCAGATAAATCATCTGGGTTGCAGCGAATGTAGAAAAAAATACATCAAGATATTAAAAGAATACTTTAATACAACCATAAGAGCTCTGTGTCCGGATTGTCAACGGCGTTTTGACACCAACGTCCTTCGGATTTTAGATTGCAAAAAGGATAACTGCCGGGTGTTAATAAAGGGGGCACCAAAAATAACGGATTCCCTTTGTGAAAAATGCCTGGAGCATTTACTTCAAGTAGAGGGGATTCTAAAGTTGACGGATACAAAGTTTAGTTTAAACCCTCACCTGGTGAGGGGTCTTGATTATTACACCGGGATAGTTTTTGAAATAATTCATCCCGGTTTAGGCGCGCAGAATGCCCTGGGGGCAGGCGGCCGATACGACAATTTAATTGAACAGTTTGGCGGTCCATCCCTGCCGGCGACCGGTTTTTCTTTCGGACTGGAGCGGTTAATTATCAGTCTTAAAAAATCAGAAGTGCAAGTTCAAGAAGAAAACAAAACAGAGATTATACTGATTGTCCTCGGAAAAGACAATCTCAGAAAATCTTTGGAAGTCAGGCAGAGACTTTGGCAGGAAGGTTTCAGGGTTGAAATCAGTTACGATGAAAATAAAAGTTTAAAAGCTCAGCTTAGACTGGCTGACAAGTTGAAGATAAAATTCGTTTTGATTTTAGGTGAAGAAGAAAAGGTTAAGGGAAGTATCCAGGTTAAAAACATGGAAACAGGTAAACAGGGAATGATAAAAATTGAAGATTTAATAAACTATTTAGGAGAAAAACGTGTTTGATTTAATGGGTGACTGGAAGCGTTCCCATAATTGCGGGGAATTAAACAAAGGCAATATCGGAGAAAATATTACTTTAATGGGCTGGGTAGGCAGCCGTCGTGACCACGGCGGGCTGATTTTTATTGACCTGAGAGACAGGTACGGTCATACCCAGATTGTTTTTAATCCTCAGGAAAATAAAAAGGCTCACGAGAAAGCCGAAAAACTCAGGGATGAATTTGTTATCGCCGTCCAGGGAGAGGTCAGGCCTCGTCCGGAAGGGACTGTCAACCCGAAACTTTCTACCGGTGAGATAGAAATTGTGGTTAAAGAGCTGAAAATCCTTAACAAAGCCGAAGCTTTACCTTTTTTAGTGAATAGCGAAGATAACAATTTACCGACCGAAGAAGTTCGTTTATCTTACCGCTTTCTGGATTTACGCCGGACTCAGATGCAGAAGAACATTATTTTCCGTCACCTCCTCCTAAATTATATCAGAAAATTTCTTTTTGAAAAAGGCTTTATAGAAATAGAAACCCCTTATTTAACCAAAAGCACACCCGAAGGGTCACGCGATTATTTAGTGCCCAGCCGCGTCAATCGGGGCAGGTTTTATGCCCTGCCTCAATCACCGCAACTTTTTAAACAGCTTCTGATGATCAGTGGTTTTGACCGGTATTATCAAATTGCGCGTTGTTTTAGAGATGAAGACCTCAGGGCAGACCGTCAGCCCGAACATACACAAATTGATATGGAGATGTCTTTTGTCAGTGTTGATGATATTGCTGTTTTGATTGAAGGAATGTTCAAGGTGATATTTAAGAGTTTATTTAATATAGATTTGGAAACACCCTTTCCCCGGATGTCTTACGATGAAGCTATGGAAAGACACGGAACCGATAAACCTGATTTAAGGTTAGAGGTACCCTTGATGGATATTTCTTCTCTGGTTAAAGATAGTGAATATAAAATTTTTAGTGAGCTGATTAAAAAGGGAGGGAAGGTTAAAGGGTTATTGATTAAGGGGAGAGCCAATTTAAGTCTTTCTGAAATTGAGAAGATCAGAAGAAAAGCTGTTGATTTCGGATTTAAGGGCCTTTCCTGGTTGAAACATAATACTGAAACCGGAATTGAGGCTTCTTTCCAGAAATTTGTTACTCCTGAAGTTATGGACAGAATTAAAAATTGTTTTAAAACCTCCGTTGGCGATATCATTTTTATTCTGGCTGACGAAGAAAAGAAATTCCGGGAGACAATTTGTCCTTTAAAAGATTACTTAGGGGAATTGTTTGGTTTAAGGAACGAGAGCGATTTTAAATTCCTGTGGGTCAGGGAATTTCCGCTCTTTGAGTATAACGAAGATGAAAAAAAATGGCAGTCGGTGCACCATCCGTTTACTATGCCGGAAGAGGAATACTGTGATAATCTTGAGAAAAGCTTTAAAGAGGCAAAATCCCTGGCCTATGATTTGGTGTTAAACGGAGAAGAGATCGGCGGCGGGAGTATCCGGATTCATCGCCGGGAACTTCAAGAAAGAGTGTTTAAAATATTAAAGATAAATTCAGTTGAAGCCGACAAAAAATTCGGTTTCCTGTTAGACGCCTTGGAATACGGCGCACCGCCTCACGGTGGTATTGCGCTGGGTTTAGACCGTCTCTGTATGCTTCTTCTGGGGAAAAATTCAATCAGAGAGGTGATTGCCTTTCCTAAAACTCAGAGAGCAATCTGTCTTTTAACCAAGGCGCCGTCTGAAGTAGAAGAGAAACAGCTGGAAGAATTACACATAAAAATCAAAAAATAGTCAGAAGAGATGACGAAAAAGAGACATTTGCAATTTAGAAGTGACGAAGAAGCCTTGACGCTGTTTGGCAACCAGGATGAATATTTACGGCTTCTGGAGAGTACTTTCTCCGTTAAGATTATGTTCCGCGGTGAGAAAGTTGAAATCAGCGGGCAGGACTATGAAAAGGTGACAAATTTTCTTGAGGAAATTCTGGCTGATATCCGGCAGCATCACCGTTTAAATCGCCAGGAAATGATTGATGCCATTCACAATTTTAAAGGAAAGGATAAAATTAAACTTCCGTCCGATATTATTGAAGTTTCTTCCAAAAGACGTTTTATCCGTCCCCGGACTCCGGGGCAAAGTGATTATATTGAAGCGATTCGTCATTATGACATTGTTTTTGGCATTGGTCCGGCTGGAACGGGGAAGACTTATCTGGCCATGGCCATGGCCGTCAACAGTTTGACCCGGGGAGAAGTAAGCCGGATTATTTTGACCCGGCCGGCCGTTGAAGCCGGAGAGAAACTCGGTTTTCTTCCGGGAGACCTGTATGAAAAGGTTTCTCCTTATTTAAGACCTCTTTATGATGCGCTTTATGACATGCTGGAGGTGGAAAAAATCAAAAAGTATATGGATAGAGGAATCATTGAAGTGGCCCCTTTAGCTTTTATGCGCGGAAGAACGTTAAACGATTCTTTTATTATTTTAGACGAAGCTCAGAACAGCACTTCTGAGCAGATGAAGATGTTTTTAACCCGGCTGGGTTTTGATTCAAAAACCGTTATTACCGGGGATATTACTCAGGTGGATCTTCCCAATAACCGGCTTTCCGGGTTAATTGAAGTCGGTGAGCTTTTAAAACACATTAAAGGGATAGAATTTGTGTATTTTTCAGAAAAAGACGTAGTCCGCCATGAATTAGTCCAGAAAATAATCAAGGCATATTCTCAGAAAGACAGGATGAAGGAGCAAAGTGGAGAAGAAAAGATTTAATTTAATCAGAGATAGATTACAGAAAATATCCTTTAAGCATAAGGCAGCTGTGTTAAAAATTATAGGATTCTATTTACTTGTTTTAATTATTTTTGCGGGCAGCTGGATTTTATCTATCCCGGGCGGATTTTCCTACCAGATAAAAGTGGAAGAAGGTTCCATCGCCCAGCAAGATGTTTATGCTCCCAGAGATTTCTGGGCGGTTGATAGAGAAGCAACCAGAGTGGGCATAGATAAAAAAATAGCCGAAATGTATCGGCCTATTTGTGATTTGGACATAAAATCCCGGGAAAAAACATTGAACATTTTATTTGAATTAATTGAAATGAAGGATTTATCCCCGGAAAGAAAAGAAGAAATAAAAAAATATTTAACCTCAGAATATCCGCAGTATCTTTTACCGGCGGAATTTAGAGAGGCTTTAGTAAAAGCGAATAAGAAAGATATCCTGGTAGATAGCGGTAAATCCGAGAGGCAAAGCGTAAATTTAGACCAAACCGTTGATTTAACCTCTCTTAAAAACAGTTTTATTCCGTATCTGGAGAGGAATTTAAAACTTGATTCTGAAGAAATCAAGTCTATCAATAAAAACTTTACCCCTACTTTAATTTTTAATTCGGAAAAATCTTCAGCTTTTCGTGATGAACTGGCTAATTCAGTTTCTCCTCAGGAAAAATTTATTGCCCAGGGCGAAAATATTGTCAGAAAGGGAGAAAAAATTACCGCGGAGCAGTTAGGGTACCTTGATAATTTAAATAAACTGACAATGAAAATTAATCTTAAGAAGAAAATCCTCGGTATCGGCGGATTAATTTTCATTGTTTCTCTTATTATAATCATTTTTTTACATAAGTTTCCACAGCAGTTTAATCTTTTGAACCAGTATCTGGGGCTGTTTGCTATTGTTTCAATAGGAATTCTCTTTTTAGCCCGGTATTTTTTAAAATGGTTTCCGCCGGTGTTTATTCCTGTCGCTTCGGGAGCGATGCTTATAGCTTTACTTTTATCGAGTTCTTTAGCCATTGCCTTTGCTTTTTACATCTCTATTCTTGTCGGGAACCTGGCCGGAGGCAATTTCCCGATTTTAGTAATTTTATTCCTGGGTTCATTAGTCGGTATTTTAGCCGTTAGACATGTCAGGCAAAGACTTGACCTTTTCCGGGCGGTGATTTTGATTGGTCTGGTTAATATGGCAGCTATTCTCAGTTTCGGCCTTATGAATGATTTAAAATTTCCGGAGATAGGCAGACAGATTCTCTGGGGGTGGGGTAATGGTCTTTTATGCGTCATTATCGTCACCGGTCTTTCACCGGTATTTGAAAGTATTTTTAAAATTAGTTCAGATATTAATCTTTTAGAACTATCCGATCTTAACCGTCCGGTGTTAAGAAAATTAATGATTGAAGCTTCAGGTACATACCATCACAGTTTAATAGTTGGTAATTTAGCCGAAGCGGCGACTGAAAGGATTAAGGCCAATTCTTTGTTAGCCCGGGTTGGTTCTTATTATCATGATATTGGTAAACTGTATAAACCGGAATACTTCAGTGAAAATCAGGCGAAATCTAAAAGCCGTCATGAAAAGATAACCCCCCGGATGAGTAGCCTGGTGATTGCGGCTCACGTTAAAGAAGGTGTTGCTTTAGCTAAAGAATGTAAACTGCCCCAGGTGTTAATTGATTTTATTGAACAGCACCACGGTAATACTTTAATGTGGATGTTTTATCAGTCCGCCCTGGAAAAAAAGGGTGCCAACGAGATTAAAGAAGATGATTTCCGTTATCCCGGCCCTAAACCGCAGAGCCGGGAAATTGCCGTGGTGATGTTAGCCGATGCCGTTGAAGCGGCATCCCGGACGCTGGATGACCCTACCCCTTCCCGGATTAGAAATCTGGTTTATCAAATTATTAACGATAAATTTTTAGATGCCCAGCTGGAAGAATGCAATTTAACTTTAAGGGATTTACACGAAATAGGAGAAAGTTTTATTCATACTTTAACCGGACTTTTCCATGTCCGGGTTGAGTATCCTCAAGGTGAGAAGAAAAATAATGGTCGTCGAACTAAGAAAAAAAACGGGACAGACTTCATATCTCTGGGTGAAAAAGACCGCTCGGAAGATTCTGGCAAAATTGAAACTTAACCGGATGGAATTGAGCATTCGGTTGGTTGATAACCGGGAGATAAGAAACCTTAACCGGAAATATAGAGGCGTCAACCGGGCTACCGACGTACTGGCTTTTTCACAGAGGGAGGGTGAGTTTAAGAAAATAAGCCCCGGCTTACTCGGAGATATTGTTATTTCACTGCCTCAGGCAAAGATTCAGGCCAGGGCTTTGGGACATTCATTTAAAGAAGAAATGGCGGTATTGATTATACACGGGATACTGCATCTTTTGGGTTATGACGATGGAAATGTTAACCAACGGAAAAGGATGTTTGTGAAACAGGAGCAATTGATGAACTGGCTGAAAAAGGAAAAAATATAGGGGATTAGCTATGAATGATTTAAAAAGGAATCCGGCTATTAGACTCCGCCGTTATTTTGTTGCCGGTTTACTGGTAATTCTTCCTCTGGTTTTAAGTGTCTATATTTTCTGGGTATTGTTTTCCTGGATAGAAGGGATAATGAATAATTTACTCAGCCGATTATCCATTATCTATATACCGGGTTTAGGCGTTTTGTTACTTTTAGTATTAATTACCTTTATTGGCATGGTAACCACGAATTTTATCGGGAAGAAGCTTCTTTCTGTCTTTGAAAAAATTATTACGCGTATCCCTCTTTTTAATAAAGTGTATAAAGCGATTCGGGAAATCAGTTATGCTTCTTTAGGAACGGGGAAAGGTCTTTTTCGCGAAGTGGTTCTGGTTGAATATCCCCGTGAGGGCATTTTTGCTCTGGCCTTCGTAACCGACCAGACCCGGGAAGAAATTGCCCAAAAATTAAATAAACCGTGTCTGAATATATTTATTCCTACTTCTCCTAATCCCACTTCAGGGGTGTTTATTGTAGTGCCTCAGGATAAAGTTATTCATTTATCTATGCCGGTGGAAGAGGCTTTTAAACTGGTTATTTCTGGCGGATTTTTTACTCCCCAGCAAACGGAAAGATAAAATTTGGGTATTTATAAAACATCAGGCATTGTTTTAGCCAGTCAGGACTGGAGAGAAACCAGTAATATCGTGACGCTTTATACCCGGGGTTTCGGCAAAATTAACGCCATCGTTAAAGGATTAAAAACAAAAAAGGGAAAAGGAGCAGGCGGCTTAGACCAGTTTAGCGAGAACGAGATTATATTTTACAGGAAAAGAAGCGGCCTGCACTTAATTGATAAATGGAGTTTGAAAAGCTCCAATTATCGTCTTTACGGCGGGTTTAAAAAATTCATAGTTGCTTCAATTATCGCTGAAATGGTTATTGAGTATATTGAAGAGGAGGAGAAGAATATCCGTATTTACGAACTGCTCAACAAAACGATTAAGTTTTTAAGCGAAGGAAATAACGAGGAGTTGTTTTTAGCCGGCTTTACCATTCATTTTTTAAAGGCCTTAGGTTATAAACCTAATTTAGACCGGTGTTTCCGTTGTAAAAATGAGGAATTTCAGGAATCGGTTTTTTTCTCTTTAAGGGAAGGGAGCATCGTTTGTAATAAATGTAAAATGAACCGGGATAAATTAGTCGTCCTTAAAAGAGAAACCCTGGGGGCGGTCAGATATTTACAAAATACAATGTTTGAGAAAAGTATACATTTAA
>CAZDKO010000026.1:0-23739 GCA_964506075.1 uncultured bacterium
TATATTGCTTTAAACCCATTATATTCTTTTCTCCTGATTCAAATTAGATATTTACCGTCATTAATCGGTTAAAAAATTACGTAATTTCAATCTTTTCGCCAGACTTTAAAGTTACTATGGCTTTTTTCCAGCTGGCTGTTTTTCCTTCCTGCCAGCGCACTCTTTTTTTCTTTCCCCTGACTTTAAGAGTATTAATTTTATTCACCTTAACTTTATAAATTTCTTCAATAGCTTTTTTTATCTCTGTTTTGTTAGAGCGGCTGTCAACTTTAAAAGCATATTTGTTATACGGACCCAGCATGGACATCTTTTCCGTTATCACTAAACCTTTTACTATTTGATAAGGGCTTTTCATTTCTTCTCCTTAGACTTCTTTCTTATATAACCCTTTTTAATTAAAGAAGCGTCTATAGAATCAGTTTCATCCCCGTTTGAGTCATCGGGGTTAAAATCAGATAGTTTCTTAATTAAAGAATTAAAAGCATTCTGGGTAAAAACAACAAAATCATAATACAAAATATCAAAGGTATTTAAAAATTTAATATCCTTACATGAGGTTTCGGGAATATTGCGCACTGCTCTTAGAAAAGTTTCATCTTTTTTATCCAGCAGAAATAGATTTTTTTTATCGGTTAATTTCAATCTTTTTAAAATATCCACCACTACTTTAGTTTTAGGCTGGTCAATTTTTACGTCGTCAATAATGATTATCGCCTGCGCATTAATTTTATCCAGAAGAGCTGATTTTAAAGCTAAGTTTCTTACTTTTTTAGGAATAGAAAAAGAAAAATCTCGGGGATGCGGCCCAAAAACAATACCCCCGCCGCGCCAGTGTGGTGCCCGAATGCTGCCGGTTCTGGCCCGGCCGGTTCCCTTCTGCCGCCAAGGCTTAATCCCCCCACCTCTAACTTCTTTCCTTGTTTTAGTGGAAGCGGTCCCTTCCCGCTGATTAACTAAAAGCCGGCGTATGTCCTGATAGACAACATCCTGATTTATACGGCTTTCAAAAATTTCCGGTTTAATATCTAACTTACCGACTTTTTCTCCTTTAACGTTTAATATATCTAAAACCCGCATATTATACATTACCCTTCTTTATTTATCTGGTGTGCTTTCTTTTTTTACCGCTTCAGTCTTCTTTATCCCGGGGATACTTTTCCTCTTGATTGCTTTTTTAATCACTAATATTCCACCATTCGGACCGGGTACAGCTCCTTCAACGACCAAAATGTTATTAGCCGCATCGCGTTTTATGATTCTCAAGCTCTGTGTGGTTATCTGCTTACCCCCCATCCGCCCAGCCATTCTTTTACCTTTATAAACTCTCGCCGAATCAGTACTTCCGATAGAACCAAGAATACGATGAGTCATAGAACCACGAGTGGCCGGGCCGCCGTGGAATCCCCATCTCTTCACCGCCCCGGCAAATCCTCGCCCTTTACTGACTCCAACAATATCAACAAAATCTACGCCTTCAAAAATATCCAGACTAATAACCTGACCTATCTCGTAATCGCCCTCTTCGTACCGGAACTCCTTAAGAAATCTATACGGTTTTAATCCCGCTTTTTTAAAGTGTCCTTGAAGAGGTTGACTGGTTCTATTTTCCTTCTTTTCTTCAAAACCCATTTGAATCGCTTGATAACTTTCTTTTTCTTTACTTTTCTTCTGGATAACTTTACAGGGTCCAGCTTCTATCAAGGTAACAGAGACAGCCGTCCCTCCATCATCAAAGATTCTCGTCATTCCAATTTTTTTCCCCAGTAAACCTATTGCCATTTCACACCTGTTTTTTTCTAACTTCTCAATTACTAAAAAGTAATACTGAAAATAACCATCAGTCAAATTTACCTGGCTATAATTTTATTTCCACATCAACACCAGCCGGCAAATTCTGTTTCATTAAAGCGTCAACAGTTTTGGCGGTCGGATTGACTATATCTAACAATCGTTTATGAACCCTGATTTCAAACTGTTCACGTGATTTTTTATCAACATGAGGAGAACGAAGAACGGTAAATCTTTCTATTCTGGTCGGCAATGGAATAGGTCCATAAATTTTCGCTCCTGTCCTTTTAGCCAAGTCAACAATACCTGCAGCTGATTGGTCTACCAGTCTGTGGTCATATCCTTTAAGCCTGATTCTGATTATTTGTTGTACTGGTTCTACCATTTATTTTCCCTCTATTCTGTCAATAATTTTATCGGTAATTTGTTTGGGAACCTCCTGATAAAAAGAAAACTCCATTGAATAAGTGGCTCTACCTTGAGTAAGAGAACGAAGATCTGTTGCGTAACCAAACATGGAAGACAGAGGAACGAAAGCATGAATTACTTTGGTTCCACCTTTAACCGATAGATCTTCAATTCTTCCTCTTCTGGCACTGAGGTTTCCAATTACATCCCCCATAAATTCTTCGGGAACCAATACTTCTAAACTCATAATAGGCTCAAGGAGTATCGGCCCGGCATCATCGGCCCCTTTTTGAAAAGCTGTTGAAGCCGCAATTTCAAATGCTAAATCTGAAGAATCTACTTCATGATATGAACCATCCAACAATTTGGCCCGGATATTCACCATGGGATATCCGGCCAGAATGCCTCTTTCCATAGCTTTTTTTATGCCTTTTTCTATAGAAGAAATGTATTCTCTGGGAATTACTCCTCCTTTTGTCTTGTCTACGAATTCAAAACCATCTTTAATTGGTTCAATTTCAATAACCACGTGCCCATATTGGCCGTGTCCTCCTGATTGACGAATAAATTTACCTTCTGCTTCAACTTTATCTCTTATCGTTTCCCGATAGGCCACCTGGGGGTTTCCCACATTGGCTTCAACCTTAAACTCCCTGAGCATCCGGTCAATAACTATTTCTAAATGAAGCTCCCCCATTCCTGACATAACCGTTTGATTTGTTTCCGAATTATAAGATATTTTAAAAGAAGGATCCTCTTCAGATAATTTATTTAAAGCCAGCGAAAGTTTTTCCTGATCGGCTTTAGTTTTCGGTTCAATAGCTACCGAGATTACCGGTTCAGGAAAACGAATTGTCTCCAAGACAATCGGATGCCTTTCATCACAGAGGGTATCTCCTGTCGTTGTCTCTTTAAGACCAACGGCCGCAGCTATATCGCCGGTAAAAACTGCATCACGCTCTTCCCTTTTATTAGCGTGCATCTGTAAAATTCTTCCGATCCTCTCTCTTTTGTTTTTATTGGCATTGTAAATATACGATCCGGTTTTAATTATTCCCGAATAAACGCGGAAAAAAGTTAACTTACCGACAAAAGGATCAGTCATTATTTTAAAAGCGATGGCTGAAACCGCTTCGTCATCCGAGATTTTTCTTTCCTCTTCTTTTCCGCTTTTGGGATTTATCCCTTTTACAGGTGGAATATCCAAGGGGGAAGGCAAATAATCTATCACCGCATTGATTAAAGCTTGTACCCCTGTATTTTTCAAAGAACTCCCGCATAAAACCGGAATGATAGAGTTATCTAAAGTAGCTTTCCTTATAGTTTCTTTGATTTCCTGTGAGGAAATTTCTTTCCCTTCGATATATTTTTCCATAAGATGATCACTGTGGTCGGCTACTTTTTCTATTAATTTTTCCCGATAATGCGCTGCTTCCGTTAAAAATTCTTCAGGTATATCAACGGTCTCAAACGTAGCTTCCGAATTTTCTTGTTGCCAGACGAAAGCCTTCATTTCTACCAGATCAATTATTCCTTTAAAATTATCTTCTGCCCCTAAAGGTAACTGGACAGGAACCGCCGTTGCTCCTAAACGGTCTTTCATCATTTTTATAGTCCCGAAAAAATCAGCTCCAGTTCTATCCATTTTATTAATAAAGGCTATCCGGGGGACGTGATATCGATCGGCTTGATGCCAGACAGTCTCCGACTGAGGTTCCACCCCGCCTACGGCACAGAAAACAGCTATTGCTCCGTCAAGCACCCGTAATGAACGCTCTACTTCAATCGTAAAATCAACATGACCTGGCGTATCAATAATATTAATGCGGTGGTTTTCCCAGAAACAGGTAATTGCCGCAGAAGTAATAGTGATTCCTCTTTCCTGTTCCTGTTCCATCCAGTCCATTGTCGCCGTTCCCTCATCAACCTCTCCGATTCTATAAACCGTCCCGGTATAATAAAGGATGCGTTCGGTCGTTGTCGTTTTACCGGCATCAATATGGGCCATAATACCAATATTTCTTGTTCTCGCTAATGGAACTTTTCTACTCATCTTATTCATTTTTATATTTTGCTCTTTTTTCTCCACAGCACCCAAATAACTCTCTTTTAAAATTCAATCTAACTATTATATTAACCTTAAATTTTGCTTCTACCAGCGGTAATGCGCGAATGCTTTATTAGCTTCAGCCATTTTATGGGTATCTATTTTTTTCTTTATAGATGAGCCGGTGTTGTTATAAGCATCTATAACTTCCAGCGCCAGTCTTTCTCCCATGGGTTTACCGGCCCGCTCCTGCGCAAAACTGATAATCCATTTTACCGCTAGATTAATCCGGCGCTCCGGCGATACCTCAACCGGAACTTGATAAGTAGCCCCTCCTACCCGGCGAGGCTTAACTTCTAAAATCGGCTTCACGTTATCCAAGGCTTTTCTAAAAATCTCCATAGGGTTTTTATTCCCGGTTTTTTCAGCGATATAATCAAGGCAATCATCAAAAATTTCGGCGGCGACACTCCTTTTTCCTCTCTGCATCAAACTATTTATAAACTTAGTCACCAGTATATCATTATATTTAGGGTCCAGCTTGACTGTTCTTTTGGTTATTCTGCTTTTTCTGGGCATAAATCTTTGCCTTTCTATTTAGCGCCGGCTGGTGGTGTTCCCTTTTTGGGTTTTTTAGCTCCATATTTAGAGCGGCCCCGGTTTCTATTTTCCACCCCGGCCGTATCCAGTGTCCCCCGGACTATATGGTATCTAACCCCGGGAAGATCCTTGACTCTTCCACCCCTAACCAAAACGATAGAGTGCTCCTGTAAATTATGTCCTATTCCCGGGATATAAGCAGTTACCTCTACCCCACCGGTCAATCTTACCCGGGCTATTTTACGCAAGGCTGAATTGGGTTTTTTAGGAGTAACAGTTTTAACATAAATACAGACCCCTCTTTTTTGCGGGCTACCATTTAAAGCTGGAGATTTAGTTTTCTTTTTAACTATCTGTCTCCCGCTACGAATTAACTGACTAACTCTTGGCACAATTCCTCCTTATACTATTTTCACTTTTATTTCCCGGTATTTTTCGAAGCCTGTTCCGGCAGGAATAAGATGTCCAACAATAACATTTTCTTTCAGTCCCCGTAAGTTATCTATCTTTCCCATAGTAGCTGCTTCACTTAAAACCCGGGTTGTTTCCTGAAATGAAGCAGCAGCAATAAAACTTTCAGTGCTCAGAGATGCCTTAGTAATTCCTAAAAGTTTAGCCACGGCTCTGGCCGGTTTCTTTTTCTGTTTAACCAATTTATCATTGGCTTCATTAAAAAAGTATTTATCTACCTGTTCTCCGATAAGGAATTCTGAATCGCCGCTATCAACAATCTCAACCTTTTTAAGCATTTGCCGGACAATTATTTCAATGTGTTTATCGTTAATAGTGACCCCCTGCAAACGATAAACCTCCTGGACTTCATTAACCAAATATTCCTGCAACCGTTTATCACCGCATATCCTTAAAATATCGTGTGGAACCAGAGAACCATCGGTCAAAGATTGCCCCGCCACAATCCGGTCTCCTTTATAGATAATTAAGTGTTTACCGGGCGGAATAATATATTCAGCTTCAGATACGTCGCCTTTCACTTTAACTTTCCGCACGCCTTTTTCCATGCCGGCAAAAGAAACCACCCCATCAATTTCGGTAATAACCGCCGGGGCTTTGGGTCGACGGGCTTCAAAGAGTTCCGCTACCCTGGGTAAACCACCGGTAATATCCCTGGTTTTCGTAACTTGGCGGGGAGTTTTAGCCAGAAGATCTCCGGCAAAAATTTTCTGATTTTGAGTAACAGAAATATGCGCTCCGGTGGGCAAAGGATACTTTCCTAATATCTCGTTTTTATTGCTGGTAATTACAATCTGGGGATGAAGTTCCTCTTTATGTTCAATAATTACCCGGCCATGAACTCCCGTTGTCTCGTCTATCTCTTCATGCATAGTTACGCCTTCATAAATATCTTCAAATTTGACTATTCCATCAACTTCACTTATTATCGGCGAGGTATAGGGATCCCATTCGGCCAAAACTTTTTCTTTCTGGATCTTACCGTTATCAGGAACATAAATAACTGCACCGGGAAGTAAAGTATACCGTTCCAGTTCTCGTCCTTCCTCATCCAGAACGGCAATTTCTCCATTCCGATTAAGAACTACTATATTACCTTCTTTGTTCGTTACTATCCGTAAATTAAAATATTTAATTATTCCGTCATTTTTAACTACAATTTTAGACTGTTCAACTATACGACTGGCTGTCCCTCCGATATGAAAAGTTCTCATAGTCAGCTGGGTTCCCGGTTCTCCTATTGACTGGGCGGCTACTACTCCTACACTAGCCCCCAATTCCACCATTTTTCTACTGGCTAAATCCCGACCGTAACATTTAGCGCAAACTCCAAAAGGAGTTTCACAAGTAAGAACCGAACGGATACGTATTTTTTCAACCCCTACTCTCTCAATTTCATCAGCTTTATCTTCTGTAATTTCTTCGCCGGCTTTAACCACAGCCTTATCGGTTACTATATCAACTATATTATCTAAAGCCACCCGGCCAATAATTCTTTCCCGCAGAGGAACTACCGGCTTATCACCTTCCATAATGGCGCCGATTAAAATACCGTTTAAAGTGCCACAATCTTCTTCCGTAATAATAACTTCCTGAGCTACATCAACTAAACGCCTGGTTAAATAACCGGAATCAGCCGTTTTTAAAGCTGTATCCGCTAACCCTTTACGAGCACCATGAGTAGAAATAAAATATTCTAAAACTGAAAGCCCCTCACGGAAATTTGAAGTAATGGGAGACTCAATAATTTCTCCTGACGGTTTAGCCATCAATCCCCTGATTCCGCCAAGCTGCCTGATTTGTTGATGACTACCGCGGGCTCCTGATTCAGCCATAATAAAAACCGAATTAAACTTGGCTTGATCAAGTTCCTCATGCTTCAGTTCGCTAAATAAATCTTCAGAAATCTTATCGGTAGCGTGTGTCCAGATATCAATTACCTTATTATATCTTTCTCCATCAGTAATTAACCCGCGGCGATATTGTTCATCTACGGAACTGGCTTCTTTACGGGCTACCTGTAAAATCTGGCTTTTAGAATGAGGAATATGAATATCGTTAATTCCGATAGAAATTCCCCCTAAAGTAGCCCAGTTAAAACCAAGTTTTTTTAACCGGTCAAGAAGCAATACGGTCTGATGATGCCCCAGTTTATTGAAACAAGAAGTTACAATATTTTCTACTTTTTTCTTGTTTATCATTTCGTTTACAAAACGTAATTCAGGTGGTAAACAATCATTAAAGAAAACCCGGCCGGTGGTGGTGGATATTAATTCGTTATTAATCTTAACTTTAATCCGGGCGTGTAAACCAAGTTCACCCAGAGAATAAGCAGTAACTACTTCATCCATAGAAGAGAAAACGCTTTTTTCCCCTTTTTGTCCCTTTTTTTCTGAGGTGAGGTAAAAACAGCCAAGAACTATGTCCTGGGTTGGACAGAGAATCGGGCTGCCACTGGAAGGAGAAAAAATGTTGTTTGAAGCGAGCATGAGGATTCTGGCTTCCATTTGAGCTTCTAAAGAAAGAGGAATATGAACAGCCATCTGGTCACCGTCAAAATCGGCATTAAATGCCGTGCAAACCAAAGGATGAATGCGAATAGCTTTTCCTTCAATAAGAACCGGTTCAAAAGCCTGAATCCCTAAACGATGTAAGGTGGGAGCCCGGTTTAATAACACCGGATGTTCTTTTATTACTTCTTCCAAAATATCCCAGACTTCCGGCCGGACCTTTTCCACCATTTTTTTAGCGCTTTTTATAGTATGAACTATCCCCTGTTCCCTTAAACGGCGGATAATAAACGGCTCATATAATTCCAGAGCCATTTCTTTAGGTAACCCGCATTGATGAAGTTTTAACTCCGGCCCGATAACAATAACTGACCGGCCTGAATAATCCACCCGTTTTCCTAAAAGATTCTGACGAAATCTACCTTGTTTGCCTTTTAACATATCACTCAACGACTTTAAAGGTCTTCCACCCGGACCCAATACTGGCCGTCCGTGCCGGCCATTATCAAACAAGGCATCAACTGCCTCCTGAAGCATCCGCTTTTCATTACGAATAATAATTTCCGGGGCTTTTAATTCCAAAAGTTTTTTTAAACGATTATTACGATTAATTACCCGCCGATACAGATCATTCAGATCCGAAGTAGCAAAACGACCTCCTTCAAGAGGGACAAGAGGCCTTAAATCGGGAGGAATAACCGGCAGATGCGTTAAAATCATCCATTCCGGTTTGTTTCCGGAATTTCTGAACCCTTCGACAATCCTTAAGGTTTTAACGACTTTCCGCCTTTTCCCTTGAGAATTGGTATCTTTGAGCTCTTTATGCAACTCTTTAGACATTGCATCTAAATCTATTTCCCTAAGCAGATGAAGAATTGCTTCTGCTCCAATTCCGGCTTTAATTCCGGATTTATATTCGGTTTGATATTTTCTGTATTCCTCTTCGTCAAGGAGTTGTTTTTTCTTAAGCGGGGTATCCCTGCCGTCCAGGACTATGTACTCCTCAAAGTAAATAACCTTTTCCAGCATTTTAAGAGAAAGACCTAAAAGAGTCCCTATCCGGCTGGGTGAAATTTTAAAAAACCAGATATGGGCTACCGGAGAAACTAAAGTTATATGTCCCATTCTTTCTCGGCGAACCCGGGATTCTGTTACTTCAACTCCACAACGGTCACAAATGACCCCTTTATATTTAATTTTTTTGAACTTACCGCAATTACATTCCCAATCCTTAGCCGGTCCGAAAATCTTTTCACAAAAAAGACCGTCTTTTTCAGGTTTAAAAGTCCTATAGTTTATCGTTTCCGGTTTTTTTACTTCCCCATAAGACCAGTTTAAAATTGTTTCCGGAGAAGATAAACCGATACTTATTTCATCAAAATCTTTGATTTCGCGTCGATCTTCTTTAGCCGTAAAAGGATCGGAGACGATTTTCTCTTTTTTTCTATCCGCCTTTTTATCTTTTTCTTTACTTTCGGCGGCTTCTTTTAGTAAAACCTTGTCTTCTTTTTTCTTAGCCATGATTATTATGATTTCTTTCTGACCTTAAATAAACCAGCCGCAGCCCCTCTCCCTTTAGGTTGAGGAGTAATATCCTGCCCGGCTTTTAATAATCTTAAATTTAAACCTAATCCCTGTAATTCTTTGACTAAAACATTAAAAGATTCCGGACAACCAGAATCTAAAAGATTTTCTCCTTTAACTATAGTTTCATAGATGCGATTCCGGCCGTTGACATCATCACTTTTTACAGTAAGCATTTCCTGTAAAGTGTAAGCCGCCCCGTAAGCCTCTAAAGCCCAAACCTCCATTTCACCGAATCTTTGTCCTCCGAACTGAGCTTTACCTCCTAAAGGCTGTTGAGTAATTAAAGAATACGGGCCTATAGAACGGGCATGCATTTTGTCTTCAACCAAATGAGATAATTTCATCATGTAAATATACCCCACGGTAACTTCCTGATCAAAAGCTTCCCCCGTGCGGCCGTCATAAAGCTTTGTTTTTCCCCGGGAAGGTAATTTCGCTTTTTCCAATAATTCTTTTATTTCTTCTTCCCGGGCACCATCAAAAACCGGAGAAGCAATTCTTAACCCCAGAACTTTCGCCGCCCAGCCTAAATGGGTCTCTAAGATTTGTCCGACGTTCATTCGGGAGGGAACTCCCAGAGGATTAAGAATAATTTCTATCGGGGTCCCATCGGGAAGATAAGGCATATCCTCTTCAGGAAGAATTTTAGCAATAACGCCTTTATTACCGTGCCGACCAGCCATCTTATCTCCAACGGAGAGCTTACGTTTGGTCGCTATATAAACTTTAATCATTTTAATCACTCCGGGAGGCAATTCATCACCTTTTCTAATAGAGGCTATTTCATTATTCCTCTGTTCTTCAAGTTCTTTAGCCCGGCTCGGAAATTCTTTTTTTAGTCTTTTTATCTCTGCACTATATTTCTTTTTTATCTTATCAATTAATTCTTTTTCTTCTTTTTTGGTTTTTTCAGAACGATCTCGAACCTTTCGGGAAAAAACCTGAGTATCAATTACAATTCCTTCAATGCCCGGCGGTACGGTAAGAGAAGTATCCCGCACATCCTCGGCTTTTTCTCCAAATATTGCCCGCAGTAATTTTTCCTCTGGTGAAAGTTCGGTTTCGGTTTTAGGGGTAATTTTACCCACCAGGATATCTCCGGCTTTAACCTCTGCTCCAATGCGAACAACACCATGCTCATCTAAATTGAGCAAGGCCTCCTCACCCACGTTGGGAATATCCCGGGTAATTTCTTCCTTACCAAGCTTCGTTTCTCTGGCTTCAACTAAAAATTCTTCAACATGAATTGAAGTATAAATATCCTCTTTTACTACTTTTTCGCTGATAAGAATTGCATCTTCAAAATTATATCCACCCCAGGGCATAAAAGCACAGAGGGTATTTCTTCCCAGCGCTAATTCTCCCTGTTTAGTAGCTGTCCCATCGGCAAGAACTTCGCCTTTTTTTACTCTTTGACCTTTAAAAACAATAGGTTTTTGATTAATGCAGGTATCCTGATTAGACCGTTGAAATTTCTTTAAAACGTAAACATCATATTTGTCTTTTTTTCTTCTTTTTTCCTCTTTTTCCCGGTCCGGACGAATGATTATTCTGTCAGCACTAACATCTTCAACCACGCCATCCGACCTAGCGATGACCAGAACTCCAGAATCATAAGCCACCGTTTCTTCCATTCCCGTTCCCACTAAAGGTGCTTCTGTTCTCAAAAGCGGAACGGCCTGGCGCTGCATGTTGGAACCCATAAGGGCGCGGTTGGCATCATCATGTTCTAAAAAGGGTATTAAAGAAGCCGCTACACTAACAATTTGTTTAGGAGAAACGTCTATATACTTAACTAAATCAGCCGACATAATCGGATAATCTCCTTTGTAACAAACGATTACCCTGTCTTCAATTAATCTGCCGTCCTTATCTAATTTAGCATTAGCCTGAGCAATAGGATATTTATAATCTTCATCGGCGCTGAGATACTCGATTTTACCCGTGACTTTTCTGTTTTCTACTTTTCTATAGGGGGTTTCGATAAAACCAAACTCATTTATTCGGGCGTAGGTGCTTAAAGAAGAAATTAAACCGATATTAGGTCCTTCTGGGGTTTCAATCGGACAAATCCGGCCGTAATGGCTGGGGTGAATATCTCTGACTTCAAAACCGGCTCTTTCCCGGCTTAAACCTCCGGGACCTAAGGCACTTAAACGACGCTTATGAGTTAGTTCTGCCAACGGATTAGTCTGGTCCATAAACTGGGAAAGCTGACTCCGGCCAAAAAAATCTTTAATCGTCGCATTTAACAACTGAGGATTTAATAAACTATAAGGCATCATCTCTTCAGGATCTAAAAGATTCATTCGTTCTCTAACAATCCTCTCAATTCGGGCCAATCCGATTCTGAATTGGTTTTGAACTAATTCACCGACTGATCTTACCCGGCGATTACCTAAATGGTCAATATCATCAACTTCGCCGTCGCCATTTTTCAGATTAATCAAATATTTAATTATCTGAATGATATCTTCCGGACGCAAAGTTCTTTCTTCCAGCGACACATTCATTCCCAATTTTGAATTTAATTTATAGCGACCGATGCGCGATAAATCATAACGTTTCTGGTCAAAAAACAAGCGGTGGAGAAGATTTTTCGCTCCCTCTATGCTTGGAGGGTCTCCCGGACGAAGACGGCGATAAATATCCAGCAAAGCATCTTCTTCAGTGGTACGACGATCCCTGTTTAAAGTTAGAATAATTGAAATATCTTCTCTGATCGTTTTTATTACCTTTACCTTCCTGGGCCTGTTTTTTAAAGCTTTAATCTTCTGAATTACCCCTTGAGTAATCTGCTCTTTGGCTTTGGCAATTATCTCTTTACTGTCCAGGTCAATAATATCGCTGGCCAGATATCTGCCGGACAGCTTATCAATAGCTCCTCTTTCTTCTAAACTCACCTCTTCCAGACCATAGAACTGTTTAATAATATCGCTGTCTTTCCCATAGCCTATGGCCCGGAGAAAAGTAGTGGCGATTACCTTTCTTCTCCGGTCAATAATAGCAAAAAGAACGTCATTAACATCAAACTCAAATTCAACCCACGAACCCCGATAAGGTATGACCCGTGAGGAATAAAGCCGCTTACCCGTGGGGTGAAGAGTTGATTCATAATAAACCCCGGGGGAGCGATGGAGCTGGCTGACAATTACTCTTTCGGCACCATTAATAATAAAAGTACCCTGAGCGGTCATTAAAGGAAGTTCCCCGATATGAACCTCCTGTTCTCTTACCTCCTTAACCTGTTTGGTTTTCTTAATCTCAGAGTCTTTTTGTAAATTTTTATGAAAAATAAGTCTGGTTTTGATACTTAAAGGGACAGCATAGGTAAATCCCCGGCGCTGACATTCTTCAACAGAATATTTGGGCGCCCCCAGAGAATAATTTATAAACTCCAGAGAAGTCGTTTCATCGTATCCAACGATGGGAAAAGTATCCATAAAAACAGCCTGTAATCCCTGATATTTTACCTTGGCCGGTTCAACACCTAATTGTAAAAAATCACTATATGATTTCTTCTGCACCTCAATTAAATTAGGTAAACCCAGAACCGTTGAAATCCTGGCAAAAGATACTCTTTTTTCTAGTTTTGTTTTCATCTCACCTTATCCGTAAAAATAACCATAATTTGGTAACGGTTAATTAATGTATATATTTAATATTAGGTAAACGAAAACCCACATTATAAAAAAATATATAAAAAATGTCAAGAAAAAAATTAAGTCTAAATTTAACCGGTGTTTAAATAGTTTGCCTTAAATGCCGTAAAAAATCCAAAGATTTCTGAAAATCTTCCGGTAAAGGAACGGAAAATTCCAGCGAATGCCCGGTCACTGGATGTTTAAAACCCAGCAAATAAGCATGGAGAGCCGGCCGGTTAATCAAAGTTTCCTTTTTCCCCCTTTTTCCCCCGTAAACTTTGTCCCCAGCAATAGGGTGTCCCAGATAAGAAAGGTGTACCCTGATTTGGTGGGTTCTTCCTGTACCTAAACGTAATTCCAGTAAAGTATAATCGCTAAATCTTTCCATCACTTTATAAAAGGTAATAGCTTCTTTTCCTTTATAAGTATAAACAGATATTTTTTTCCTTTCTTTAGGGTGACGGCCAATAGGAATCTCAATTTTTCCTTCCTCTTTTTTTAACCGGCCTTTAACCAGGGCCCAATAACGCCTCTTCATTTTTCTTTCTGCCAGCTGCCCGGCTAAACTCAAATGGCTGGCATTATCCTTAGCCACCACTAAAAGCCCGGTGGTATCCTTATCTAAACGATGAACAATACCTCTTCTTAACGAACCATTAACTGTTGAAAGATTAGCGGTATAATTAAGAAGCGCATTTACTAAAGTTCCTTTATATACATTGGGAGCCGGATGAACAATCATATCCGCCGGTTTATTAATTACCATTACATATGCATCTTCATACACAATATTTAGCGGAATATTCTCAGCTAAAATTTCGCTCCCTTTTTCTTCAGGCAAACTGAATTCAATCAGGTCTCCCCTTTTCAATCTATAACTTGGCTTTATTGTTTTTCCATTTACTATAATTACTTCTTCTTTTATTAAATTCTTGAGTGCCGAGCGCGAAATAGGTATGTCTTCTTGCGCTAAGAATTTATCCAAACGTTGTCCTTGAAAAGCCTCTTCAATGTAAAATTTAAACTTCTTACTCATCGGCTTTATCAAATTTATCTTTCCAACAACCCCAGATTAAAAGAAAAACTCCGGTCGTGATGGCTGAATCGGCCAGGTTAAAAACTGGCCATACTCTAAAATCTAAAAAATCAATGACCGCTCCATAAATAAAACGGTCATACAAATTACCTAAGGTCCCCCCCAAAATTAATCCTAAGGCAATTTCTTCCAGTCGGCCTTTTATTTTTTTGTTTAAATATAAATAAAAGATTAAAATTACAGCACTAAAAGAAATAATAAGAAATAGAAACAAATATCCTGGGAAAAGGCCAAAGGCCGCGCCTTGATTTTTTACTAACGTTAGATGAAAAACATTTCTGATTAAAGGATAGGTTTTCTGTAATTCCAGGAATGAAACAACTAAATTTTTAGAGAAGCGGTCAAGGATAAAGACAAAAAAAGTAACTACCCAAAAATACATTTAAGCCCTTCCCTGAAGTTCTTCTTTCTCCTTGCAATCTATACACAAATGAGCGTAAGGAATCGCTTTAAGTCTCTTGGCATTAATGCGTCTGCCGCAATTTTCACAGAGACCGTAATTACCCTCCTCCTTTATTTTATTTAAAGCCTTTTCTACTTCCCTCAGTAAATTATTCTCGCTTGAAACTATTCCTAAAGCAAACTCCTGTTCATAAGCATCAGAAGCTACATCAGCCATATGGAGACGATATCCAGAAAGGTCTCCACTGGCTTCCCGATTCGACTTTTTTAAATTATTTTTTTCTAAATGTTCAATTTCGCCGATTAAATTTTCTCTGATGCCTTCAAGATTTTTCTGATATTTCTGAGCTTCTTTCTTAGAGAGCCCTTTGTTTTTTTTCGTCTTTATTACAATCTTTTTGGCTTTCAGGGGTTTTCTAAGCTTACCTTTAGCCTTAACTTTTACCTTAGCCTTTACCTTAACTTTAGCTTTAACCCTGGTTCTAGTTTTAGTTTTCATTTTGAATACCTCCGGCTTTCACGTGGTCAACACAACGATTACAGATTTCTGGAAAATCTTTATTTATTCCAACACTGGTACTATAGTTCCAACAGCGCTCGCATTTTTTCCCGGCTGCAAATTCTACCTTTATGGCTAAACCTTCAATTTCCTGGCTTTGATAAATTCCGCCCGGCGGGTTTTTGTCTCCAATCTCTACCTGGGAAACGATAAAAATAAAAGGAAGCAACTCCAAGTTTATTCTCAATAATTCTAAGAAAGATTTATCAGCGCAATAAAAAATAACTCTGGCTTCTAAAGAATTGCCGATAATCTTATCCCGGCGCGCTTTTTCTATCACCTTAGAGACTTCCTGGCGAATTTTTTTAATATTAAGCCACTTTTTCTCTAAGTTTGTATCTATGACTTTATTATTAATCTCGGGCCAATCAGATAGAAAAACACTCTCTTCTTTAATCTTAAAAATCCCGGGTAAATGCCTCCATACATCTTCAGCGGTAAAACTTAAAACCGGACTTATTAATTTCACCAAAACCATTAAAATATTAAAAAGAGCAGTCTGGGCCGATTTTCTTCCGGCTGAATGAGTAGGGAAAGTATATATTCTATCTTTCAAGATGTCAAGATAAAATGAACTTAATTCTACCGTAAAGTATTTGTATAACAGAGAAAACAAGTGATGAAACTGATAACTTTCATACAGCTGGTTAACATTACCTATTAATTTATTCAGGGTTAAAAGAATATACCGGTCCATTTCCAGTAAATCATCATAAGGTTTTAAATCCTCACCGGGATTAAAATCATAAAGGTTAGCTAAAAGGAAGCGAAAGGTATTACGGATTTTTCTATAGGCTTCGATTAAATGAGATAAAATCTCGTCAGACAATCTTAAATCATCCCGATAGTTTTCAGAACAAACCCATAATCTTAAAATATCAGCTCCATATTTGGATATTACTTCTTGAGGGGCAATTACGTTACCTAAAGATTTAGACATTTTTCTGCCTAACCCGTCATTAACAAAACCATGAGTTAAAACCATTTTATAAGGAGCCCCGATATCAATACCTGTGGCCGTTAATAACGAACTTTGAAACCAACCTCTATATTGGTCACTCCCTTCAACGTAAAGGTCAGCCGGGAAATTTAATCCCGGACGGGCCCGACAAACAGCAGTATGGCTCACTCCGGAATCAAACCAAACATCTAAAATATCCTTTTCTTTAATAAAATTCTGGCTTTTACATTCCGGACAAACAGTCCCCTGAGGCAAAAGTTCTTTCTCCTGCCGGGTAAACCAAATGTCTGTCCCCTCCTTTTTAACTAATTCCGCAATATGATAAATTATCTTTTCATCCAGCAGTGCCCTGTTACATTTTTGACAATAAAAAATAGGCAGGGGTATCCCCCACGCTCTCTGACGGGAAATACACCAATCTCCCCGGGACTCGATCATATTACCAATTCTTATTTCTCCCCAGGAAGGAATCCAATTAACTCTTTTAATCTCAGAAAAGGCCTTTTCCCGGAGGCCGTTTTTATCCATAGAAATAAACCATTGCTCTGTCGCCCTAAAAATAATCGGTTCTTTGCATCGCCAGCAATGCGGATAAGAATGTTGTATTTTTTCAGAGAAAAGAAGAAATCCGTCTTTTTTCAGTTTCTCCACAATCCGGGTATTAGCCGAAAAAACCTCCAGTCCGGAAAAATCACCGGCTTCAGGGGTAAAAATCCCCTTATCATCGACCGGGGTAATAACCGGTAAGTCATATTTTAATCCCAGTTCATAATCCTCCACCCCGTGCCCCGGAGCAATATGAACACAACCTGTTCCTTCTTCTTTGGTAACGTGTTCTCCCGAAATTAAAACTGAGGTTCTCTTGTTAAGCGGTTGCTGGCAAATTAAATTTTCTAAAATTTCCCCTTTGAGATTTTTTAAAACTTTGAAATTTCTGATACCCGCTTTTTCAAAAATAGATTTCCATAAATCTTTAGCCAGGATTAAAATTTCCTTATCTTCTATTTCTACTAATACATATTCAAAGTCTTTCTTTACGGCAATGGCTATATTAGCCGGTAAAGTCCACGGCGTAGTTGTCCAGATCAAAACATAAACCGGTAATTTAACCCCCGGTAATACCGCATCATAAAACTCCTTTTTAAGCGGGAATTTAACGTAAATAGAAGGCGATTCTTTATCATTATATTCCACTTCTGCTTCAGCCAGAGCCGTCTCACACCGCCGACACCATTGAATCGGCTTTAACCCTTTATATACCTGTTTACGTTTTACCAATTCGGCAAAAACCTTAAGAATCTCAAATTCGTAACTAAAATCCAGAGTCAAATAAGGATTGCTCCAGTCTGCCATTACCCCCAGTCTTTTAAACTCTTCTTTCTGGATATTAACAAAACTTAGAGCATAGTCCCGGCATTTCTTTCTTATCTCTATTTTACTTAAATGATTTTTTTCCTTATCCAGTTTTTTCGTTACCTGGTGTTCAATCGGTAATCCCCGGCAATCCCAGCCGGGAACAAAAGGAGCGTTCAATCCAGACATAAATTTATATTTTACAATAATATCTTTCAGGATTTTATTCAGGGCGTGTCCGATATGAATATTGCCGTTGGCGTAAGGCGGACCGTCATGAAGAATAAATTTATTCTTCCGGGCGTTTTTATCCAGTAATTTCTGATAAAGATTCAATTTATCCCACGTCTTAGCTATATCAGGCTCACGCCTGGCTAATTCCGCTTTCATCGGAAAATCCGTTCTGGGTAAATTTAAAGTTTCTTTGTAATCCATAATTTGATTCCGGTTTTAAAAATTTAAGTTAAACCGATTAAAAACATTACTGACTACTAACTACTGTCTACTGACTGCTATCTACTTATTTTAGTTCCTGTAGAAATTTCTTAACTAATTTAGTCAGTTTGGGTTCGGCTTCATTAGCCACTTTCAAAATCTCTTCAATATTGGCCGGTTTAAGAGCATCGGGAAGACAAATATCGGTAATGCAGGAAATTCCCAATATTTCAAATCCTGCCTGAACCGCTGCAATTACCTCCGGAACAGTCGACATGCCCACCATATCCGCTCCGATTAAACGCATAAAACGGTATTCAGCGCGAGTCTCCAGGTTAGGACCGGTTACGCCAATATAAACGCCTTTCTTAATCTTTATTCTTTCTTCAAGAGCCACCTTTTCCATAAGGGCTATTAAACGCTGACTATAAGGTTCACACATATCCGGAAACCTCGGTCCTAATTTTTCATGGTGAGGTCCGATTAAAGGATTAACCCCCATAAAATTAATATGGTCGGTAATCAAAACTAGGTCTCCCATGGAAAAATGCGGGTTTATTCCTCCGGCCGCATTAGAAACTATAAGTGTTTTTGCCCCTAACAATTTAGCCACCCGGATAGAAATAATAATTTCTTCCAGAGAATAACCTTCGTAATAATGAAATCTTCCCTGCAGAGCAATAATCTTCTTCTGTCCGATTTTACCGGCCACTAATTGTCCTTCGTGACTTACTGTGGTAGAAACAGGAAAATGGGGAATTTCCTCATAGGGAATAATTTTCTCATCAGAAATTTCTTTAGCCAAAGCACCTAATCCGGTACCAAGAATAATGGCTACTTCCGGGCGCATCTTAATCTTCTGGTCAACGGCTTTAGCCGCTAATTCTATTTTTTCTATCGTCTTCATTTGACCCTCCTGAATTTGCTATTCTTAGAATAAAGATCCCCGAGGCCGCTCTGTCTCTTCTACTTTTCTGTTTATGTCCACAATCAGCCAGATTATAAAAAATTTAAGAAATAATAAAAAAGCAATTACAAACACAGGCCTGATATCATATTTTAATACGGGAACATGTAAAATCTCACCGGTTAAATTGACCGTTTGTTCCGTTAAAAATCCGATTAATTCAAAAGTATAATCAGGCCCAACCCAGGCAAGAATGAGTCTCATAATAAAAATAAACAGAAAAATCATCAGGAAAACATTAACCACATAACAAAAAGCTTTCAAAAAATTAACCAGTATCATTTTCATAATCATTAACCTCCCAGCCGCGTATCGTTTAATAAGGTATAAACGGGACCCAGCGGCGTCAAAATACTTTTGTAAAGGGAAAGTTTTTCTACTTTTAGCTCGCCAATAAAAAAGTCGCCTTTTTTTACCATCTTGCTCAACCTGTCTTTATGCTTGGCCGAACGACATCTGCCCAAGGTTAAATGGGGATTAAAAATACGTTCTTCCCGGGGGAAACCAATTTTGGATAAATCATTTTCAATCTTCTTATTAATTTCTTTTAACAATTCACTCCCTTTACTGATTCCCAGCCAGATAACCCGGGGGCTTTCGGCGTTGGGGAAAAATCCCACCCCTTCAATAAAAACAGAAAAGGGAATAAACGCCTCTCCAATTTTTTGCAAACTGATATTTATCTTGGGTATTTCTTTTTCACTGATATGGCCCAGAAATTTTAAAGTAAGATGAATATTATCCGGTTTAACCCATTTAACATCAGCCTTTGTTTCTTTCAGTTTATCCTGAAGATCTTCTATTTTTTTAACAATCGGTTCAGATAAAGCAACAGCAATAAAACTTCTAATTTTGCCTTCATTCATTTTTAATCAAAGTTAAGCGAACCATATTAAGAGCCGCCTGTGACACTTTATTTTTAATAAGTTCCCGTTCTCCTTCAAAATGAAATTCCCGGGTTATTACTTTCTCTGGTGTAGCCAGAGAAATAAAAACAAGGCCAACCGGTTTATCTGAACTTCCTCCGCCCGGACCGGCAATCCCGGTCACCGCTAAACCCAGTTCGACTTTGGCTTTTTCCCTGGCACCTAAAGCCATCGCCTCAGCCATTTCCTGACTGACCGCTCCTTTTTCTTTTAAAATCCTTTCATCTATTCCTAACATATCTATTTTTGCCCTGTTACTATAAGTGATAAAAGCCCGTTCAAAATAATTGGAACTGCCGGGGATATTGGTTAAACGATGAGAAATCAAACCACCGGTGCAAGATTCCGCCACGGCTATTTTCTTTTTTCCCATACTTAACAATAAAGCGACTACTCCCTCTAAAGTTTCCTCTCCCACTCCATAAATAGCATCACCTAAAATTTTCCTGATAGAGGCCTCAACTTCACCAATTAAATCGGTTGCTTTTTTACCTTTAGCTTCAATTTTCAGAATAACTTCATTCTGCCGGGGTAAAAAAGAAAATTTAAATTCATTCCGTTTTAAAATATCATCAAGCTTTTGACTGATTTCAGCCTCACTTAATCCGTATATCCTGAAAGCATAGGTGATATTAGCTGAGGATTTAACCCTCCGGCTTAAATAGAGAATCACCTCTTTTTCCATTAAATAACTCAATTCCTCAGGGACCCCGGGTAAAGCAATCAATACCTTATTATTTTCTTCTACAATTAAACCTGGAGCCGTTCCTTTTAAATTAGGTAAAACTTTACTGCCTTGAGGGACTAAAGCCTGGTTATAAACAAACTGGGGGGGAGAAATATTTACCTTTTTATAGAAATCTTCAATGTTTTTTAGAATACTATTATCCACGACTAAACGCCGTTTAAAAAACCTGGTAATAACCTTTTTAGTCATATCATCTAACGTCGGGCCTAAACCACCTGTAGTAATGACCACGTTTACCCGATTAAAAGAATCTCTGATCGCTTCTAAAATCTCTTCTTCATCATCTCCGATTATAACCCCCCGGTTTATAGTAATATCTAACTTGTTAAAATAATCAGCTAAACTGATAAGATTAGTATTAACTCTTGTTCCGTCAAGTAATTCCGAACCGATATTTATAACTTCAATTTGGACCATTTTAATGTTTTTCTTATCTGGCTAAACCGATTATCATTCTTAAAACTAAATTTGTATATAACGCTACAAAAAAATCATCAAGCATAACACCGCTTGCTCCGTTTAAACTTTCAATCCGTCTGGCCGGAGGCGGCTTTAAGATATCTAAAACCCGGAATATCAAAAACCCGGTAAGTCCCAGAAACCAATTTATAAAAGGCACTCCCCAAAAACACAAGAGAATACCAAATATTTCATCAATAACTATCTTTTTATCATCTTTCTTTTTAAAAATTATTTCCGCTCTGGGGATAAAGATAAAACCGGCATAAAGGGATAAAACTAAAATTAAACCATAAATAAAAATAAAATTCCTGACTATCCAATAAATAGAAAAGCCAAGCAAACTGGCTATTGTTCCGGGAATAATCGGAGAATATCCGCAGCCAAAACCGGTAACAACTGTCTTAACCCAGAAATCCTCTTTCGGTTTCATAATTCTAACAATTTTCGGTTCCGCCAGATATAATTCAGCCCGGATATAACGGTTAAAAAAACCACCACCAGCATAAAAACGTTGATGCTGATTTTTAACCAGCTCTCCAGATAAGGAGCTAAACCTTTTAGAAGAAAAGAAAGAGTATTTTTTAAAGCGATAAAAGATAGAATCACTATAATAATGCTAAATTGAGAAATAGTTTTATGCTTGCCTAATCTTTCAGCCGCCAGAATCTTACCTTCAGAAGCGGCTAAAGTTCTCAGTCCCATAATGGCAAATTCTCTTCCGATAACGATAACCACCATCCAGGCCGGAATAATCCCCATTTCCACAAAAGAAATAAAAGCGGCGCTTATTAACATCTTATCAGCTAAAGGATCAATTAAAATGCCGAATTTAGTCACCGAATTAGTCTCCCGGGCAATTTTCCCGTCATAATAATCGGTTAACGCGGCTACCAGAAAAATCAATAAAGCGCCGTATTTAGCCCAGGGGTTATGAAAAAACAAAAAAAACATAAATATAAAAATAAGAAAAACCCTTAAAACCGTCAGTTTATTGGCTATATTCATAATATAAATTGGAGAAAATATAGTAAATTTAAGTGGGTGATTAGTAATTGCAATTTTGGGTTGAGGCTATATGTATTATTAACTAATTTCCACTCGCGGTTAATCATGGTGTCCCGTGTCCGGCTCGAACGGACGACCTCCGCCATGTCAAGACGGCGCTCTGACCAGCTGAGCTAACGGGACACAATTATCTTGGTTAAATGGTTAATGAATTATATAGTCGGTAGTAGTCAGTAGTTAGTAGTTAGTAGACAGTAGTCAGTAGTTAATAGTATTTAGTAACGACTATTCACTGTTTACTGCTCACCAATCACCAGTTAACCAATTCTAGTTATTGGTGCCGGGAGCCGGACTCGAACCGGCACGCCCTTTACAGAGCATGGGATTTTAAGTCCCAGGCGTCTACCAATTCCGCCATCCCGGCCTTTACGGTAAACATCCTATAGCAAACATTACCAACTAAAAGCCATCTGCTATAAGCTATCCGCCAAAATGGAGGCGTGGGTCGGATTTGAACCGACGCATCGCGGTTTTGCAGACCGCTCCCTTAGCCACTTGGGTACCACGCCAGTATTGCAAAAATTAAGTTATTTATTATATGTTTTAACCAGACTCCCTGTCAAGAACAAATCGTCTTTTCTATACTTTGTGAGATATAGCATTTTTGGAAAAGGTTATCTTTACCCGCTCAGAAACCTCCAGGACTATTTTATTTTCTTTTAAATCGGCCACGGTGCCGTAAATCCCACCCTGAGTAACTACCTGATCCCCTTTTTTTAAAGCGGAGATCATCTTAAGACGCTCCTGTTCTTTCTTCTGCTGGGGACGAATTAAAAGAATATAAAAAATGAAAAAGATTATGATTATAGGTAAAAAACCGACTATTCCGGAATTACTGGAATTCAGTCCACCGGGGCCAGTACCCATAGCGTAAGCAACATTCAGCATAATTGTACCTCCTCTTCTAAGTTTATATAATCTTTAAATTTCTGCTTTTTTATCCATTATTCCATCTTATCCCTTATAATTATCCGTAAAATGCTTTATAAACTGCGCATATCTATCTTCTAAAATTGCCCGGCGGGCTTCAATTAACAATTGGGTATAAAAATGCAGATTATGCCAGGTAGCTAATCTCATGGCTAAAATTTCACCGCCTTTAAAAAGATGGCGAATATAAGCGCGGCTAAAATTACGGCAGGCATAGCAAGAACAATTTTTCTCTATGGGGCTAAAATCATCAATATAAGAAGCGTTATTTAAATTCATTTTCCCCTGATAAGTATAAACTGTTCCGTTTCTAGCATTTCGGGTAGGGATAGCACAGTCAAACATATCAACCCCTTTTTCCACGGCTCTGAGCACATCAAGAGGTGTACCCACACCCATCAAATAACGAGGTTTATCTTCTGGAAGATGATTAACTGTTACCTCAACCATTTCAAACATAAGGTTTTTGTTCTCTCCCACACTTATTCCTCCCAGGGCATATCCATCAAACCCGATATTAATTAAATGTTCGGCACATCGGTGGCGAAGTTCGGGATAAGTACTTCCCTGAACAATACCAAACAATAACTGTTTTTCCTTTCTCTCTTTTAAAAAAAGCTGCCGCCCGCGTTCAGCCCAGTCTAAAGTTAAATCAACCGACCGACTGGCCTCCTGAAATGAAGCCGGATATGGTAAACACTCATCCAACACCATAGCGATATCAACTCCAAAATCCAATTGCGTTTGTACTGCTTCTTCAGGTGATAAAAAAATTTTTGA
>CAZDKO010000027.1:0-23339 GCA_964506075.1 uncultured bacterium
TCGTCTGGTGGCTAATTGTAATAAAGACGCCGGGCAGGCTGTTTTTCATCTTCACCTTCACCTTTTAGGCGGAAGAAAAATGGGTTGGCCCCCGGGTTAAAATGATTTATGAAGATTTATTCATTATGAGGCGTATAAATTAATATAGTCGGGAGGTTAGTATGATTTCTTTAGAATTGATTTCAAAACTGGCGGTAAAGAATGAGAAAAAAATTGTTTTTTTAGTTGTAGATGGCCTGGGAGGATTGCCTTCTAAGGAAGGTAAGACAGAATTAGAATTTGCCTCTACGCCTAATTTAGATAAAGTGGCTGAAGAATCTGTTTGCGGTTTAAGCGTTCCGGTCGCTTTGGGGATTACTCCGGGAAGTGGTCCCGGACACTTGAGTTTATTTGGATATGACCCGATTAAATATGAAATCGGACGCGGCGCTCTATCGGCTGCCGGAATAGGCTTTGAACAGGAAAAGGATGATTTAGCCGCCCGGATTAATTTTGCCAGTTTGGATTCTTCCGGAATAATAACAGACCGGAGAGCCGGAAGAATTCCTACCAGTAAAGCGGCTCAGTTGTGCCGGTTAATTGAAGATAAAATAGAGAGCAAAGACGTAAAAATTTTCGTCCGTCCGGAAAAAGAACACCGCGGGGTAGTAATTTTTAGAAAAAAAGGTCTTTCTGACGCTCTGGCTGATTCTGATCCTCAGCTTACCGGGGTTCCTCCTTTAGCCGTTAAGGCTCTGGATAAAAAGGCCGAAGGCACAGCTAAGATGGTTAATCAGTTTTTAGCCGAGGTGAAAGATATCCTCAAAAATGAAAAACCGGCTAACATGATTTTGCTGAGAGGATTCGCCCGTCACCCGCATCTTCCCCGGATGAATGAGGTCTATCAGTTAAAGGCCGCGGCGATTGCCGTTTATCCTATGTATCGAGGCATAGCCAGGCTTCTGGGAATGGAAATTATTGAAACCGGGGAAACGATTTCCGAACAGTTTAAAACGTTAAAAGAGAACCTGGTAAAATTTGATTTTTTCTTCGTCCATATTAAGAAAACCGATAGCGCCGGTGAAGATGGAGATTTTGACCGAAAAGTTAAGGTCATTGAAGAACTGGATGCTCATATTCCTGAGTTGTTAGAGCTTAATCCTGACGTTTTAGTGGTGGCCAGCGACCATTCTACCCCGGCCGCCCTGAAATTACACAGCTGGCATCCTTGTCCGGTTTTATTACGTTCCCAATGGTGCCGAAAGGATGAAGTAAAAACTTTTTCTGAAAAATCATGTTTGCGCGGCGGGTTAGGTATATTTTCAGCTTTGGACATCATGCCTTTGGCTTTGGCTAATGCCCAGAAGATAAAAAAAATAGGAGCTTAAGATGTTAAAATCCAGAAGAAGAAACGGGAAGAAAACATTTAATAGGGCGTATTTTATCTCTGAACAACCGGACAAGCGAGGCTATTTCGGCCGGTTTGGAGGACAGTTTATGCCGGAGACATTAATGCCGGCTATGGAGGAATTAATCCGGGTTTATTATAAAGCCAGAAAAGACCGGGGATTCCAGAAAGAATTTCAATATTATTTAGAAAATTACGCCGGACGTCCAACCCCTCTTTATTACGCCGAAAGACTTTCAAAATTTTTAGGCGGGGTAAAGATTTATTTGAAAAGGGAAGACTTGACTCATACCGGAGCGCATAAGATTAACAATACTATCGGGCAGGTTCTTCTGGCCAAAAAAATAGGGAAGCGACGGATTATCGCTGAAACCGGAGCCGGACAACATGGTGTAGCCACGGCGACGGCGGCGGCCGTTTTCGGATTAGACTGTGAAGTTTATATGGGAGAGGAAGATATAAAACGGCAGGAGATTAATGTTTACCGGATGGAAATTCTGGGGGCGAAAGTTAATAGTGTTTCCTCCGGCACTAAAACGTTAAAAGACGCCATCAATGAAGCTATGCGTGATTGGGTTGCCAATGTTCGAACTACCCACTATGTTTTAGGTTCTGTGGTTGGACCGCATCCTTTTCCGGTTATGGTTAGAGATTTTCAATCTGTTATCGGGAAGGAAACCAGAGCACAAATTATAAAAGCGGAAAGACGATTGCCGACTTATCTTTTAGCCTGTGTAGGCGGTGGTAGTAATGCTATGGGTCTGTTTTATCCTTTTCGTAATGACCGGGTTAAATTTATCGGCGTTGAAGCCGGGGGAAGAGGTATTAAATCCGGTCAACATGCCGCCACCTTAATTACCGGCAGTGTTGGGGTTTTACACGGGAGCTTCAGTTATCTGATGCAGGATGAATTCGGACAGGTGCTTCCCACCCATTCTGTTTCAGCCGGATTAGATTATCCCGGAGTGGGACCCGAACACAGTTTCTTTAAAGATGCCGGTAGAGCTCAATATGTGGCGGTTACTGATAAGGAGGCCGTAGCCGGATTTTATCTACTATCTCAATTGGAAGGGATTATTCCCGCTTTGGAGCCGTCTCATGCGATCGCGTATTTAAAAAAAATGGCCGGGCATTTTAACCGGAATGATTTAGTGGTAGTTTGTCTTTCCGGACGGGGAGATAAGGATATTGATTTAATCAGAAACTGGGAGAAAAAATGAGCAGAATAACTGCAAAATTTAAAGAGTTGGGTGAAGAAAATAAAAAAGCCTTTATCGCTTTCGTGATGGGAGGAGATCCAACCCTGCCTTTTACGGAATCTTTAATTTACGAACTGGAAAAACAAGGTGTGGATATGATTGAAATTGGCGTTCCTTTTTCTGACCCTGTTGCTGACGGGCCGACTATTCAAAGGGCCGGACAAAGAGCTTTGAAGAATCATGTTTCCCTGAAGGAACTTTTTAATTTAGTAAAAAGGGTAAGAGAAAAATCGGAAATTCCTTTGCTCTTTATGACTTATTACAATCCCGTATTACGTTTTGGACTGGATAATTTTGTGTCCGCCGCCAAAAAAACTGGACTGGACGGATTGATTATCCCTGATTTGACTCCGGAAGAAGCCGGCAGATTATTTTTTTTATTTAAAAAACAAAATTTGGATTTGATATTTTTCGTCGCTCCGACCAGCACGCCAGAAAGAATCCGGGAAGTTAATTTAAAAAGTTCCGGTTTTGTATATTGTATTTCGCTTTTGGGGGTAACCGGCGAAAGGGAAAATTTTTCCCGCGAGATTAAAGGATTTCTTAAAACAATAAAAAATAAGATAAAGCTACCGATAGCTTTAGGGTTTGGTATTTCTACCCCAAAGCAGGTTAAAACATTGGCGGCGTTTAAGGAAGTTTCCGGTGTTATAGTGGGTAGCGCCATTATAAAAAAGATAGAAGAAAACTTAAACAAAAAAGACTGTTTGGAAAAAACAGGAGTTTTTGTTAAGGTTTTAATCAAGGCATTAGAAAAAGGATAATCAGTTTACAATAATAAATTTTTAGTTTGCAATTTATATATAGGTGTGGTATATTTCTAAAAACTATTGAAGGCCGTAAAAATCCGACAAATTTTTCGATAATTTCTGTAAATTAAAAATAATAAATGGGAGGAGGAATGCTATGGAAGCCTATTGTGTTAAATGTAAAGCAAAGAAAGAAATGAAAGATGCCAAAGAAGTTACCATGAAAACAGGACGCAAAGCAATGAAGGGTAAATGTCCTTCTTGCGGAACTTCAATGTTTAGAATTATGGGGAAGGAATCGAAATAAACGAACAAATAATCTTGTTTTTATCTAAGGAATTAAAAAGAAATAATTATATTTTTTAATATTTAGCGAGTCAGCAGAGTCGATAAAACCTGTCGATTCTGCTATTCTTTTTATCTTTAGGGATTTTCAAGTTTATGACACCTGCTTAAAGATTTAGTTTTTGTAAGGATAGATAAATGATAACTGCTTTAGTTCTGGCCGGTGGCCGGGGAGAACGTTTCTGGCCTAAAAGCCGTAAGAATAATCCCAAGCATTTACTGAGGTTATCCGGTAAAGATTGTCTTCTCTCTCAAACCATTAAAAGATTAACTGGTATAGTAAAGACTGAAGATATATGGGTGGTGACTAATCAGGAACAGGCGGTTTTAATCAGAAAATTATGGAAAGGAAAACCGCCTTTTAAGCTTTTAACTGAACCGGAGGGAAGAAATACCGCTGCCGCTATAGGTCTGGCAGCGGTTAAGATGGAAAAGGTTTATGGCTCTGACACCGTTATGATAGTGTTGTCGGCTGACCACTGGGTAGGGAAAATAGGGGAATTTAAAAATAGTTTGCGCCGGGGAATTAATTTAGTCCGGGAGGAAAACGGACTGGTCTCAATCGGTGTTAAAGCTACCCGTCCGGAAACAGGATTTGGCTATATTGAGAAAGGTTATTCTCATCCCGGGATTCCCGGGGTTTTTAAAGTAAAGAGATTTATTGAGAAACCCGAATTAGCCAGGGCGAAAAAGTTTTATGCCGATTCAAGGTATCTCTGGAATTCCGGAATTTTTATCTGGAAGTTTAAAGATATTTTAGCCGCTTTTAATGAATATCTGCCTTTACATTTGAAATTATTGTCTCAAATAAACGCCGGGTTTAAAAAAGAGTTTATAAAGAAAACATATCGGCAGATTAAAAAAGTTTCTATTGATTACGGGATAATGGAAAGAGTCCGGAACGTTTGGACCGTAGAAGGAAATTTTCTCTGGGAGGATGTCGGTTCCTGGACGACCTGGGAAAAATTCCAGAAGAAGAAAGCTTCCGGGAACGTGCTTATCGGAGAAATCGTCCCTTATGAAACATCTAACAGTCTTATCTGGAGTAATAAACAGCTGGTGGCGACTCTGGGTATAAAAAATTTAGTGATTATAGTTGATAAAGACGCTATTTTAGTCTGCGATAAAAGTCGCGTTCAGGATATTAAGCTGCTTGTCGCTAAATTAAAACGTAAGAAGAATTGGCAAAGATATTTATAGACAAAAAAGGTAAAACGTCACAAATTAAAAATCAGGAAGGCTGATGTAGTTCATATGAGCAATTTTCCCGGCATAAAATTCGGAACCGACGGCTGGCGGGCAATTATTAATGAAGATTGTAATTTTGACAATATAAAATGTATCACCCAGGCTATCGCTGATTATTTTAAGACCGGTAAAATTATCGTCGGTTTTGATACGCGCAATCTTTCTCCCGAATTCGCTAAAGCAGTGGCTACGGTTTTAGCCGCTAACGGCTTTACCGTAACACTCTCCCGGGATTTTGTTCCTACCCCGGTCCTTTCTTATAAAATTAAATTAGATCGGGCGAAGGCCGGTATAATGATTACCGCCAGTCATAATCCGGCTGAATATAACGGGTTGAAAATAAAAGGTGATTTTGGCGGCCCGGTAGGTGAAGAAGTAACTAATCAGATTGAACGTTTACTGGGTAAAAGCCAGGTTAAAGAGGCAGAAAGCGCCGCGGTTAAAATTATAACGCAGGATTTTAGTGCTGATTACCTGGAAGGGATAAAAAAATATATAAAACAAAATCATTTCAGGGATTGTCAATTGAAAGTTATTATTGATGATATGTACGGAGCGGGAGGGAATTATTTACCTCTTGCTTTTAGCGGAACTCCGCTTAATTTTAAAATGATACGCCATGAACGGGATATCTCTTTCGGCGGTATTAACCCGGAGCCGATTGCTGAAAATCTGGGATTTTTAATGGAGAAAGTAAAAGAAGAAAAAGCTGATATCGGCCTGGCTACCGACGGTGATGCCGATAGATTAGGCGTAGTTGATGGAGACGGTAATTATATTAATGCCCAGTTAATTTTTGTTCTGCTTTTGCTTAATTTACTTGAGACTCGTCCCTGGCGAGGGGGAGTTGTCAAGAGTCTGGCTTGTACTTTTTTGATTGATAAGATAGCCCAGAAATTTAAATTGCCGGTTTATGAAACTGCCATCGGTTTTAAACATGCCGTTCAATTTATGAATGACCAGGATATTCTTATGGCCGGAGAAGAGAGTGGTGGTTATGGATTTAAAGGCCGGCCGCCTGAAAGAGACGGAATTCTTTCCGGAGCCCTTCTTTTAGAAATGATGGCCAGAAGAAAGCAGTCCCTCAGAGAAATTTTGAAAGATCTAGAGAAAGAATACGGTTCGTTTTTTTATAAAAGGATGGATTTGAAATATCCCCCGTCTAAAAAAGAAGAGTACACCAATAAACTTAAAGGCCCTTTACCCAAAACGTTAGGGACTAAGAGAATAAAAAAGGTTAATATGAAAGACGGTTATAAGTTCATCCTTGAAGATGACAGCTGGCTTCTTTTACGGTTTTCCGGTACGGAACCAAAATTACGTATTTATGCGGAAGCTCATTCTGATAATGATGTCCAGGAGTTGATATCCGGGGGGAAGCAACTGGTTGACAAGACAATTTAATCGGTTCCCGGAATTTTATAGTTACAAAAGAGAATATTTGGTTGATAATATCTTAAAGGCAGGAAAAATTAAATGAAGATAAAAAAGGCAATCATCCGGGAATACATAGAAACTATAATCATTGCTGTGGTTCTGGCTTTATTTATCAGGACTTTTATTATTCAGAGTTTTAAAATCCCTTCTGACTCCATGTTTCCTACTTTTATGTCAAAGCCTATTAATGACCGTATCATGGTCAATAAGTTCATCTATAGATTTCACCGACCTGAACGAGGGGATATAATTGTTTTTCGCGCTCCGAAACAGCCCGAGAAATATTTTATTAAAAGACTCATTGCTCTCGGTGGTGAAGAAGTCGAGATTAAGGGCGGAGATATCTATATCGATAATCTTAAAATTAGTGAGCCTGAAGAAATCGCTAATGTTTATTATTCTTCCGAGGGTTACTACGGAAGCGGTAAAGTTGAAGTTCCGGTAGGGCATTTCTTTGTTTTAGGAGATAATACCTTAAATAGTGAAGACAGCCGCTATTGGGGATTTGTCCCCGAGAAAAATATTCAAGGGAAAGCGATGTTTATTTTTTGGCCTCCTTATAGAATCGCCAGGGTAAAATAAGTTTACTTCTCTGATGTAAATTCGGTTTATCAATTTCCCATCCGATAATACCCCGCTGGAAAATTTCTGTATCAGTTAAATAAGCATTAAAGACGAAGTGAAAATATATCCGTGAAAGTTTAAATCTTTATTGAACGGGGAATTACATAACTTAAATAATACTTGAAAATCATCATTGACAAAAAAAAGGGAAGGTGTTATAAAAAAGAAAAACAGAGGAAAAGTTGGCCAGTCATTCACTTATCAAAATATGTTGCGTTATTTCTTTGTGTATTCATCTGGGGTTGGGTTTTTTCCCTTTTTTTTCCACGCCTCAAAATAAATTTTTGAAGGATAAATTTGTTGAAGTAATTCTTCTTAATAAGATGCATAATAAGTATTCTTACGGTTTAAATAAAGAGGCGGTGCGTAATCACTCAAACAGTCTCCGTATCCCTGTTCTGGCGGCAGATAAAAGCAGAGGGAAAAATTACCAAAAAAGTAACAGTATTGTAAGCAAAATTACCGGTTGGAAAAGTCAGGAAGAAACCGTATCTGCGGTAGAACATTTAGAGCTTGATTTAAGCGGTTGCGAAGAAAAATCTTCTTCAAGTTTAACCTCTAATTATGCTTATATTCTGAGAAGTTGTATTCTTAAGAAAATAAGTTATCCTAAATCTGCCTTTGCCCAGAATGTAGAGGGAACAGTCCAGATAAGATTTGTTCTTTTACCGGATGGTAATTTAAAAGATGTATACGTGGTTAATTCATCCAACAGTCCAATTCTGGATGTGGCGGCTGTTGCTGCTATTGAAAAAGCTAACCCTTTCCCTCCTTTTCCTGAAAATTTAAGAGCTAAGGAATTATTTGTTAAGGTTCCTATTGTCTATAAGCTGAATTAATTTGTTCCTTTAATCCTTTTTTCGTCCTTTATAAGTAAAAATCAAATTCTCCGGGGTATAAAAATAATATGTATTCAGAACGGATGTACCGTAATTTTATCGGTAGCACTGATTTAGTGAATTTTGGTGTTATAGAAAAAGAAACAGACCTTTTAATCTCGGCTGATAAGGATTTAACCGATACGGCGCGGACAGCAATTATAGAGAACCGCAGGATTTTGGAGGGTTTTATTCAAGATAATCCCGATTTTTTAACGACTCTTAAGCCATATAAATTAAAAGGCCGCCTTCCCGCTCTAATTCAGGAAATGGTGGAAACTTCAGCTTTAGCCGGGGTAGGGCCGATGGCCACCGTAGCCGGCGTTTTAGCTCAGAAAGTAGGTGAATCGCTATATCCTTTTTCCTCCCAGGTTTTAGTTGAAAATGGCGGTGATATTTTTATGCGGATAACCAGAAAAAGAAAAGTCAGGATTTACACGGTAAATACTTATTTTGCTGATAAATTAGCTTTAGAAATTTGCCCTGAGGATTCACCTTTAGGAATCTGTACTTCTTCCGGGACCCTGGGGCATTCCTTGAGTTTCGGCCGGGCGGATGCGGCGGTGGTTCTTTCTTCCCGGGCCGCTTTAGCCGATGCCGCCGCAACAGCCATAGGCAACCGGGTAAAAGCCGTAAAAGATATCTCCCGGGCTTTGAACTGGGGAAAAAGTATCCCGGGAATTACGGGTATTCTGGTTATGAAAGACAAAAAAATTGCTGTCTGGGGAAAAATAAATTTGGCTAATTGTTGAAGGAGAATTTAAGATGAAAAATTTTGAAATACACTCTTCTAAAGTAAGAAAACATATTGTCGGATTTATTAAAAGAGAAATCAGAAAAAGAGGATTTTCTAAAGCAGTTATTGGTCTTTCAGGAGGAATCGACTCCACGGTTCTGGCTTATTTGACCGTAGAGGCTTTAGGGGCAAAAAATGTTTTAGGCCTTTGGCTTCCTTATTATGAAGAAGAATCTGAGGATGACTTTGCCCTGGTTAAAGAAATTGGCAAAAAACTTAATATAAAAATTAGAAAGGTAAAAATTGCCGGAGCCGTTGATAAACTTGTTTCTTTGGTTGGCTGTTCACAGGATAAAATCAGGAAAGGAAATATTATGGCCCGGACGAGAATGATTATTCTTTATGATTATTCCCGTTCTTTTAATGCTTTGGTTTTGGGAACCAGTAACCGGACCGAAACTCTTTTAGGTTACGGGACTATCTGGGGAGATACAGCTTGTGCTTTGGCACCCCTGGGGGGATTATATAAAAGCCAGATTTATAGTCTGGCTGATTATCTTGGGGTTTCCCGCTTAATTATTGATAAGACTCCTACCGCCGGTTTATGGCGGGGGCAAAGAGATGAGGACGAACTGGGATTTACCTATAAAGAGGTTGATTCTTTGCTTTATTTTATGATAGATAGAAACTATAGCCCCCGGCAGCTTGAAAATAAAGGTTTTTCTCCACAATTTATCAGGCGGGTAAAAGAAACAATTAAAAAATCAGCTTTTAAAAGCCAGATGCCGGCGGTACCGAAAATATTTTAAAATTTAAATAATCGGCAGGTATTTTTTTAATTCATGGGGGGTTATCTGAATACGATATTCCTCCCATTCTTTCTTTTTATTCAGCAGGAAACGATTAAAAATATGTTCTCCCAGGGCCTCTTTGACAAATTTACTTTTTTCTGTTTCTTTAATAGCTTCATAGAGACTGCCCGGTAAAGAAATAAGATTTCGGTTCTCTATCTCCGACATTTCCATTTTATAGATATTTGGTTCAACCGGGTCGGACAGTTTATATTTTTTCTCAATTCCTTCTAAACCGGCTGCCAGCATCACTGAAAAAGCTAAATACGGATTACAGCCGGGATCCGGACAGCGCAATTCCGCCCGGGTGGCTCCTTCGTTTCCCGGACGGTAATGAGGAACCCTGATTAGAGTGGTTCGGTTTCGTTGTGCCCAGGAGATGTAAACAGGGGCTTCGTAACCGGTAACCAGGCGTTTATATGAATTAACCCACTGAGCCGTTAAAGCGCATATTTCCCGGGCGTGTTTAAGTTGCCCGGCAATAAATTGCTTGGCCGTTTCGGAAAGATGATATTTGTCATTTTTACTGAAAAAAGCGTTTTTATTGTCCTTTTTAAGGGACTGGTGAACATGCATTCCGCTGCCGTTGACACCAAATAAAGGCTTAGGCATAAAGGTAGCGTAGACGCCGTTACGCTGAGCGATTTCCCGGATAGCCATGCGACAGGTAATAATACTATCGGCGATATCCAGAGCTTCATCATATCTCGGGTCAATTTCATGCTGACTGGGGCCGACTTCATGATGGCTTGTTTCTATAGTAACTCCCATTTCTTCCAGTACCTGGATACTTTCATTACGCAGGAAATTGGCTAAATCATTAGGAATGACCTCAAAATAGGTTCCTTCATCCAGAGGTTCTGTTGACTTATTGTTTTTAAAGTAGAAATACTCTAATTCCGGGCCGACATAATAGCTGAATCCCATTTTTTGAGCCCGCTGGAGATTTCTTTTTAAAGCGTAACGCGGGTCTCCCGGATAAGGGTTTCCTTCAGGTGTGAGAATATCACAAAACATTCTGGCAATACAGGGGTTCTCGTTATGCCAGGGAATTATCCGGAAAGTAGCCGGGTCCGGTTTAGCCAGAATATCGCTTTCTTCCGCTTCAGCAAAACCGGTTATTGAGGAACCGTCAAAACCTTTACCATGGTGGAGAGCTTCTTCCAGTTCGTCAATAGTAATAGAAACACATTTAAGAATTCCTAAAATATCGGTAAACCAGAGTTGAATAATTTTAATTTTTTTGTCTTTGACTATCGAGAAAATCGTCTGTGGCGAGACCTTTTCTTTTTTCCCCATTGATGCCTCCTTAAAATTTAGAAAAACTAAAACAGCAAACGCCTTTATCTGGTATTAATTGGCCATTTATAAAAGGAACGAAGGAACTTTATCACTCCCATTAATTAGCTCGATTATATCCTAAACTACTGACTATGGCAAGTAAAAACCAAGAGGAATTTTTGGTTTTGATTAAATAAAATCGGTAGATAGAACGTTTAAGTTGTTATTTTTAATTCGGCGGAATTATGAAAGAATAAGTGTCCTAAAAAAACCTTTACAAAGATTATTCATTATGATATATTACTTCAAATAATATGTTATATAGTATTTAACCCATTGTATATAAAGAATTTAAGGCGGGAAAATAACGTGTTTGAGGGAAGGGGTGAAAAAATTGTCCAAGGTGGAGATAAAACCCAATGAGCCGTTAGAAAAGGCTCTCCGGCGGTTTAAAAAGAAAGTGGACAGAGAAGGAATAATTCAACAGATTAAAAGGCACGAGCATTATGAAAAACCAAGCCAAAGAAAACGGCGAGCAAAAACCGGAAAAAATAGATAATTCGAAAAAAAGCCAAAAGAAAAAAGCGGAAGATTATCTGGATATAGGCAAGCTCTATTTTCTTAATCAGAGATATGATGAAGCCATGCCTGCTTTCAAGAAAGTAATAGAGATAGAGCCGGAAAATCCCCAGGGCTATTATAATTTAGGTTTAGTTTTTGAAAGTAAAAATATGCTTCTGGAAGCTAAAGAAATGTTTACCAAAACATTGGAACTTGACCCTAAATTTAAACCGGCTGAAGAACATTTATCAAAATTAGTTGGTATTTAGCTTAAGTTAGGTATATGAATAAAATCACAAAGATTTCGTTAGGGCTTTGTTTATTTTTTTTTATTGAAGGTTGTATCCCTATAGCGTATACGTTTAAAGAAGCTATTCCTTCAAAAATTAGAGCTCAGGGAGAAGCACAGCCTCTTTTAAGTCTGGAGGATCCTAAAGAAGTAAGGCAGTTTGCCGAAAAAGAAGCCCATAATGAAGCTATTTACAACCTCCTGCATAAGGTTGAAAAGATGTACGTAACCCCGTGGGTTCAGGTGGGAAGTCTGCTGATGAAAAATCCCCAGGCAAAACTGGAAGTGTTAAATTTAATTCAGCAAGCCCGGATAAGACGGACTCGTTTCCTGGGAAAAGATAAAATTATGGTTGAAGTAGAATTAGATGGAGAAAGATTAAAAGAGGTGCTCGCCACTTACCGGTAAAAATATGCGATTAGCCAATAAATTAACCGTTTTGAGGGTCCTTTTAGTTCCTTTTTTTTTAACCTGTGTTATTTATTACCAGCCGGGAAACGATATCCTCCGTTTAACCGCCCTTTCTATTTTTAGTATTGCTGTTTTAACTGATTTTGTTGATGGAATAATTGCCCGGGCGAAAAAAGAAAAAAGCAAATTAGGCAGTCTTCTGGATCCTTTGGCTGACAAAATTCTTATGATTACGGCTTTTATATCGTTAAGTCAGTCTAAGTTTCCGGTCAGTTTGCCTCCGTGGGTGGTAATAGTTATAATCAGCCGTGATCTAATTATTGTTTTAGGAGCAATAATTATTTATTTTATAAACGGGCGTTTAGATATTGTTCCCAGCTGGTTGGGGAAAACCACTACTTTTTTTCAGATGGCTACGGTAATCAGCGTTCTTTTAAATTTCAGGTTTTCCTCTTTTTTATGGGATATAACGGTAATTTGCACTGTTGTTTCAGGTCTTCATTATATATATCGGGGCAGTAAATTACTTAACGAGAACAAGTGAATATACTTATAATTATTTTTGTTATATTTTTGGGGTATCTGATAGGGTCTTTTCCCTCCGCATATATTATAGGTAAAATATTCAGCCGGAAAGACATTCGTAAACTGGGCAGTGGTAATATCGGTGCGACTAATGTTCTGAGGGTTTTCGGGATTTTACCCGGACTGATTACTCTCCTTCTTGATATGGGTAAGGGTTTTATAGTCGTCTGGATGGTCAGGGAGTTTTTGCTATCGGCCCCGGATATTTTTCAGATGAATAGAGCAACATTTTTTTTGCCTCTGGGGACAGGTTTGGCGGCGATTATCGGGCACAACTGGACATTATTTCTAAAGTTTAAAGGTGGCAAAGGCATGGCGACAACTCTGGGTGTTTGTCTGGCTCTTTTTCCCAAGGTGGCTGGATATGTAATTTTAGTCTGGCTGGGAGTAGTTTTACTTATACGTTACGTGTCTATAGCTTCTTTAGTTTCAGCTTTAAGTTTACCGTTTTTTATCTGGGTGTATTTTAGAGGAGCTGAGTCTTCGGTTATATTTATGAATGTTGCTTTTGGATTGATTCTCGCTTTTCTTGTTTTCTGGCGTCATCAAAGTAATATTCAAAGATTAATTCATCATCAAGAGAGAAAATTAAGTTTCTCAAAGAATGAATAAAAACAGAGTTTGTATTTTAGGTGCCGGTGGTTGGGGAACGACTTTAGCTATCCTCCTTTATGAAAAAGGATATAAAGTAAATCTCTGGGAGAAATTTGAAGATTACGCACAGGTTTTAAATAACAAAAGAGAAAATATAAAGTTTCTGCCGGGGATAAAAATCCCGGAGAATATATTTATTACGTCTGATTTTCATACAGTCTTAGACAAAGTTGAATTAATTATTATTGCTGTTCCTTCATTTGCTTTAAGGGAACTTTGTCTTAATCTTAAAATAGAAAACATAAGAAAAGATATTCTTCTGGTTTGTTGTACCAAAGGATTAGAGATATCTACTAATAAAAGATTAAGTGAAGTCATTCAGGAGGAATTACCGGAGAACAATTTAACGGTTCTTTCCGGTCCGAGTCATGCCGAAGAAGTCAGCCGCGGGATTCCTACTTCGGTGGTGGTGGCTTCATCTTCTTTAAAAAAAGCCGAGTGTATCCAAAAAGTTTTTATGACTGGAAGGTTCCGGGTGTACACCAGTTCCGACGTTATCGGGGTGGAACTGGGAGGGGCTTTGAAGAATATTGTGGCCATCGCCGCTGGAATTTCTGACGGGTTGGGTTATGGAGATAACACGAAAGCGGCTCTTTTAACCCGGGGGGTGGTAGAGATAAGAAAATTAGGGGTTTCTCTGGGGGCCAAGGCCGATACCTTTAACGGTCTTTCCGGTATTGGGGATTTAATTGCTACGTGTATAAGTCCTTACAGTCGTAACCGCCGGCTGGGAGAAGAAATCGGCCGGGGGAAAACTTTAAAAGAGGCTATGGCTGGAACAGAAATGGTTGTTGAGGGTATAAATGCTTCCCGGGTTGCTTATGAACTTTCCCGAAAGGTAAAAATAGAGATGCCTATTACCAGTGAGGTGCGCTCGGTGTTATTTGAAGGGAAATCTCCTCTTCGGGCAGTCGGAGATTTAATGAGTCGTCAGGCTAAACCGGAAGGATAATGATGACGGCACAAAAAGATTCACCGGTAAGACTATACTACACTTTGAAGGAAGCCAGTGAAGTTATCGGGGTGAAACCCCATGTCTTGCGTTACTGGGATAAAGAGTTTAAAATTAAACAAGAGCGGAGAGAAAAAAAACATTTCCATAAATATCATCGGGATGAACTCAGGAAAGGTCTGGAAATTAAAAAATATTTATATGACGATCTTTACACCGTAGCCGGTGCAAAAAAGAAATTAGCTGAGAGCAACAATAAGAATATAACCGATGAGAAAACCGGGGATTCCCGGCATTTACTTATCAAGATAAAGAAAGGGCTAAAATCTATTGAGGCTATTTTAGAATAAATTAACGGGGCGTAGCGCAGACTGGCAGCGCACTCCTTTGGGGTGGGAGAGGTCGCCCGTTCAAATCGGGTCGCCCCGACCAATTTGAGAAATAAACAGTGAAGGAAGAAAATAATCAGGATGGGAGTAATGAAAAAGAGAATAAACATTGGTTTAATCGGCTGGGGAACGGTTGGAGACGGTGTCGTTAACATTTTAGAAAGCCGGGAAAAATATCTTTCAGAAAAGGTAGGTGCTGATTTACATTTAAAATCAATCGTTGATCTGGATATAAAAAGAGAGCGTTTGTTTAAAGTTGAGAGATGTATTTTAAGCCGGGAAGCAAAAAATATTTTGTCTGACCCGGACATAGATATTGTCGTTGAACTGGTCGGAGGAGAAAAATCAGCCAGGGATTACGTCAAAGAGGCTTTGAGGAATGGCAAAGCCGTAGTAACCGCTAATAAAGCCCTGCTGGCTAAACACGGAAAAGAGATTTTTAAGTTAGCCAGAGAACATAATGCGGAAATCGGGTTTGAAGCCAGTGTCTGCGGCGGCATACCGTTAATTCGTTCTATAAAGGAGGGTTTGCTGGCCAATCGGATTAGTCTGTTACAGGGTATAATAAATGGAACGTGTAACTACATCCTGACCCGGATGGAGGAAAAATCTTGTTCCTTTGAAGAAGCTTTGAAGGAAGCTCAAAAGTGCGGATATGCTGAGGCTGATCCCACCCTGGATATAAATGGATGGGATTCAGCGCACAAACTGGTCATTCTGGCTTCGTTAATTTTTGGAACTTCAATCAGCCTGTCAGACATCTATGTAGAGGGAATTAAATCGATTACCCCCATGGATATTCAATATGCCCGCGAGCTTGGTTACACGATTAAACTTTTAGCTATAGCTAAAGAAGAACGTCGTCAAATTGAAATCCGGGTTCATCCGGTGTTGCTACCGTCTAATTATCTTCTTTCTTCGGTAAAGCACATTTTTAATGCGGTTTGTCTTAAAGGAGATAAAGTGGGGGAGTTGATTTTTTACGGAGCCGGAGCCGGACAATTTCCAACCGCCAGTTCTGTAGTCAGTGATATTTGCGATATCGCCGGTAAGTTAATCCGGGGTAAAGGAAAAGTGAGCCCTCTGTTTTTTGACGGTTCCTCCGGTAAATCCATAACGGATATAAAAAATTTAAAGTTGCGTTATTATGTCAGATTTACCACCATGGATTCTCCCGGGGTCCTGGCTAAAATTTCTAAGATTTTAGGAGATAAAGGGATTAGTATTGCTTCAGTAATGCAAAAACGAAAAGAAGAGGGTAAAAAAATAGTTCCTATCATTATGATGACTCACCAGGCTCTTGAGGCAAGCGTAAGAGAGGCTTTAGTGGAGATAGATAAACTTACCGTCGTTAAAGGGAAGACCCTTTCTATAAGGGTCGAGGATATCTAAATGAAGAGACTAAATCCGAAAGAGAAAAGCGGTTTTACGCTGGTTGAAACAATGATTGTAGTTTGTGTTATTGGTATTCTGATAACGGTGGCTGTGCCTAACTATTTACGGGCAAGAAAGGAGACTTCTGCCAAGCTTTGTGTTATTAATCTCAGACAGATAGATACCGCTAAAGATCGCTGGGCCTGGTCTAGCGACGTCAATATAGGCGCTGACGTCTATATGACCGATATAGTGCCGGGGTTTATTAAAACGGAACCTGCTTGTCCCAGCAACGGGATTTATACACTGGGTGTAATAGGAGAGCTTCCTACCTGTAGTCTTGGAACTAACGAGACTGACGATTTATTTGATGACCACGAGATTCCTCAATAATTGTTTTAGCATAATAACCATTGTTAATGGAGAGAGATAATTATGAATTGGCCCGGTGTTATTAATCGTTACAGGGAATTTTTACCGGTTACCCCCCAAACCCCGGTTATTACTTTAAAGGAGGGTAACACCCCGCTTATTGCGGCTAAAAGACTTTCCGCTTGTATTGGTGAAAAAATTAATTTGTATCTGAAATATGAAGGTCTAAATCCAACCGGTTCATTTAAAGACAGGGGAATGACCGTCGCCGTTTCTAAAGCTTTAGAAGAAGGCAGCCGAGCGGTTATGTGTGCTTCTACCGGTAATACCTCGGCTTCTGCCTCTGCCTATGCGGCTCAGGCCGGAATGAAATGTGTGGTTTTAATTCCTGAAGGAGCTATTGCTCTGGGGAAGCTTGCCCAGGCTTTGATTCATGGGGCTCAAGTTTTAGCCGTAGAAGGTAATTTTGACCAGGCTTTAACCCTGGTTAGAGAAATTACAGAAAAATATCCGATTACTTTGGTTAATTCTTTAAACCCTTATCGGATTGAAGGACAGAAAACAGGGGCCTTTGAAATATGTGACTGTTTGGAAGGTCGGGGTCCGGACTTTCAAGCTATGCCGGTAGGTAACGCCGGAAATATTACGGCTTATTGGAAAGGATATAAGGAGTATTTTGAGAAAGGGAGAATAAAATCTTTACCTAAAATGTTAGGTTTTCAAGCGGCTGGTTCGGCGCCGATTGTCGAAGGCAGGGTGATTGAAAAACCGGAGACAATTGCGACCGCTATCCGAATTGGAAACCCGGCCAGCTGGAAACAAGCCGAGGCCGCCCGTGATGAGTCTCAAGGATTGATTGATAAAGTAACCGACGAGGAAATTATTGAAGCCTATAAACTCTTAGCCGGGCTGGAAGGGGTGTTCGTAGAACCGGCTTCAGCGGCGTCGGTAGCGGGTGTGATTAAACTGAATAAAGCCCGATTTTTTAATCAGGCGGCCGCTGAAATAGGGAGGCCGGTAACTGTTGTTTGTATCTTAACCGGACACGGCTTAAAAGACCCTGACCGGGCTATAAAAACAGTCAAGCAACCGGAAGTTATTCCGGCTGATATAGAAGCGGTAATTAAAAAAATTGACCTTAAGGTGAATGGATAAAAATTATGAAAATGAAATTTATTGTTCTTGTTCCGGACGGAATGGCTGATTATCCTCTTAAAAATTTAAACTATAGAACCCCTCTTGAAGTGGCTAAAACGCCTAATCTTGATAAACTCGCCGAGGAAGGTCAAATCGGTACAACTAAGAATGTTCCGCCCAAGATGACGCCCGGAAGTGACGTAGCCATAATTTCCCTGCTCGGATATGATCCGGCTAAATATTATACCGGCCGGGGACCGCTTGAAGCAGCCAGCATCGGAATAAAATTAGCTGATGAAGAGGTAGCTTTTCGCTGTAATTTGGTTACGATTGACCATGGTTTTTTGACCGATTATAGTGCCGGTCATATTCAAAACCAGGAGTCTAAAATTCTTATGGAAATGATTGATAAAAATTTAGGGAATTCCGACATTCATTTTTATCCCGGCGTAAGTTATAGAAATTTAATGGTCGCTAAAATTAAAATTTTCCACGGATTAGCCGGCAGTGAAAAGGAAAATGACGCTAAAAGAAAATTTTTGAAAAAATTTAAAAAAGAAACTGACGTGATAGACAGTATAAAATGTATGCCTCCGCACGATATGTTGAATCAACCTTATAAAGAATTTCTGCCTCAAGGAGATAAGGCGGCTATAATTAGAGATCTCACCGAACGTTCAAAAGAATTATTGGAGAAACACGAGATTAACAGGGTCAGGATCGATTTAGGAGAAAATCCGGCTAATATGATTTGGCTCTGGGGACAGGGAAAACGACCTAAGTTCCCGACTTTTTGGGAAAAATATACTTTGAAGGGGGGGGTGATTTCGGCCGTAGATTTAATAAAAGGGCTGGGAAAATATCTGGGGCTTAAGGTTATTGAAGTTCCCGGAGCGACAGGATATTATAATACAAATTACGAAGGTAAAGCCGAAGCGGCTTTAGATTGTCTTAATAAAAATGATTTTGTTTTCGTTCATGTAGAGGCTCCGGATGAAGCCGGACACAACGGTGATATTGTAGCGAAGATAAAAGCCATTGAGGATTTTGACCGGAGATTATTAGGGAAGGTTTTAGCCGGCATTAGTAAATTTCGACATTTCAGAATTATGGTTTTACCCGACCATCCGACCCCGATTAGTTTGCGAACTCACACCCGTGAAGCCGTTCCTTTCTTAATCTGCGGGGAAGGCGTGAAAAAAAATAAATTTAAATCTTTTTCGGAAAAATTAGCCGGGCAGAGCGCTATCCATTTTAGTAAGGGCTATAATTTAATGTCGTATTTTATTAATCTGAAAAAATAACCGGAGATTGGAATGGGCGTAATCGTTCAGAAATTTGGCGGGTCTTCAATGGATATCGGACCTTTATCAGACCCGGACCCGACTAAAATAATAAATGTGGCCAGAAGAATTATAGCCACGTATAAAAAAGGTTATAAAGTGGTGGTGGTTGTTTCGGCGCCGGGTGATACTACCGACTATCTGTATTCCGCGGCTTTAGTTATTTCCGGTAAATCCATTCCTTCCAGCCGCGAATTAGATATGTTACTTTCCACCGGTGAACAAATATCCATTTCTCTTTTAACGATGAAACTTCATGATTTAGGCGGCAAAGCGATTTCTTTAACCGGGCATCAGCTGGGGATTGTAACCGACAATGCCTATACCAAAGCGAAAATTAAAAAGATAGAGACAAAAAGGATAGAAAAACTTTTAACCGAGAATTATATCGTTGTGGTTGCCGGTTTTCAGGGTTATAGTAAAAAGGATATTACCACTTTAGGCCGGGGCGGGTCAGACTTAACAGCCGTAGCTTTAGCCTCCGTGCTTAAAGCGGAAAGTTGCGAGATTTTCACCGACGTGGACGGTGTTTTTACTGCTGACCCAAGAATAGTCCCGGAGGCTAAAAAAATTGACCGTATTTCCTATGAAGAAATGTTAGAAATGGCTTCATCCGGTGCCCAGGTAATGCAGACGCGTTCTCTGGGATTCGCCCAGAAATATAACGTGCTGATTCACGTCCGTTCAAGTTTCCACGATCGGCCGGGAACTTTAATAGGAGGAGAAAGAAAAAACATGTTAGAAAAAGTTGTTATTAGCGGTGTTTCTCACGATAAAAATCAAGCTAAAATATCGATTGTTGATATTCCGGATCGGCCGGGAGTAGCCGCATATGTTTTCGGCAGTCTGGCGGAGAAAAATATTAACGTTGATATGATTATTCAAAGCGCCAGTAAAAACGGGAAAAACAGTATTTCTTTTACTATTTGCAAAGACGACCTGAAAAAAGCCCTGGAGGTAATGGAAACAGTCAAGCACAAATTGAAAGCTCAAGGGGTTATTGCTGATGATAAAATAGCCAAGGTTTCTCTGGTCGGGGTGGGGATGCGGACCCACGCCGGTGTGGCGGCTGAAATGTTTAAAGCTTTAGCTGACCAGAAAATTAATATTGAGATGATTAGCACTTCAGAAATAAAGATTTCCTGTGTTATCAGAGAGAAAGAGGTTAATAAGGCGGTACAGGCGATTCATCGTAAATTTAATTTAGGAACAGGAAAGTGAAAATGAATAAAGTCAAAATATACGATACCACTCTCCGGGACGGGGCACAAAGTGAAGGGGTTTCATTTTCGGTTCAGGATAAGCTTCGGATTGTTAAAAAACTTGATTACTTCGGTTTTCATTACATAGAAGGGGGCTGGCCCGGTTCAAATCCCAAGGATATTGATTTTTTTAATGAAGCGAAGAAAATAAAACTTGATAACGCTGTCCTGGTTGCTTTTACCAGCACCAGGAGAGCCGGGATTTCTGCCGGAGAAGATAAAAACTTAAAGATAGCTTTGCAGGTAGAGACACCGGCGGTGGCTATTTTTGGTAAAAGCTGGATTCTCCATGTCCGGGAAGTTATTAAAACGAGTTTAGAAGAAAATTTAAAAATGATTTATGATTCGGTTAAACTCATTAAGGCTAAAGGGAAAGAAGTTATTTATGACGCTGAGCATTTTTTTGACGGTTATAAAGAAAACCCGGATTATGCTCTGGAAACGCTTAAAAAAGCCGAAGCCGCCGGAGCGGACTGGCTGGTTCTCTGTGATACCAATGGCGGCAGTTTACCCGGTGAAATTCAGAAAATAGTTAAGGCCGTAAAAAAAGAAACCGGTGTACCGCTCGGAATTCATGTGCATAATGATAACGGGATGGCCGTAGCTAATAGCATTGTGGCCGTAGAAGCCGGAGTCAGCCAGGTTCAGGGAACAATTAACGGATACGGGGAACGTTGCGGTAATGCCGACCTTTGCGTTATTATTCCTAATTTACAATTAAAGTTAGGGTTAGAATGTTTAGAAGGAAATAAATTAACTTCTCTTAGAGAGGTTTCTCGTTACGTTGATGAAATGGCCAACATTATTCCCAAGCCTAATCAACCTTATGTAGGAGACAGTGCTTTTGCCCATAAAGGCGGAACTCATGTGGATGCGGTCAAAAAGAATCCCCGCTCTTTTGAACATATTGACCCTGATTTAGTCGGCAATCGCCGGCGGATATTAATTTCTGAGCTTTCCGGAAAAAGTAACATCCTCTTAAAAGCTAAAGAATTAAACCTGGATTTGACTAAAGATACCCCCGAGACTCAGGAAATTTTGGATAAAATAAAAAAATTAGAATATGAAGGTTATCAGTTTGAAGCGGCTGAGGCCTCTCTGGAGTTACTGCTTAAGAAAGCGATGGGACGGTATCATCCTTTTTTTGACCTTGAAGGGTTTGAAGTAAAAGTGGTTAATCGTTCCAGAGAATTAGTATCTGAAGCCACTATTAAATTAAAGGTTAAGGGAGAAAAAGAAATAACTACCGCCGAAGGGGACGGTCCGGTGAATGCTCTGGATAGTGCTTTAAGAAAAGCCCTGGAGAGATTTTTCCCCGGTTTAAAAGGGATGCATCTGACTGATTTCAAAGTGAGGGTGTTAGACGCCAAAGCGGGAACGGCGGCTAAAGTGAGGGTATTAATTGAATCATCAGATCATGAAGGTTGCTGGTCAACAGTTGGTGTTTCGGAAAATATTATTGAAGCCAGCTGGGAGGCTTTGATTGACAGCGTGGAATATAAATTACTTAAGGAAAAAGACAGGCAGGGAGGGAAAAAATAAAAATGGGTATGGATATCATCGCCACTAAATTAAATAAAGAAATTATTCTTGATAAGAACATCTCCGCCGTTACAGGATTATTTACCTTTACTTTCTTGACTGTCGTGGGTGCTTTTGTCAGAGTTCCTCTTCCTTTTACTCCTGTGCCGATAACGGCTCAAACATTTTTTATTTTTTTGGCCGGGTTATTTTTAGGGAAAAGATTAGCTTCGTTAAGTCAGCTAAGTTATATTTTTCTGGGAATCTCCGGTTTACCCGTGTTTACCACCGGCGGAGGTGTTCTTTGTCTGAGCGGTCCTACCGGTGGCTATCTTTTGGGTTTTATAGTTTGCGCCTGGGTCATCGGCCGGCTTATGGAATTAAAATCAAACCCCACTTTTTTCTGGGTATTATTCAGTGTTTTTACAGGCAGTCTCTCGTTATATTTCCTGGGGGTGGTTCACTTGATGCTTTTAACCGGGGCGTCCTTTTCTAAAGGTATATATATGGGTTTCCTTCCTTTTTTCCCCGGTTGCATTCTTAAGATGATTTTAGCTTCATTAATTTTCTGGAAATTCAGGTACCGGATCAGGCAAATTTTCCCGTTAACATAAAATTATAGTTTTCTCACCCGGATACGTATTAGCTGAAATAAATGGTTATTATTTCAAGGAACATTTATGAATACAGAAATTAGAGTTCGCTTTGCGCCCAGTCCCACCGGTTTAATTCATATAGGAAACTGCAGAACCGCTTTATTTAACTGGCTTTTTGCCCGGCGCCATAAAGGTAAATTTCTGCTTAGAATAGAAGACACTGACCGGACTCGTTCCAATATTGAGTATGAAAAAAGCATTATTAAGGATTTAAAATGGTTAGGTCTTATCTGGGATGAGGGACCGGAAACCGGAGGACAGTTTGCTCCTTACCGGCAGTCTGAAAGAGAAGGGATATATCTTAAGTGGGCGGATTATTTAATTTCCAGAGGATTGGTTTATCAGTGTTTCTGCACGCCGGAAGAACTGGAAATAAGGAGAGAAAAGTCTTTGTCCAAAGGAGAGACGCCCCGTTATGATAATCGTTGCCGGAACCTCTCTCCCGAACAGAAAGAGATTTTTTTAAATGAAGGCCGTAAGCCGGCATTACGTTTCAAGGTTCCGGAAAAAATGATTGAAATCAATGATCTGGTGCGCGGGAAAGTTACTTTTGATACCTCCAGGATGGGTGATTTTGTCGTCATTAAATCTGACGGCCGGGCCTCTTTTAATTTTGCCGTAGTAGTTGATGATGGTCTGATGAAAATCAGCCACGTTATCCGGGGGGAAGATCATCTCTCCAATACACCCCGTCATATTCTGCTCTTTGAAGCTTTAGGTTTTAAATTGCCTTCCTTTGTCCATATGTCTATGACTCTGGGTCCGGATGGTAACCGTTTAAGTAAACGCGAAGGAGCAACGGCTATCAGGCATTTTAGAGAAGCCGGTTATTTACCGGAAGCGCTGGTTAATTACCTGGCTCTCTTGGGTTGGTCGCCTCCGGATGAGAAAGAATTTAAAACTCCCGAGGAATTAATCAATCTTTTTTCTCTGGAAAGATTAACCAAGGCGGCGGCTATTTTTGATAACCGAAAGTTAGACTGGTTAAATAATTTACACATTAGGAAAGCCGGTTTAGAGCGTCTCTGTGAGTTATCC
>CAZDKO010000028.1:0-21495 GCA_964506075.1 uncultured bacterium
GGAATAAATTCCCTAACGCTGTATTAGTTCTAGCCGGAACGAAAAATATAATTGACTGGGGGGCAACGCAGCAAAAAGATATCGCTTATTTAATAGATTTAATAAACACCCTGGATTTAAATAAAAATGTACTCATTGATATGTTTTCGCTTGCGGAGATGGCGCAGATTTATGGTGTCGCCCAGGTATGTTTTTATCCTTCTTCCAGCGGAGAGCCTTTTGGTTTAACCATGCTGGAGGCTCTGGCTGTGGCTAAACCGATGATAATTACCAATTCAGGGGGTATGCCTGAAATTATTAAAGACGGGATTAACGGATATGTGGTGCCGGTAAAAGATTTTGAAGCTTTAGCTTCCAGAACTATCCAGTTAATGGCTGACGAATCTTTAAGGAAACGTTTGGGATATACCGGCCGGAAAATGGTTGAAGCTTATTATACCAAAGAGATAGTGACTAAAAACATTTTAGAGGTATATAAACGAGCGTTGGCTAAAGATTAAAATTTATATGACTACTACCAGACAGAAAAGGGGATGCCAATATGTGGACTAAAGAAAACCTTAAAGATTTAATAAGGGAAAGAATGGGTGATTATTTATTTATCGTGGTTTCTAACCGGGAACCTTACACCCATATGTATAAAAAAGGGAAAATAGATTGTAAAAGAGGGCCGGGCGGGGTGGTTACGGCTTTAGATCCGGTTATGCAAGCCTGCAAGGGGATATGGGTAGCTTATGGCCAGGGTGATGCGGACCGTAAAGTATGTGACAATAAAGGTAGAATTGAAGTTCCACCCGAGAACCCCAGTTATACTTTAAAACGGGTCTGGCTTTCCAAGGAAGAGGAAAACGGCTATTATTACGGTTTTTCAAACGAAGCCCTGTGGCCTTTATGCCATATGTCGTTTCAGCGTCCGATTTTTAGAAGAGAAGACTGGTATTATTATTCACGGGTTAATGAAAAATTTGCCGATGCTATTTTAGAAGAAGTAGGAGATAAAAAAGCTTTTGTCTGGATTCAGGATTATCATCTGACGTTACTGGCCCAGTATTTAAAAAATAAACTTCCGAACCAGTTGATTGTAGCTCAATTCTGGCATATCCCCTGGCCCAATGCAGAAGCCTTTCAGATTTGTCCCGAAAAGCATCAAATTTTAGAGGGGCTTCTTGCCAACGACCTTCTGGGGTTTCATATCCGTTATTTTTGTGACAATTTTTTTAATACTGTTGACAGGGAAATAGAGTGTAAAATCGACCGGGAAAAATTAGCCATAGTCCGCGGGGAACATGAAACCTTGGTCCGGCCGTATCCAATCAGTGTTGATTTTGAAGAGATTAGTGAGCTTACCCAGACTTCCGAAGTGATTGAGATGATGGAATCCTTTAAAGAAGAATATTCATTATCACAATTTCGTTTGCTTATCGGGGTTGACCGGATAGATTATACCAAGGGTATTCCCGAACGTCTTCTGGCGCTGGATAGATTTTTAGAAAAACATCCGGAATTTAAAGAAAAAATTATTTTTATTCAGATGGGCGTGCTCAGCCGTATTCATCTTCCGGGATATAAAAACCTGAACGACCAAATCAATAAATTGGTTGAAGAAATTAACTGGAAACATTCTACCGACCAGTGGGCGCCGATTATTTTAATGAGGAGGCATCTTTCCAGAAAGGAATTACTGGCTCTTTATCGTTTAGCAGAAGTCTGTATTGTCAGTTCTGTTCATGACGGAATGAATTTAGTCGCCAAGGAATTTGTTTCCAGCCGTTCTGACGAGGACGGGATGCTGATTCTCAGCCAGTTTACCGGCTCAGCCAGGGAACTTACCGATGCAATTTTCATCAACCCCTATGACCCTGAGGCATTCAGCGACGGCATATTTCACGCCTTGAGTATGCCTGAGAAGGAACGGCAGGAACGAATGAAAAAGATGAGACAGGTGGTTCAGCAAAATAACATCTACCGCTGGGCGGGTAAAATTCTTTCGGATTTGTTAAAATTTGAATTTAAGGAGTGAAAAATGAAAATAAAGGAAATTATGAACCGGGATATAATAAAGGTAAAACGTTCTACAAACCTTTCCGATTTAATCAAATTCTTTAAGAATTTTCACACTTTTCCTCTGGTGCCGGTAGTGGAAAACGGCAATCGTTTAGCCGGTGTTGTTTCCTTTAAAAATCTTATCGAGGTTTTTCAGCCGCAGGGACCGGAAATACTTAAAACAGTGCCGTTCATAGATGCACCGCAGGAAGATATTTTGAATGCCGATATTTCTCCGGAAATGGGTTTTTTAATTATTGTTGATGATATTATGGAAACTGATTTTCTTAGTGTTCAGGAAGAAGAAAATATCGAAGATGCTTATAACTCTATGAAATTACATTCTCAAGAACAAATCGCTGTTATTGACAGAGAGGGAAATCTTACCGGTATTATCGGGTTATTTGATATAATATTAGGAATTTTTAAAGATAAAGGCATCGTTTAATGAATATTATTTTAATCCTGGCATTTATTCTACTGGCAGGTTTAATAGTTCCACAGCTAATTGATAGATTGAAGATAGTTCCCAGGAGATTCAGATTTAAAATTCCCGCCGTGACTGTCTGGCTTTTGATTGGAATTCTTATCGGCCGTTCCGTTTGTAATTTAATACCTGAAGACCTCGAAAAGGCTTCATTTTTCATCTCCAGTTTAGTGCTCGGTATAATTGCTTTCAGCCTGGGGCAGAATTTTACCAGGGACATGTTCAAAAAAATGGGTAAGGTGGTTATGTGGGTTTCTATTATGGGGGCCGTTGGCCCCTGGATACTGGTTACTTTAGGTTTAACGGTATTTTTAAAGACGCCGTTTTACATCTCTTTAATTTTCGGTGCTATTGCTACGGCTACAGCTCCAGCGGCGAGTATCGCCGTGGTCAGAGAAGCCAAAGCCAAAGGCTATTTTACCGATGTTTTATTAGGTGTGGTGGCTATTGATGATGCTTGGTGTTTAATTATTTTTGCTTTGTCTTTAGCCGTATCTAAGGCTTTTCTTCAACACGTAGAGGTTATTAACGGGTTATTTATGGTAAAGGTTATTTTCTCTTCAGTATTGGAGATAGTCGGGGCTTTAATTTTAGGAGGGGTCGTTTCCATCATTTTCATAAAACTCTCCCGTTTTGCCCATACGCCAGCGGAACTTTTAACTTACACCTTGGGTTTAATTCTGTTGACCACGGGGCTGGCTATCTATTTAGGACTTTCGGTTTTATTAACCAATATGTGTCTTGGAGCGTTTCTGGTTAATATAGAGAAGGCCAGTTCTACCCCGTTAGAACAAACCACCGGGGAAATCAGCGGGACCTATCCGGAAGCAGGGGGCAGTTTAAAACCGCTCCGCCATAGGCAGCTTGCTCGTTTCATTAAAAGACTTTTTTCTACTAGGGGACAGAAAGAAGGTTCTCTCAAGGGATTTACTTTTTTAGAATCCTTGAGGATAGTTGAAACCCCCCTTTATCTTATATTTTTTGTTTTAGCCGGGGCCAGTTTTGAATTGTATCTTTTACTGGGTTTAAGCTGGATGGGTTTAGTTTATATTTTTTTCCGGGCTGTGGGTAAAATTGGAGGAGCAACTTTAGGAGGGATATTGGGGCGAGGTAATAAAGAAATTACTCGTTTTATAGGCTGGGGGCTTCTTCCTCAAGCTGGAGTAGCGATGGGGGCGGCTTTAATGGCTAAGTCGGTTCTCCCTTCTTTCTGGGGAGATACTATCAGTACAATTATTATTGCCAGCACTGTTTTTTATGAACTAATCGGACCTGTTTTCACGCGCATAGCCCTGGAAAAAGCGGGAGATATCTCCTTATCAACGTAACTCCGGAAACAAAGGGTAACCGTTCCTTAATAATGGGTAACGGCTGAGTAGTAACCACTAACGTCTATTGATTAACGATTAATTATGAAAAATCTTTTCCATCACTGGCGTAAGATAGAGAAACTGCTGGACTCAAACAAGCATGTTTTACTGGCTTTTGACTATGACGGAACTTTAACGCCGATTGTAAAAAAGCCGGAACTGGCTAAATTATCCCCGTCAATGAAAAATTTATTAAGGGACATATCTCTTAATCCCTTTTTTAGCCTGGCGGTTATAAGCGGGCGGCCATTAAAAGAAATAGAAAAGATGGTTGGTTTAAAGAAAGTTATTTATGCCGGTAATCACGGGTTAGAAATAAAAGGACCGGAGGTTAATTTCGTTGACCCCACCGCCCAAAAAGCTCAACCTTTAATGAAAAATCTTTATAAACTTCTATCCGGAAAGTTGCGTTCTGTAAAAGGCGCCCTGGTGGAAAATAAAGGCTTAAGTTTAAGCGTCCATTTCCGTTTGGTAAAAGATAAAAAAGATTTGCAAAAGTTAGATAAACTATTCTATAATATCATCTCACCGTTAGAACGCAGAAGGAAAATAAAAGTTACTTTTGGCAAAAAGGTTTATGAGATTCGTCCCCCGGTAGCGTGGGATAAAGGAAAATGTTTGAGCCGCCTTTTAATAGAAGAATCCCGGAAGGGAGAGTCTCCTTTTCCGGTGGTTTTCGGAGATGACCGGACAGATGAAGATATGTTCCGGGTAATAAGGAAAAAGGGGGTATCTGTTTTTATCGGTCCCCCCGGCAGGTCATCTTCAGCCCGGTATTATATAAATAATGTTTCTGAACTGAAAGAAATTTTAAAAAGGATAGAAAGAAAATATGCCTAAGATAGAACCGTTTAAATTTTCTACCCGGCTGCATTTTTCCGAGTTGACCGGCCGAAAGGCGATTAACCTGGAAGAGTTACTCAAGCATTTAAAACAGGTTATCGGCTCTTCCATTTATCATCACACCCACCGTTTTTTGCAGATTCACCAGTCTCTTTCCCCGGAACCGCCGAATGATTTTGCTTACTGGGTGACCGAGTTTCTGGGTGAGGTGGAATTAGGCGAGAAATTGGCGAGTATAGACATTGTTCAGTTTTTTTTAATTCGTTCCCTGAGAATGAAAATAATTGAAACGATAGAGAATTATATCAGAGAACACCCCCGGGCCCGGCAAAAATTTGTCAATCCCGGGCAGGAATTCCATTTTCTGGAATCAAAAAGTTTTGTTTTGCCCACCCCCTATGTTGCTTACAACTTAAAGCAGTTTGCGGAAATTCTCCAGAAAATCACCATTAACTCTATTTATTTCCATGTTTTTGAAGCCCGGTTAAGACTCCGGAAAAAGAGAAATGATTTTTCCCGCTGGATAAGATTTTGTCTCGGGGATAAAGAATTAGCCGATAAAATAGACCGTCTTGACCCTTATAACCGGACCATGGAGGATTTAAGACAGATTTTAGTTAAATTGGTTAAAGAAAGGATTGCCCGATAATTATGTTAAGGATAGATGATTATATCCCGGTGGTGGGAGAACCTATCATTGAGGAATTGAAACTTTTAGCCCGGAGACTTCAGGGTAAGAGTATCCAGAATATAAATTCTACTTTTATCGGCGGAGGAGTGGCAGAAATTTTAAACCGGATGATTCCTCTTTTAAGAGAATTAGGCATAGATGCGCACTGGGATGTAATAAAAGGCAGCGAGGAATTTTTCCAGGTGACCAAAAAATTTCATAACGCCCTTCATGGCAAGCCCCAGATTTTAGAAAACCGCGATTTTGAAATTTTCCAGGAAGTCAGCCGGCAGAATATTGCCGAGATGAACATTTCCGGTGATATCATTTTTATTCATGACCCGCAACCCATTGCCTTGATAAAGAAAAGAAATAACAACCACTGGATCTGGCGGTGTCATATAGATATTTCCAATCCTAACCGGAAAGTATGGAGATTCTTAAGCCGGTTCGTTTCCCAGTATGATGCTTCAGTTTTTTCCGCTCCGGCTTTTGCGCAGCGGTTAAGTATCCGTCAATGTTTAATTTCGCCTTCTATCGACCCTTTAAGTGATAAAAATAAACTCTTACCCGGGGAAACGATAGATAAGGTTCTGGAAAAATACGGTATCAATCGAGATAAACCGATTATCACGCAGATTTCCCGCTTTGATTATTTAAAAGACCCACTCGGCGTAATAGAGGCTTACCGGTTGGTTAAGAAATATAATGATTGTCAGCTCATTCTAGCCGGGGGGACGGCTACAGACGATCCGGAATCAAATGAGGTTTTGGCTCTGGTTCAGGATAAAGCCGCCAAAGATCCGGATATTCATATTTTACTGATTCCTCCAGGTAGTGATCTGGAAATCAACGCTTTGCAGCGGGCCTCAGATGTTATCATCCAGAAATCTATCAGGGAGGGCTTTGGTCTGACCGTTACTGAAGCTTTGTGGAAAGCTAAACCGGTAGTGGCTTCTGGTGTCGGCGGTATCCCGCTTCAGATAACCCATAAGTATTCAGGCCATATCTGCCATTCAGTTGAGGGAGCTGCTCTGGGTATAAAGTTATTTTTGAATAGCCCTGATTACGCTAAAAGACTGGGAGAAAACGGCCGGAGACATATCCAGCAGAATTTCCTGTTGACCAGGCATCTGCGTGATTACATGTTACTGTTCCTTTCGTTATACCACCCCGAATACGTGGTTTATTTATAAATGTGAGGCGGATGTAAATTAAACGGACGAGAGAAGCGGCCATCTAAAAATAAAAAAACTTGCTATATGTATCTTTTCAAAATAGAATACACGGCGTTTATTAAACAAATTTTTTCAATAACTTTACCAAGAGTATTAAAGGAGCAAAAATGATATACTGGGTCCCTTTCCTGCATTTTTACCAGCCGCCAGTTCAGTATCACGCCGTCCTAAAGAAAATATGCAATGAATCTTACCGGCCCCTCCTTAAGATGTTTTTGGAACATCCCAAAGCAAAAGTAACCATAAATATTTGCGGGGTTCTGACCGAATTGCTGAACGACCACGGTGCGGAAGACATTTTAGATGATATAAAAGAGCTCGCTCTGAATAAACAGCTTGAATTCGTCGATTCAGCCAAATACCACGCGATACTGCCTCTCCTTCCTTCAAGAGAAATGCGCCGGCAGATAAAACTGAATCAAAAAACCAATCAGTTTTTCTTTAAAGATATATATAAACCGCGCGGTTTTTTCCCTCCAGAAATGTGTTACTCTGCCGACGTGGCGAAAGTTGTCCAATCTATGGAGTATGAATGGATATTAATAAGCGGCATAGCCGATACAGACAAGTGGCCGGTAGATTTTATTTCGGAGATTTCCTGCGGTTCTTCGTTTTTAAAAGTGTTTTACCGGGATGATATTTTAAGCAATAAGATAAGTTTCCATAACCTGGACAGCAAAAATTTCATAAAAGAGATGGTTAATCTTTCAAAGAACAAAAAAGACACCTACATTATAACCGCCATGGATGCCGAAACCTTCGGGCATCATATAGAGGACTGGGAAAAATTATTTCTGGCCGAGGTTTATGAAACGATAGATATCATTGAAAAAATTTACCGCCAGCATAAGGTTAAACGGGAAATCTCTCTTTCCAAGACTTTTAATAAAATATTTGCCGACTTAAAAGATATCCCGCATATTGAAGTTTTGACTATAAGCGAACTTTTGGAAAAATTTCCTTCGCGCAAATCGAAACCGCCGATTCCATCTTCCTGGAGCACCACCAAAGAAGACATCGCCAAAAAAAATTATTTTCCTCTCTGGAAAAACATAAAGAACCCCATTCATGATTTACAGTGGGACCACCTTAATATATGTTTTAAATTAGTTGAGCAGGCAGTGAATGTTAAAGGCAGTGATGGATCAAGCGGCCGTTTTGCCATGCTGGCCAGGAATCTTTTAGACCGGGCTGTTTACAGCTGCCAATTCTGGTGGGCTAATAAAGAGCAAGGTAAATGGGATATTAATTTAATAAATAAAGGATTAATGTTACAGGAGGAAGCGCTTTTTAATGCCCATAAGGCGGTTAATCTTTCGTCAGCCGGAGAGGACAAAAAGAAAGATTTTTATCACAACGTATTGGCGGCCAGAGATATAGCCAATAAAATCAGGGATTTAATCATAGCTCAATAATTTAATAAAGATTATGAATAAGATATATTTTGCGATAGCGCTTCATTTTCACCAGCCGACAGGAAACTTTGACCATATCTTTGAGAGGGCTTATCAATCCTGTTATAGACCTTTACTCGAGCTCCTTTCAGAATATTCAGATTTAAAAGTCACCGTCCATATTTCCGGGTGTCTGCTGGATTACCTGGAAAGTAAACATCCGGAAGTAATAAAATTAATAAAAAATATGGTTACCCGTCGGCAAGTGGAAATTATGGGAGGGGGGTATTATGAGCCCATTTTTACGGCGATTCCCGGGAGGGATTTAACCGGTCAGATTGAAATGATGTCTGAACACATTAAAAATAAATTTAATTTTATTCCCAGAGGATTATGGCTGCCCGAACGCATCTGGCATCCTGACCTTACCGAGACGCTATATAAGACGGGGATGCGTTATTTAATTGTGGATGACGAGCATTTATTAAGGTCGGGAGTCAAAAAAGAGGATATGCACGGTTATTTCTTAACCGGTAAAGGGAAAGAAAAACTGGCTGTTTTTCCGTCCGATAAAAAACTCCGTTATAACATACCTTTTAGATTGCCGCAGGAGACGATAGATTATTTTAAAAATGCGGCTGAAAAAAAGAAAAGGCTTCTCTTTACCTATGGAGACGACGGTGAAAAATTCGGCGAATGGCCGGGTACTTATGAGTGGGTCTTTGAAAAGCAGTGGTTGCGTAATTTTTTTAATCTGCTGCGGCAGAACAAGGACTGGATTGAACCGGTGCATTTTTCTGATTATTTAAAGAATCATGAGCCGACCGCTACTTTACTCATTAAGGAGGGTTCATATCAGGAGATGATGGAGTGGTCCGGCGGTTCCTGGAATAATTTTCTCTTGAAATATCCCGAAGCAGACCAGATGCACAAAAAAATGCTATACGTCAGTTCCAAAATAGAAAAAATAGAAAAGCAGTTCAAACTTAAAAAAATAAAAGAGGTGGAGAAGGCCAGAAAATATCTCTACTCAGGCCAGTGCAACTGTGCTTACTGGCACGGGGTTTTCGGGGGGCTTTATCTTTATCATTTAAGACGGGCGGTTTATAATCATTTAATTACGGCAGAAAAGATAGCCGATACTCTTCAACATAAATTTAACAAAAGCTGGTTTGAGATACATAAACTTGATTTTGATTCGGACGGTAAAGATGAAATTATTATAGAAAACAATAATTTTTCTATTTATGTTGACCCCGGAGACGGCGGGGTCATAAAAGAACTGGATTACCGGCCCCTTTCCTTTAACCTGGTAAATACCCTTTCCAGGAAAAAGGAATTTTACCACCAAAAAATACTGCACTCACTGCCGAAATCGGATAATTCCAAGATTGCTACCATCCATGATGATTTTAGAGTTGTAGATTCTAATTTTAAAAATATGCTTTTTTATGACCGATACCCCCGTTTTTGCTTGAGAAGCTACTTTCTTAAAAAAGATTTAAAACTTGAGAGATTTGTAAATTCTTCGTACGAAGAAATAGGCGATTTTTCCCAGGGTGCCTATACGGCTAAAATAGCGGATAAAAGCTTAATTTTACAGCGGCAATCAAAACTTTTAGGCCAAAAAATTCTATTGTCTAAATACATAAAGGTGGAAGCTGAAAATGAAATATCTATCTGGTGCGCCGTTACCAGGAAAGATTTATTTAAATTACAGGCCGTCTTCGGACTGGAATTTAATTTGACCATGCCGGATTTAAACGCCGAAAGGTACCATTGTCACTTTAAAGGAGCCGATAAAAAGAACCTGAATGAAGAAGGATATACCCCACCGATTTTTAATTTCGGGATCAAGGATTCTTCCGGGGAGTTAGGCCTTGATTTTCAATTTTCTAAAGAACCGGCAAACGTTTGCTACTTTCCGGTCAGAACTATTTCGCAGTCGGAGCGGGCCTATGAATTAAATTATCAATGTTCTTCTCTCTTTTTTCTCTGGAACGTAGATTTTGCCAAAGAAGTTAATAATAATTTTTGTTTAAATTTTAGATTTATCCCTTCAACCGGGCAATAGAACAACCTTATGGAAATCGTATGATCCTTCAAAAAAGGAAAAAAACGGCGGGCCACAGTCAGTCACCACGTTTAACCGAAAATCAGCATGGTGAAATAAGGGATTTCTATAGAAAAATATTAATGATGCAGGAGGAAGAAAAAAGAAAGATTTCCCGGGATTTACATGATGAAACCGGACAGATAGTTATAGCCCTGGGTGCGGCCCTTAACATAGTGGAAGCGGCTTTGAAGGAAGGTAATATTGAAAGGGCTTTAGCGGTTATAAATGAAAATAGAAAAATGGTTCAGGAAATTGCCGGCAGAATGAAATCAATGGCTTTAAACCTGAGACCGCCGGGGTTTGATATTTTAGGGCTTTCGGCCATTTTGAGGGAATATTTTTTCCAATTTACTAAATCCAATACAATCAGAATAGAATTTGACGAAAACGTTAAAGATGACAAGTTAAATGAAGATATAGAGATTACCATATATAGAATCATTCAGGAAGGTATCCATAACGTCAAAAAGCATTCAATGGCCAGTGCGGTTAAAATTGATTTAATCCAGACCGAAAAAGCATTACAGCTGGTTGTTGTAGATAACGGAAAAGGGTTTGATGTTGAAGAATACCACAGGCAATACGACCCTTCTAAGATGGGTTTACGGGGAATAAAAGAAAGAGTGGATATTTTAAACGGGGTTTTTTCCGTTGAATCGTCTCCTGGCAAAGGGACAAAATTAACGGTAATTTTACCGTTAAAGGGGTTTTAGTCATGGGTATTAAAGTCATATTAGTTGACGACCATCCAATCGTAAGACAGGGGATTAAATCGGTGATATCAAACGAAAAAGATATTGAAATTATAGCTGAGGCTTCAAATGGGAAAGAGGCGATTGAAAAGGCTTTAGATAAACGTCCTGACGTGATTATTATGGACGTTACCCTGCCTTTTTTAAACGGCCTGGAGGCCAGCCAGCAAATCATTAAAAAAAATAAAGATATCAAAATACTTATTTTAAGCATGCATGAAAATCATGCTTTTATAGAGAAGGCGCTAAATTATGGCGTTAAAGGTTATATATTAAAAGATACCGCCGCAGATGAAATCATACCGGCCATAAGAGAAGTATATGCCGATAGATATTTTCTGAGTTCCAGAATTTCCTCCTTTTTAATAAAGGATTATGTATATAAAAAGAAAAAATCCCTGAAGCTTAAAAGCATTTCCATGCTGACCGACCGTGAAAAAGAAATATTACAGATGATTGCCGAAGGGATACATAATAAGGAAATAGCCCAGAGATTAAACCTTTCTTTAAAAACCGTTCTTGTCCACCGGAATAACATAATGCATAAACTGGATATACACAGTCAGGCCAACCTCATAAGATTCGCTTTGAAAGAAGGGATTGCCAGTTTATAATATTATACGGTTCAGTTAATATTTATCTGTTTTTCCTCTCCATCTGCTTAGAATTATAGGTTAAAAAATCTGATAAACTAAGTATATTTGCTTATTTACTCTTTTCTTTAATTATAGTAATCTATTTATCCCACGAAAGTCTGTTTACTCAAATTTAAGACAGGAGGTGAATATTATGCCAAGAATAAAAAATATTCAGGGGGCAAAAGTAACTTTTACTCTTATTGCACCAGAGGCCAAAAAGGTTACGATAACCGGTGATTTTAACAAATGGGAGCATAAGTCAATATCAATGAGAAAAAACAAAGACCATTTGTGGAAGAAAAGCCTCATTCTTAAACCGGGCCGATATGAATATAAGTTTGTGGTTGATGGGAATTGGATAAGCGATCCCAACAATAGCAACAGAGTCTTGAATTCCTTTGGAACAGAAAATTCGGTTATTGAAGTGGGAATCAGTAAGTACAATCAATAAATACAAGATAAACCAACCCTGAAAACAGAAAATAAGAAGATTTAACATGCGTATCGCTCTTTTTGCTTGGGAATCGATGCATTCCGTAAGCGTAGGGGGAGTTGCTTTCCACGTTACAGAACTGGCCTGTGCTCTTGAAAGGAAAGGGCATGAAGTTCATGTCTTTACCCGTCTGGGGAAAGCTGACCAACCCTGGTATGAACGAATTCACGGAGTGCATTATCACCGTTGTCCTTTTAATACCAGTAATGATTTTGTGGAAGAAATAAACAATATGTGCCGTGCCTTTGTTGACGCTTTTTTCCAGACAGAGGATTATATCGGCCGTTTTGATATTGTTCATGCCCATGATTGGTTGACTTCAAACGCCATGGTATGGATAAAAGAAGGCCGGGGGCATAAAGGGATATTAACCATTCATTCCACAGAATACGGCCGCTGCGGCAATAATTTCTCCGGAGGCAATTCTGCCAGAATAAGAGACCATGAAAGACACGGAACATTTTGTGCCGATAAAGTTATCGCCGTTTCCAAGGCTTTAAAAAGCGAGATTATGTGGATGTATAATGTGCCGGATTGGAAGTCTTTTGTTATATATAACGGTATTAACTCCCGTAATTTTAACGGCTGGATAGATCCTGCCGCTGTCCGGAAGCTATATAATGTTGGCCCGCTGGACCCGGTGGTTTTATTTGTAGGCCGGATGGTGTATCAAAAGGGTCCGGATTTACTCGTTGAAGCCATTCCTTCGGTATTAAAGTATTATGATAAGGCCAAATTTATTTTTGTCGGTGACGGTGAAATGCGATGGGATGTAGAGAATAAAAGCCGTTCCATGGGGGTCAGTCACGCTACCAGATTCCTTGGATATCTTAACGGCTGGAGACTGGTTGATTTATACAAGGCTTCAGATGCCGTTTGTATACCCAGCCGGAATGAACCTTTTGGTATAGTGATACTGGAAGCCTGGAGTGCCGGGAAACCGGTTATCGCCAGTTTAAGCGGCGGACCGGGGGAGATTATCTGGCATGACGTGAACGGATTAAAGATTTATCCTAATCCTGATTCGGTAGCCTGGGGTATCGGTACTATGTTCCAGGATTTTGAGCACGCCCGGTGGATGGGAAAAAATGGCAGAATTGCGGTAGAATCGGCTTTTTCCTGGGATATTATTGCCAACCAGGTGCTGGCTGTTTATGAAAATTAGATAGCTTATTTAAGGTAAATTAGGAGAGATTGGTTTGTTACTGAAAAAAAAGAAAAAAGTTATTAAAAGAATTTATGAGCAAGGGGTAGAAACGGTAGTTTTATCAGCCAAAAAACCCAAACGGAAACTGTTACCCCGCAGAAAATCAATAAAACAAACGCTCAGAATAAAACAAGCGCTGGCTAAGTTAAAGCCGCTTGAAAAAAGTGACCTGAAAAGGCCCATGGTAGATAAGTATGAACTTCCTTCCCACTACGGGTCTAATTTTCTTAAACTTATGGTTAAGGACCCCTTCTGGATATACGCTTACTGGGAAATTGTCCCGGACTCAATTGAATCTCTAAAAAATAATTTTGACCACGAACAGATAAAAGAAGCTAAAATAGTTTTACGTTTATACGATATAACCTTTGTTGATTTTAACGGCACTAATGCCAATAGCTATTTTGATATTGAAGTGGGTTCTCATGCCAGTAACTGGTATATTAATCTTCCCTATGATAACGTTTCCTACGTGGGTGAAATAGGTTTGCGCATTTCGGATGGAAGGTTTTTTGCCCTGGTCAGGTCTAATTTTATTCACACCCCGCGGATGAGCTATTCGCCCCGGACCGAACAAATATGGATGGAAGTTAATAATAAGAATTATGACACTCCCGACATTGTTTCGGCGATCCGGACCCCGCCAACCGAAACGAAAAAGGTACCCGCTTCTACCGAAACTAAAAAAAGAAGAATTTATCTTACGGAAGAAGACCTGAAGCGTTACTATGTTGAATTGAGCCCTTTTTTGAAAGATATAGTCTCGCCGCGTTTAGGCAAAATGTATGGCGAGGTTTTTCAGCATTCTTTTATTATTGAGGGTGAGCGTGAAGAGGGAAGACGAAAAATTATGGAGATGCTTCCCAAGGACTATTTTATTAAGAGTATCCTTTCAATCGGTTCTTCTCAGAATCTCGTTATTTTAGGTGCCAGCGAAAATCTGGTTAAAGGTCCCGGCGGAGCAAGCGAATTTGTAGGGGGAAAGATAAAAGCTCATAAATTCTTTTTTGAATTGGCTACAGAGGTTATTGTTTACGGCCGGACCGAACCAGACGCAGAACTATGGTTGGGGGATAAAAAAATTAAATTACAGGGAGACGGGACTTTTAGTTTACGGTTTGCTTTGCCTCCCGACGGAAAACTTCCTCTGGAATTCAAAGCCATTTCTCACGATAGAGAAGAAAGCCGGCAGATAGAAACTCATATAGAGCGCCGGACCTATGTCAAAAAATAAAGAAAGAATGAAATATGTACCAAGGATATTTTTCCCTAGTGCTTCACGCCCATTTACCCTTTGTTCGTCACCCCGAGGAAGAATATTTTCTTGAGGAGAATTGGCTCTATGAAGCTATTACCGAAACGTATATCCCTCTCATAGAGGTTTTTGAACGGCTTATCAGAGACGGTGTCAATTTTCGCGTGACCATGTCGCTGACCCCTCCCCTTGTTTGCATGCTTCAGGACCCCCTTCTGCAAAAAAGATACATAAGGCATATAGACAAACTCATTGAGCTGGCCGCTAAAGAAGTAGAAAGAACCGGCTACGACTCTCGGTTCCATGGTGTAGCTTTAATGTATCATCGTAAACTCCATGAGACCAGGGAATTGTTTATTGAAAAATACGATAAAAATATTGTTCAGGCTTTTAAGAATTTTCAGGATACGGGTTATGTGGAAATTGTGGCTTCCTGCGCCACGCACGGATTTTTACCTCTTCTTAATGTTAACGAGAAGAACGTAAAGGCGCAGATTAAAATCGGGGTTGACCATTATAGAAAAACTTTTAAAAGGGATCCCCGGGGATTCTGGCTCCCGGAATGCGGTTATTATCCCGGCGTAGATAATATTTTAAAAGAAGCCGGCATCAGATATTTTTTCGTTGATTCACACGGAATTTTAAATGCCGATCCTGTTCCTCGTTATAGTGTTTATGCACCGATATATTGCCCTTCGGGTGTAGCCGCTTTTGCCCGGGATTGGGAATCATCTAAACAAGTTTGGAGTTCTAAAGAAGGGTATCCCGGCGATCCTGATTACAGGGAGTATTACAAAGATATAGGGTATGAATTAGAATATAATTATATTAAGCCGTACATTCATCCTTCCGGATTCAGGGTCAATACGGGACTTAAATACTGGCGGATAACCGGAGACACCGATTATAAACAGCCTTATATGCCTGATTGGGCCCGGGAAAAAGCCGCTATTCATGCCGGTAATTTCATGTTTAACCGTCAAAAGCAAATAGAATCTTTGTCCGGTCATATGGACCGAAAACCGATAATTATTGCTCCCTATGATGCAGAGTTATTTGGACACTGGTGGTTTGAAGGTCCCATGTGGATAGATTTTTTGGCCCGTAAAATATTTTACGACCAGAATACTGTCCAGATGGTTACTCCGTCCGAATATCTTTATGAATATCCCACCAATCAGGTGGCTTTGCCTTCGTATTCGAGCTGGGGTTATAAGGGATATAATGAAGTCTGGGTTGAAGGCAGTAATGATTGGCTTTATCGGCATTTACATATAGCCGGTGAAAAGATGGTTCAACTGGCAGAAAAATTCTCCAGGTTTACCCACGAGACGCTGAGTATATATAGACGAGCGCTTAATCAGGCGGCCCGGGAACTTTTGCTGGCTCAAGCCAGTGACTGGGCATTTATCATGAAAACAGGAACGATGGTTTCCTATGCCCAGAAGAGAGTGAAACTTCATCTTAATAGATTTAACCGTCTGTACGATGATATGTTAAATCGAAGCATAGACCGGGAATGGTTGAGTGAAGTTGAGTTTAGAGATAACATCTTTCAGAACATCAATTGCGGTGAATATTATCGCTAAAAATATTTATTTTATAGACTTAATTAAATAGAATGAAGGATATTATAAACGGTCTGCCCAATATATGCGGTAACGAAGCGGAGTTTAAAAAAAACAGAGGTAAAGAAAAGAATTTTCTTTATGCGCCTCTTTCCAATATTTCTATTGACGGCGTTCAATCTGCTTTTGGCATAGCTCTTCATATGCACCAACCCACCATTCCGGCCGGGGGGAATGATTTATCCACCGCCGGTCTAATCAGTAACCTTCAATATATGCTGGAACATCCGGAAATTCACGATAACCATAATGCCAAAATATTTCTGTGGTGCTATTCAAGAATGGCAGATTTTATCAGGGAACTTGTCGGATCGGGGCGTAATCCCCGGATTATGCTTGATTATTCAGGGAACCTGTTATGGGGGTTGCGGCAGATGGGCAGGGGAGATATTTTAGATAATCTAAAATTGGTTACCAGTCATAAAAAATATTACCGTTACGTAGAGTGGCTGGGAACAATGTGGTCGCACGCGGTTGTTTCTTCAACCCCGGTTCCCGATATAAACTTGCATATAAAAGCCTGGCGGGAGCATTTTGCTTCTATCTTCGGATACGAAGCGCTCGGCCGGGTTAAAGGTTTTTCTTCTCCGGAGATGCATTTGCCTATTCATCCGGACGTTTGTTACGAATACGTAAAAAATTTAAAGGAAAACGGCTACGAATGGCTTATGGTGCAGGAGCACACTATCGAAAATCTTGACGGGTCTGGTATTCGTAACCCTTATTTACCTCACCGGCTAACGGCTAAAAATTCTCTGGGGGAGAGGGAAGAAATAGCCGTCTTAATAAAAACCCAGGGTTCGGATACAAAACTGGTCGGACAGATGCAGCCTTATTACGAAGCCAAAACAAAATACCGGGAAGAATATCTCTCTAAAAACGTGCCACCATATGTTTTACAGATAGGCGACGGTGAAAACGGCGGGGTAATGATGAATGAATTTCCGGCTGCCTATAAGAAGGCTTTTAACGAGATGGGAGAAGACGGTGTGGTGGCTATGAACGGGTCTGAATACCTGGAATTTTTTAAAAAAATGGGACTAAAAGAGAAAGATTTTATTCCGGTTCAGCCGGTTTCTCAACACCGGATATGGGAATTCATCAATACGTATTCACCTGGAGCGGTTGATAGGGCCATAGATAGAATAAAAGAGAAATACGGTGCTTTTAACCTTGATAAAGCCTCCTGGACAAACGATAAAAATTGGGTGAAGGGTTACGAAAAGGTATTAGACCCCATAAATCAATTGAGCGTTGAATTTCACAAACGTTTTGATGGAAATCAAATTGATAAATCATCCCCGCTCTACCGGGAGGCCCTTCTTTATTTGCTTATTTCTCAAACCAGCTGTTTCCGTTATTGGGGTGAGGGTCTATGGGCTGAATATGCCAGAGAAATTTGTCGACGGGGGATGCGTCTTCTTAAAAAGAGTTAATAATTTAATTGACCCTGTAAATGTTTTTTGTTATAATCGCCTTCAATACGCAGCTATATATAATAAATAAAACCGGAGACATAAAGGAAATCATATGGGAGAATTAAGAAAAGACCCTATCGTCGGCAGGTGGGTAATTATAGCTACAGACCGGGTTAACCGTCCGGATGTTTTTACAAAAACGAAAGAATCATTCCAGGATGATGTTGCTAATTGTCCTTTCTGTGCGGGGAAAGAAAAGATGACTCCTCCGGAAATATATAGTTTGAGAGAACCCAACACCCGGGCCAATGAAGCAGGGTGGAAAGTCAGAGTCGTTCCTAATAAATTCCCTGCTTGCGGAATTGATATCACCCTTGAAAGAAAAGGTTACGGTCTCCATGATATGATGACTAATTATGGAGCGCACGAGGTTATTATTGAAACCCCCGACCATAACAGAGAAATGAAAGACCAATCCATAGATGAAATTTCCGACGTTATCAGGGTTCTTCAGCTGCGGATTGAAGATTTGTATAAAGACCAGAAGTTGCGTTATATCCTTCTTTTTAAAAACAAAGGCCGGGAGGCCGGCGCTTCTTTATCTCATCCCCACCATCAGATTATAGCTCTTCCCATTACCCCGACGATGGTCAGAGAGGAGCTTCACGGTGCGGAGTTCTATTTTAAATTAAAGGAAAGATGTATATTTTGTGATTTGATTGAGCAGGAAAGGTCCTGGGGGGAAAGGATGGTTTACGAAAATGAAGCCTTTCTCAGTTTTTGTCCTTACGCCGCCCGTTTTCCGTTTGAAGTATGGATTCTCCCTAAAAACCACGCCGTAGATTTTTATAATCCCGAAAATAAAGAGAAGGTTCAATTTTTAGCCGATATGTTTAAAGTAATACTGAAGAAATACGATAAAGTTTTGAACGACCCGCCGTATAATTATATCGTTCACGCCGCGCCCAACCGATTTGCCCGCCGGGGATACTGGCGGACAATTGAACAGGATTTTCACTGGCATATAGAGATGTTCCCCCGTCTGACCAGAATTGCCGGCTTTGAGGAGGGAAGCGGGTTCTTTATCAATCCTGTTTCACCCGAGATGTCGGCGAAGTATTTGAGAGAGGCAGAGATATAAAAATGGAACCTTTGAAAGTTTTGTTAGTTTCTTCGGAAGTTTCGCCGTTTGCCAAAACAGGAGGCTTGGCTGATGTAGCGGGAAGTTTACCTTTTGCCCTGAAGGCATTAAAGTGCGAGGTAAGTGTTTTTCTCCCGTTTTACCGTCAGATAATAAAAAATCAGGGTTTTAAGATACAGCTTCTTAAAGCAAATCTTAAAGCAGACTTTGGCCAATGGGATCCTAAATTTTCTCTTTATCATTATCGGAAGGATAAGATAGATTTTTATTTTATAGGAAAAGATGAATATTACAACCGGGAATTTCTTTATGGTACGCCTTCGGGAGATTATCCGGATAACGCGGTCAGGTTTGCGTTTTTTTCCAATGCGGTTTTAAGCAGCGCCATAGCTTTAAAATTCGAACCAGACATTATTCACTGTAACGATTGGCAAACCGCCCTGGCTCCATTTTACTTAAAACACAAAGAACAAATCTCCGCTTTCTTTAAAGGGACGAAAACACTTTTCACGATACATAATCTGGCTTATCAGGGCCTTTTCTCCAGAGAAGTAATGCCGGAGGTGGGGATTGGTTTTGAGTTTTTTACCCCCGATACTCTTGAATTTTACGGGAAATTCAATTTTATGAAATCCGGTATAATTTATTCCGAAGCTGTCAATACCGTAAGTAAAAGTTACGCCCGGGAAATATTGACTCAGGAGTTTGGCTGTGGGCTGGAAGGATTATTTGCCGTAAACCGGGACAAGCTATACGGGATATTAAATGGGGCGGATTATTCTATCTGGAATCCGGCCACCGATAATCTTATCAAGACCAAATATGATAAGGAAAATTTTAAGGGTAAAGTTGAATGTAAAAAAGATTTACTGGAAATAATGAAGTTAAAGGTTCTTTTAAAAGCTCCTTTACTGGGAGTGGTCAGCAGATTGGCGGACCAGAAAGGTATTGACATTATCGTTGACGCGGCTGAAGAAATAGTGAAACAGGGATGTAATTTAGTTGTTTTAGGTGCCGGGGAGAAAAAATATCATAAATTATTGACTGAATTAGCCGGTCGGTATCCCCAGAATATCGGGGTAAAAATAGCTTTTGATAATACCCTAGCCCATAAGATAGAAGCGGGATGCGATATGTTCCTTATGCCTTCGCGATATGAGCCCGGCGGGTTAAACCAACTGTACAGTTTAAAATACGGGACTATTCCGGTAGTCAGAGCGATCGGCGGTTTAGATGATACCATTGTTGACTACAGTCAAAGTCCTAAATCCGGAAACGGATTTAAATTTAATCAGGCCAGTAAAGACGATTTAATTAATGCTTTAGGCAGGGCTCTTTCTGTCTATAAGAATAAAAAAGAATGGGAAGAACTGATGGTCCGGGCGATGGGATTTGATTTTTCCTGGGAACAATCGGCTAAAGAATATTTAAAAGTTTATAAGCGTATTATTAGAGGTAGATAGTTGTTCTTTTACAATAATTGTCTTTATATGTTTCTTTGAAAACTTATTAAAAGGGAAGCAGGTTTAAATCCTGCACTGTCCCCGCAACTGTGAGTGGAAGTGTTTTTGGAATTTTTAGTTGGCAGCCACTGTTTGGTGCGGTCTAAATACAGGCTGGCTAAATGGGAAGGTTGACAACAACTGAGCCACGAGTCAGGAGACCTTGAAACTCCGGGGTGAGAGAGAAATTTACCCAGTCTCATTTTGGAGGTTGGGTTTTTTTATTTTTAAATCAAGAAACTACGGAAAACAAGTAATAACATGTACGCCAGATATTGTTTAAAGATTTTAATTCTTTGTTCCATTTTTATGACCGGGGAAGTCTGTTCCCGGGAATTAAAGCTTGAAGACGCAACGGGGTGGGCGGTAAAGGTAGATGGTTATCCCCAAAGAATCATTTCCCTTAATCCTTCCGCAACAGAGACAGTTTATGCTTTAGGCGGGGGAAATAGAATAATTGCGGTGACCGCTTTTTGCCGGTATCCCGACGAGGTAAAAAGCAAAGATAAAATCGGAACAGTTTTAGACCCGAATATTGAAAAAATTATCAGTTTACGGCCAGACCTGGTTCTGGCAACCAAAGAGGGAAACAGAAAAAAGCCCATAGAAAAATTGAGAAAAGCGGGAATAAAAGTTTTCGTTTTTGACAGTATTTATCGTTTAAACGATATATATGAAATGCTCCGGGCGTCCGGAAAGTTACTGGGCGAAGAAGAAAAATCGGAAGAGCTCATTTTAAAAATGAAAGAGCGCGTGGAGACGGTCCAGGAAAAAGTTAAAAATAGGCCCAGAGTAAAAGTATTCTGGCAATACGGGATAGAGCCGACCATTACGGCCAATAAAAATACCCTGGCTAATGAAATAATAGAGCTCTCCGGAGGGGTTAATATCGCCAGAAATGCACTCCTTAGATATCCCCGATACAGTCTTGAAGAAGTCGCTATCCAAAACCCACAGGTGATAATATTAACGGCTATGGGAAACGAAGGAAAAGAAGCCCTGGCTAAATGGCGTCAATTTAAAAGTATTAAAGCCGTTAAAGAGGAGAGAATTTATATTATTGACTCGGATATAGTCTGTAATCTGGGCCCGAGGCTAATAGAGGGCTTAGAAGAAGTAGCCAGAGCATTGCATCCGGAGGCGTTTAAGTAGGTTGGTTAATTGGTGAGCAGTAAATAGTCGCTAGTCGTTAGTATTTAGTAAATCCTTCTAAATACTATTCACTAACGACCATATTACTTTTTAACCAATTAACCGCTCACCAGTTAACCGGTGAATATGAGGTGGCTTTTGACAGGTA
>CAZDKO010000029.1:0-19055 GCA_964506075.1 uncultured bacterium
TGTATAAAGTAATCCAGCAGGCTAGAGGATGAAAAAACCAGGCTCTATCCCTGACCTTACTATATCCTCTTAGTGTCTCTATCAGTAAAGGGAAAATCAAAAAAACATAAAGAATAAATTTTAATAAACCTTTCCGGTTTATTCTCCTCCAGGGATAAACACGAAAATTATTCCTTTCGTAAAATAAATAATCCATAATCCTTCTTTTCTGTTTTTTGGCAAAAATGTCTGTTCTATCGGCAAAAAGATGAACGATTCCCATTTTAACTTTAGCAAATTTATTATGTCCATTTTTGACCATTTGATAAACCATATCCAAATCAAAAAGATAGGGCTGGTAATTAGTCTGAAGAACATATTTTTTCCTGGCCAGAAAACCATTAGCCCCGATGGTAGGAATATTATCCTCCTGCAACTCTATAAGAAGATAATCCCCTTTATCCTGGGAGGATATTTTTACTCCCGTCCATTTTCCGGTTAAGTAACAATAGCGGTCATAATTACCTAAAAAAAGACAGATGGGGTCGTTCATTCCTAAAAGAGCGAAATAACGGTTTAATAAGGCATCTTCTTTCCGATAAGAATAATAAAGCGGTTCTGAAGCAACGATATCCTGATTTTCAAAAGGAACCGTCATTTTTGTTAACCAGTCATTACCATCCAGAATGTTATCGCTGTCAATAAGGGCCACTATTTCATTTCGGGCTTTATTGACCCCCACGGATTTTCCCGCTTCCGAGGTTTTCAGTGCATTATTAGCCAGAACGAAATTTAAATCTTTATACTTATCTTTATATCCATAGAAAATATCAAGGGTATTGTCATTGGAACCGGCATCAACCATTACAATTTCCATTTTATCTCTGGGATAATCCTGACTGATTATAGAATCAAAACACCCCTCCAGTGTTTTTTCAGCATTAAGGGTGGGAATAACGAAGGAAATACTCTTAAATGATTCGGTCGTATTCATAATTATTTATTTCCGCTTACGTAACTGCGGACACATTCTTCCAAAACTTCGTCTATATGTCTCATTTTAAAGCCGGTTTTTTCCAGTTTATCCGCAGACAAAATTAAATTGCTCCTGACTAAATTCAACTCTTTAAAACTGACTGATTTATAATCAAATCCGGAATCATATTTTTTATAAATGTCCAGCAGCTTTGAATATAATAAACCGCCTCTATTAACTATATTATAAATCCCCCGGGCCTCAATCTTTATTAAATGCTTTAAAGCCTCTATGAAATCAGGAATATAAGTAACGGAATTAGGTTTATCAGAAATCTTTTTATAACCAATCAGCTTGGTCAGCAAATTCCGGCGATGGGGACGATTATCCAAAGGGATTCTGATCCTGACAATTAAAATGTCAAATTGCCAGCTTAAAACTTCCAAAGCCCTCTCTGTATAGATTTTAGTCCGGCTATAAAACAAATCAAGAAAATCGGGAATTTCCGTTTCTTCTCTGGGTAAATTGTCGGATTCGTCAAAACGATAAATACAGCCGCTGCTTACATGGATTAATTTAATCTTATTCCTTAAAGCCACCTCAGCTAATATAACCGGAACAAAGGTATTAGCGAAAAGGGTCTTATCTTTATTTAATTCGCAGCCGTCTACATTCTTTTCCCCGACGTATCCTATACAGTTAATTAAAACCCCGGGATTATATTTTTTTATTTCTTTCTCTGCATCTCTAAAGGATAAAATCCTTTCACCGGAGATACTGCATTTTAACTCTTCCTGTAATCTCTCGCCGATAAAACCTTTACCTAATATAAGTATCCGGTCATTCATTACTGCCTATTTTCTTTAAATAATCGCCGTAGCTGCCGTTTATCTTCCCGGCTAATTTAAATAAGGCGTCTTTGTTGATGTAACCCATGGTATAAGCAATTTCTTCAATACAGCCGATTTTTAATCCCTGTCTTTTCTCTATGGTTCTGATAAATAAAGCCGCATCAATTAAAGAATCGTATGTTCCCGTATCGAGCCAGGCATAACCCCGGCCTAAAAATTTAACTTTTAATTCCCCTCTTTTTAAGTATTCATTGTTTATATCGGTTATCTCAAGCTCATCCCGCCAGGAAGGTTTAAGTTTCTTAGCTATATCAACTACGCTATTATCATAAAAATAAAGACCGGTAACCGCCCAATTTGATTTCGGTTTTTTGGGTTTTTCTTCAATAGAACATGCCTTGTCGTCTTTATCAAATTCAATGACACCATACCGTTCCGGATTTTCCACGTAATAGCCGAAAATAACGGCTCCTTTTTCCAGAGACGTCGCTTCCTTCAATACCTGAGTCAGATAATGGCCGTAAAATATATTGTCTCCCAAAATCAGGCAAACGTTATCCCCGCCGAGGAATTTTTCTCCGATAATAAAACTTTCAGCAATCCCTTTTGGTTCAGACTGAACGGCATAAGAAACATTTATACCCAGGTTTTTACCATTCCCGAATAAACCTTCAAAATTATCTTTATCCTGAGGATTGGAAATTAAAAGAATATCTCTGATGCCGGCAAGCATCAACACTGACAGGGAATAGTAAATAATCGGTTTATCATAGACAGGAAGCAGCTGTTTACAGATTGTTTTAGTAGCCGGATAAAGCCGGGTCGCTTTACCGCCGGCTAAAATAATCCCTTTCATACGCATTCCCCTTTTTTTCTTTTATATTTAAAATCAAATAAATGCCCCATGACTTTAGCCGCGGCACGGGAAAAATATTTAATATCGGAAAAATCCCTGATGGAAATAATTTTGCGGAAAATAAACTCCGGGTTAAAAGAAACCCCGTACATCCCCTGAACCAGATTCATCAACTGTTCGCCGGAAAAATCTATCTTCATAACCGGCTCTTTCATATCGTATCTGGACCAATCCAGATAATTAAGCAGTTTTTTCTCTTTACATTCTTCAAATAACGGTGTGCCGGGATAACAGGTAACTATGGTCGCCTGCATGGTGTAAGCCAGACCCTTCTTTAAAAGCCAGTTACCGAGTTTTAAAGTTTTCAAAGCCTCCTCATAAGTTTCCCAGGGATATCCGAACATCATGGTAATATGAGGATAAAGACCGGCCCGTCTGGCTAACTTACAGGATTCAATAATCGTTTCCACTTTCAAATTTTTATTAACCCGGTCCAGAGTTTGCTGATTGGCACTCTCCAGTCCAAAAAGTAAAAATCTAAACCCGGATTTTTTCATCAATTTATAATCATCAAAGTTCGCCGCGCCAAAACGCATGTTACAATCAAGGCCAATCTTCCGGTGATATCCCCTTTTTATAACACCGCTACAGAAATCACGCAGCCATTTTCCCGGAGTCAAAGAACCGGCATCATCCATAATCTCTTTAACCGGATAATTATTAATTATATGCCCGATTTCGTCTAAAACATGCTCGACCGGCCTCACCCTGAAACCGGGATAAAGGTTCGTCCAGCTGCAAAAACTGCATTTTCCCCAGAAACAATCTCTCCCTGACATAATATAGGTGCCGGGAGTCCGTTTATAATTACCGTTTTTATAAGCATAAAGCCACCATTTAGTCAAATTCCGGTCGATAAAGGGTGAATCGTCAAGGGTATGGTTAAGTTGAAATTTACCGGTGTCCTTGATTTGCCCATTTTCCCGATAGAAGATACCGGGCTCCAGTCCGGCTAATGGCTGATGGCTGATGGCTGATAGTTTAACTTTCTTAAGGATAGTACATAAATTAAGAAGTAAAAAATCGTAGTCGCCGCCGGTTAATATAAAATCCACTTTTGAATTTTCAAAGGATTCCCGGGGTAAGGCCGTGACGTGATCGCCAAAAAGGACAACCCGGGGTTCCGGTATTATCTCATTTTTAATATCATCAATGATTTTCCAGTGTTCCTTAATAACCGGTGTTTTGGTTTCTATGGCAATTACATCCGGCTTCTCTTTTTTAAGAAATGCCAGAAATTGTTCCCGGTTTAAATCTTCAGCGATACAGTCGTTCCAGATAACTTCAAAACCGTTCTTTTTAAGTAAAGTTGCCGCGGTAGCCGGAACCACCGGATAAATATAAGTAGGATTACGAAAATATTGAAACTGGCGGTTTTGTCCTAATGTAGCATAACCTTTGGTCTTATCTATAGGAGGATAAGAAATAATTACTTTCACTATTTTTCTTCCTTAAGTTTACGGGACACTATACCCTTGATAAAATATAAGCCATAACAAAGATGAGTCAATATCGTCCCCAGAAAAACCAGAGGAATCAAGCTTAACTTATTTTTTATACTGAAAACAAACACCAGAAAAAGATATACGCCTATTGCGGAAAAATAAAGAGGTCTTAAAACAGGAAATACTAAAGCTAACACTCCACCGGCAAGAAGGGCGACAACAAAAAACGAAGGGATAAAGTAGGACAATCTGAATGAAGTGGCAGGATATCTTTTAGCAAAATAACCGCGATGAAGAGCATATCTGGAAACCTGCTTTAAATGAGGAATAAAGAGAGACCTTCGATGGTGATAGATAAATACCTCTGGATCATATATTATCTTTTTACCCGATTGTTTGGTAATTTCCAGGCATAAAGCCGTATCTTCTCCCGGCCAGAAGTTAGTTTTAAACCCTCCCAGCTCCTGTATCGTAGATTTACGGACGATAAAATTACAGGACGGAAAATCATCTACTTCTCTTAAACCCCGGGGAACATATCTATAGGTATACCCCCCTCCCCCTAAAAACGAAGAAAATACCAAGCCGCTGGCTTTTTCCCTTAAACTATCATTTTTAGGCGTTACGGCCGGGCCGCCTACAGCAACTATAGACTCGTCATGGAAATGTCTGATGGCTTTTTTTAACCAGTCTTTAAGCGGATAAGCATCATCATCAATAAATGCCAGAATTTCCCCTGAGGCCAATCCCATCCCCAAATTGCGCTTTTTAGGAGGGGTGATGTCTCCGGTGGGAATTACTTTGACTTTTGAATCACCAAAATCATTAACTTCTTTATCCGGTAAAACTAAAATTTCAAAATCATGATAATCAAGTTTGAGACATTCTTTTATACATTCTCGTAAATCTTCATTATCATTTTTTAGCGGTATAATTATAGATACCTTCATTTTTTAACCTTTTCTTCTGCATCTTTTCTGAGTAAAAATTACGGGAATTATGCTTGTCGTAATATTTTAAAATATGCAGGCGATAAAATATAGCCATCGTATCCCACCAGATTTGGTATATGGCCTTTAGCCCTATCCGTCCGTATTTTCTCCGTGAAGTTAAAACTACCGGGGCCTGAGCTATTTTATAACCCAGGTGGTGGGCATTTATTAAAAGCTCTAAATCAAAAGCAAACTTCTTAATTAAAATTTTAGGAAAAATTTCCTTCAAGGCTTCGTATTTAAAAAGTTTAAGACCGGTCTGAGTATCTTTTATCGGTAACCCGAATAAAAGATAAACCAGAAAAAAATAGACACTGCTTATAATTCTTCTGCCAATCGGATAATATAACTTGGAGTTAGGATGCCGCTTTGAACCGATAACAATATCAGCTTCGTCCAAACGCATAATGTCAAAGAAAGTCTGTATCTGGCCGGGATGAAGGTCCATATCGGCATCCAGAAACACTACATAATCACCGTTAACAAACCGGCACCCATATTTTAAAGCCCGGCCTTTTCCGTAATTTGACCGGTTTTTTTTGACAATAACGTTATTATACCTGGAAGCAAAAGACAAAGCCTCCTCATAAGTATTATCTGAGCTTCCGTCATCAACAATAATAATTTCATAATCACAGCCAAAATCATCAAAGGTCCGGACTGTCTCTTCAAGATTGGAATAAATATGGCCGGCTTCGTTATAAGCCGGTATTATTATGGAAACCTTCCCTTTGAGATTTCTCAAATGCCCCCCTCATTTAACTTTAATCAGTGTCCGGGCACAGCTTCAGCTTTTACTAACCATAAATTAGTAATAAATAATAAAACAGCGATGCCGCAGAGAATATAAAGGACCTGGGATAAAGTCTGATGAAATATAATAATCAAAACAGTCTGTAACACCGCAAAAAAAACCAGAGGATAAATGAAATTCTTACGGTGTATGGAAAGCTGGTAAAAGACCAAATTGTAAGCTAAAGCAAAAAATAACATCGCGATAGAAAACAACCACACCAGAGCAATACTTTCCGAATATTCCCCGCCCGACAAAATTCTTATAATAAAAGAGGGGTACAAAATGCAAAATAAAGATGCCCCTCCACAAAGTAACCCCGTAATTACGAGGCTCTTTTTAAGAACGTGTAAAGTAGATTTTTTCTGAGCGTATAAATTAGAAACCTTGGGAAACATTACGATAGTAACAGCTCCGGGTAAAAAAAGAATTATTTTACCCGCCATCTGGGCTATTGAATAGAAGCCCGCTTCTAAAGGAGAAAAAAAATGTTTAACCAGAATAATATCCCCGTTAACTAAACCCATAAAGCAAAGAAGAACAATAGTTACGGGAATAAAATATTTATATAACTCTTTAAATTCTACTTTACCTGACTCATCGTTATTATTATTAGCAACTGAAACAGCTGATAATTTACGTTCTCTGGCGACATAACGTTTCAAAGGGAAAAAAGACAAAAAGAACATGGCTATGCTGGATATAATATAAGCAGTTAACGCTCCCATCACCTTAAATCCTAAACTGACCAGGACTATCCCCATAATCAGTTTTAATCCGCCGCTAATGACCACGCTTAAACCAAAAGATTGAAATAACTGCAAACCCTGTAATCCCCCCAGAGTAAGGGGGACGATAATAGTAACCAACATTATCACCCCGACAGCTACTACCGGAGCAATTTCGGTCATTTGAAGAAATGAAGCAATGCGTTTACTGGATAGAGTAATAATGATAAAAAATATCAGGCCGAAAATTGACACTTTTTTAGTCAGCATAAATAAAAAAGTTCTTATTTTACCCCATTGATGGCGGGCGTGAAAGGTAGAAATGAATTTGGTAATAGCCGTCTGCAGAGTGCCGGTAGGAACGGAAATAATCATAAGTAAACCCACCAGTGAATTTAGAACGCCATATTCAATCGGGGTTAAATTCCTCACCATATATAATTGATAAAATAAACTAAAAACACTTCCGAGGGAAGTAGCCACAAAAACCCAGCTGATGTGTTTTAGCAGCTCATCTCCCCGTCTTATCTTTTTTAAAAATTGCATTGTTTTTATTAATCCATTCAATGATATTTCTCACTCCCTTTTGGGGATTTACAGAAGGAGCCCATTGCAAATATTTTTTAACTTTACTGATATCAGAAATATATACCTTCTGGTCGCTGGGTCTCCAGTCAGAAAAAGAAATCCGGCTAAGATTCCCGAGTTCCTCTTTTAAAATATCCAGAAATTCCAGCAGAGAAATCGTTTTATCAACACCACCCCCGATATTATAAACACCGTGTCTGATATCGCTTTCCACGAATTTATCATATGCCTTAACCAGATCTTCAACGTAAAGTAAATCTCTAACCTGTTTTCCGTCTCCATAAATTGTAATCGGCTGGCCGGTTAAAGTGGCTATAACGAACCAGGATACCCAGCCCTGGTCTTCAAAACCGAATTGTCTCGGACCATAGATACAGCTCATCCGGAAAACGGCAGTTTTCATACCGTAAATATGGGCGTATTCCTGAGTATAAATGTCCCCCACGTATTTACTGGCTCCGTAAGGGGTATGACCGGTATGGTCAATAGACATCTCCTCCGAAACCCCCTTGATATTTTCGTAAACGTATCTTTTCTCTAATTCCTTGAGAGGAATCTTATCAACATTTTCCCCGTAAACCTTATTGGTAGAGCAATAAACAAAGGTCGCCCGGGGAGATTTTTGCCTGACACACTCTAAAGTATTTAAAGTTCCAAACGCATTAATGTCAAAATCATCCCGTGGCATACGAACCGAAGACGGGACACCCGGCTGAGCAGCGGTATGAACAACAACGTCAACACCATCACCTATAGCTTTATCCACGTCTTCCTTATTCCGTACATCACCTTTAATTCTTTTAATATTTTCGTATCCACCGAGATAGTGCCAGTTAAACTCAACGCTCTCTTTATCATAACCGAACAATTGAGAACGGATTAAATTATCCAGGATTACGACTTCATCTCCTTTTTTAGCGTAGTATTCGGCGGTATGGCTTCCCACCAGACCGGCTCCACCGGTAACTAATATTCTTCTTTTCATTTTTAAACCCCGTTTTCTTTAAACCAATTTATAGTTAACTCTAGCCCCCTACTCAAATCAACTTTAGGAGACCAATTAAGGTATTTCTGGGCTAAACTGATATCAGGCTGTCTGACTTTCGGGTCATCGACCGGCAAAGGATTAAAAATAATTTTACTCTGACTCCGGGTGAAATTTATAATTTTTCTGGCTATATCCAGGATTGAAAGTTCCAGAGGATTACCGATATTTACCGGCTCATTAATTTCAGAAAATAATAATCTTAAAATTCCATCTATCAGGTCATCTACATAACAAAAACTTCTGGTTTGTTTTCCGTCTCCATAAACGGTTATATCTTCATTTTTTAAAGCCTGACTGATAAAATTAGGCACGGCGCGGCCGTCATTCTTTCTCATCCTGGGGCCATAGGTGTTAAAAATACGCACAATCTTGGTATTAAGTTTATGCGTCCGATGGTAAGCCATGGTAATCGACTCGGAAAATCTTTTAGCTTCATCATAAACTCCCCGGGGACCGATAGGATTAACGTTTCCCCAGTAGCTCTCCCTCTGAGGATGAACCGTGGGATCCCCATAAACTTCAGAGGTTGAAGCTAAAAGGAAAACGGCCTGCTTCGCTTTAGCTACTCCTAAGGCATTGTGTGTCCCTAAAGAACCCACTTTTAAAGTTTGAATAGGATAATTGAGGTAATCCACGGGGCTGGCCGGAGAAGCAAAATGCAAAACAAAATGAATATCTTCTTCAATTTTTATAAACTTGCTCACGTCGTGAAGGATAAAATTAAAATGCCGGTTATCTAAAAGATGGGTAATATTGTCCCTGGTCCCGGTAATTAAATTATCCATACAGATTACTTTAAACCCCCTGCCCAGTAAACTTTCACAAAGGTAAGACCCGAGGAATCCTGCTCCTCCAGTGATTAACGCGGTTTTCAACTTTATCTCCTTCTTTTTTTGATTTTTGCTTTCTTAGACTCTTCTTTAAAAGTAGTAATGGAAACCACCGCTTCTTTTAAATTTGAAACAATAAACTTTGGTTTAAGTCTTTCAATTTCATCTTCGCTCAATCTCCCATTAATTAATACAGACTGGCATCCAACCGCTTTGCCGGCTTCAATATCCCGTCCTGAATCACCGATGACAAAAGATTTCCTGGGTTCAATTTTAAATTTTTTAATGGCTTCTTTAAATAAACCGGCCTTGGGTTTGCGGCATTCGCATGCATCATTGGCCTTATGCGGACAGACATAAACGGCTTTTATTCTTCCTCCGGCTGCTTCAATTTCCCCTACCATCCGGCGGTTAATTTCATCAACCATTATTTTGGAAACTATTCCTTTTCTAATTCCGGCTTGATTGGTAATAACAATAATAAAGTATCCTGCTTCCGTTAAAGCTTTAATCGCCTCTTTAGCTCCCGGGATAAAAGAAAACTCCTCCCAGCTTTTAACATACTCCCCTCTTTCTTCATTAATAACACCGTCCCGGTCTAAAAAAACTGCTTTCATAACTGTCTCCTTCACTAAATGTTTTTTAAGTTACTTAAAAAAAGCTACTGTTCTTTTAAGTCCCTCTTTAAAATCAACTTTAGGTTTATAACCCAGTAATTTTGAAAGCTTGGTCATATCCGCGTAGGTTTTTCTTACGTCTCCCCTTCTGGGTGGAGTAAACTCCGGTTTAATTTTTTTACCTGTAATCTCGTTTAAATTATTAACGATATCTAAAACTGAGTAAGAACAGCCCCCGGCTACATTGAAGACTTCCCCGGATATATCAGGAGTAACGCAGGATAAAAGATTGACGTCAACTACATTATCAATATAGCAAAAGTCCCGGGATTGTTCACCATCACCGTGAACCTGAGGAGACTCTCCTTTCAGCATTCTCAGGATAAATATAGGCACTACGGCGGCGTACTGGGAAGTCGGGTCCTGCCTGGGACCAAAAACGTTAAAATAACGCAGGTTTACCGTCTCCAACCCGTAAGTCTTACTGAAAACGTGGCAATAATGTTCCACCGCCAGTTTTGTCGCCGCGTATGGTGAAATTACCTCTGGTTCCTGGCTTTCCTCTTCCGGATATTTATCCGTATCACCGTAAATTGAACTGGAAGAAGCACAAACCACCCTTTTAACTTTGTTTTCATAAGACGCCAACAAAAGATTAAGAGAGCCGCTAACATTTACATCATTATAAGATAAGGGTTCCTCAACAGACTTCGGGACAGAACGAAGAGCAGCCTGGTGTGAAATATAATCTACCCCTCTGGTCACCTTTCGCAGCAAATCTAAATTTCTAATGTCACCTTCTATCAACTCTACTTTATCTAAAAATCCGGCTATATTTTCTCTTTTCCCGGTATAAAAATTATCCAGAATTTTAACCGTATGCTTTTCCTTAACCAATCTTTCGGCAATATGAGACCCGATAAAACCGGCTCCACCCGTTACTAAATAAACAGCCATAAGTTCCTCCTTATATAAAATTACTGCTTCTCTAATTTTTACCGGTAACCTCTTAAAAACCGGAAGGAGTTACCGTATTTTATCCCTCCAGTAATTCAGCAAATCTTCCAGCGTCTTTTCTATCGGTATTTCCGGCTGCCAGCCGGTTTTTTCTCTAAACTTACTGTTATCTCCCTGAAGCATCGGTACATCTGAAGGTCGCATCAGTTCAGGGTCGTAAAAAATTTCTACTTTCGCTTCGGAGAGATTAATCAGAACATCCAGGATTTCCCTGATGGAATATACTTTTCCGCTACAGATATTATACACCTCACCGGCCTCTCCTTTTTCTAAAGCTAAATAATAACCTTTAACCATGTCCCGGACATCGGTATAATCCCTTCTGGCTTCCAGATTACCAACGTGAACCACCGGTTTAATTAATCCTTTTTCTATAAGAGCGATCTGTTTGGCAAAATTACTCTCGGCAAAAAATTCCACCCGGCGGGGACCGGAATGATTAAAACCTCGAGTCCGCACAATATACATCCCGTAATTCATAAAATATTGGTACCCCAGCAGGTCCTGCCCGACTTTACTCACCCCGTAAGGATTTATGGGACGTAAAGGAACATCTTCTTTGATTGGTATATCTTCCGGTTTAACCGCCCCGTATTCTTCACTGGAACCGGGAATTTGTATCCGGGAATTAATCTTAGCTTCTCTAACGGCTTCAAAAATATTTAGTTCCCCTAAAATATTAGTTGAAATCGTATCGGCCGGCGAATCCCAGGACGTGGGAACAAAAGACTGTGCCGCCAGATGAAAAATATAATCCGGCTTTACTTCAAAAACCAACCTTTTTACCAAAACGGCATCTTTGATATCACAATCAACAATTTTAAGCCGGTCTTTAATATGTTTAATATTTTCGGTCTGGCTCTCTCCCCGTTCAATTCCATAAATCTCAGCGTCTTTTTTATCCAACAGGAAATCAGCTAAATGACTACCCACAAATCCGGTAATTCCAGTAATAAGTATTCTTTTCATCTTTGTTTTTATTCAATTCTCCGTCGGCTTTTTCCTGCAATTTTCTCCACCACTGCTCGTGATTCAGATACCAGGAAATTGTTTGTTTTAACCCGTTTAAAAATTCGGTTGAGGATTCCCAGCCGAGTAGAACCTTGGCCTTAGCCGTAGAAGAAATCTGTCTTTGTACGTGTGCCGGCCGGTCGTCAATATGTCTTATCAAAGTTGAAGGTTTTTTTAACTGGCCAATAATAAACCGGGCAATACCAATCACGTCCCATTCCTTTCCTGAGCCTAAATTAATAACTTCTCCCTTCAATTTCTTTAAATCAGTATGTAAAATTTTATCCAGCGCTTTACACAAGTCATCAACATAAAGCCAATCACGGGTGAATTTCCCTTCACCATAAACAGGTAAAGGTTGATCGTCTAAAGCCCGGCTGATAAAAAGAGGAATCAGTTTCTCCGGATACTGCTGAGGACCATAAACATTAAAAGGACGGATAATGATAACCGGTAAATCGTAGGTAAGTCCATAAGCATAAACTAAACGGTCAGCACCGGCTTTAGCCGCAGCATAAGGACTCTGAGGATTAAGAGGATGTTCCTCATTTATAGGAACCTGAACAGCCTGTCCGTATACTTCACTGGTAGAAATATGAATAAATCGCTCAGGATTAAATTTACGAATAGCTTCTAAAAGAGTATAAGTACCCAGGATATCCGTATTGATAAATGGTTCTGTCGCGTTAACAGACCGGTCAACATGCGTCTCCGCCGCAAAATGGAAGATGACATCTACGTTACGCACCATATTTTCTACCGTTTCTTTATCTCTGATATCGGCTTTCCAAAAAATAAAATTCGGATTATTCCAGATCTCCCCGGGAAAATTTTCCGGATTACCGCAATAAGTAAGCGAATCAAAAATAATTGTCTGGTACTGGGAATATTTATTGAGCAGATAACGGGTAAAATTACTGCCGATAAATCCGGCTCCTCCGGTAATTAAAATTTTCTTCATCTTTTTCCCTCGAAGACTTCCTGTTTAAAACCCTTTAAATATTAATAAAAAAACAGTCCCTGAGGTTATTCCGGCTAAAGGTTGCTTATCTGGAAGTGCAACCCTTTTCCTCTCTTTGCTATCTCCCTATACAAACATATTGAAATCCAAGAGAAGCCATCTTTTGAGGATCATAAATATTTCGGCCGTCAACAATAACCGGGACCTTCATTAAACCTTTAATTTTTTCTAAATCTAATTCTTTAAATTCATTCCATTCGGTTAAAATAATCAAAACTTCCGCGCCCTGGGCTACCTGATAAGCATCCTGACAAAATTTTACATTTGAAAATATCTTATTTGCTTTCTCCATTGCAGCCGGGTCAAAAGCTTTAACCGCAGCGCCTTCTTCCAGTAAAAAATTGATTATAAATACAGAGGGAGCAGAGCGCATATCATCCGTATCCGGCTTAAACGATAGACCTAAAATTCCAACCGTTTTACCGGGAATATTCCAGAGAACTTTCCTGATTTTATCCAGCATTAATTCTCTCTGGTGGTCATTAACAGTTTTAACTGCTTTTAATAAAGAAAAATCATAACCGTTTTTCTCCGCAATATGGATAAAAGCATCAACGTCTTTTGGAAAACAAGACCCCCCGTATCCGATACCGGCATTAAGAAATTCTTGACTGATGCGTCTATCCAACCCCATTCCTTCCGCTACTTTTAATACGTCGGCGCCAACCTTTTCACAAATATTGGCTATGGCATTTATAAAAGAAATTTTGGTTGCCAGAAACGAATTAGAAGCATGTTTAATTATTTCCGCACTTTTAATATCGGTAAAAAGTATCGGTGCTTTAAGAGGCTTATATAGTTCCGCCATTATTAATCGGGCTTTCTCACTGGCAACCCCGATTACTATCCGGTCCGGATGCATGAAATCATAAATAGCCGAACCTTCCCGCAAAAATTCCGGATTAGACACCACATCAAAATTAACCTTATTTTTATTATAAATCTTTATGGTTCGGGAGACCCACTCTCCTGTTTCCACCGGAACAGTACTTTTTTCAACAATAATTTTATACCCATCCAGCTCATCGGCAACTGCCCGGGAAACGGCTTCAACAAAAGACAAATCCGCTTCCCCGTTAGCTTTAGAAGGGGTACCCACAGCGATAAAAATAATCTCCGATTTTTTAACCGCTTCTTTCAAGTTGTCGGTAAAATCCAGGCGTTTTTTTTCGGCATTCCTCTTAACCAGTTCTTCCAGTCCCGGTTCATAAAAAGGTATTTTCCCTTCCTTTAATATCTTTACCTTTTCTTTATCACTATCAACACAGATAACTTTATTCCCCAGGTCAGAAAAACAGGCTCCGGTTACCAGTCCGACATACCCACTCCCGACGATACAAATGTTCATGATGTTTTTTTTACTCCTTCTCTTCCGTTTTAACCATTAAAGTAAATATTAAAAATTTCTATCAGAACATACAAATAAAAAGATTATTTCCACAGGGCCTTAGAATTTCTTCATAAAAATTGCTTAGGAGTCTTCACCTAAGGCATGAGAAAAGGAAAGAGGCATTTCAGGAAACGCTTTTATCCAAAGCATCAGCCAAAGTTCTGTTTCATCCCTCTTTTTAACATAAGAAAACGATGACATCCAGCAATGCAGGTCACGGTCTATCCGGTAACGCTGCTCTGCAAATTCACTGTCATCAAAATCATACCGTCCATAAACATCAAACGCCCATTTCGGAGTAATCTGCCATTTTAAACCGGAATATAATTCGTTATTTTCATCTTCATTGTATCTATTTCCTAAAGTGAACGTCCAGATATCATCTTTCCCGTAAAGGCTAAAATCGGTATTCACCATCTCTAAACTGGTGTTATATGGATCAATATAAGAATCAAGATTAAAACCCAGCCAATCTTTAGGTCTTAATTCCAATTTAGCCCTTACATTGGCCCACCTTTTTTCATCTGAAGGCTTTTTCACGTGAAACCCGCTTTCAAGTCTAAGAGTAGCCAGGTCAACATTCATAATACGTCCATCTATCATCCGTTTGGTCTGTAATCTGCTGTCTATTTCTAAATGAACAAAATTAAAATTGTCAAGAGTGTCTATACTGTCAAACTCAATCAATTCATCCGGGGTAACCGAAGGTTTTTTTCTGTATTCGTACCTTACGCGGGGTATAATAACATGCCTTAAACGGTCAATTTCCAGGGCTTCACTTTCCACCTCATAAATTCTATAAAATTTAGTACTGGCCTCTACCCCGGAATAGAATATCCCGCGCCACACGGCGTCTCCATCAATATCTTTACTGTACCAGGTTTCTCTAACTCCTAAATACGGGTCAAGGCTTAACCAGTGATATAATTTAACCGGATAAGAAATCTGGTCATAGGTATCGACCCGGACTGTGTCTCCGGCACTATCTGCACCGGCAATTTTCTTATCCAGATAGGAAGCGTACAAATGACCTTTGTAATAAAAAGGGGTCTCTCCTATTTGCTGTTTCTGGAAATTAAACTGAACCTCCGGAAGTCTTTCCGTCTCGGTATAAAAATCGTTAACCCTCTTTTTAGCCAGAAAATTCCACATCCAGTTAGGGTACGTCCCGGTTAAAGAAATATAGGTTTCCGGCTGAATATCCTTGACATAATCATCGTAGAAGTAGTCCTTTCTGAAATCAATATCGCTCATACGATGGAATTCAAGGGTTCCGACTATATTCTTTTTTATCTGCTCCCGATGGATTACTTCCGCCCGCCATCGGTCTTTTTTCTCTCCGGTATCCTTGTCTTTTTCGTTTATATAATAGGTCTTCCAGAAGCCACTTCGATTGGCCGGATGATATTTTAAATCTATACCCTCTGCCCAGCCTTTTTTATCGCGCCAGTCAAGGTGGGCGGTGCCATAAATAACCTTAGTCAAATCAAAATTATACCCGCCCAAAACATAAGCACCCCAGTCAGAAGATTTACCCGGTACAATCGTCAGACGGCTCCTTTTATCGTCAAATTTACGCCGGTAATAAGGAATGTAAAATACGGGAACTTTCCCGACGAGAAAAAAACAATGGTGGGCAACTAATTTTTTTGAGTCTAAGTAGAAATCTATTCTTTTAGCGGTAAAACGGTAGTGGGGTTTTTCCCGGTCGCAGGTGGTTATATCGCCGCCGTATATCTTAACTTCATTTTCTCCGATACGCTCAATCTTTTTTCCTTCGGCAAACCAGGGGGCATAATAAGTGTCGGCATTAACCAGCTCTCCTTTTTTCTCTCTAAAATTATATTTTATACTCTCTCCTTTGATTTCTTCTCTCTGCTTATGAAAAATAACATTGCCTTCAGCCAGCATCTCATCCTTTTCAATCCAGAAGGTAACTTTATCGGCCGTAAGACGCATATCCTGATTTCTTATATCTACATTTCCCCTAGCTATAGCCATCTTTCCATCTTCTATATACTCCACTTCTTCAGCGGAAAGAGTAACCGGAATTTCTTCTGCCCGGACTAAAGAGGCATTACAAAGAAAAAAGGTAATTATAGATAAAAAAACAAGGGCGATAGTTTTTACTTTATTATAACCAGTAATGGAGGTCTCTCCTTATTTTTAATATATAATATATATATAGCTATAAAGGGACCAAAAATTAAAAACCTTCAAGATAAACTTGAAGGTCATTTTAACACCAAAAATTTTTTTTGGCAAGGAAATTATGTTAATTCAGGATAATTTTTTCCAGTCTTTTAAAAAGGTTTCAATCCCTTTATCCGTTAAGGGGTGACTCACCAGGCATTCAGCGACTTTAAAAGGGATGGTGGCAATATCTGCCCCGCAAAGCGCCGCTTGAAGGACATGTTCGGGATGCCGGATGCTGGCAACAATTATTTCCGTAGCAATCTTATAATTCACAAATATCTGTTTTATCTGTTTCACCAGGTCCATACCTATTTGTCCAATGTCATCAAGCCGGCCGATAAAAGGACTGACAAAACTGGCCCCGGCTTTAGCCGCTACAAGGGCCTGGTTAGCAGAAAAAATTAAAGTGGCGTTGGTTCTTATATTTTTACCTTTTAAAACCTTTATGGCTTTAAGTCCATCTATAGTGATAGGAACCTTGATCACTACATTTTTATGAATCCTGGCTAAAACTTCCGCTTCCTTGACCATTCCTTCGGATTCCAGATTTAGAACCTCTGCACTAATAGGTCCATTAATAATTTCAGCAATCTCTTTAATGGTTGAATGAAAATCCCTGCCTTCCCGGGCAACTAAAGTGGGATTAGTCGTTATCCCGTCAATTATTCCCCAGGACGCTGCTTCCCTGATATCTGCAATATTAGCCGTATCCAAAAATATCTTCATTCCCCCCCCTTTTTTAGCTAATGGCAAATGGCAGAAGCGGATGGCAAATACTTTAAAAAATCCTTAAATGATTATCTGCTATGAGCTATCGGTCATAAGCTATCAGCTATAAGCCAGTTTTATCCCCATATCACTTTTACATTATACTGATGAAATTTATCCATTATTTTATTACTTAACCGCCTACTGGTAATAATGGTATCTATCTCTGCAAGAGAACAAACCGATGTAAAAGCAACTTTATCAAAAGATTTACCGGTAGCCAAAACAAAAGTTTGCGCGGCTTTTTTAATCATCATCCGTTTCATCTGCGCATTTAAAACATCATCGGTGGTTAAACCTTTTTCTAAATCAATAGAAACACCGTCAATGAAGCTTTTATTAACATTGAGTTTTTCTAAAACTGCTTCTGATAAGGGCCCCTCTAAAGTAAACTCCGGCAGTTTCAAACTCCCCCCGGTTAAAGTCACACTGACCTGGCTTAAAGAAGCCAGTTCAACGGCTATCTTTAAAGAATTGGTAACGACATTTAGCAACAAATCTTTTTTTAACTGGCGGGCTAACATTAAAGTTATCATCCCGCCGTCTAAATAAATAGTATCCTTACTTCTTATCTGGGAAAGAGCCAATTTAACAATTTTTGAAATTTCCCGGTAGCTTTCTTTTTCAGATGGCGTATCCGAAGAGAAAGAAGTCGTCCATCTGACGGCCCCGCCGTGAGTCCGCCGGAGGATATGGGTCGATTCCAGGAGTTTAAGGTCTCTCCTGATGGTAGAAGAAGAAACAGAAAATTTCTTGCTTAATTCATCAACACTGACGGCTTTTTTCTGCCCCAGGATTTCTTTAATTGCTTCTTTTCTTGCTCCAGATAACATTTTTATTTTCCGCGGCTAAAATTGCCGCCCCTAATAATCCGCCGTCTTTACGAAATTTAGCCGGGACCACCTTAAGATTCTTTTGATATGGTTTCATAACGTGTTTTTTAAGAGATTTGCGCAGCGAAGAAAAAATGAACCTTGAGGCAAAAGACACCCCGCCACCGATAATGATTATTTCCGGATTGAAAACATTTACCAAGCCCGACAGCACCAGACCTATCTTCTTACCGACATTATCCCAGATTTCTTCGGCCAAAGAATCGCCTTGCTGAGCGGCCTGATTTAGAAGTAAAGGGGTAATGTTTTTTAAATTACCCTGACATAATTTTTCTAAAATTGATTTCCGCCCTTTTTTAATTTCCCTTTGAGCAATTTTTGAGAGGTAACTATTGCCGACATAAGTTTCCAGACAGGCCTCTCCGCCGCAATTACACCTCGGGCCATTTTCTCCGACTGATATATGTCCGATTTCCGCGGCGGTGAATTTACTGCCGTGAAAAACCTTTTCTTCACAAATAATACCGCCGCCTACGCCGGTCCCCAGAGTAAGACAGATAAGAGAACTTTTTCCCTTACCTCTGCCTAAGCGCCATTCACCCAGGGCGGTAAGATTTCCATCATTATCGATAAAAGTGGGAATATTAAGACGGCGCTCAATGATTTTAGCCAGAGGAACATTTTTCCATCCGGATATATTGGTTAAACTGTAAACGATTCCTTGGCGGTCGACTAATCCGGGAATCCCGATACCGATTCCTTTAATTTCCCGGGAGGAAATTTTCAGGGACTGAATAATCTCGATGAATTGAGAAATGATGGCTTCAATTAAGCTGTATCTATTTTTATAATCTTTGGTGTTGAAAAAATTTTTTTTTATAATTTTATAATTTAAATCAAAAAGTCCAATTTTAGTCGTTGTACCTCCCACGTCAACGGCGAACACATATCTTTTGGGCATTAATTCCCCCCCCACGGTGTTGCTTCTTATCGTTATTAAATGGTTAATTGGTGAGCAGTAAATAGTCGTTAGTCGATAGTCGTTAGTATTTAGTA
>CAZDKO010000030.1:0-18137 GCA_964506075.1 uncultured bacterium
CGGCGATTCTGGTCGTATCTTTAAAACCCGGGCCAACCAGCTTCAGCCAAAAGGCTGTATCGGGTTTTTCGTTTATCAGTTTCAAAACCAATCCAACCGATACCAGGTGAGGCAGATGACTGAAAAGAGCGGTTAAACGGTCATGTTGAGCCGGAGAAATCATCTGCACTTTTGAGCCTAAAGACCGCCAGAGTTCTTTTATTTTACTAAAAGCGGCGGGCGTTGTTGTTTTCCCCGGGGTAATAAAACAAGTAGCCTCATTAAAAAGGTCGCTCCCGGCTATGTCTATACCTCTTTTTTCCGAACCGGCGATAGGATGACACCCCACAAAAGGGTTTTCCCGGGGGAGAGTCTTTTCGGCAACTTTAACAATATCTTCTTTACTGCTGCCGACGTCAATTACTATAGCGCCGGGTTTTAAATAAGGGGTTATTTTTTTAAGAAATTCTATTATTAATCCCACGGGAACAGCCAGAACCACTAAATCTGCCTGTTTAACTTCAGCGTTAAGATTGACAAAACCCTTATCAATCGCTCTTTTTATTATTGCCTTTTTAATGGAAGATTGACGATGGCCAATACCGATTACCTGCTTGGCTAATTTATTTTTCTTTATGGCTAAACCCAGTGAACCGCCAATTAATCCTACTCCGACTATAGCTACGGTATTAAAAAGTGGCTTGTTTTTTCTCATCAATCAGAACGTTACTTTCCTTTAAATTTATAAATAGTAATATTTAAATCCTATATTTCTCTTCCTACCGCCCGTGCGACTTTCTCGACGGCCTGCATTAAATTAATAAATTTATCCGGCAACAATGATTGTGCCCCGTCAGATAAAGCTTCTTCCGGATGAGGATGAACTTCAATCAGTAATCCATCAGTCCCCGCGGCCGCGGCTCCTAACGCTACGGCTTCTACTAAACCCCATTTTCCCGTAGCGTGGCTCGGGTCGGCAATAACGGGTAAATGGCTTAACTGCTTAATGAGCGGAATTGAACTGATATCAAAAGTGTTTCGGGTCGCATCTTCAAAGGTCCGGATACCCCGTTCACACAGGATTACTTCATAATTCCCGCCGGCCAGAATATATTCAGCCGACATAAGCAATTCCTTGATAGTGGACATCATTCCTCTTTTTAAAACGACCGGTTTTTTACAAATGCCCACTTCCTTAAGTAAAGTAAAATTCTGCATGTTCCGGGCGCCAATCTGAAAGATATCCGCGTATCGGGCGACTAATTCTACATCCCGGGGATCCATTATTTCAGTTACGACCGGCATATTGACTTCATCGCCGACTTCCCGTAGATATTTTAAACCTTCTTCCCCCAACCCCTGAAAAGAATACGGCGAACTTCTGGGTTTAAACGCCCCTCCTCTTAAAATATGTGCCCCGGCTTTTTTGACCTCTCTGGCTATTTCCAGAAGAATTTCTCTGTTCTCTATAGCGCATGGACCGGCCATAACGATAATTTTATTGCCGCCGATAACGACATTTTTAACCTTTATTTTTGTTCCCTCTTTTTTAAACTCCCGGCTGGCCAGTTTAAAAGGTTTAAGAATGGGCAAAACTTCCTCCACACCCGGAAAGGCCTCCAGAGGGATGCTTCTTAAAACCGCTTCATCGCCGATAGCCCCTATAATAGTTCTTTCCACACCTCTTGATATATGGGGGGTTAAGCCCAGACTCTGTAATTTATCTTTTATATGTTCAATTTGTTCTTCAGTCGCTCCAGGGCTTAAAACAATTATCATCTTTATTACCTCCTTTATCTTAACCCTTAGTTCACTCTGGAACTATTCATTCGTATTATGATAATACCTTATTCAAAGTTTTAATAAAACGCTCATTTTCTTTGGAAGTCCCGATACTAACCCTGATATAATTTTCTAAATCATATTCTTTGAGCGGACGAACAATAACCCCTTCTTTAAGCATTTCAGAAAAAACTTCCTCTCCTTTCATCGGCATCTCAATTAAGATAAAATTCGCTTCAGTAGGTATATATTTTATCTTTTTTTGGGTTAATACCTTATATAAATATTGCCGTCCTTCTTCAACGGTTTTTTTCGTTTTATTGACAAAATCCACGTCCTTTAAAGCCTCGGTCGCCGCTATCTGGGCTAACCTGTTAACATTAAAAGGTTCACGCATCTTATTAAGATAAGCAATAATATCTTTAGACCCTATTCCATAACCGACGCGAAGACCGGCTAAACCATAAGCTTTTGAAAACGTCCTTAACATCAGCGTATTGGGTCTTTCCTTGATTAAATTTATGGTTTTCGGATAAGAAGAACTGCTGACAAACTCGGCATAAGCTTCATCAAAAACAATCAAAACAGAATCCGGAATGCCGGACAGGAATTCTTTTATTTCCGTCTGGGTAACAATCGTTCCCGTGGGATTATTGGGATTATCAATAAAAATCATCCTGGTTTTTTTCGTTACCGCCCGGGCTATGGCTTTAAGGTCAAAGCGGAAATCTTTAAGTTTAACTAAAATAACCTCTCCCCCGAATTTTTTTATAACCAGTGGATAGATAACGAATGAAGGCCAGCCGGTTATAGCTTCGTCTCCCGGGTCTAAAAAAGTGGCGGCCGCCAGCATCAATATTTCATCCGAGCCATTGCCGATTATAAAATAATCTTCCCCCAGATTCCATTTTTTCTCAAGCGCTCTTTTTAAATAAAAACAGTGTCCATCCGGATAAAGATTAACACTTTCTATATTATCCTTTAAAGCCGAAAGAGCTTTAGGTGAGGAACCCAGAGGGTTTTCATTAGAGGCCATTTTAATAACGTCCTCTAAATCCAATTCTCTTTTTACCTCTTCAATCGGTTTACCCGGCTGATAAGGAGTAATCTCGTCTAAATTTTTTTTATTTGCCATTCTCAGCCTCTTGGATAGGAACCCAGAACTTTAAGGTACCGGCATTCTTTCTCTAATTCTTTCAGGGCCTTATTTACCCTCGGTTCGGTAATGTGCCCTTCCAGATCAACAAAAAATATGTAATCCCAGGCCTTTTTTCGAGAAGGTCTCGATTCTATTTTGGTTAAATTAATTTTATTCATTGCAAATGGTTTAAGCATTCGATAAAGGGCGCCCGGGCGATCCTTGACTGAAAACATCAGGGAAGTTTTATCCCGGCCGGTTGATTTAGCCAGGGTATTGCCGATAACCAAAAAACGGGTGACGTTACCGACCATATCCTCAATTCTCTCAGAAACAATGTCAAGTTTATAAATAGACGCCGCCAGCTTACTGGCAATCGCCGCCGCTCCCTTTTCTCTCTTAGCTCTCCTGGCTCCTTCCGAGGTACTGGTAACTTCAATAAGTTTCACGCCCGGAAGATTATTTTCAATCCAGTTACGGCATTGAGCAAACGCCTGCCAATTGGAATAAATTTTATTTATTCTCCTAAGCGAGGTATTGGATAATAAATAATGAGAAACTTCTAAAAGTATCTCGGCGCATATGGCTAAATCAGAATCTATAAACATATCCAGAGTGTGGCTGACCACTCCTTCTGTAGAGTTTTCAACCGGAACCACGCCGTAATCAGCCCGGCCTTTAGTTACTTCCGTAAAACAGTCGTTAATAGTCCGGACAGGAATATATTTAGTCTGCGTGCCGAATTTTTCTATGGCGGCCATATGGGTATAGGTCGCTTCCGGACCAAAATAAGCAATGGAAAACGGTTTTTCCAACGCTAAAGAATTAGACATAATTTCCTTATAAACAGACTGGATTGCTTTGGAAGATAAAGGACCTTTATTCTTTTTTATTAAATTGTTATAAATGGTCCGCTCCCGGTCAGGAACATAGATATCCTGTCCCTGTTTTCTTTTTAAATTTCCGATTTCAATAGCTGTTTGCGCTCTCTCATTAATTAACTTAAGTATTCCCTCGTCAATCTTATCAATTTTCCGACGCAGAATTTCTAACGACATCTTCTTCTACCTCCTTTAATTCCTCGATTCTGGGAAGTTCAGATATAGATTTTAACCCGAAACAATCAAGAAAATAATCCGTGGTGCGATAAAGTAGCGGCCGTCCGGGAACAGGTTTTCTTCCCACGATTTTAATCAATCGCTTCTCCTCTAAACTATGCACCATTCCATCAACATTAACGCCCCGGATAATTTCAATTTCCGCCCGGGTAATCGGCTGTTTATAAGCAATTATAGCCAGTGTTTCCAGGGCTTGTTTACTAATCGTATTTTTCTTCTGAGAAGCAAAAAATCGCTTCAGCCACGGGGCAAATTCAGGCGTAGTGGTAATCCGGAAACCCCCGCCTATCTCGATAATCTGTAAATTGCGGGCTTTTTCTTTATATTCACTCTGCAGTTCAAGCAACGCCTCGCGAATCTCTTTTGTATCCGCTTCTTCACCCATCACTTCTTTAATCTGCAGAATCGATAGGGGTTTGCTGGAAGTAAATAACAGTACTTCAATAACATTTTTTATTTCTGATAAATTCATTTTATTTTTCTAAAAATCCTTATTTCCCCGAAAACGCTATTTTGTCTGGCCAGAATTCTTCTCTGTTTAATTAATTCCAGCAAAGCCAGAAAGCAGACCACCGCGTCTATTTTCGTAGTAACATTTTCAAATAATTCCCCGAAGCTAAAATTTTCCTTTTCTTTGAGTATATTCATTATTTCTTCTATTTTTTCTTCCACCGTTACCGGACTGCGGGAAATTTCGGTAATGAGATTGTCTTCTACTCTATCCAGGACCTTTTTAAAAGCTGAAATTAAACCGAACAGGTCAACGTCAATGATATCGTTATCTTCTTGAACTAAAATACCTTCACCGCGATTAAAAATTTCCTGACGCTGATTAACCAGGGTATTTAAATGCTCAGCCGCCTGTTTATACCGTTTATATTCCAGCAAAGCTTCAACTAATTCTGTCCGGAGATCATCTTTTTCTTCATCGTCAGTGCCGGGTTCTTCCGGCAAAAGCATCTTTGATTTTATATACATTAAAGTTGAGGCAACAACTAAAAATTCACCCGCTATATTTAAATTTAAATCTTTCATTACCTTTAAATAATCCAGATACTGACCGGTAATCTGAATTATAGGAATATTATAAATATCTATTTCCTCACTTTTTATCAAATGAAGCAAAAGTTCCAGAGGTCCGGAAAAAGCGTCCAGTTCCACCCGAAAACTTTCCTTTTGTTTGGATAAATTTATCAAATCACCCATCTTCTTATTTTGTAATATTTACCTCTATCTTACATTACGCCCATTTTATGACGAACATCTTTTAACGTCTCGGCGGCGACTTTACCGGCCTGGGCTTTACCTTCCTCTAAAATTTCTTTAAGTTTTCCCGGTTTATCTTCCCATGATTTTCTTCTGGTTCTGAATTCATCAAGGAATTCAACTAAAAATTTCGCTAAAATAGATTTACATTCGGTACACCCTCTCTCCCCTTTCTTGCAACTTTCTTTAATTTCTTCTGCCCGGGCGGGATGAAAAATCTTATGATATGAAAATACGCTGCAAACACTGGGGCGGCCGCTGTCCGTCTTTTTTATCCTTTGCGGGTCAGTTATCATACTCATAATCTTTTTCTGGATTGTTTCGGGTGAATCCACCAGTGCAATAAAATTACCGTAGCTTTTACTCATTTTCCGGCCGTCTAAGCCTAAAATTTTCGGGGTATCGGTTAATATCGGTTCGGGCTCCGGAAACGTCTGTCCATAGAAATGATGAAACCGGCGAACAATCTCCCTCGTTAATTCCAGATGCGGCAGCTGGTCTTTTCCGACCGGAACAGCACTGGCTTTATAAATAATAATATCAGCGGCCTGTAAAACCGGATAACCGAGATAGGCATAAGTAGAAATATCCCTGGTTTTTATTTCTCTCATCTGCTCTTTATAAGTCGGGCATCTTTCCAGCCACGATAAAGGAGAAATCATGGAAAGTAAAAGATGTAATTCGGCATGCTCTTTTACCTCTGATTGAATAAAAAGCACCGATTTAGCCGGGTCAATACCGACGCTCAGCCAGTCAAGAAGACATTCTCTGGTGTTATTTTTTATCTCTCTGGGGTCGGCGTATTCACTCATTAAAGCGTGCCAATCGGCAATCATAAAAAAACAATGATAACTTTCCTGAAGGCTAATCCAGTTTTTTAAAGCCCCTAACCAGTGCCCCAGATGAAGTTGGCCGGTCGGCCTCATACCGCTTAAAATTCGTTTTTTACTCATTTTCCATACACTCCTTCACCCGGCTAAAACCCTATAGATGGGCCAGACCATCAGAGCGAACATCACGTCAATTACTCGTAAGAATAATAAGCCGATTATTATCCACATCCCGTAAGGCTCTATTCGGCTGTAAGAAACAGCGGCTCCCCTGGGCAATAATCCGGAGATAATTTGATAACCATCCAGAGGAGGCACGGGAATAAGGTTAAAAAATGCCAGCACCAGATTAATCAGAATGACGTTATTTATGAAAATCGGCGCCAGCGTATTCGGTAAAATAAATCTGCTCCGTAAAATGATGGAAAAAAGAACCGCCGTAATTATATTGGCTAAAGGACCGGCCAGTCCAATCCAGAGCATATCTTTTCTGGGATTGCGTAAATTATTAGAGTTAACCGGAACCGGTTTAGCCCATCCGAATACAAAAGGCGAGCGAAAAAGAATTAAAAAGAGCGGTAATATGACCGTTCCTAACGGGTCTATATGCGCTATAGGATTAAGGGTGATTCTCCCCATGCTTCTGGCGGTTTTATCGCCTAATTTATCAGCCATCCAGCCATGGGAAGCCTCATGAACCGTAATCGCGATTGCAAAGGCCAGTATTTGTGAAATATATATTAATATCATATAATAATTTAAAGAGGGGTTAACTATTGTTTTAAAAATAAACCTTAACCTTGTATGTTAACATCAATTATTCTCTATGTCAATGATTTTCCCTCTCAATAAAAAAACCCCCGGGCAAAGTCTATGCCCGGGGGCTTTAAAGCTAAGTCCGGTTAGAATTTAACTTTGCAAGAACCGGTTACAGCCGTAGTTGAATCTGCTCCCGTGGCCGAATTCTTAAAAACATCGCCAGGAAAATAATGCGCTAAGCCCAACCCTAAACATACATCATCTGTATATTTATAGGTCACGGTTAAATCTACTTCGTTACCGAGACTATCGTCTGTCTGACAAGCAGAATTACCGACAAAGCGATTTTCCTGAGCAATGTAATGATAATAGGCAACAGAAATATTCAACGGCTCAATGGGATCAAAACCACCGGCCAACCTGATAACATGAGCGTTACTCATCACGTACTCTTTGAAAATTTCACCGTAAACTTCACTGGTGTAGAAAGGATAGAACTGATTCATATCCCCGCTCTGATCAGACTCTTCACCAGTCATAAATACCCACATTGCATCTACGAACGGATTATAAGGATTACCGCCAAATTCGTATTTAGCGCCTACATAACCACCAAACGCACTTAAATCAATAGCGGGAACACCGGCTTCTGATTTAGCGTATTTACCGAATTCGTAGACACCTTCGACTCTATAGCTTAATCCTTCTACTGGAAGAACATCGCCAGCCGCTCTGATACCGAAAGCATTCACGGATTCCGGGTCACCAAAAAGCCCTTGCTGATTACGGGCGATGGCATCAGATTTTACGGCGTTAGCATCTTTTTCCCATAAATAATATCCATCAATTGTCTGACTGTTCCATCCAGAGTAATTTATCTTTACACCAACGAGGTCATCATCAAGCTCTTCTGTATCCTGGATAGTTGATTTTTCATCAATCTTGGCATACATCAAATCTAATCTCCAAGGCTCTGCATTATAAGCGACAGTGATGGCATCAAAAGGATCAATCTTCCACATATGAGCTTGACTTCTCTCTTTAACGATGTAAGGATTTGCATCTCCGATTAAGAACCCTTCTCCCCAGGTAATATACTGACGACCAAGGACAGAATCAATCGGATATCCGAACAACTCCATTAGAGCAACCTTTGCTTCTTCAAGTTCTATGTTCAAATCAGAAGGAGTTTCTCCGCCTAATCCCCAAATCCGGTCAGCCTTAACTGACACCAACGCTTTAACATTCTCATCTAAGTCTGCGGATACATACACAATGGCCAGAGTTCTAAAAAAAGATTCATCTTTGGTTTGTGTATAAGGAGTGGCAATTCCTGTTCCGTCGAGAGATTGTATAACCGTGCTGGAATCTTTGCTTCCAATTTGAGTTCCCTGTTCGTAGTTGGAACTCCACTGGTAATACATATCAATCTCGCCGCCGATTTTTACATTTTTTACACCGGCAGAAGCCAAGGTTGGAATGAAAGCTACCATGCAAAACACTACTAATAACGCTATTTTTCTCATTCCTTAAACCTCCTTAAATACTTTGATTATATATAAATTAAAAAGCTTTAAATTTTAACTAAACCACAAACGTTTAAAGCCTGCATCATTCTCTATCTCACATCACCTCGATAATCCCGGCTTCTTCAATTTTCTTCACCCCCTTTTTTGCCTTTATGGATTATCTGTGACGAGTAAGCCAAGGTTGAAAAAAGTTTAACATATCCCTATTTATCTGTCAAGTAATTTTTAACTTGTTTTAAGGATAATATATTATAAAGAGTCAAGTAGTCTAACGGGGCGCAACGGAAATAGTTATCAAGGTCTTTCCCTTTTGCGGTTCTATCATCACAATACAGCTTTCACGCCCTTTTTCAAAATTAAGAACTATTTTTTCAAATTCTACCTGATTAATTAGGGTCCAATTGTAACGAGGCATCTGTTCAGTAAAAAATTGTATCAGGTTAAGGGTTGATTGTCTACCGACATACCGAAGCAGAGCCACCCGGGTTTCCTGATTCTTAAAAGCATACGAACTCTGAAGGTCAACCAGAAAACCAACGGGAACAGGCAAATCATCAAAACGTAAATCCGGATTTACCGCCACAATTTCATCCGGTTCCAGAAGAACGTGCTCTTCAGATTCATCTTTCTGTATTATGCTGGTAAAAGCCGCACAACCGGTCAAACAAAAAAGAAGAATAAGTAAATTTAATAATAAAACAACTTTATTATTGTTGTCTCTGAACATCTTACCTCCCTTCCACTCTATCAATTAAATCCTGTGAGTTTTGCCACAATATTTTAATTTCTTCCTCACTTAAACCCGCTCCCCTGGCTATAAGTTCGGCTTTTTTCTTTTCCATCAAATCATCCGGCCCGTGAGAATCAGTATTAAGAACTAATTTGGCTCCGGAAAGACCGGCCATTTTAGCTACGTGCCCATTGGTATAGCAGTGGCCCCGGCGGGTAGTAATTTCCAGACAAACATCATTTTTGCCGGCTAAGCGGGCGTCTTCCAGAGTGATTAACCCGGGGTGAGCTAAAATGTCAGCGCCTATTTCTATAGCGATGCGATTAGTCCCCGGAATAACCGGCTCAACAATCGTTTCACCATGGACAACAATTAATTTTGCTCCTAATTTTTTAACGGCTTTAACAAAATCAGGCAGCTGTTCCGGTAAAACATAACTGATTTCTGCTCCAGGAATCACCAGAACCTTTTGATTCTTATTCAAATCTTCAGAAACCTGAACCAGGTTTTTTATTACCGACGCATAATTAGAAGTATCAACGTGGTCGGTGATGGCGATAACTTTATAACCTTTCTCCGCCGCCCGCGCCACTAATTCCGAAGGTAAAAGGCAGCCGTCACTTAATAAAGAATGAGTATGTAAATCAATCATTGTTTCCTCTGGCGCCCCAAACCCGATTTGAACGGGCGACACCAGGTTTAGGAAACCTGTGCTCTATCCAGGCTGAGCTATTGGGGCGACGTATTAGAACGTGTAACGTGTTAAGTGTTACGTTTTAAGTGTAATGTGTAAAGTAAATAAAAAATTCTTCTTAATAATTAACTTTAATGTTATTTTTATATTCTATCACAAAGTTAATTCTCTACAAACAAAAAAGATTGACGGATAGTATTCTTATTTATCTATTCTGTTTCTGTTTTCGGCCGATTCCTGACTAAGGCAATTTTTTTATTCATATTCCGGTATCGCACCACCCCAATCACGCTGGTGACGATGCCGGTCGGAATACACGTAAGACCCACTATCCAGAACCACCCTTCCGAGGAGAAGTGCATGATTGAGACACCGGCAATCAAGAGAGCTACTCCGGCTCGCAGGTACGCCATAAGGGTCCGTTCATTGGACAGGAGAGTCCGGTCAATGGCTAACTCGTCCCGCAAGATGAGGTCATTATGGTCAAATCGTGAATAGGGCGTATTCATATTATACCTTAATTGTTTATTTAATGCTGCTCATCAGGCGGGTAAGCCGTCGCCTGCCTGGATTGTCCGGTTCCTATTGAATATAGTAACCGGACACTTTCCATTTCCCGTTTTTATCCATCATCGGGGTAACTGTCTCAATTGACTCTTTCTTGTTTTCAAACGAAGTCTCAAACTGAATAACAACGTACTCTCCGTCCGGCGCGCCGGGCAAAGATGTTTCAAAGGTGCTACTCTTCATCTTTCTGGAAACGAGTTTTCCCAGTGGTCTCCGCACCGCCTGTAACGACTGCTCCCACTGTTCCGGTTTAACCGCATTCCTGAAGTATTCCGCCGCTTCTTTCCAGCTGTCTGAATACCTCTTTTCGTCTACTAAGTTCAGCCATTTCTCAGCCGCCAAAACCGCCGCCTTTTCTTTCGCTGAATTCTCGGCCATGGCAGGAAGCATCGAGAAAATTAGAGCCATAATTACCAGGCACGTTATTCTACGCTTCATTTCTTATTTCTCCTTTTTTTTACTCAACACAAAAATCAGCCGCCTTATGACAAAAAATGTCTGTCACTTTTTTAAAATTTCCGTCAGAATTTCATTAGAGAAAAAATAGGGTATTTAATTTTTTTACGCCCGTTTAAAAATGCAAGTTCAATTAAAAAAGCTACCTCAATAATTTTCCCCTTCATTTTTTCAATTAATTTACAAACCGCTTCAGTCGTTCCGCCGGTCGCCAATAAATCGTCAATTAAAACAACCCTCTGACCTTTCTTAATGGCGTCGCGGTGGATTTCTAATTCGGCGCTCCCGTATTCCAAATCATACTTTACCTTATGGGTCTGGTAAGGCAGTTTACCTATTTTCCGGACGGGAATAATACCTATGCCCAGCCGATGAGCCAGAGCGGCCCCGAAAATAAAACCCCGGGATTCAACCGCCACGATTAAATCAATTTTTTTATCTTTGTATCTTTTTACAAAAGCGTTAATGGCTTTCCGATAGGCTTTGCCATCCATTAACAACGTGGTGATATCTTTAAAAATAATGCCTTTTTTGGGAAAATCAGGAATGTCTCGGATTTTAGATTTTAAGTTTTCCATTGTTTTCTCGTCTCCATACTTTGTTTAATAGCTAAATGTCTCAATTTTTTTAAGGCCGCTTTTTCCAGTTGTCTGATTCGCTCGCGGGTCAGTCCCATTTTTTTACCGGTTTCTTCCAGCGTGCAAACGGGCGTATTATCCAACCCGAACCGGCAGCGCAATATCTCCGCTTCCTTGGGCGCTAATTTCGCCAGCAGTTCCGTAACTTTCTCCTGCTGCATAATTTCGTTAGTCACTTTTGAAGGAGAAGCAACCGAGGTATCCTCAATAAAAGAAAGCAGCCGGCTTGAGCCCTCGTTATCTAAATCCCCTTCCAACGATTCGGGAATCTTTATTAATTCTTTTAACTCCCTTATTTTTTCAACCGAAACTTTCATTTTTTTGGCAATTTCTTTGCTGGTTGGTTCACGCCCTAATTTTTGTCTCATTTCTTTCTCGGTCTTCCGCCAGCGGGAAATTAACTCGCTTAAATAAACAGGCAGACGAATGGTCTTGCCCTGGTTGGCTAAGGCCCGGATAATCGTCTGCCTGACCCACCAGCTGGCGTAGGTGCTAAAACGATAGCCCTTTCGGTAATCATATTTTTCCACCGCCTTGATTAAACCCATATTACCCTCTTCAATGAGGTCAAGAAGAGGCATTCCGAAATAAACATATCTTTTAGCCACACTGACTACCAATCTTAAATTGGTCTTGATTAATTTTTCCCAGGCCCGCGTATCGCCTTTTTTGACCCGATAAGCCAGACTTAACTCCTCTTCGGGAGTCAGTAAAGGGGTCTTCTTTATCTCGTTAAGATAAATCTTTAAAAGATTATCAGTTGAGCTTCTATCTTTTTTTTCTGTTCTTTCCGAATCCGTCATTTAAAGATTATCACTCCTTTTAAAATAACCCTTTAGTCTTTTTTACTACCTGTTTTAAGACTGGCCTGAGCCGCAGCTAACCGGGCAATCGGAACACGATAAGGAGAACAACTGACATAATTCATTCCGACCTGATGACAGAATTCAATTGAAGCCGGATCTCCGCCGTGCTCGCCGCAGATACCCACCTTTAATGCCGGACGAACCATCCTTCCTTTTTTAATGCCCATCTCTACCAGTTGACCAACCCCTTCAATATCTAAAGTCTGGAACGGGTCACTAGTTAAAATTCCATTATCTATATATTCCCTGATGAATTTACCCGCGTCATCCCGGCTGAAACCAAAAGTGGTCTGGGTTAAATCATTGGTGCCGAAGGAGAAAAATTCCGCCTTTTTCGCAATTTTATCAGCGATAAGGGCGGCCCGCGGCAGCTCAATCATCGTGCCCACCATATATTCAATCTTTACCTTTTCTTTCCGCATCACCTCTCCGGCAACCCGGTCAACCAGCTCTTTCTGTGCAGAAAACTCGTTGGCAATACCGACCAGCGGAATCATTACCTCCGGATAAATCTTTTTCCCTTTCTTTATCACCAGACAGGCCGCTTCAAAAATTGCTCTGACCTGCATTTCCGAAATTTCAGGGAAAGTGATTCCCAGACGGCAGCCGCGATGTCCCAGCATCGGGTTAAATTCGTGTAATTCCTCAATTCGGGATAAAAGTTTTTCTTTCTCTTCAATCTCTTTCTTTGAAACCTTTTTATCTTTTTTAAGTAAAGCAATTTCTACCATCAATTCTTCTCTCTTCGGCAGAAATTCATGAAGAGGCGGGTCAAGCAGTCTTATGGTTACAGGAAATCCTTCCATCGCTTCAAATAACCCCTTGAAATCATTTCTCTGCAGCGGCAGAAGTTTATCCAGGGCTTTTTTCCTGTCTTCCGTAGTATGAGAGAGAATCATCTTTTGAACCAGGGGAATTCTATCTTTGGCAAAAAACATATGTTCTGTCCGGCATAAACCGATACCTTCTGCTCCAAATTCCCTGGCTGTTTTCGCATCCCGGGGAATATCGGCGTTAGCCCTGATACCTAACCGACGAACTTCATCGGCCCAGGATAAGATTTTACCGAAAGAACCGGTCATCGAAGGCTGGACTGTGGGAACCTGTCCGGCTATGACCCGGCCGGTGCTGCCGTCTAAAGTTATGTAACTATCTTTCTTAAACACCTGGTTCCCGACGCTAAATTTATCCGCTTTTTCATCTACCTTTATCGATTCACAACCGGCGACGCAACATTTTCCCATTCCCCGGGCGACGACCGCGGCGTGACTGGTCATACCGCCTCTGGCGGTCAGAATCCCCTGGGCAGCATCCATACCGTGAATATCGTCAGGACAGGTTTCGTTACGAACCAGAATTACCTTCTCCTTATCCCCTCTTCTGGCGGCTTCATCCGCCGTGAAAACTATTTTACCTACAGCCGCACCGGGAGAAGCCGGTAAACCTTTAGCAATCACCTGGACTTTGGCTTTGGGGTCAAGAATCGGATGGAGAAGCTGATCTATCTGTTCAGGTTTAATCCTCATTAAGGCCTCTTTTTTATCAATCAGTTTTTCCTGAACCATATCCACCGCAATCTTGACTGCGGCCGCGGCCGTTCTTTTCCCGGTTCTGGTCTGCAGCAAATAAAGCTTACCTTTCTCAACGGTAAACTCAAAATCCTGAATATCGCGATAATGGTTCTCAAGCCGGGAGGTAATTTCTCTAAGCTGCGCATACACTTCGGGAAACTGCTTCTTCAAATCATTAAAATGTAACGGGGTACGGACACCGGCCACTACGTCTTCTCCCTGGGCATTGGGTAAATATTCACCGTAGAAAACTTTCTCGCCCGTCGCCGGGTCACGCGTAAAACCGACACCGGTAGCCGAGTCATCACCCAGATTACCAAAAACCATAGACTGAACATTAACCGCCGTACCCAGATTATCCGGGATATTATTTTGTTTCCGGTAATAAATAGCTCGTTCGTTATTCCAGGATTCAAAAACCGCATTACAGGCCATTTCCAACTGTTCATAGGGGTCCTCGGGAAAATTTACCTTTTTTTCCTTCTGGCAGACTTTTTTAAATTTCTCAATTAAATTTTTAAGATTATCAACCTTTAATTTAACGTCTAAATTAACCCCGGCCTTTTCCTTTTCTTCCGTAATCAGCTCTTCAAATTTTTCCTTGGGAATACCCAGAACGACGTTACCGAACATCTGGATAAAACGTCTGTAACTGTCATAGGCAAAACGCGGGTTATCGGTATTCTCAACCAGCGCTTTTAAAGTCGCTGAATTAAGCCCTAAATTTAAAACCGTATCCATCATTCCGGGCATAGAAAATTTAGCCCCGGAACGCACGGAGACTAAAAGTGGATTAACCTGGTCCCCAAATTTAGCGCCCTTGCATTTTTCCAACCTGGCAATGTTTTCTTTCAATTCTTCTTTTAAACCCGCCGGCCATTTTTCATTATTTTTAAAATAATGAAGGCAGGCCTCGGTAGATATAGTAAATCCGGGAGGAACAGGAATTCCCAGATTAGTCATTTCAGCCAGATTTGCCCCCTTACCTCCCAGAAGATCTTTCATCTGGGCATTACCATCAGCTTTACCCTCACCAAAGAAATAAATATACTTTCCCATCTTTTGTTACACTCCTTTCCAATTGTTTTTAAAATTTTTTATTAATTGTTATTCCACTATCTTTGAGAAATCAGCAAAATTCAGAAAAAGATTTCTTATGGCATTTAGAAGGGAAAGCCGGTTAAAACGCAAGTCCTCCTCGGGAGCCATCACCAGAACCTTATCCAGAAAAACATTGATTGGATTAACCAAGCGGGATAAAGATTTAAGTGCGGAAATGTTAAGCCCGGCAGGTAACTTTTCCTCCCGTATTTCTAAATAGGTTTGATAAAGTTCTTTCTCCGCTTCTTCCCTGACTAACTCTTGATTTATTTCCGGACGCAATTTATCTTTGCTGACATTTTTTAATATATTGTTTACTCTCTGAAAAGCTTTTAAAAATCCCTGAAAATCTTTATCGCGGCGGAATTCTTTTAAGACTTCAAGCCTTTTAACCATGTCAGGAATGATAAAAACATTGAGCGCCAGCACAGACTCAATAAAATCCTGAGCGTATCCTTTCTGACCCAGAATATATGATAATCTCTGTTTTAAAAAATTAATTACTTTATCTTTAATCTCATTTACGTTTCCAAATTGGTAACGTTGGACGGAATGATTTATCAGTTCTTCAAGATTAAAAGGAAATCCAAATTTTAAAATAACTTCCAGTAAACCGTTAGATTGCCGGCGCAGACTATAAGGATCTTCCGAACCGGAGGGTATGAGCCCGAGGTAAAAATAACCGACTAAAGTATCAATCCGGTCGGCAATACTTACTAAAGCCCCCACCCTGGTCTCCGGTAAGACATCTCCGGGAAACCGGGGAAGATAATGTTCAAAAATAGCTTTACCGACGGCTCTTTTCACTCCGCCTACGCCGGCGTAATGTTCCCCCATCACACCCTGTAAATCAGGGAATTCTCCGACGACCTCTGTTAATAAATCCGTCTTGCATAAAGCAGCGGCTAATTGATAATCATCTCTTTCTTCATCACTTAAACCTGACGTGTCAGTAAAGAAATCAGCCAATTCCTTAAGCCTGTTCACTTTATCATAAAGAGTGCCCAACTCCTGCTGAAGGATAATTTCTTTAAGCCCGTCAACTCTTTCGCTCAAAGGTTTTTTTAAATCCTCCTGGTAGAAAAACCGGGCGTCTTTAAACCGTGCTTCCATTACTCTTTCATAGCCTTTTTTTATTGTTTTTCCAATATCTTCTTTTCGATTAGCCACAATTATAAAAAGGGGCAGAAGCTCCCCTTTTTTATTTTTAACCGGCAGACATCTTTCCTGGACTTTCATCACGTCTATTAAAATTTCCCGGGGAATCTTTAAATAAGCCGGAGAAAATTCGCCTGTTAAACAAAGCGGGTATTCAACCAGATTACTGACTTCTTCCAGGGTTTTTTTATCGGCGTAAACTTCTCCGCCGGATTTTTTCACCAGGGAATCAGATTGAGCCGTAATTATATTCATCCTTTCTTCCTGCCGGATAAGACAGCATCTTTTTTTAAGTTCGTTCTCGAAATTTCCGGCCTTCTGGACTTTAAAACTTTTCGGAAAAAGATATCTGTGCCCGAAACTAAAACGGGAAGATTTTAATCCCGCGAATTCAAATTTTATCACTTCAGTATCCCAGAGAGCCAGCAGCCAGCGGATCGGCCTGGCAAAAGAAACTCCGCTATCATTCCAGTTCATCATTTTGGGAAACGCAATGGCTCTGATTAGAGACGGCAAAATTTTCTTTAGAATTTTTTCAGTTGATTCAGTCTTTGTTTTATGAACGGCAAAAGTGTAATTCTTATCATCACATTTCTTAATGACTAAATCCGAAATCTTAACTCCCTGAGACTTGGCAAAACCAATTGCCTGGGCGGTGGGTTTCCCCTGGGCATCAAAAGCCGTCTGCTCTGCCGGTCCCCGGATTTCTTTTTTCTCGGCGATTTGCTTTTCATCAACTCCATAAATAAAAAGGATTAACCGGCAGGGGGTGGAACAGGTTTCAGTTTTTTGAAATCTGATTCTCTCTTTTTTCAGTTCGTTTTCAGCCAGACTCCTTAATTGTTCCATTCCCGCAGGGATATATTCAACCGGAAGCTCCTCGGTCCCGATCTCCAGCACAAAGTCTTTAGCCATTATTTTTTCCCTTCCTTGAATTCTAAAAATTTCTGTGCACATTGTGAAGCCAAACCTCTTACCCGGGCAATATATATTGTTCTCTGGGTCACGCTCAAACTACCCCGGGCGTCCAAAAGATTAAAAACGTGAGAACATTTAAGCGTATAATCATAAGCCGGGAAAAAAAGTCCGGTTTCCACCAGACGCCTGGCTTCTTTTTCATATTTTTCAAATAGTTCCAGGAGCAACTTAACATCAGCTTCGTCAAAATTATATCTGGAAAATTGTTTTTCCCTCTCCAGTTGAACTTCTCCGTAAAAAATTTTATCGTTCCAGCGCAGATTAAAAACCGAATCCGCTTGCTGAAGAAACATGGCAATTCTTTCCAACCCGTAGGTAATTTCCACGGAAACCGGAGCCAGATTGATACCGCCCACCTGCTGAAAATAAGTAAACTGAGTAATCTCTAAACCATCCAGCCAGACTTCCCAGCCCACTCCCCACGCTCCCAGAGTGGGAGATTCCCAGTCATCCTGAACAAACCGGACGTCGTGTTTAACCGAATCTATCCCTAAATACTTTAAACTGTCTAAATAAATCCTTTTAATTTCATCCGGGCAGGGTTTAAGAATCACCTGATACTGGTAATAATGTTGCAGACGGTTAGGATTTTCTCCATAACGTCCATCGGTCGGCCGCCGGCTCGGCTCTACATAAGCCGCCCGCCAGGGTTGTTTTCCTAAAACGCGAAAAAAGGTGGCCGGATGAAAAGTCCCGGCTCCGACTTCCAAATCATACGGCTGCTCTAACAAACACCCCTGCTTGATCCAGAATTTATTCAGCGCCATAATTAAATCTTGAAAATTCATTTGCTTTCCTCTCTCTAAATTTTAAATAATAGCCGTCTCAAGAAAAGAAACAGATTTAATTTCTTTTCCCAAGGTATAACTAAGAAAAAGAATAAGGAAATCACAGATTCTCTTTTGAAAAGAAGGCTCTATTTTTAAATGTATACTTTTCTCAAACATTGTATTTTGTAAATATCTGACCGCCCCCAG
>CAZDKO010000031.1:0-17680 GCA_964506075.1 uncultured bacterium
ACGGCCGTTCTGGGAGATAAACTGGTCGGGGCGATTACCATAAATAAAGCGGGTCGGGAAGAAAAAATACCGGTTCAAGGGGTTTTTGTTGAGATTGGTCTTATTCCTAACTCTGAATTGGCGGAAGGGCTGGATAAAAATAAGAAAGGTGAAATTCTGGTTAATTGCAACAATGAGACCAGTCTACCCGGAATATTTGCGGCCGGGGATGTAACCAGTGTGCCTGAAAAGCAAATTATCGTGGCTGCCGGCGCCGGGGCGACGGCAACTTTAAGCGCTTTCCGTTATTTATCTACTCATACATAAGGGGAAAAATTTTTTTAACCAGCTATTAAAATAAAAGAAACCGGGCGAGTTTAAACTCACCCGGTTTCTTTTACGTTTCCTTTAAGTAATTTCTTCTAAATCCCAGGTAAAGGCTTTTATCCCCAACTTACCGGATATTTTTCTATGTTCTTTAATAAGCTTGATTAAACTTTCTGCTTTTTCATCTTCCACAGCACAAAAGAAAACGGAGTTTTCCCCCGGCCATATCTCCGAGCCCAGGTGAGTTCCGCTGGATTTGCCTTTGCCTTTGACTTCGGTCCATTTGGTATAACCTTCAATTTTCTCCTTTTGTAATATTTCTATAACTTCAGTTTCTATAGCGCTGTTATAGGCAATCATGACCATTTTCATAACAACCTCACTGTTTAAGGATTAAGAAGTAAGTATTAAGAATTAAAAAAAAATTATCACTTAATCCTTACTTCTTAGTTCTTATTTCTTCTTTTTTAGCCTTTCCTCAAATATCGAATAAAGAGTGGGAATAAAAATCAGGGTGATTAACGTTGAAACAAGAAGCCCGCCGATGATGGTTATACCGAAAGGCCGCCAGGTTTCACTGCCTTCGCCGCAGCTCAAAGCCAGAGGTAACATCGCCAGCATAGTCGTAGTCGTGGTCATAAGAACCGGTCTCAAGCGTGAACGGCCTCCCTCAGCTACGGCTTCTCTTACCGGTAATCCCCGATCTCTCAATATATTTATATAACTGATGAGGACGATACCATTATTAACGACAATTCCCACCAGCATAATTAAACCGATAAAGGTGTCTACCGAGAAAATCTGACGGGTAATGAGGAGGGCCCAGATTACTCCAATCATCGCAAAAGGGATAGAGAAAAGAATTATAAAAGGGTCCCGGAAAGATTCAAATTGGGAGGCCATAACCATATAGACCAGAAATATTCCCAGAAGAAAGGCAATGCCTAAGAGATTAAACGCCTCTTCCTGTTCCTCGGTTTCTCCGCCAAATTCCAGGAAGAAATCACCCGGTATTTTTATTTTTTTAAGCTGTTCTCTGGCTTCCTGAACGGCTTTACCCAAACTGCGTCCGGAAAGATTCGCCGTTATTGATACCATTCTCTGCTGATTTTTTCTTTCGATTTTCAGAGGACCCAGGCTTTCTTTAACCTCGGCAACGTTACTGAGCCGGACCTGTTTATTTAAAGAATTAGTAATAAAAATATTTTCCAGGTCGGAAATAGTATTCCGGTCTTCCTCCTGCAAACGGACGAAAATGTCGTATTCTTTTCCTTTTTCCCGGTATTTGGTGGCTGTTTTTCCGCTGAAAAAAATTTCTACGGTGTTACCGACATTATAAGCATTCAAACCCAGGGCTGAGGTTTTATCCCGGTCAACCAGAACCTGAAGTTCGGGCCGATTAGATTTTCTGGATATTTCTATATCCTCAAGACCTTCGACCCGTTCAAGCTCCAGGGCTATCTCTTTAGCCAATCTATCGGAAGTTTCCAAATCATACCCGTAGAGATTAAGCGTGACCGGACTTCCTCCTCCGCCGAAAAGCATCCCCTGCAGAGGGTCTTCAGTGCTGTATCTGACTACGGCCCCGGGAAAATCCTGAGTATAAGGTCTTAAGGTATTAACTATTTCCTCCACCGACCTTTTTCTGTTTTTTTGCTGAACGACTTTACAAAAGACCGTGCCGAGATTTGAAGCTTCATCACCACTCATCGGGCCGCCGCCTCTGGCTTCAGTAGAAGCACCCCAGGAGGCATACATCATCTCTTTTTCCGGAACATACTTATCAATCAGTTCTTCTATTTTCTGGCACACCTTGCCGGTTTCTTCCATCCGGGTACCGACCGGGAGTTCTACGTTGACCGAAAATACCCCCGAATCGGATTCAGCCATAAATTCGGTTCCAATCAGGGGTACTAAAAAGAAACTCAATAATAAAAGAGCAAAGCCGCCGAATACGACTTTTCTTCTGTTACTTAGCGCCCAGGCCAGTGCATTTCTGTATTTATTATCTAATTTCATAAACCATTTTTCACTTCGGTCGTGAAATTTAGCCATGGGTTTCCAATTTTTTGTTTGATCGGCCGGATGATACCATTTGGAGCAAATCATCGGGATGAGAGTCAAAGCGGTTAAAAGTGAAGCCATGAGGGCTAAGGTTATCACCAGAGCCATCTCTTTAAACATGATACCGGTAATACCGCCGACAAAAACAATCGGGATAAATATGGCTATTGTAGTCAGGGTGGAAGCCATAACGGCTTTACCGACTTCGGAAGCGCCGAATATGGAGGCCTCTTTGGGTCTTTCTCCAATTTCACGATGACGAAAAATATTATCAAAAACTACGATAGCGGCGTCAACGACCATTCCCATAGCGATGGCCAGACTCATTAAAGAAATCATATTTAAAGTGTAGCCAAATATATACATAAGGAAAAAGGTTATAATTAAAGAAGTAGGAATGGCACAGGCGACGATAAAAGAAGCTCTTATATCCCGCAGGAAAAACAGCAGTACCAGAATGACAAAAAATATTCCCCATATAAGGGCGTCTCTTAAATTACCCAGGGCAATTTTTATAAAATCGGAAAAATCCCTGGCGATGACAATCTGAACGTCCGCAGGCAGATTCTTCTTTAATTCCTGGAATTTTTTCAGGGCTCTTTCAACTACCTGGACGGTATTGGCGCCGGATTGTTTCTGGACTATTATAGCCAGGCCTTTTCTCCGGTTAAGCTCCACTTCTCTGGTGTTCTCTTTAAATGAGTCTTTAACCGCGGCTATATCTTTAAGGTATATGGGTTTGGCGTCTTTAGAAGTACCGATAACGATTTTTTCAATCTCCGGGACTTCAAGCTCTTCGGGAACACGGATAAGATAATCTTTTTGGCCGGTTTTTATGTTTCCACCCGGCTGGGATATATTTTCACTATTTATTATACTGAGCACCTGGCTTATAGGAATGTTATAAGCCTCCAAGCGGGCTCTATCAAGTTCAACCAGAATTTGTCTTTCTAAACCTCCTCTGGGAACAGCGGTGGCTACTCCCGGGACTGTTTTTAAAGGGTCGCAGATTCGGTCGCTGATAAGGTCGTAAAGGATGGGATAGCTTTCATCGGCGGTTGCAGCCATAACCAGTACCGGCATCATTGAAAAATCAAATTTGTAGATTATCGGGTCATCGGCTTCGTCGGGAAGAAATATTTTGGCTAAATCAACTTTATCCCGGACATCGTTTGAGGCTTCATCCAGATTGGTCCCCCAGTTAAATTTTAAAGTGATGGTGGAGCTGCCTTCACTGGAAGTAGAATAAATATCGTCTAAATCAGGAACGGTGGCTAAATATTCTTCCATGATTTCGGTGATTTTGTATTCAACTTCTTCCGGTCCGGCTCCTTGATAAGTCGTGACGACGCTAATAGCCGGGATTTCTATCTCCGGGAAAAAATCAAGCCCTAATTGGGTTAAAGCGACAAACCCCAGTAAAATCATGGAGACAAAAACCATAATGGTTGTGACCGGATATTTAACTCCAAATTGCGGCAGTTTCATTTAAACCTCATCTTCTGGTGATTGGTAAATATTAATTTAAACCAATTAACCATTTAACCAGCTTATTCCACTTCGGTTGGTTCACCGATAATTTTAACCACGTCACCGGTTTTAAGACGTTCTTTTCCCAGAGTGATGACGACTTCGTTTTCTGTTAGGCCTTCCAGGACTTCCAGTTTATTGTTTTCGGCTATTCCTAAAGTTATCTTTCGTTTATGGATTTTGTTGTTTTTATCGGCGACCATAGCGAAGGTGGAACTGTCTTCACGTAAGACGGCGTCGCGGGAAATACATAAGACCGACGGCTGCTCCTTAACGATAATCCAGATACGGGCAAACATCCCCGGTTTAAGACGGTAATCCTGGTTGGGTATTTCCAGCTCTATCAGGGCCGTCCGGGAAGACGTATCAACCACGGGGCTGACGGTGATAACTTTGCCTTCAAACGTCTCGTCCGGATAGGCATCAATTTTCACCTGACAAATCTGACTCTCTTTAATTTTAGGGAGGTCGCGTTCGCCCACGTTGACTTTTACTTTTACTGTGTCCATATTAAGTATTTCAGCTATAGGGACGGAGGGGGAGACGGTTTCGCCTTTATCCGGATAAACCCGGCCGACAACGCCGGCTATGGGTGAAAGAACCGGGGAAGGCTTATATTTAAAACCGATTTCATCCCGGTCTATCAGCGCCAGGGTCTGGTCTTTTGTTACCCGGTCGTTTTCTTTGACCGTATTGGTTAAGAGCTTTCCCGTCACCTTGGGATAAACCATTATCTGGTCAAACGCTTTAATATCACCGACGTAAAAAAGCTTTTCCTGAAGCAGACATAATTTAGCAAGGCTCGCTTCGACCGGTATAGAGGTTTTTTCCGGCTCAATCTTTTTTTTCTGGCAACCGGTGAGAAAATTCATAATACAGAAGATAAAAATACAGAAAATAATTCCGGAGCGATAAACTTTTATTTTAGTGGATATGTCCCTTTTAAGAATTTTCATTCTTTATTCCTCTCCTATAGCTTTAACTAAAGCGGCCTGAGCCATAATGTGTGCGTATATCCCCTGAACATAGTTTAATTGAGCGTTAGACAAAGCAAATTGGGCGTCCAGAATGTCAAGTTGACTGGCCTTGCCGTGTTGATAACGGGTTTGCATAATATCGTAGGCTTTTTTGGCCCTTTCAACATTTTTGGATTGTGATTCTACCACTTCCTGAGCGGCATTGAGCGAAAGAAAAGCATTTTCCACTTCAACCTTTACGTTTTCAATTAGTTCTTTTTCTTTTATCCTTAGGGCTTCCAGCTGGGCCTGACTTTGTTTTACTCTGGATGTAGTCAGAAAACCGTCAAAGAGAGGAAAATCCAGGGAGACATAAGAAATCAAGTAATCATCGTATTCATCTCTCGGCTCAGAAGAAACAACGTGCTGGGAATAATAATCAGTACAGTTTAATGACAGGGTAGGGAAGTGTCCGGCCCGGCTGGCTTTAACGGCCGCCCGGCCTCCCTCCTTAAGAGCGTTTATTTCCTTTAATTCCGGCCGGTTGAGCAAAGCCTTTTCCAGGACCGTTTCTTTTTTCCCCTGGTAGGGGACATACTTAACATCGCCGATAAGTTCTAAGTTTTCTGATACGTCCATTCCCAGCGTGAGTTTAAATCGGTTTTTAGCCAGATTAAGATTATTTTCAGCTTTTATCAAATCAGGTTTAATGCTGGCAACTTCCACCTCGGTCCGTAAAACGTCATATTCAGAAACCTCTCCGGCTTGATAGCGGGCGCGGGTGGTTTTCAGGTTACTTTCAGCCAGGGCCAGCCTTTCTTTTTGAATATCTACTATTTCCTTATTTAATAACACCAGATAAAAAACCTCTTTGACCCGGAAAATTACTGACTGCCGTAGCCCCTCTTTATTTTCTTCCGTTGCTTTTAGGTTAGATTTTGATTGCTTGATGGTATTATAGATTCTTCCGCCGGTAAAAAGGGTCTGACTTACGGAAATCAGGCCGTCAATATTATCGCCATAAGTGATAGTCGGGTGATTTTGATAATCGGTATAGATTCCCCTGAGGTTAAGATGGGGCAGAATCTCTGAAGTGGCCTCGGTTATTTGCGCTCTGGCTATTTTTAACTCTTCTTCTTTGGCTAAGTATTCGTAGTTTGCCTCCAGGGCGTAATCGATGGCTTCTTCCAGGTTGAATGTCGTCAGAAGGTTACCTTCTCGCTCTCCACCAGAACCGGCGGTTTTTTCTGGCGGGGTTTCCGCCGCTGAGGATAAAACGGGGAAAATAAATATTGCTAAAATAATGATTAAAGAGGTAATTTTTTTCATTTTAATTGCCTGAATTGATGTTGGTTATTATTCTTCTCTGGTTTGCGGCGCCGTTTAAAAACAAATCGATAATAAAATCTTTGTCTTTTAAAAGCGGCTCATCTTTTCTTTTAAGTATCAGTGAACTAAAAATCATAGCGTTGATATTACCGATAAAGGCAAAAGCCAGTTTTTCCGGATTAAGTTTTCTTAATCTTCCTTCTTCTATAGCTTTTTTCATCAGCCGGATTAGCATATTGGTGTGGTGTACATATTTCTTTTCTATTATTTCTTTCAGTCTGTCTTTCATGACACCTTTGTCAACGTTTCTTTCCGTAAAATAAATTCTAAAAAAATCCCTGTTCTCATCAAAGAACCGGAGACGGGCTTTAACTATAGTGGTCAGTTTTTCGAGGCTCCCCTGGGTTCGGTCTACTTCTTCGGAGATTGCCCGCGTCATTTCTTCCCATCTTTCTTCAAAGAGTCTGTAATAAAGAATTTGCTTGTTCTTAAAATAAAGATAAACAGTGCCCACGGCGTATTGAGCTTTTCTGGCGATATCGGCAATGGTAGCTTTGTGATATCCCTGGGTAGCAAAAACTTCTTCCGCCGCTTGAAGGATGTCTGATTCCCTGAGTTTCCGGTCTCTTTCTCTCCTGGGCAGGGCTTTTTCCATCTCTCCCCCCTCTTTTAGAATTAACGGTCATTTTATGAATAATCATTCATATTGTAAATATACCATTCAATTTTAGGTTTGTCAAGCGGTTTTTCAAGGGAAGGAAAATACTTGGCAAATAAAGGTTTATATTTTATAATAAGAAGCCCTTGAAATAATACATTCAGGCTGACAATATGGATAGGAAAATTAAGGTTCGAATCGGTCAACTTGAAATTCCGGCCGAGCTTAACGATTCCAGAATAGCCGGGCTTATCTGGGAGAAACTTCCCCTGGAGGCCTCCGGTAACACCTGGGGTGAGGAAATTTATTTTCCCGTTCCGGTCAAAACCAGATTAGACAACCCCCGGGATAAAGTTGCCATAGGAGATTTAGGATACTGGCCCGAGGGGCCGGCTTTTTGTATTTTCTTTGGACCGACGCCGATAAGTAAAGGGGAGGAAATTAAACCGGCCGGCAGCGTGGAAATAGTGGGCAGGTTATCAATCGTCCCTCTGGGTTTAAAAAAGGTAGCCGCAGGAGAGACCGTCATTCTGGAAAGAGATGAATAATTTGAAGCAATTTCCTTTTATCGTGGTTTTTATTACCTGTCCGACGGATAAAGAAGCCCGGAAAATAGCCGGGGAGCTTCTCCGCCAGAAGAAAGCGGCCTGTATAAATATTATTCCTCGGGTCAGTTCTTTTTTCTGGTGGAAGGGGAAAATTGATTCCTCCGGAGAAGTGCTTCTTACGGTTAAAAGCAAAGCCAGTCTGTTGAAGGGGATTATTAAATTGGTATTATCTCTTCACAGTTACGATGTCCCGGAAATAATTGCCCTGCCCATTTTGAGCGGTCATAAAGAGTATCTGGAGTGGATAAATGGAAGTGTAAAAGAAAAATTAAGGAGATAAAAAATGAAGGAAGATATTGAAAAAGTAATTAATGAAGAAATAAACCCGATGTTAGGCATGCATGGCGGAAGCGTGGAATTAGTTGAAGTCAGTGATGACGGTATCGTTAAAGTGCGCCTGGCCGGTGGTTGCGCCGGTTGCCCCGGGGCCCAGATGACCCTGGTCAGTATAGTTGAAAGTGCCATAAAAGAGAAGGTGCCTCAAGTTAAGAAAGTTGAAGCGGTTTAATCCTTATCTTTTTTTAAGAGACCTCTTAATAGCTTGATAGCCTGCCTGGTTTTTCAAAAATGAAAAAAACTTCTTATGATATTATCGTAGTCGGTGGCGGTCATGCCGGATGTGAGGCGGCCTTAGCTTCGGCCCGGATGGGCAGTGAAACTCTCCTCATAAATCTTGGCCTGAAGACAATCGGCCTCATGTCCTGTAACCCGGCTGTCGGCGGTATCGGTAAGGGACAATTAGTTAAAGAAATTGATGCCTTAGGCGGGGAAATGGCTAAGGCGACCGATGCCTGCGGCGTTCAGTTTAGAATTCTCAATGTCTCCAAAGGACCGGCCGTCCAGTCATCACGGGCTCAGGTGGATCGCCAGAAATACCTTTCCTACATTCAGGATAAAATAACCGGTCAAAAAAAGCTCAGTCTCCTGGAAGCCGAGGTGACCGACTTAGTGATTAAGGATAAAGCGGTTAAAGGGGTGAAGACTGAGAAAGGGGAGATAATATCAGCTAAAGCCGTAATAATTGCCCCGGGCACCTTTTTAAACGGTTTAATCCATATCGGAATGAAAAGTTTTCCCGGAGGAAGAATTGAAGATAAAAAAAGCAGCCAGGGACTTTCTAAAACTTTAGAAAATTCAGGTTTCCGTATCCTGCGTTTTAAAACCGGAACCTGTGCCCGGCTTGACGGCCGAACGATTGATTTCTCCAGGCTTCGCCTTCAACCCGGAGACAACCCCCCCCGGCCGTTTTCTTTTTCTACCCGGGATATAAAGATTAAACAGAGGCCCTGCTACATAACCCATACGACTAAGAAAACGCACGAAATAATCCTTAAAAATTTGGATAAATCGCCTTTATTCAGCGGTAAAATTATCGGGACCGGGGTCCGTTATTGTCCTTCTTTAGAGGACAAAGTCGTAAAATTTCCTCATCACGCTACCCACCAGATATTTTTAGAGCCGGAAGGAATTGATAGCGATGATTTTTATCCCAACGGGCTTTCGACCAGTCTACCTGAGGATGTCCAGGAGGCTTTCATCCGTTCTGTTCCGGGTCTTAAAAACGTTAAAATTAACCGTTTCGGGTATGGAATTGAACATGACGCTATAGATTCAAGAGACCTTTACCCTACTTTAGAGACTAAACTGGTCGGTAATTTGTATCTGGCCGGACAGATTAACGGGACGACCGGTTATGAAGAAGCGGCGGCCCAGGGATTGATAGCCGGGATAAACGCGGTCTTAAAGATTAAGAAAAAGGCCCCTTTGATTTTAGATAGAGCCACCAGTTATATCGGGGTTTTAATTGATGATCTGGTGACAAAAGGGACAAATGAACCTTACCGGATGTTTACTTCGCGGGTTGAATACCGGCTTTTCCTGCGTGAAGACAACGCTGATTTAAGGTTGGGAAAAATTGGATTTGAAGCCGGTTTGTTACCTAAAGAAAGGTACGATACCCTTAAGAAAAAAGAAAAAAAGATTCAAAGCGTTATAGATTGCCTTAAAGAAAATAAAGCGGTTTATAAAAATAAAAAGATGAGTCTTTATCAGCTTCTTAAAAATCCAGAGGTTAAGATTGATGATTTAAAAGATAATTTGCCGTCGGGCTTCCCCGGAGACGTCCTAAGAACAGCTGAAGCCGAAGTAAAATACGCCGGTTACATTCAAAGACAACTTGCCGAAATCAAAAGTTTCAGGAATCTGGAACGAATAAAAATCCCCCCGGCTTTAGATTATAAAAATATTCCCAGCCTTTCACTGGAAATCAGCGAAAAGCTTGCGAGATTAAAACCGCTTAATTTAGGTCAGGCTTCCAGGATTTCAGGCGTGACACCGGTGGCCATCAGTATCCTGATGGTTTACCTTAGAAAATTCAGGGATTCCGCCGGTTATGATAAAAAAGGATAAATAAAAGTTAAGAGATAGAAGTTAATTTTATGGCCCACGATAGATATTACCGGTTTTCCCGCTATTTAAAAGAACGCTTTGGCGCCCGGGTTTATAAGGTCAGCCTTGACGCCGGTTTCTCCTGCCCCAATAAAGACGGAAGATTAAGCGACGAGGGGTGTATTTATTGCGATAACAGTGCTTTTAGTTTCAATACGCGGCGGCCGTCCCGGCCGATAGAAGTTCAGATTAAAGAAGGTATGGATTTCGGGAAGAAAAGATACGGGGCCCAGAAATTCATCGTTTATTTTCAAGCCTACACCAACACCGATGCGGAGTTACCGGTTTTAAAACAAAGATACGACCAGATAAAAAAATTTAAAGATATAGTGGGACTCAGTATCGGAACCCGTCCTGATTGTGTTAGCGGAGAAGTTTTAGATTTAATTAAAAGTTACGGTTCTGATTACGAGGTCTGGATTGAATACGGGCTTCAGAGCATCCATGAGAAGACCCTTAATTTTATTAACCGTCGGCATACCTATAACGATTTTCTGAAAGCCTTTGAAATGGCCAGAGAGAGAAATTTAAAAGTATGTGCGCACGTAATTATCGGTTTACCCGGGGAGGGAAAAAAAGAAATTTTACAAACGGCCGGAGAATTGGGACGTTTAAAAATAGACGGGGTTAAAATTCATCCTCTTCACGTAGTGAAAGGGACAAAATTAGAAAACCTGTTAAAGGAGGGGCTTTATAACCCTCTGCAATTAAAAGAATACGTTAAGTTGGCGGTTGATTTTCTGGAGTATCTGTGGCCCGAAACCGTTATTCAAAGGATAACCGCTGATTGCCCGGAGGAACTTCTTATCGCTCCTTTATGGATAAGCGATAAAAATAAAATTCTTGAAAAAATAGATAAGATAATGCTGGAAGAAGGTAAATTTCAAGGCCGGTTTTTTAGAAGTTGACTTATAGCAGTTATTCTGTTATATATATAAAGATTTTGGCAATTTTAATTTATAAACTATATGAGGTTATTTAACCAACATTTTTAATAAGGAGGGATAAATGTCTGAAAAAATTGAAGTTTTTATGAAAAAAGTTGCAGAAGATAATCCCGGAGAAATAGAATTTCATCAGGCGGTTCGGGAAGTAGCCGAATCTTTAATGCCTTTTTTAGAGAAAAACCCTAAATATCTTAAAGCTAAAATATTAGAAAGAATAGTTGAACCGGAAAGAATAATAATGTTCCGCGTGCCGTGGCTGGATGATAAAGGAGAAATCCAGATAAATAAGGGGTATCGCATTGAAATGAACAGCGCCATCGGGCCCTATAAAGGTGGCTTGCGTTTTCACCCGACCGTTAACCTCGGCATTTTAAAATTTCTGGCTTTTGAGCAGGTTTTTAAAAATAGTTTAACCACCCTCCCGATGGGAGGAGGAAAAGGTGGTTCAAATTTTGACCCCAAGGGAAAGTCAGATAATGAAGTGATGAGGTTCTGTCAGAGTTTTATGACCGAACTTTCCAGACATATCGGTCCTGATACCGATGTTCCGGCCGGAGATATCGGGGTAGGCGGCCGGGAAATAGGGTTTCTTTTCGGGCAATATAAAAGACTGCGTAATGAATTTACCGGCGTTTTAACCGGAAAAGGGCTTAACTGGGGTGGAAGCTTAATCAGGCCGGAAGCGACCGGGTACGGCTGCGTTTATTTTGCCGAAGAAATGTTAAAGGTCCGCGGTGATTCAATGAAAGGAAAAATTTGCACCGTTTCCGGTTCCGGTAACGTCGCCCAGTACACGGTTGAAAAAGCGATGGAGTTAGGAGCCAAGGTGGTTACTCTATCCGATTCCAACGGCTATATATACGATGAAAAAGGCATAAACGAGAATAAACTAAAATATGTAATCGAGCTTAAGAACGTCAAGCGCGGACGGATTAAAGAGTACGCCAAGAAATTTGATTGTAAGTATGTTGAAGGTAAAAGGCCGTGGGAAATAAAATGCGATGTAGCTTTTCCGTCGGCAACACAGAATGAAATAAATGAAAATGACGCTAAAACGCTGCTCAAAAACGGTTGTTTCTGCGTTGCGGAAGGGGCAAATATGCCGACCACTCCCGAAGGGGTACGTGTTTTCCAGAAGGCTAAAATAATATATGGTCCCGGTAAAGCGGCCAATGCCGGCGGAGTGGCTACTTCAGGTCTTGAAATGTCGCAAAACAGCGAGAGATTATCCTGGACGAGAGAAGAAGTGGACAGTAGACTTCATAACATTATGATTAATATCCATGAGTCCTGCCTTAAATACGGCCAAGAAGGTGATTATATTGATTACGTTAAGGGTGCTAACATTGCCGGATTTGTCAAAGTGGCTGAGGCCATGCTGGACCAGGGGTTGGTGTAATAGCAGCAAAAAAATTTAAAATGCAAAATGAAAAATTATCAATTCAAAACGGAGAATTAAGGATTGAGACGCTCACGATGTTCGCTCTAAGAATTAAGTTTTTTTGTTTTTAATTTTTATTACTTACTTCTTAATTCTTAAATTTAAAACAGGATATTGAAAAATTATGCCCAAGCGGACGGATTTAAAAAAGATTTTAATCATTGGCTCCGGGCCAATCATTATCGGACAGGCCTGTGAATTTGACTATTCCGGAACTCAGGCCTGTAAGGCGTTAAAAGAGGAAGGTTATGAAGTGGTGTTGGTCAATTCCAATCCGGCGACCATTATGACCGACCCCGGCATGGCGGATAAAACGTATATAGAACCTCTGACCGTTGAAAGTTTAGAAAAGATTATTGCCAAAGAAAAACCGGATGCCCTTCTTCCCAACTTAGGCGGACAGACTGGACTCAATCTCGCCTCCAGTCTTTATAAAGCCGGGGTCTTAAAAAAATACGATGTTGAAATTATCGGGGTAAAAGCAGACGCTATTGAACGGGGCGAGGACCGGATTATTTTTAAAGAAACGATGAATAAGCTCGGGATTCCGATGCCTGATTCGGAACCTTGTTATTCCGTTGAGGAGGCAGAAAAGATAGCCGAGCATTTTAAGTACCCGGTGGTTCTGCGCCCGGCTTATACCTTAGGGGGAACAGGCGGAGGTATCGCTTACAACATTGAGGAGTTACGGACGATAGTCAGCCGGGGGCTATCAGCCAGTCTTATTCATCAAGTGCTGGTAGAAGAATCTGTTTTGGGATGGGAAGAACTGGAACTGGAAGTAGTCAGGGACCATAAAAACCAGAAAATCACGGTTTGTTTTATTGAGAATATTGACCCGATGGGAGTTCACACCGGAGACAGTTTTTGTTCCGCCCCCATGCTGACCGTTCCTGAAGCTTTACAGAAGCGGATGGAAGAACTTTCTTATAAAATTGTCGATGCTATCGGTGTACTGGGAGGAACCAATATTCAATTCGCCCATAATCTGGAAGACGATAGACTGGTAGTTATAGAGATTAATCCGAGGACTTCGCGTTCTTCAGCCCTGGCTTCTAAAGCGACCGGTTTTCCCATCGCCCGTATTTCTACTAAACTGGCGGTAGGCATAACCATGGATGAAATCCCTTACTGGAAAGAGGGGACACTTGATAAATATAAACCGGGGGGAGAATATGTGGTGGTTAAATTTGCCCGCTGGGCTTTTGAAAAATTTCCTAAGGCTAAAGACGTGCTGGGAACACAGATGAAAGCAGTGGGAGAAGTAATGAGCATCGGGAAGACCTTTAAAGAAGCTTTTCAAAAAGCTATCCGGTCTTTAGAAATAAAAAGATACGGCCTGGGTGGGGCTAAAGATTTTCAATCACTGCCTTTGGACAGACTCCGGGAAAAGCTGGTGTTGCCGTCAAGCGAACGGGTGTTTTTAATGTACGAGGCGCTACGTAAAGGTATGGATATCGAAGAGCTTTACCAGATGACTCACATTGGCCGCTGGTTTATTAAGGAAATGAAGGAGCTGGTGGAATTTGAAGAAGAATTAGTTAAGTATTCATGGAAGGATTTGCCGGATAAAAAATTCATCAAAGCTAAAGAATGGGGTTTCTCCGATAAATATCTGGCGGATCTCTTTAAGGTTGAAGAAAAGAAAGTCAGAACAAAAAGGGTAACTTTGGGTAAACACGGATGTTTTGAAGCCGTGCCGGTGAGCGGGGTAGAAAACGCCGCTTATTACTATTCAACTTATATCGGTAAGGATTCTGTTCCGGTATCAAATAATAAAAAGGTGATGATATTAGGCGGGGGACCTAATCGGATTGGTCAGGGGATTGAATTTGACTACACCTGTGTCCACGCTGCTTTTGCCCTCAGGGATGAAGGCTTTGAATCCATCATGGTTAACTGTAACCCGGAAACAGTCTCTACCGATTACGACACTTCCAATAAATTATATTTTGAACCCTTAACGGTCGAGGATGTCCTGACCATCTATGAAAAAGAAAAGCCTTTCGGTGTAATTGTCCAGTTTGGGGGGCAAACGCCTTTAAATATAGCCCAGGAGTTGAAAGATAACGGGGTAAAGATTTTAGGAACCACCCCGGAGAGCATTCGTTTAGCTGAAGACAGGGAAAACTTTCGGGATAAAATGATTGCGCTGAATATTCTTCAACCGGAAAGCGGAACCGCCCGTTCTTTAGAAGAAGCTGTTTCGATCGCCGGGAAAACAGGTTATCCTCTGATGGTTCGCCCTTCTTATGTTTTAGGCGGCCGGGGCATGGAAATAGTTTATGATGAACAGATGCTGGAAAAATATGCCATTGAAGCTATTCAGGTTAGTCCGGAATACCCCATGCTTATTGATAAATTTCTGGAAGAGGCCATTGAAACCGAAGTGGATGCCCTTTCGGACGGAGACAATGTTTTTATCGCCGCCATAATGGAACACATCGAGTTGGCCGGCGTTCATTCCGGGGACTCGGCCTGTGCCATTCCCACCAGAACAATTCAGGGAAAACACCTGAAGACCATTGAGGAATATACCGAGAAAATCGCCAGAGAATTAAAAGTCGTCGGTTTAATGAATCTTCAATACGCCATCTGTAACGACAAAGTTTATATTCTTGAGGCTAATCCCCGGGCTTCACGAACGGTGCCTCTGGTTTCCAAGATCACGGGAATCCCCATAGCCCGGATCGCCACTCAAATAATGCTGGGTAAAAAAATAAAAGATTTTCCTGAATTAAAAAAACATAAACTTCCTTACGTCGGCGTCAAAGAAGCCGTTTTCCCGTTTAATATGTTTCCGGAAGTAGACCCTTTACTGGGCCCGGAAATGAGAGCCACCGGGGAGGTAATGGGGATTGCCGATACCTTTGGGCTGGCATTTTATAAATCTCAGGAAGCGGCCGGATTGAAACTTCCCGTAGAAGGAAATGTTTTGCTCACCGTTGCGGATAAAGATAAACCAAAGCTTATTCCTATTGCTAAAAAAATCCGCCAGCTCGGACTTAATATCTACGCCACAGAAGGCACAAGCCATTTTTTACAGAAAAACGGAATAGAAAACAGCGTCATAAAAAAACTGCACGAAGGCAGACCCAATATTTTAGACGCCATTAAGAACGGCGAAATCCATCTCATCATTAATACTCCCATCGGCCGCAGCGGGAAATATGACGATAGCTATATCCGGATAATGGCTATTCAGCAGAAAATTTCTTATATCACCTCGATGGCCGCGGCGGAAGCCAGTGTTGAAGGTATTCAGTCCATGTCCAGGGCTAAAATCACCCCCAAACCCCTCCAGGATTATTATAAAGAGCTTGTTTAGTATTTTCGAATCCTCGGCAGAACCGGCCTGATTTAAGTCGCTTTCTCTCCTCATTTGTTATATAATTAGGAAAAATGTTTTAAAGCTAAGAGTTTAATTTTGGGCGGAGGAAAATTGAACCGGCAATGTAGATTATGTAATTCAGGAAATATAGAGATCCTATTGAAACCTTCTCGTAAGAATATGGATAAAAATGGGGTAAAGGGTTTTACCCCCACCTCCGCAGATTTCGGAATTTTTCATAGTTTGGCCAGATGTAAAAATTGCGGCGTAGTTTTTTCTTTACTGGAAACCAACGAAGAAATAATCATAAAAGAATCATATAGAGATTCTAAAGATAATTTATATGTATCTCAGGAAGCCGAAAGGAGTATCAGCGGCAAAAGACTCCTCCGCTTGCTTAAAAATTTTATCCCGGAGGGTTCTTTTCTTTTAGATATAGGTTGTTCCTACGGGCTTTTTCTGAAATTAGCCCGGGATAGCGGTTTAAATGTTTACGGGCTTGATATCAATGAAGACGCCTGCCGGTATTGCCGCGAGAGGCTGGGGTTAAATGTTTTTTGCGGTGATTTAAAAGAAGCCGGTTATCCTGAAAGTTATTTTGATATGGTTACCGCTATTGAGGTGATTGAACATTTAAAAGACCCCCGGGATTTTATCCGGCAAATAGCTGTTATTCTTAAGCCCGGCGGTATTTTATGTTTAGTAACACCAAACCTTGAAAGTTTATCGGCCAGACTCCTTGGATATTGCTGGTGGTCATACCGGAGGATGCATTTATATTATTTTTCAAAAAAAACCCTCGGTGAATTTTTAAAGAAAAACGGTTTTTTATTGTTAAAGAGCCGGCCCTATAAGAAAACATTTAGAATTGATTATATTATCCGCCAGCTTTCCAGCCGTCTTGGTAATAATTTATTTAAAAAAATTTTATCGGCTTTATCAGGCACTTTGATAATTAGAAATTTAAAGCTTACCTTGAGTCTGGGAGATATAGTCTTAATAGCCAGGAAGATATAAATAAGGAAACAATGAATTTAAAAATAGTCCGCTGGATAGATATTTATGTCGGGATACCAATTTCGTATTTGACTTTTTGTTTAAAGAAGATATTTAAAATTATCGGCGATGGAAATAAAATTAAAGATGAACCGCCCGCTAAGATTTTACTGATTAAATTCTGGGGAGTGGGTAATGTCTGTATGCTCCTGCCGGCGGCGGCGGCTTTAAAGAAAAAATACCCCCGGGCAAGAATCGATTTTTTAACCTTACCTTATAATAAGGATATTGCCGGGAGTAGCGGGTTATTTGATAACGTTTACAGTATTTTTAACGTCAGTTTAGGAATGTTTATTGTTACTTCGATAAGGGCGTTAAAAATGTTAAAAAAAATAAATTATGATCTGGTCATTGATTTTGAGCAGTTTGCCAGATTTTCGACCATCTTTTCTTCGCTTATCGGCAGAAAAAAAACGATCGGATTTAATACTTACAGACAGCATCGGGGCTTCCTTTACACTGATTCTGTAGTTTATAATAATCATATTCACATCACCAGGTCATTTTACAGCCTGGTAGAGTGTGCCGGTGTTGAACGTAAAGATTCAATAGAGACGGTTACCTTGGTTTCCAGGCAAAAAGACATAGATGAAACGGGAAAAGTTTTAACCGAATCGGGTATTTCCAAAGAGGATATAATGGTTATTTTACATCCAGGCACCAGTCAGAATTTTGAATTGAGGCGGTGGCCGGCCGAATATTTTGCGGAGTTAGCCGATAAGCTGATAAATAATTTCGGGGTGAAAGTACTTTTCACCGGTGTCCCGGAAGAGACTGGTCTGGTAAATAAAATTATAGGCGAGATGAAAAATAAAGAAAAAGCCATTAATTTTTCCGGCCGGCTTAGTTTTAATCAATTTATCTGTTTGATTAAAGTAAGCGATTTACTGATATCCGCTGATACCGCCCCTGTCCATCTGGCTTCATGTTTTTCGGTGCCGGTACTGGGTCTATACGGCCCGAATACCCCTCTTCTTTACGGGCCGTGGGGAAAAGAGAGTACGTG
>CAZDKO010000032.1:0-17222 GCA_964506075.1 uncultured bacterium
ACCGGGATACGGTAGTTCCTTTTGATGACCGGGAAGTCATCAGGCAGATACTTAAGGAATTAAGTTTGGCGGTTTGATTGGTGATTGGTTTCCGCCATGATGTTTGGCGGAAACCGACAACAGGAAAGGGTAGCGATGAGTTTTCAACTTGATGAAATTTTAAAATGGACTGGCGGAGAAATCATTAATTCTAAAGAGGAAGTCCCCTTGGTATTTGAACATATCGGTATGGATTCAAGAACAACCCGTCCGGGAGAATTATTTGTCGCCCTTAAGGGAAAAAATTTTGATGGACATGATTTTATCGGGTCGGCTTTTTCTAAAGGAGCGAAAGCCGCTTTAGTTTCAAAAATTCCGGAAGAGCAGTCTCATTACCCGGGAGAGAATAAATTTTTCCTGATTAAAGTTAAAGATACTTTACAAGCTCTTCAGGATATGGCTACCAATTACCGACACAAATTTAATTTAAAGGTGATTGCCGTGACCGGCAGTAATGGAAAAACCACGACCAAAGATTTGATTACTCATCTTCTTAAAAATAAATATTCAGTAATTAAATCAGAAGGGAATTTCAATAACCACATTGGGCTTCCTTTAAGTTTGTTGTCAATCGGGGATAATCACCAGATAGCAGTTCTAGAGTTAGGAATGAGTGCTTTAGGGGAAATCAAATTACTGTCACAAATTGCTAAGCCGGAGTTCGGCGTTATTACTAACGTCAGCCCGGCTCATCTTGAATTTTTAGGCAGTCTCGATAATGTCGCTACGGCTAAATCGGAATTAATTGAATTTTTAAGTGCAGAAAGCATCAGTTTTTTGAATAATGATGACCCTTATGTAAGTCAAATGAGAAACAAAGCCAAAGGTAAAGTAATTACTTTCGGAATTAAAGAAAAAGCCGATTACCGGGCAGATGACATTGATTATTCACATCAGGGCTTAAGTTTTAAAATAAATCAAGACGTGACAATTTCGGTACCTCTTTTAGGTCACCACAATATATATAATGTATTAGCTGCTTGTGCGGTTGCCCGTGTTTTAGATTTAAACTGGGAAATCATCAAAGACTGTTTAGCCAATTTTTCCCCGCCGCCGATGAGAATGGAATTTCTGGAGATTAAAGGTCTAAACATTATCAATGATGCTTATAACGCTAATCCTCATTCTGTCCGGGTGGCTATTGACACTCTTAAGGATTTTAAAACTGTAGGGAGAAAAATTATGATTTTAGGTGATATGCTGGAATTGGGAAATTCTAGTTCTTTGTTTCATAAGCAGCTGGGGGAGTATATAGCTAATAAAGGGATTGATTATTTACTTACGGTTGGAGACGTTTCCCGCCTGACTTCTCAGAGTGCGCTTGAATCCGGTATGGATGCCGGGCACATTTTTCATTGTAATTCCATAGAGGAAATTCTTGTCATCTTGAAGGATATCGTTCAAAGTGAAGACGTTATTTTGATTAAAGCTTCCCGGGCGATGAGATTGGAACGGATAGTGGAGGGAATTAAAAATGCTTTATAATTGGCTTTATCCTCTCAGGGACCAATGGTTCATATTTAATATTTTCCGTTATATTACTTTTCGGGCCGCCGGAGCCACCGTGACCGCGCTTTTTATCAGTATCGCTCTGGGACCTTTATTAATCAGATGTCTTAAATACTTTGAATTCAAAGACAATTTACGTAAAAAGGATATATTCCCTTTATATGAACTGCATAAGTCCAAAGAAGGCACTCCCACTATGGGTGGGATTCTAATTTTAACGGCTGTATTTATCTCAACTATTCTCTGGGCGAGAATTGACGCCCGTAGTATTGTTTTAGTTCTGGTATCTACGGTTTCCTTAGGGATTCTTGGTTTTATTGATGACTATCTTAAGGCCAGAAAAATATCAGCCGGTTTAGGCGCACTGACTAAATTTTCCGGTCAGGTTATTATAGGATTGTTAATAGGTCTTTATCTATTTGAATTCCCGCTTATTGCTGAATACGCGACTAAAATTAACATTCCTTTTTTTAAAAATTTATGGTGGCAACTGGGAATTTTTTATGTTCTTTTTGTCGCTTTAGTCATTGTGGGGACCTCTAATGCGGTTAATCTTACCGACGGCCTGGATGGATTAGCTATTGGGTGTGTCATTATTGCGGCCCTGGCTTTTACGGCCATTGCTTATCTTTGCGGTAATTTCCGCCTGGCTGATTATCTTAAAATTGCCTACGTTCCCGGAGCCGGAGAACTGGCTGTGTTTTGTGCCAGTTTAGTCGGGGCCGGTTTAGGTTTTCTCTGGTATAATTGTCATCCGGCCCAAATTTTTATGGGCGATACCGGCTCATTAGCGTTAGGGGGGGCTCTGGGAACAGTAGCCGTTATTATTAAACAGGAATTAGTTTTAATGATTGTCGGGGGAATTTTTATTTTAGAAGCCTGTTCGGTAATTTTGCAGGTGGTTTATTTCCGGTTTACCAAGAGAAGGTTTTTTCTCATCGCTCCTTTACACCATCATTTTGAAGCCAGGGGTTGGCCGGAATCTAAAATAATTATTCGTTTCTGGATTTTAGCGGCCATTTGCGCTTTAATAAGTTTGAGCACCTTAAAAATAAGATGAAAAATTTAAAAGATAAAAAAATAACCGTCGTGGGTTTAGCCAGAAGCGGTTTAGCTGTTGCTGAATTTTTAAATAATGCCGGGGCAAAAGTTAAGGTTACCGACATAAAAGAAGAGTCTTCTTTATCCGGTGGTGATATAGAGAGACTCCGGGAAAAAGGTATTTTAATTGAAGTCGGTACACACAGCCGCGAGTTTATTGATAATGCGGATTTAGTGGTAACCAGTCCCGGTATCGGTCCGGATGCTTCCCCGTTAAGGTGGGCGGAGGAAGCGGGAATTCCGGTTACCGGGGAATTAGAATTAGCCTCCCAGTTTGTGCCCTGTCCGATTATTGCCGTCACCGGAACCAACGGCAAAACAACCGTGGTTACTCTTCTTGGAGAGATTTTAAAGAGAAATCATAAAGTTGAAGTGGCGGGAAACATCGGGGTGCCTTTATCCGGAGTAATCGAAAGGTTAACCGATGAACACTTACTGGTTTTAGAAGTCAGCAGTTTCCAGTTAGAGACAATAATAAATTTTCATCCGGTTATTTCTGTTGTTTTAAACGTTACCCCCGACCATCTTAATCGCTATAGAGGTTTTGAAGATTACCTTTCGGCTAAAAAACGGATTTTTCTTAATCAGGGGCCGGATGATTACGCTGTCTTCCCGGCGGATGCTTTTTATACGGAGGATTTCATTGAAGAAATTAAAGCCCGGTATATTTTATTCGGGGCGAAATCAAAAGTAAAAAGAGGTATTTATTATTCTGATTCTTTTATCTGGTCTAATATTAACGGCCGTGAAGAAAAAATTCTTGATAGAAGCGATATTAAATTAACCGGCCCGCATAATCTGGAAAACGTCATGGCTGCTTTAGCCGTAACTTCCATTTTAAAGGAGGATTTTAAGACGGTTGGAGAAGTCATAAAAAACTTTTCCGGACTTGAACACCGGATAGAAGTAGTTTCCGTGATTAACGGCGTAACCTTTATTAACGATTCCAAAAGCACCAACGTGGATTCGTTAATCAGGGCGATACAGAGTTTTGACCGCATTATTCTTATCGCCGGCGGACGGGATAAAGGAGCTGATTTTACCGGGGTCAGGAAAGATATAGAAAAGAAAGTTAAACAGATTGTTCTTTTCGGGGAAGCCAGAAATCTGTTGAAAGATACCTGGGCAGGGACCAGGCCCATTTATCTGGCTGAGAATCTGGAACAGGCCGTACTTCGTGCTCGTGATTTCTCCCGTCAGGGGGACGTGGTTCTTTTTTCTCCCGGTTGCAGCAGTTTTGATATGTTCAAAAACTTTGAGGAAAGAGGAAAAGCTTTTAAGGAAATAGTTCTAAAACTTAGTCGTTAGTTTTTAGTCGTTAGTCGCTAGTTTTTAGTTGGTAGTACCACAGAGTTAATTAAATAAATGAAAACAAACGTTTTGCTTTTTATAATTGTCATTATTTTAGTCGCCATCGGTATCGTGATGGTTTTCAGCAGCAGTGGTATTTATGCGCAGGAAAAGCGTCAGGATGCGCTCTATTTTTTAAAAAGGCAGTTTTTATGGGCGGTTCTCGGCTTAATTTTTCTTTTTATTACCCTGCAGAGCGATTACGGTATTTTCCGGGCATTGGGTAAGCCGGCGGTGTTAATCAGTTTAGCCTTACTCATTCTGGTTTTTTTCCCCCAGTTCAGCCGGGTAGCCGGTGGAGCCCGCCGCTGGCTGAGCTTAGGAAGCTTAAGTTTTCAACCGGCAGAGTTAGCCAAGCTTTCTATAGTTATTTATCTGGCTGATTTTTGTTCCAGGAAAAAGAATTTTTTACGGAAATTTTCTTTATCCACGCTGGTTCCTTTTGTATTGGTGTCCCTAATCTTTATACTGTTACTCAGACAACCTGATTTGGGAACGGGTATCGTTATTATTTTTACCGCCGGTATTATTTTGTTCCTGGGAGGAATGAAATTTAAATACCTTTTAGGCGCGCTTTTTCTGGTGCTCCCTTTAATTTTTATATTGATATTCACCGTTGGCTACCGCCGGGAAAGATTAATGGCTTTTCTTAACCCTGCCGAGAAAATCGAGTCGGCCAATTATCAGACCAAGCAATCTCTGATAGCTTTAGGTTCGGGAGGGTGGAAAGGGGTGGGGCTGGGGAAGAGTTCTCAAAAATTATTCTTTTTACCCGGGGCCCAGACAGATTTTATTTTTTCTATAATAGGCGAAGAAACGGGTTTTGTCGGAGGAGGGTTTATATTACTTTTATATCTGGGTTTGATTATCTGTATTTTTCGGATTGCTCTCCGCGCCCCCGATAATTTTGGTTATCTTTTAAGTTCAGGTATTGGTGTTCTTCTGATGCTTCAGGTAATTATTAATCTGGGTGTGGCGATGGGATTGTTGCCGACCAAGGGGACGCCTTTACCTTTTATAAGCGTGGGCGGCTCGGCTTTGCTTTTTAATCTCCTGGCAATCGGTATGGTTCTTAGCGTGGCCAAACAGGAACAGTAAATAACGTTAACGTGTAAAAAAACGAAGGAAGATGGAAAGAAATAAGATGAAAGTTATACTGGCCGGGGGAGGAACCGGAGGGCATTTTTTCCCCTTAGTCGCCGTAGTTCAAAGATTAATAAAGGCAAATGTTGAAGTTTTAGTTATCGGACGTAGACGTAACTGGGAAGAAAAATATTGCCTGGATTATAAAATCCCTTTTAAGGGAATTTCTACCGGGAAGCGTTCCGGCAAATTATCTTTACAGACTGTATCGGCTATGATAGAATTGGCAAAAGGGTTCTTTGAATCGTTGAGAATATTGAGAGATTTTTCTCCGGATGTCGTCCTGGGCACAGGTGGATACGTGAGTTTACCGGTAATGCTGGCGGGTTTTTGTTATCGGTGTCCTTTGTTAATTCACGAACAGAACGTTTTACCGGGGCTAGCGACGAGATTCTTATCTTTCCTGGCTAAAGAAATTGCTTTAAGTTTTGAGGGGACGTCTGAATATTTACCCGGTCAATTTAAAAGTAAGATTTCGATAACCGGTTGTCCTTTGCGTGAATCGGCTGAAGCGAAAAATGGGAAAGCCGTTTCGTTATCAACGCTCGGGCTTGAAGAGAATAAAACCACATTATTGATTATGGGAGGCAGCCAGGGAGCCCATAGATTAAACGAGCTGATTATTAAGGTGCAGGAAATCTGGCAGAACAAAAATCTCCCTCTTCAAACAATCCATTTGAGTGGAGAAAGAGATTTTTCTCCGGTTGAAAATGCCTACAAAAAATTAGCTATTAAAAGCTATATCGCCTCTTTTTCTGATAATATTGGAGATATATATAGTCTAACGAATTTAGCTATTGTCCGGGGCGGAGCGGTTACTTTAGCGGAACTGATGTATTGGGGGATACCGGCAGTAATTATCCCGTATCCTTATGCTACCGCAAAGCATCAGGACCTAAACGCCGAATTTATGGAGCGCCAGGGAGCAGCGAAGGTTTTTAAAGAGGAAGAGTTGAAGGCGGAGGTTCTCGCCGAATACGTGAGTTCTTTAGTAGAGAACCGGGGAAAACTCGCCGAGATGGCTAAAGCCAGCCGGGCTTTAGCTCAAAAAGACGCCGCCGATATTTTAGTTAAAAGGATTATTAATTTAGCCGAAGGTTCAAAAATTTTAAAAAGGTAATTTTTGAATTATAAGCCGCAGGCTGACGGAAAATTTAAACAAATGTTTGAGAAAATTAAGCATATCTATTTTATTGGTATTGGCGGTGTCGGTATGGCCGGCATAGCCCAGGTGTTGCATAATTTAGGTTATATCGTTTCAGGGTCAGATATAAAATCTTCAGAGACCACCCGCCGGCTTTCCCGGATGGGGATAAAGGTTTTTCTCGGGCATCGGGCGGCTCAGGTAAGAGGGGTGGATGTAGTGGTCGTTTCAACGGCTATACCGGCGGTTAATCCGGAAATAGAAGAAGCCAAGAAAGAACATATCCCCATTATTCCCCGGGCCGAGATGCTGGCAGAACTGATGCGGCTGAAATATGGAATTGCCGTGGCCGGAACCCACGGGAAAACGACCACCACCTCCTTAATTTCTTTAATTCTGACCAAAGGCAATATGGACCCGACGGTTATAGTCGGCGGTAAAGTCAATCATCTAAACAGTAATGCTAAATCAGGTGAGGGGAAATATCTGGTCGCTGAAGCTGACGAAAGTGACGGCTCTTTTCTCACGTTAAATCCCACCATTGTGGTGGTAACCAATATAGATAACGACCATCTGGATTATTACGGAAATATTGAAAACATAAAAAGTGATTTTCTTAAATTTATCAATAAGATTCCTTTCTACGGGGTGGCTTTACTCTGTTACGATGACGATAAAATTAAAAATCTCCTGCCGCAGGTAAAACGTAAGTACATAACCTATGGACTTAGTTCCCAGACTGACATTACCGCTGTCAATATTACTCTTAACGCCATGGGGTCAACATTTGAGCTTATTTATCAAGGGAAGAATTTAGGTGAATTTAAACTCAAACTGCTTGGAAAACACAACCTTACCAACGCCCTGGGAGCCATCGGGGTGGGAGTGGTGCTGGGTATATCTTTAGATAAAATAAAAGAAGCTTTGAATGATTTTAGAGGGGTAGAAAGAAGACTCCAGATTCTGGGAAGACGGAGCGGGTCAATTATTATTGATGACTATGGACACCATCCTACCGAAATAGAAGCGACCCTTTCGGCAATAAAGAATCGCTGGCCTGAAAGAAAGATAAAGGTCGTTTTTCAGCCGCACCGTTATTCCAGGACCCAATTGTTGCATCAGGATTTCGGTCGGGCGCTCAGACTGGCTGATGAAATTATTATTACCGATATATATCCGGCGGGGGAGAAACCTGTAGAGGGAGTCACTTCCCGGTTAATCGTTGATTCTTTACAGAATGAGGCCAGGCCGGTCAGGTATCATCCGATTGTAGATGAAGATTTGAAAAATAAGGTTTTAAGCGAACTTTCCGGCAATGAGGTGATTCTGACTTTAGGTGCCGGAGATATCGTCAAACTGGGAAAGGCTATTCTGGGAAAAACCGAACTCAACCAGGGAGGATTGGCGAACTGGAAAGAAGAACTTTCCTGGTTACTCAGAGGAAAATTGAAATTTGATGAGCCGATGAGTAAACATACTAGTTTTGGCGTCGGGGGACCGGCAGAAGCCTGGGTAGAACCCAGGGATTTAGAAGATTTGAAAAATCTGATGGTGTTGATTGAGAAACACCAGCTTAAATATCTGGTTATCGGTAAAGGCAGCAATATCATCGTTAAAGATAAAGGAATCCGCGGCCTGGTAATTAATTTAAGCCGGTATTTTAGAAAAATTGAAACAGACAAAGAGGTAATAGAAGTTGAGGCCGGGCTTAGTTTATCAGACTTGATTTTCTCTTTAGAAAAGAAAGCCTTAAGCGGTCTTGAGTTTCTAAAGGGTGTCCCGGGTACAGTTGGCGGGGCAGTCTGGATGAATGCCGGGTTGGCAGATAAAAATATCGGCTCTTTCGTTCAGGGGATAAAAATCATTACCGAAAAGGGTGAAATTAAAGAATTCAATCCGGATGAATATAAATTTTCGTACCGGAAATTAATTTTACCGGAGAAGGGGATAATTTATGCGGTAACTTTAAAGTTAGCCTTGAGTTCAAAAAAATTAGTCAAAGACACAGGCCGGGATTATCTTAGAAAAAAAATGGATACCCAGCCTCTTGCTTATGCTTCGGCCGGCTGTATTTTTAAAAACCCCGACGGATTAAAAGCTTCTATTTTAATTGACGAATTAAATCTAAAAGGATTTTGCCAGGGCGGGGCTGAAGTTTCCACCCAGCACGCTAATTTTATCGTTAAGAAAAAAGAAGCGACCGCGGCAGATATTATCAATTTAATTCAAATAATTGAAAAGACAGTAAAAGAAAAACAGGGAATAAACCTCGAGAAAGAGGTTATCGTCGTGGGAGAGGATTAGTAAATGAAGGAAAGAGTGGCTGTTTTAATGGGTGGTTCAACCAATGAAAGAGAAATTTCTCTTATATCGGGAAAGGCCGTAGTGGAAGCTTTAAGTAACCGGTCTTTTCAGGTTATGGCCATTGATGTTAACAATGAGGCCAAATTAGAAGAGGAACTAAAGAAAAATAAAATTGATGTCGTCTTTATTGCTCTCCATGGTCGTTTTGGAGAGGATGGTTCGGTTCAGCGTTTGCTCGAAAAATTAAATATCCCCTATACGGGTTCGGGCGTTAACGCCAGCTTCCTGGCTTTTAATAAGATTGAGGCGAAAAAGATTTTCCAGCTTAAAAATGTTCCTACCCCGCCGTTTTTTATTCTTGGAAATGGACAGGATGTCAAACCAAATTTGAAAAAAATGCCGTTTGAATTCCCCTGGGTGGTTAAACCCGAGGCAGAAGGCTCCAGCATCGGTCTTTCCATTGTTGAAAGAGTGGAGGGATTAGATAAAGCCTTATCTTTATCTTTTTCTTACGGGGCCAGAGTGTTAATAGAAAAGTACATTCAGGGAAGAGAAATAACGATAGGAATTCTTGATGAATATCCTCTCCCCATTGTTGAAGTAATCCCCAAAAATCAATTTTATGATTACCGGGCTAAATACACGAAGGGGTTAAGCGAATATGTCGTCCCGGCAGCGGTTGAACTTGAGGTATATAAAAATGCTCAGAAAATCGCTCTAGCGGCTCATCAGGCTTTAGGTTGTGAGACAATGTCCCGGGTAGATATGAGGTTAGACCGGGAAAATCAACCTTATGTCCTTGAAATTAACACCATTCCCGGTTTAACCGAGCTGAGCCTGTTACCTAAAGCGGCCAGGGCGATTGGTATTTCTTTTCCTGATTTATGTACTATTCTGGTTAAGCTGGCTAAAAGCCGGTGGGCAAATCGTGAGAAGGTATAAACAACACAAAAAATTTAAAGAGAATTTATGGCGGTGCGGAAAAATAATAATTTTTCTTCTGCTGATAGGGGGAACGGGCTGGCTGTCAATTGAAGCGGGCCGGTTTCTCAAAACCAATTCTCTATTTCAGATTGAAAGCATTTCTTTTGAAAACAGTGATTTAATGGACCACCCCAGAGTAAAGGAGGTTTTAAATTCTAATTACAATCTGAACATTTTCGGCTTTAATATTCAAGGTTTAAAAAATACCCTGGAACAGATTCCCCAGGTAAAAACGGTAACGGTGAGAAGAAGATTTCCCAATATAGTCCAGATAGAGATTACGAAACGTCAGCCGGTAATTCTATTGAATAATAAAGGTTCTCTATACGCTGTGGATGATGGAGGTTATGTTTTTCCCCGGATGGAAGGGGAAAAAATTTGGGACCTGCCGGTGATAACCGGGATAGACGACCAGAATTCAGAAGATTCTCTGTCGGATAGAAAGGAAATAAAGCTGGCTTTAAAAGTGAATGAATATATTAAAAGGGGTAATGACGGTAATTTACCGCTTGAACTTTCCGAAATACATTTTGGCGATTTTGACGGTTTCTATTTATACGTTTTTAATCCCCGTTTAGAAATAAGGTTACTGGAAGATGATTTCCAAAAAGAATTGGAAAATTTAGCTTTGGTTTTAGCTAATTTAGGTGATAAAATAGAATCTGTGGATTCGGTAGATTTACGTTTTAAAGGGAAAGCGTTTATACACTTGAAAGGGTAAGACATTGAGAAAAGAAGATTTGTTGGTTAGTTTAGATGTGGGAACAACCAAGGTTTGTATTCTGGTCGGTAAAGCCGCCGAGGAAAAAGTGGAATTAACAGGGATTGGACTGGTTCCCTCAGTTGGTTTAAGAAAAGGGGTCGTGGTCAGTCTGGAAGAGACAATCGGCTCTATCACTAAGGCTTTAAATAGTGCCGAGGAAGCGTCTCAGGAACAAATCAGCCAGGTTATTGCCGGTGTTTCCGGCAGCCATATCCAGGGTTTAAACAGCCGCGGGGCTATTGGTATCTCCCGGACAGACCGCGAGATTACCCATAAAGACGTTAATCGGGTGATTACCGCCGCTAAAGTAGTCGCCATTCCTCCTGACCGGCAACTAATCCATGTTTTACCTCAGGAGTTTATCATTGACGACCAGAACGGAATTAAGGACCCCCTGGGAATGGCCGGCGTCAGATTGGAAGCGGAAGTTTATTTAGCTACCGGAGCGGCTACTTCCATTCAGAATGTTACCAAAAGTATTAATCGGGCCGGGATAAATGTTGAAGAAATGATTTTAAGCCCGTTAGCTGCCAGTGAAGCCGTTTTGACGGAGGATGAAAAAAAATTAGGCGTAGTTTTAGTGGATATAGGCGGAGGCACCACTGACGTAGTAATTTATATTGACGGAAACATAAAACACATAAAGATTCTACCGGTAGGCGGAGAATTAGTAACTAATGATGTTGCCGTGGGGATGAGGACGCCGAGAACCCTGGCTGAAGAGTTAAAGAAAAAAGAAGGTTCAACTTTACGTTCTCTTTCGAAAGACGATGAAATCACTATCGTTTCCGGACTGGGAGGCAAAGAACGCCGATTACCCCGTCACCTCCTTTGCGAAATAATAGAGGCCAGAATGGAAGAGATTCTTACCCTGGTGAAGAAAGAAATTATGAAAACCGGTCTGACGGATTTGATTGCCGCCGGAGTGGTGTTGACCGGCGGAGGCTCTTTACTTAAAGGGGTGCCCCAGATGGCCGAGGAAATTTTTAATCTTCCCTCCAGAATCGGCTCACCGCAGGGAATAGTGGCTGAAAGTAAAGATATTGAAGACCCGATTTTTTCGGTGGGGGCCGGTCTTCTTCTTTACGCTTTAAGATCCAGACAGATGGGAAGAACAAATTTAAAAGGGAATATTTTAAATCGAACGGCGGGAAAACTCAGACAAAAATTTGAAGAGTTATTTTGATTGGTCTACCAACGACTGATGATTAAATTTTAAGGATGATTAGAAAATGTTAGAATTTGCCGATAAAGAATATCAACATTTTGCCAAAATAAAGGTTTTAGGCATTGGCGGCGGCGGCAGTAATGCCGTTAATAGAATGATTGACTCAGGGATGAAAGGAATAGAATTTTTTACTTTAAATACCGATGCTCAAGCCCTGGCTAATTCAATTGCGCCGGGAAGGATTCAAATTGGCAGTAAGCTTACTAAAGGGTTGGGTTCCGGAGCAAACCCTGAGGTGGGAAGGCAGGCGGCTTTAGAGGATAAAAATCGAATCAGAGACGCCATAAAAGGTACCGATATGATTTTTTTAACCGCGGGATTAGGAGGCGGCACCGGTACCGGAGCGACACCGGTCGTAGCTGAAATTGCCAAAGAGATGAATATTCTCACTATTGCCGTGGTCACCAAGCCTTTTTTATTTGAAGGCCGAAAAAGGTCTTTAATTGCCGAACAGGGTTTAAACCTTTTAAAAGATATGGTTGATACTTTGATATGCATTCCTAATGAGAAATTATTTAACGTGGTAGACAAACAGACTTCCATTCTGGTGGCTTTTAAAGTGGCTGATGACGTTTTGGCTCACGGGGTAGAGGGGATTGCTAACCTGGTGGTAGAGCCGGGTTTAATTAATTTAGACCTGGCGGACGTAAAAACGGCTATGTCTGAAGGGGGAAAATCTCTTCTGGGAGTCGGCTACGGCCGAGGTAAAGGAAGGGCACTTAACGCCGCCAATGAAGCTATTTCCAGTCCTCTTTTAGAATATCCCGGTATTGAAGGAGCGAAGGGATTATTGATTAATATTACCGGGGGAGAGGATCTCAGTCTTTTTGAAGTCAAGGAGGCCAGCACCCTTATCTACGAAGGGGCTGACCGGCAGGCCAATATCATTTTTGGAGCGAATATTAAACCACAGCTTAAAGAAGAAGTTCAGATTACTATCATTGCCACCGGTATGGATGAGGTAAGTTCTAAAAAAACTTCCCCCGCTCCCCAGACATCCAAGCTTGATTTTGATTCTCCGGCCTATCGTCGTGGCCGCCGGGAACGAATTTCAATAACACATGATTCTGAAGTTGCTAATGAAGCGAATCTGGATATTCCTACATTTCTCCGTAATAAATTGCCCCGGCATTAGATATGAAGCACGTTAAATTTTCTTCAGTTCCAGGCATAATTGAATTTAATCCGCTCGTTAATTATCCGGAGATAAATCATTTTTTCACTACCCGCCAGTCTGGTAATATGGGCCTTCATGTGGTCAATTCCAGAGATGATTTAGCCGGTGTAATCGGTAACCGGGAAAAGGTTTGTCAATCACGCGGGGTAGATTTAAACCGTCTCACTACGGCTCAACAGGTTCATGGGGATAACGTTCTTTTTGTAAACCCGGCCCTGAGCGGCCGGGGAGCAAGCATTTACGATGAATCTCTTCCTGATTGCGACGGGTTGTTGACTAATTATAGAAATCTTCCCCTGGCTATTTTTGTGGCTGATTGTTTGCCTTTATACATTTATGATAAAAAAAATAAGGCCATCGGTTTAATTCATGCCGGCCGGAAAGGAACTCTACTGGGAATTACCGGTAAAACCATGGAAAAAATGAAAAAGAGATATAATACTGACCCCGGGCAGTGTCTGGCTTTTTTAGGTCCGGCTATCGGGGGTTGCTGTTTTGAAGTGGACCTCTATAAATTAAATAAAGAACAGCTGGGTAGTGCCGGATTAATGCCGGGGAATATATACTCTGTGGATACCTGTACCTCCTGCCAGAACGATGTCTTTTATTCTTATCGTCGGGAAAAGGAAAAAGCCGGACGGATGATGGCCGTTCTTATGCTTAAGTAGCACCTGGTGATAACCTTTTACTTTTTTTCGTTGCGATTAATATAGCCTTAATATATAATAAAAAGGACAAAATTGTTAACCTGCGGTTCTTCCCGGATATTAAAAAAGTGAAAGGCCAAATTGTAAATTGTTAAAGGAAACGATCGGTATTATCGGCACAGGAAACATGGGCGGCGCTCTTGCCCGGGGATTAAAATTAAGAGAAATTGTTTCCGCAGAGCGTGTTTTGTTGTTTGATATTGAAAAAGAAAAGCTCAATCCAATTATTCGGGAATTTGGTTTTTCTAAAGCGTCCAGTTCCCGGGAGCTGGTGGAAAATAGTAAATTTATTATTTTAGCCGTGAAACCCCGGCATATTCCTGAAGTGCTTGAAGAAACAGCCCCGAGCTGGACGAGTGATAAGCTTTTAATTTCTATTGCCGCCGGAATTAAAATTTCATTTCTGGAGCAAAAACTCAAAAAGACTTTGCCGGTAGTCCGGGCGATGCCCAATACCCCGGGACAGATTGGCGCCGGAATTACGGCGGTCAGTTTTAACCGGTCGGTAATCCCCGAACAGAGAGAACTGGTCAACAGTATATTTAAAGCTTTCGGGGAAGTGATGGAAGTTGAAGAAGAAGCAATGGATTTAGTAACGGCTTTAAGCGGAAGCGGTCCGGCTTATTTTTTCTTATTTATGGAAGGATTGATTGAGGCCGGAGAAACCCTGGGTTTGGGAAAAAATACGGTAGAATACTTAATTAAAGAAACAGCTTCAGGGGCCGCTAAATTAGCTAAAGAAGCGCCTCAATCTCTTTCTCAATTAAGAGAAAAAGTAACCTCTCCGGGTGGAACGACCGAAGCGGCTCTAAAGGTTTTTAATAAAGCTAAACTTAAAGAGACTATTCTGAAGGCGGTAGAAGCGGCTATGGAGAGAGCTAAGGAGCTGAGTAAAAATTTTAAAAATCAGTAGGTATTGTTTATAAACTGAAACAGGAGGTAAAAATGGTAGAAGAGAAGAAGAATGAAAAAGCAAAAGCGTTGGATTTAGCCCTGACCCAGATTGAACGGCAATTTGGTAAAGGAGCTATTATGAAATTGGGAAAAGCTGTTTCCGGTCTTAAGGTGGCGGTTATTCCTACCGGTGCTCTTTCGGTAGATTTAGCTTTAGGAGTGGGGGGATTACCGAAGGGAAGGGTAACGGAGATTTTCGGGCCGGAAATGTCAGGAAAAACCACTCTTTCTTTAACGGCTATTGCTAATGTTCAAAAGGTCGGAGGGACGGCTGCTTTTATTGACGCTGAACACGCCCTGGACCCTAAATACGCTAAACTTTTGGGAGTTAATATTGATGAACTTTACATTTCCCAGCCGGATACCGGCGAACAGGCTCTGGAAATTACCGAGACCCTGGTAAGGAGTAATGCCGTTGATTTAATCGTCGTTGATTCGGTGGCGGCTCTGGTCCCTCAGGCGGAAATTGAAGGGGAAATGATAGACCAGCAAGTCGGGCTTCAGGCCAGGCTTATGTCCAAGGCTTTGCGGAAACTTTCAGCGGCGATAAATAAATCCCAGACCGTGGTTATTTTCATTAATCAGTTGAGAGAAAAGATTGGAGTAATGTTCGGTAATCCGGAAACGACCCCCGGAGGCCGGGCGCTTAAATTTTATGCTTCGGTCCGTTTAGATGTGCGCCGGGTAGGTTCCATTAAAGAAGGTGAAGAAATTATCGGTAGCCGGGTCAGGGTAAAAGTGGCTAAAAATAAAGTCGCCCCGCCTTTCCGAACGGCTGAGTTTGACCTTTTTTATAATGAAGGTATTTCCCGGGAAGGAAATATTCTGGATCTGGCTGTGGAGCTTAATTTAATCGATAAGTCCGGCGCCTGGTTTATTTATAAAAACGAGAAATTGGGACAGGGCAAAGAGAAAAGCCGTCTTTATCTTAAAGAACATCCCAAAATTACCGCTGAAATTGAAAAGCAAATTTTTACCAGTAAAAGTTAATTTCTAAAGGGGTACTGTCTCTACGGTAGTAAATAATAAAAATCACCGCTACCATATTCCTTAAGGGGGGAAATATGTTTTTTAGAAATACCAGAGGAAAGGTTTTAATTACACTATTAATCGTTTTAATTTTTTTAGGCGTGGTGTTTCTTCTGTTACAGAAGAAAGCAAATTTCAATCTCTGTTCTGTTTCTTTGTTTAAAAGCCCCGCCGCTAAACCATATGAATCAACAGTTGAAAAAAGAGAAGAGGTAACGACCATTACCAGGGAGGCTCTTTCTTTAGAGGAGGCTTTTATCCGAATTGCTGAAGAAGTTAAACCGGCGGTGGTTAATATCAGTACGGTGCATATCATTAAAGATAACAAGTTGTTCCGCCGGTTTGACGGCGACCTTTTCGGGGATTCTCCCTGGGATGAGTTTTTTAGAAATTTTTTTGGTTCTCCTTATCAGCCTGAGGAGGGTTTAAAATTGAGAAGTTTAGGCTCAGGGATAATAATTGATAAGAAAGGTTACATTTTGACTAATAATCACGTAGTGGAAAGTGCCGATGAAATAAAGGTTATACTGGCGGAGAATGAAGAGTACGACGCTAAAGTTATCGGGCGTGATTCAAAAACCGATTTAGCCGTGATAAAGATAGATTTGGATAAAGATTTACCGACGGTTATCCTGGGGGATTCCGATAATTTACGGGTCGGGCAGTGGGCTATCGCCATAGGCAACCCTTTTGGTCTTCATCGGACGGTTACCGTCGGAGTCATAAGCGCTACCGGTCGGGTGGAGTTAGGAATAACCACTTACGAAAATTTTATACAAACGGATGCTTCCATTAACCGCGGTAATAGCGGCGGTCCCCTGCTTAATATTCGTGGAGAAGTGATTGGCGTTAATACCGCTATCCTCGGTGGCGCCAGCGGTATCGGCTTTGCTATTCCCATTAATATGGCTAAAGAAATTTTGAATGATTTGATTACCAAAGGAAAGGTGACCAGGGGCTGGCTGGGAGTGATTATTCAGCCGGTTACCCCGGAGTTAAAAAATTCTTTCGGCCTGCAAAACGAGAAGGGGGCTTTAATTAGCGATGTTCTTAAAGACAGCCCCGCCGAAAAGGCCGGTTTAAAACGGGGAGACGTAATTATTACTTTTGACGGGATTCCGGTCAATGATGTCCGGGAATTACAGCTTAAGGTGGCCAAAGCCGAAATTAACAGAATAATTGTAATCGATATTATCCGTGCCCGGCAGCCTTTGACCGTAAAAGTGGAGGTAGGAGAAATGCCCCGGGAGTTGCCTTTGGAAGAAAGGGAGATGACCGAAGAATCAAGATTATGGCTGGGGATGAAAGTTCAGGAGGTTAATCCTGAGTTAGCTCGGCAGCTTAATCTTTCTTCTTCTGAAGGAGTTATTGTCACCCAGGTAGATTTAGGCAGTCCCGCGGAACAAGCCGGGATTGGCGTTAAAGATATCATTTTAGAGATTAATGGTCAGAGTATTAAAAATTTATCTGACTATGAAAAAGCCATCAGCAGTTTACAGGAAAATGCCAATGCCATTGTTTTAGTTCAGAGGTATGGCTATACAACTTTTATGGTGATAAAGCCGGAAAGGAAAAAATAGTTTTTTAAAATAGCATGGAATCAACCGCAATCAGGAGAAAATTTTTAGATTTTTTTGAGAAAAAGAAACATAAGATTTTTGCCAGCGATAAGCTTATTCCTTCGGGTGACCCCACTTTGCTTTTTACCAGCGCTGGAATGGTTCAGTTTAAAGCCTATTTTTTAGGTGAGGTAAAACCGGCATCCCGTCGGGCAGCTTCCTGCCAGAGAT
>CAZDKO010000033.1:0-16001 GCA_964506075.1 uncultured bacterium
CACGCTTTAAATAATACCATTCAGGATATTCTTATCCGCTGGCAGAGAATGAAAGGAAAAGTTACTTTATGGCTGCCGGGAACAGACCACGCCGGTATCGCTACTCAGAACGTCGTGGAAAAACAAATTCAATCCGAAGGGTTAGACCGTCATCAACTCGGCCGGGAAAATTTTGTTAAAAAGGTATGGGGGTGGAGAAATGAATACGGCCGGACCATTGTTAAACAGCTCAGAAAATTAGGCTCCTCGTGTGACTGGTCCAGGGAACGATTTACTCTTGATGAGGGTTTATCCGAGGCGGTCAAAGAAGCCTTCATCCGTCTCTACAAAAAAGGTTATATTTACCGGGGTAAATATATTATCAACTGGTGCCCGAGATGTTTAACGGCTCTTTCTGATATTGAGGTGGAATACACGGATGAAAAAGGTAAACTTTATTATATTAAATATCCTTTAAAAGATAAAGATGGTGAGTACGTGGTGGTAGCGACCACCAGGCCCGAGACAATGCTGGGTGATACGGCGATAGCCGTTAATCCCCGGGATAAACGTTATAAAGCTTTAATCGGTAAAACGGTGATACTCCCTTTACAGAACCGGGAGATACCGGTTATTGCCGATGATTTTGTTGACCTTAAATTCGGGACCGGAGCGGTTAAAATAACCCCGGCTCATGATGCAGCTGATTTTCTGGTCGGGCAAAGACATAATTTAAATGCACCCGTCGTCATTGATAATCACGCTAAAATGACTGAAGAAGCGGGCAGTGCTTATAAAGGGTTAAGCCGTGAAGAATGCCGTAAAAAAGTAGCGGCTGATTTAGTTAATCTGGAGCTTTTATTAAAGGAAGAGGATTACCTGCATTCTGTCGGCCGTTGTTACCGCTGTCATACGGTTGTGGAACCGAATTTATCTTTACAATGGTTTGTCCGGATGAAGGCACTGGTTCAACCGGCGATAAGAGTGGTTAAAACACAAAAGATTGTTTTTTCTCCCGCCCGGTGGGAGAAATTTTATCTTGCCTGGCTGAAAGATATAAAAGATTGGTGTATTTCCCGCCAGATATGGTGGGGGCATCGCCTGCCCGTTTATTATTGCCGCCAATGTCAAAACAAAAAAAGCGGGGAGGTATATGACAATAAAGAGATAATTATCGTTTCAAAGAATAAACCGGATAAATGTCCGAGATGCAAATCAAAAGAAATCTATCAGGATGAAGATGTGCTGGACACCTGGTTTTCTTCCGCTCTCTGGCCCTTTTCCACTCTGGGCTGGCCTAAAAAAACAAAGGATCTGGATTATTTTTACCCCACTTCGGTTCTGGTAACCGACCGGGGTATAATTTTCTTCTGGGTGGCCCGGATGATTATGATGGGACTGGAATTTATGAAGAGTATCCCGTTCCACGGCGTTTATATTCACGGGACAATTCTTGATGAGCAGGGAAGAAAGATGAGTAAATCTCTGGGGAACGGTATAGACCCGCTGGATATGATTAATCAATTCGGTACCGATGCGGTGCGTTTCAGTCTTATCAGTCTTACCAGCGAAGGCCAGGATGTTTTACTTTCCGAGAGTAAATTTGAAATGGGAAGGAACTTTGCCAATAAAATCTGGAATCTGGCGCGGTTCTTACTGAGAAACCTGGATGATTTTAAACTTTCTAAAGGCACCATTAATAAAAAAGAATTGACTATCGTTGAAGAGTGGATTATCAGCCGTCTGCAGAGAGTCATTAAACAGGTGGAAACGGCGCTGACTAAATACCGTTTCAATGAAGCTGCCGGAGCTATATATAATTTTCTCTGGCATGAATTTTGTGACTGGTACGTGGAAATTTCCAAAACAAAATTAGCCGATAAATTACACCGGCATAATACCCAGATGGTTCTTTATCAGGTTTTAGAGTCTTCTCTGCGTCTGCTCCATCCTTTTGCTCCCTTTATCACCGAGGAAATATGGCAGAAAATACCTCATCAGGGAAGCAGTATTATGATAGCTCCCTGGCCGGAAGTAAATTCAAAGCTTATTAATCCCAGAGCAGAAAAAGATATGGAGTTGGTAATCGGGGTCATTACGGCGATAAGGAATTTCCGGGGGGAAATTAATATCGCTTCCAATATTGAAGTAAATATTTTAATCCGGACAGATTCTCCCGTTCTCAGGAATATTCTGCTTAAAAATAATGAAATTATTAAAAATTTAGCCAGAATCAAAGATTTGGCGATTAAAAAAGAAATTCAAAAGCCCAAACTTTGTGCTACGGCCGTAGTGGGAAAACTGGAAATATTTATGCCTTTTGAAGGATTAATAAATGTAGAAAAAGAGACAGAACGGCTGAAAAAAGAAATTGAGAGAATAAAAAATAATCTTTTGCAGGTTCAAACGCGGCTTATGAATCAGGATTTTATTCAGAAAGCCCCTAAAGAAGTAATAGAAAAAAATAAAGAACTTGAGTTACAGCTTAAAGAAAAACTTGATAAGCTGGAAATAAGTTTAAAGTCATTCAGTTAAAGAGAGGAAAGATGCACATAAAAATAGCCGTCGCCGGTAAAGGCGGAACGGGAAAAACCACCATTTCCGGTCTTCTGGTCAGTGCTCTTAAAAAATTTCAAAAACCGGTTCTGGCGATTGATGCTGACCCGAATTTTAATCTTCATCAATGGCTCGGGGTGGAATTGAAACAGACTCTCGGTGATATCTGCGACGAAGTCTTGTCCAATCAAGAAAAAACAGCTCTGAGTAAAAAAGAAATCCTCTCTTTAAGTATTACCAGGGCCTTATCGGAATCTTCCGGTTTTGATTTTTTGGCGATGGGTCGGACCGAAGGACCGGGTTGTTACTGTTACGTGAATAATGTCTTACGGAGTTTTCTGGACGAGATGGAACGGAATTATAGTTTTGTCGTTATGGATAGTGAGGCCGGAATGGAACATATCAGCCGGCGGACAACCAGAGAAGTTGATTTTTTACTTTTAATTGCCGCTCCGACGCAGGGAGGTATTATAACCGCTAAAAATATCAGCCGGATGGCTGAAAAATTAAAAATCGGGGTAAAGAGGGAATATTTGATTCTCAACGCTGTTTCCAACACGGTTGATGTTTCTCTCAAAGAGTTGATACAAAAAGAAAAAATGGAGCTTTTAAGCGTCATCCCTGATGACCCGGAGATATTTAAATTATCTGAAGAAGGAAAATCTCTGGGGTATCTCTCTAAAGATTCTTCGGCTAGAAAAGAGATTGAAAAAACAGTAAATGTTTTATTCGCCAATCGTTAAATTATAAGCCCGGAGAGAGGAGATTGAAATGTTAGAGCTTATCCAGAGAACAATTAAGGGCGCCGGAGAAGTTCATTCTCTTTTAGAAAAGGAAATTGAATTTATTAAAGGAGATTTAAATACGGCGCTTCAGTTTCCGGATACGGCTTATTTTCTCCCGTTGATTTTTGCTTTATGGGGATTGGAAATAAAAACGAATGGAGATTTAACTAAAGCCGTTGAAAAAATAAAAGAACTCTGGATAGACGTGGAGAATCCGCCGGTAACTTTTAAAAAAGGGTTGAATGCCGATTTAGCCGCTCTGGTTTGGTCTGAAATTATAGCGGCCCTGGATTACCAGAAGAAAAAAGAACCTTCTCCCGGATGGGTGGGTTTTATTCCCGACGTCATCTTTAGGGGTTTAGGAGTTCAACTGGTTGACGGCAGTATTTCCGGACTGGCTTTAGTTATGGGTGAAGCCAAAGATGCGGCGCAAGCTTCTTTAATCGCCAGGAACCTTCAGGAAAGAAAGATACTTACCTTTATAGTCGGCCGAGATTCAGGCGGGTTTACCGGACAGCTTGAAGAAGGCGGGATTAAAATGGGGTTAGATACTCATCTTATACCTTTAGGGAATAAATTTTATACGCCGGCTTATTTCTTTAATTTAATGGTTCGTATTGCCCTTACTTTCGGCGGGCAGAAAGGGGGAAATTTTAGCAGGATACTTTCTTACTGCCGGGAGAAAATACCGGCTTTTATTTTGTCTCTTGGAAAACTTAGCGAAAGTGAGTGGAGCAGTGCTTTAGGAGGGCTTAATTTTGGGGCCCCGGTAATTACAGACCAGAAAGTTCCCGAAATCAAAGGGCAGGGTTTTACGTTATACGGGGAGGAACTTATCGTTGAAACCGAGGCGGCCCGTATAGTTCCCCGGGCTTTAGAAGCCCGGGGCATTAAGGTTAAGATTACCAGGGTTCCCATACCGGTTCCTTATGGCGGTGCTTTTGCCGGAGAAAGAATCCGTAAGGAAGAGATGTACGTTGAATTTGGCGGCGGACATTCTAAAGCGGTGGAGCTTCTGGTAAAAAGAGAAATGGATGAAATTGAAGACCGCAAAATAATAATGAAAGCCGGGGAAATTGATGAATTAAGTGAAGGGAAAGCCTATCATTTAGGCGTTTTAGTAGAGGTGGCCGGCAGAAAAATGCAGAAAGATTTTGAACCGATTATAGAAAGGCAGATGCACACTTTTTATAACGAGGCTCTGGGAGTATGGCATATCGGCGCCCGGGATATTATCTGGATGCGTATCGGCAAAAAAGCCAGGGAAGCGGGCTTTAAAATTAAACACCTGGCTGAAATTTTAATCGCCCGCATTCACGGTGAATACGGGGCTATAGCCGATAAAGTTCAGGTGACTGTTCTGGGCGATGAGAAGGAAATAGAAGCGCTGACCAAAAGGGCTAAAAATATTTATAAAGAAAGGGACGAACGCCTGGCCGGAATGAAAGACGAAGATGTAGACGTATTTTATTCCTGTCTTCTCTGCCAGAGTTTTGCCCCGGACCACGTCTGTATTATTACTCCTGAGAGGCTGGGTTTATGCGGGGCTTTTTCCTGGCTCGACGGGAAAGCGGCATACGAGATAAATCCCGTCGGCGGGAATGAACCGGTCAAAAAAGGGAAGACGCTGAATAAAGAGGCCGGGGAATGGGAAGGAATAAATAAATACGTGCTGGAGAAATCACACAGTAAGATTGCCAGCGTTAATCTTTATTCCCTGCTTAAGGACCCTTTGACCAGCTGCGGGTGTTTTGAAGCCATCGTGGCTGTTCTTCCGGAAACAAACGGGGTGATGGTGGTAGACCGGGAATACAGCGGTATGACTCCCTGCGGGATGCCTTTTTCAACTTTAGCCGGTTCTGTCGGCGGCGGTAATCAGACTCCCGGTTTTATGGGAATCGGCCGGAAATATATTGCCAGCCCTAAATTTATGCTTTCCGAAGGCGGACTTAAAAGAGTAGTTTGGTTACCTACGAATTTAAAAGAGTTTTTAAAAGAATCTTTGATTGAACGAGCCAAGGAAATTGGAGAACCGGATTTTTATAATAAAATTGCCGATGAAACCGTCGGGTTAACGGTTGAAGAAATAATGCCTTTTCTGGAAGAAAAAAATCATCCGGCCCTTAAGATGGCGCCGTTGCTTTAATCAGTTATCAGTTTTCAGTAAAAAGATTTAGGGGTAAGGATACAGGATTAAGAAGTAAGTAAAATAAATGCTTAATTCTTCATTCTGTAAAAAGCTTAATTCTTAGAGCGAACGTAGTGAGCGTCTTAATCCTTAGTCCTAACATAAAAAGGATAATCAAAAATGACGGAAGAAATAAAAATTTGCCGGGAAAAATGGACGACTAAAATTAAAGAAATCTCCCTCGGCGCCGGGAAAAGCGAAGGCGGAACGCGCTCTAAAGTTTTAAAAGTTGGAGGTGAAGAAACGTTACCTTTTCTCCATTTTGAAGGTAAAATTCCTAATCCCCCTCTTATTGCTTTAGAAGTCTGGGATACGGTTCCTCAGGATTGGCCCGAGACGTTAAGCAGAGTTTATCAGTCTATCTGGACGGATTCGGTTAAATGGGGGGAAACCGCCGTTAAAAAATTTAACGCCGATTTAATTTGTTTAAAACTGGTGGGGACTCATCCGGAGAAAGAAAATAAATCTGCCGACGCAGCCGCTTCTTTGGTTAAAGAGATGCTTAAGACGGTTGATGTTCCTTTAATTATTGTCGGCCCGGGTCCGTACGAAAAAGAAAACGAAGTCCTTATTAAATGCGGTGAGGCGGCCCGGGGAGAAAAATGTTTATTATCTACCGCCAAGGAGGATAACTACCGGAGTTTAGTAGCCAATTGTCTGGCTAACGGACATAATGTCGTGGCGCAATCTCCTATTGATGTTAATATTGCCAAGCAGTTAAATATACTTATAAGTGAGTTAAATCTTCCTCTGGACAGGATAGTGATTGACCCTCTGGTCGGCGGTTTAGGCTACGGCCTGGAATATACCTATTCGGTAATGGAGCGAATCAGGCTCGGCGGCTTAACGGGGGATGAGATGCTCTCTATGCCTTTTTATTGCGACGTGGGAAACGAGGCCTGGCGGGCCAAGGAAGTGAAACTCAAAAAAAATGACATACCGCTCTGGGGAGACGAAGATAAAAGAGGCATTCTCTGGGAAGTGGTTACGGCTTTTTCTTTTCTTCAAGCCGGAGCGGACATACTGGTTGTTCGTCATCCCGAATCGGTAAAATTAATTAAAGAATACATTAAAGAACTGATGGAGAGTAAAATCAAATGGGATTAAATGCTTTAGATATCTATAAATTATTACCCAAAACTAACTGCGGTAAATGCGGTTGTCCGACCTGTTTGGCTTTTGCCATGAAATTAACGACTAAAAAAGCCGACATAGAAGAATGTTCGGATATTTCTTCTGAATCAAGGGAGGCTTTATTGGAAGCGACAACTCCGCCCATCCAGCTTATTACCGTTAGTAACCAGAAGGAATCGGTCTCGGTAGGACATGAAACGGTTCTTTTCCGTCATGAAAAGGCCTTTTTTAACCCCACTTTGCTCGGGGTAGAAGTCGGCGATAATCTGGAATTGGAAAAATTAAAAGAGCTGATTGATAAAATAGAAACGTACAGATTTGAACGGGTGGGAGAAGAATTAAAAATTGAGCTGATTGCCGTTTCTTCCAAAACCGGCAATAAAGAAAAGTTTGTTAGAACCATCCGAGAAACCAGAAAACTCTCCGGTAAACCTTTTATTCTGATAGCCGAAACGATAGAAATGCTGGAAGCCGGCTTGGAAGCTTCTCCCGGGGAACAAATTTTAATTTATGACCGTGGTCATAACGACTTAAGCTTATTGGATAAAATAGCTAAAAAATATAAATGCGCCGTCGTCGTCTCCGGGGAAAGTCTCTCCGCGTTATCGGATTTCAGCCGGCGGTTTAAAAGTTCGGGTATTAAAGATATGGTTTTAGAAATCCCTGAAGGGACTTTATATTCAAAATTAGCTAACCTTACTCAGATCCGGCGCCTGGCGGTCAAAACTAACTTTCGTCCGTTAGGGTTTCCGGTTGTTCTATATATAAACGAAGAAAATCCTTTTAAGTCCGGGATAAATGCTGCTCTGGGAATTACAAAATATGCTTCAATTATAATTTTATCGGAGTTAAATTACTGGCAGCTTCTTCCGCTGGTCGTTTTGCGTCAGAATATTTATACCGACCCCCAGAAACCGCTTCAGGTTGAACCGGGGCTTTATGGCGTCGGAGAACCTAAAGCCGGGTCACCTTTAATTGTAACCACTAATTTTTCTCTGACTTATTTTACCGTGTCCGGTGAAATTGAAGCCGGCGGAATTCCAGCCCATCTTTTGATTGTGGAAACGGAAGGAATGTCGGTTTTAACCGCCTGGGCAGCCGGAAAATTTACTCCGGCTCAAATAGCCGCCGCGGTTAAAAAATTAAAACCGGAGGGAAAACTTAACCACCGGAAACTTATTATTCCCGGTTATGTCGCTGTTTTAAGCGGGGATTTGGAAGAGGAACTGCCGGACTGGGAAATACTGGTCGGTCCCAATGAAGCGGCTGATTTACCGACTTATTTTAAGAAAACATGGATACCTGCAGAATAACTTTTTACCCCCCGGGTAAATCTATTTCCGTCCGGCGCGGCACGACAATTTTAGAGGCGGCTCATCAGCTTAAAATTGGCATAAACGCCCATTGCGGCGGTAACGGCCAATGCGGACGCTGCCGGGTAGAGATAAGAAACGGACAGGCCCTGGTCCAACCGTATGCCCACCTGACCAGTGAAGAAATGAATAAAGGTATATGTCTTGCCTGTATGACCAGCGTGGAAAGTAACCTGGATATTTTTATCCCGCCGGAAACTTTACTTGATAAAGGGGTTTTAGAGAAAAAATTAACCGCCAGAGAAAAAATTTTAGAAAAACCCTGGGAATTAAAACCGGTTTCCTCTTTTAAACCTTACGGACTGGCAGTTGATATCGGGACTACGACCGTGGTCGCTAATTTAATTGATTTAAAGACCGGGAGGTTTTTAAATACCTGTTCCAGATTTAACGGTCAGATAAGCTGTGGCAGTGATGTTATTTCAAGAATAGTTTACGCTAAAGATTCTAAAAGGCAGAACCATTTAAAATCTTTGGTTACAGATACGATGAATGAAACCATTGAAGAATTGGTTTCCCTGGAAAACATATCCTTTGAAGATATAGGTTGTGTTTCTTGTGCCGGAAACACGACGATGATTTATCTTTTACTGGGATTAAACCCGCAGCCCATCAGGGAGAATCCTTATACGGGAGCTAAATTTGAAACTACTTTTTTAGCCAAGGATTTAGGTTTAAAGGCAAATTCTGAAGCGCTTGTTTATCTGGTCCCGGGTGTCAGCAGCTTTGTCGGAGGGGATATAACCGCCGGGGTTTTAAGTGTCGGGATGTATAACTCTAAAGAAGTTTCTTTATACATAGATATCGGGACAAACGGAGAAATTGCCCTGGGTAATAAAGACTGGCTGGTGGCTTCTTCCTGTTCGGCCGGGCCGGCTTTTGAAGGGGCCGGGGTGAAATCCGGCCAGAGGGCTATCCCAGGAGCAATTGAGAAAATATCAATTGATTCAAAAACTTTGAAAGCTGATTTTCAGGTAATTGGCGATAAGAATCCTACCGGTATCTGCGGTTCGGGACTGATAGACCTTTTAGCGGAAATGTTTCGTTGTCACATTATTGACCGGATAGGCAAAATAAATTTAGACCGCCAGAACCATCGTCTCAGAGTCAATAAAGGAAACAAAGAATATGTTCTGGTCCGGGCCGGGGAAAAGGGCGCCGATAAAAACATAACCATCAGTGAAGTAGATATAGATAATTTAATGCGGACCAAGGCGGCTGTTTATTCGGGACAGAAATTTCTTCTGGAAAGCTTAAATCTTTCTTTTGAAAAAATTGAACAGATTTTTATCGCCGGCTCTTTTGGCAATTATCTGGACATAAAAAACGGTATCGCTATTGGTTTACTGCCTGATTTACCAATAGAAAAATTTAAATTTGTCGGTAATGGCTCGTTATCAGGGGCTCAGCTTACTCTGCTTTTCCATAATTTCCGGGTTGAATCAAGCAGTCTCGCCGGTAAAATTACTTATCTGGATTTAGGTTCATCGGCTAAATTTATGGACGAATATACTGCCGCTTTATTCCTGCCACATACCGACCTTTCACTTTTTCCTTCGCAAAAACATAATGTATGAAATATTTTAAGCTATGTGTCAGAATAGATTTAAAAAAGAATTAAAAGATATAATAAAATTGACTGAACGCTATATTATTGAGCAAAGGAGCTTGCTGATGGCTGATTCTTTAAGGAAAAAAAGAGGATTGTCTATTGATGAACTGAAAGAAAAATATGCCGATTGCCGTCGGTGCAGTCTGTATAAAGAAAGGACAAATTTAGTTTTTGGAGACGGTAATCCAAAAAGTAAGCTAATTTTTATCGGGGAGGCACCGGGCCGCCAGGAAGATTTAGAGGGTGTTCCTTTTGTCGGTCAGGCGGGGAAACTTCTGGATAAGATTCTCGCTTCCATCGGCCTGGGAAGAAACGATATCTATATAGCCAATATTTTAAAGTGTCGGCCGCCCAATAACCGCCCCCCTCAACCGGAAGAAATCAGCGCCTGCCGGAACATTCTTCGGGAACAACTGGAAATAATCAAACCAGAGTTAATTTGCGCCCTGGGTAAATTTGCGGCCCAGACTTTATTGAATACCGAGGAAAAAATAAGTGTTTTAAGAGGGAAATGGTTTGATTTAAAAGAAGCCAGGCTCCTGGTAACTTATCATCCGGCTTATCTTTTACGTAATCCTGCCGATAAGCGTCTGGTCTGGGAAGATATGAAGAAGCTTAAAAAAGAATACCTGAAAATAATAAAGTAAATATGACTAAAAATAAAAATTATGTCAAAGTGATTTTTGATTTGCCTGTTGACCGGGAGTTTCATTACCGGGTACCGGCGGCTTTAGAAACAGCGGCGGAAATAGGTAAAAGGGTAAAAGTGCCTTTCGGTTCCAAAATTATTCCGGGACTTATCGTCGGCTTTTCGGATAAACCCGCTATTCCCGTAGCCAGGGTGAAACCGGTATTGGAAATTCTGGATGATGAACCTCTCCTTAACCGGGAAATACTGGACTTGAGCCGCTGGTTAAGCCGGTATTATTTTTGTGCCTGGGGTCAAGCCCTTTTTGAATCCGTGCCGGCAGCCGTCATAAAAGGGAAACCCGGACGGATAAGACGGATTAAGACCGCTTCTGGCACAGATTCTGAGGAGACCCATCTTTTTTTAAGCCCGGGGCCGGCTCCATTAAAATTGATAAAAGACACTTTGAAAAAAAGGCGTAATGAAATTATTCTCTTTTCCGGTTATTCCGGAGTTGAAACGGTATTATTTTCACTTGGAGGTATTGATTTTTGCCTTGAGGCGGGAAAACAAATTATTATTCTGGTGCCGGAAATTTCTATGACCTCGCCGATTTTTAGAGTAATCGCTGAGAAATATTCCGGACAGGTCGGTGTTTTACACAGTGACTTATCCCGGGGAGAACATTACGAACAGTGGCAGAGGATAAAAAAAGGAGAAGTAAAGATTATAATCGGTACCCGTTCGGCCGTATTTGCTCCGGCCGTAAATCCGGGAATGATTATGGTTATTGATGAAGAAGACGATTCTTATAAACAGCAGGAAACTCCCCGATATCACGCCAGAGAAGTCGCCCTCTACCGGGCTCGCCTGAATCAGGCTCTGGTTATTTTAAGTTCAGCGGCTCCTTCGCTGGAAACCTTTCATCTGGCGGACACGAAAAAAATCAGAATGGTTGCTTTTCCGGAAAAAATTGATAAACCTTTTTATCCGGAGGTGGAAATTGTTGATATGGGACACGAGCGGTTCAAAGGTAAAATTATTTCTCCTCCTTTAGAAGAAGCCATTAGAGAAAGAATAGAGAAGAAAGAAAAAATTATTCTTTTTTTGAACCGGCGCGGGTTTGCTACCGTTCTGGCCTGCCGGCATTGCGGATTTGTTATGCGCTGCCCCGATTGTAACGTTCCTATGGTTTTTCACCAGACCGATAAAACGGCCCGGTGTCATTATTGCAATTACAAAAAGGAGGTGGCTTCTGTCTGCCCGCAGTGTTACAGCTCTTATATGCGTTATTTCGGCCTGGGGACTCAAAAGTTAGAAGAAATAATTAAAGAAAGGTTTCCCGGCTCCGGCGTTCTTCGCCTGGATAGCGATTCTACCCGCAGGAGACATGACCGGATAGATATTTTAGAGAAATTCAAAAAAGGAGAAAGTGTTTTTTTGATTGCCACGCAGATGATAACTAAAGAAGAATGGAATTTTCCCCGACTCACCCTGGCCGGCGTTATTTCAGCCGATAGCGGCTTTAATTTACCGGATTTTCGCTCCGGGGAAAAGACTTTTCAAATGTTAATGCAGATACTTACCCGGCTGCGGAAGAGTGGGGATGGGAAAAAAATAATTGTTCAAACTTTAAATCCGGAACACCCGGTTTTTCAGTCAATTAAAAATCATCAGCTTAAAATATTTTATGAACACGAATTAAAATTCCGTAAGGAACTTAATTATCCTCCTTTCAGCCATTTTGTCAGTATAATAATTACCGGTAAGGATGAAACAAAGGTGGAAAAAACGTCCCGGCGGCTTTTTCTTAAATTAAAGGAAAGAAAGAGCCCTGAATATATTGAAATCTTAAGCCCCGTGACGCCGGCTTACTCAAAGATTAAAGGGAGACACCGTAAGCAGATTTTTTTGAAGACCGGCCGGGTTGAACATTTAGAAACCCTGCTTCATAAAGCCATCGGGAGTTTTTCGGCAAAGGCGGATATTAACATAACCGTGGATATTGACCCGGTCAATGTTTTTTAAAAAAAAGAAAATCTCCTTGACATTTATTACCCGTTTTGTTATATTTATCTTTCTTAATTATATGTTAAAATCGGGCTAAACAAGAACAAGAAGGTTAATTATGAAAGAAACTTACATTCCCACGCCGGATGACCTTAAGAAAAAGTGGTATCTGTTTGATGCCGAAAACGCCATACTGGGGCGGTTAGCCAGCCGGGTGGCACAGATTCTACGCGGTAAAGATAAATCTTATTTTACCCCTTATCTGGATACGGGAGATTTTGTCATCGTTATAAACGCAGAAAAAGTAAAGGTGACCGGCCGAAAAGAAGACGGGAAAGTTTATTACCGTCATTCGGGTTATCCCGGAGGACTAAAGTCGGTTAATCTGGCAACTTTAAGAGAAAAGAAGCCGGAAGAAATAATTCAAATAGCCGTTAAAGGAATGCTGCCGCATAATAAACTGGGCAGAAAACTTATAAAAAAATTAAAGGTTTATCGCGGCACCGAACATCCTCATCAGGCTCAAAATCCTGAATTAGTGAAGCTTTAAAGAAAGGAGTTTTCTTTGGTTAAGGCAAACGCTGGTTTTTTCTGGGGGACAGGAAGACGGAAAGAAGCGGTAGCCCAGGTGAAACTTTGTCCGGGAGAGGGGAAAATTACCGTTAATTCTTTACCTCTGGAAAAATATTTTTCTAAAGATTTAGAGCAGATTATTGTAAAACAGCCTCTCGAACTTACCGAAACGGCAGGTAAAGTTGATTTATTTATCCGGGTAAAAGGGGGCGGAAAATCCGGTCAAGCCGGGGCTATCCGTCACGGAATTTCCAGAGCGCTGATGTCTTATAATGAAGTCTTTCGCGCCGTTCTTAAAAAAGCCGGCTATCTTACCAGGGATTCACGTATGAAAGAGAGAAAAAAATACGGGCAGCGGGCTGCCCGGAAAAGATTCCAGTTTTCAAAACGGTAAAAGAACGGCTCCTATCTGTATTTTTTTAAATCTTCCTTGTTTATCAGTTTAATCTTACCCGTATATATGTCCAGTAAAGTTACCGTATTAAAATCTTCAAATTCATAAGATTCAAATACCCGGGCAATGGTTTCAATTATATAGGGAATTATAGCCGGATTTTTCTGGATGGGAGCAACGATAAATAGAAATCTTTTGCCTTCTACGAAATCTCCGGTAACATCTACCTTGGCCGGGAATTCCATCATGACTCTCTTTTTTATTTGTTCAATCAGGAAGTCAGGCCACTTTACCTCTTTGGATTCCAGAATAGGTAGGACCTCTTTCTGGAAAGGCTGTTTCAGGTAAAATATGCGGCGTAAAAAAAGGTCTCCCGGGGGATAAACCCCCAGCCACGATTTCTTTAAATCATTTACGCTTCCGATCAGAATGCCTTCTATACCGGTTGATTTTTCGGCAATTTTTATCTCGTAAAAATCAATATCAATATCAGAATTATACAGCACCTTGGTAATGGAAAAAACCAGTTCGTTTAATTTCTGGGCGTTTTCCGCATCAAAGTTTATTCCTCCCAGAGTGGTAATTTGAAAGAAATTTTCTCCCCGGCATAATACGTAGACGGTCCGGTTAATCTGTTCAGCTTCACCCTCTAAACCGTAATCAGCAATGGTCTTTTCAATGGTTTCTATGACTTTTTCTTTGGGATAGTCGAGGGCACAGGAAGAAATAATAAACGGGATTAAAACGAAGAATGCAATTTTGATAAAGACAGATTTATTTTTTTGGAGGCTTGGTTTTATTGGATATTTTGTAGGCAACTTTTTCCTGCTGTTGATTTATTTGTTCGTGACTTTTTCCGTATTCGGCGAAAATAGCGTCTATTTCGTCATATTCCAATTCGTCTTTTTCAAGCAGTTCCTCGGCAAATCTTTCAAAGATGGCGGATTCATCTTTGAGGAGTTTTTCTGCTTCTTTAGCGCACTGTTGCATAATTTGATTTGTTTCTTTGTTAAGCGCTTCTCTCTGTTTATCGGAAATTTCGTTTTCCGGGATGGCGGTGAAGTCACCGATAAGGCCGCTTGTTCCCATGCCGTATTTCCAGACCATATTGTGGGCCAGAAGCATCGCCTGGCGGAAATCGGAACTTACTCCGTCGGAAGTGACCCCGAATTTTATCTTCTCCGCCATATATCCGCCCAGGGCAACTTTGATGTTGGCTAAAATTCTTTCCCGCGAACTGGTAAATATTTCTTCCCGGGGAACGTGATGGACCATTCCTAAGGCCCCGCGCCGGGAAATAATAGAGGCTTTGAAAACGTCATCAGTGGGATGAAGAACATAGAGAACTAAAAGGTGTCCGGCTTCATGGTAAGCGACCGTTTTTCTTTCCTGAGGGGTCATCTTTAATGATTTGTGTTTGATACCCATTTCTATCCGTTCCATCGCTTCACTGAGTTCTTTATTGCTGATCATATCTTTTTTATTGCGGGTAGCGATGAGGGCCGATTCTTTAATAATATTTTCTATATCAGCCGGGGTTTTGTAAACCGTTCGGCGGGCCAAACGGGGTATATCTAATTCCGGGGTGTATTGAACTTTAGTCAGGTAATACTGGAAGAGTTTTTCTCTGTCTGAAAGGCTGGGACGGCCGATATAAATTTTCCGGTCAAATCTTCCCGGCCTGAGTAAAGCCTCATCCAAGGCTGATTCCGGAGCGTTGGTCGCACCAATAACGATAATATTCTCATCTTTTTGTTTTAACCCGTCCATTTCGACTAAAAGTTGGTTCTGAGTGGAATTTGTTTCCTGTCCGCCTCCGCCTATACTGAGAAGCCGGTGGCGTCCGATAGCGTCAAGTTCATCAATGAAAATCATGCAGGCGCCGTATCCATAGGCTAAGCGGCGGGCTTTTTTGAAAACTTTTCGTATCCGGCTGGCACCGACGCCGACGAAAATTTCTACAAACTCGCTGGCGGACATGGAAAGAAATGGAATGTGGCATTCGGTAGCGATAGCTTTGGCTAAGTAAGTTTTTCCGCAGCCCGGAGGACCAACCATTAATATTCCCCGGAGGATTTTTCCGCCGATTTTTTTAATTCTGGTGCGGTCTTTAATTAAATCAACGATTTCCTGAGCCTCTTCTTTGGCTTCTTCTAAACCGATAACATCCGAAAAATGAACGTTGACGCTTTCACCTTTAATTTTGTTCTGCCGGATGCGGGCCAGTCCGCCATGGAGAAAAAGGATGTACATGGAAACGAATACCCCGGCGGTAATAAGCCCTAAAATAATCTGCATGGGCATAATGGTTAACATATAATTTCGGGCGTAAGAATCCAGGGAGAAAAGACCCTGTATCATCCAGGAAAGGAGGAAAATAATTCCGGAGGTAATGATTACCTTAAGCCAGTTATTTAAAAAAAACATTCTGACTTTCCGGTTTTTGGGATATGAAGTGTTTCTGGACATTGATTTCACCTTTCTATTGTTAAAATCGGTATAATTTTAGCATAAAACTATTCTGGTGTCAATAATGATATATGGCTAAAAATGGAATATATTTTCTACTTGTAAAAGAGATAAATGTATGATATATTTAAACTTTATGTTTAAGTGTAAATAATTAAGTAAAAGGAGACAAGGAAATGAAGAAAAAAATCCATCCTGAATATAAAGAGACGACTATTACCTGCGCTTGCGGAGAGGTTATTCCTATCCGGTCCACAAAGCAGAATATCAAGGTGGAAATTTGTTCCAAGTGCCATCCGC
>CAZDKO010000034.1:0-15924 GCA_964506075.1 uncultured bacterium
AGCATCTTTATGCCCGGACACGCCAAAAACTCCGCACATGATATAACCTCATTTCTATCAGTATTAAGAATTAAGACGTTTCCTACGGAAACTTTAAGAATTAAGTAATTATTATTTCTTAATTCTAAATCTTTACTACTTAGTACTTACTCCTTATTCATTAGCCTTTAATTCTTAAATCTAAAACTTTTGAATTTTACACTATAGTTTTTAGCTTTACGTTTTGAGTTTTTCGTTTTACTTAATTCTTACTCCTTAATCCTTATTACTTGATTCTTATTTCTATCCCTCTTTGCTTAAGATATTCTTTCGCTTCCCGTATTGAATATTCTCCATAATGAAAGATGGAAGCCGCCAGAACCGCATCGGCCAGACCTTCTTTAAAAGCCAGATAAAGATGCTCCAGATTTCCGGCCCCGCCGGAAGCAATTACCGGAATATTGACCGACTGGGAAACTTTTCTCGTTAAATCTAAATCGTATCCTTCTTTAGTCCCGTCTTTATCCATGCTGGTAAGCAGTATTTCTCCGGCTCCTAACGCTTCCGCTTTTTTTGCCCAATCAATGGCGTCAATCCCGGTAGCTTTTCTTCCCCCGTAAGTGTAAACTTCCCATTCCGGTTCACCGGTTTGCCGGTTGGCCGGTTGGCCGGTTTTCAATGGGTTAACCTTTTTTTTCGCGTCAATAGCCACCACGATACACTGACTGCCGAATGCCTGAGCCGCTTCTTTAACCAGCAACTCATTTTCTATCGCCGCCGTGTTGATAGAAATCTTATCGGCACCGGATTTAAGAAGAAGTCTTATATCTTTTAAATTTCTAATCCCGCCTCCCACCGTTAAAGGGATAAAAACTTTTTCGGCAGTTTGTTTTACTACCTCTAAAATTGTCCCGCGTTTTTCGACACTGGCGGTAATATCCAAAAAAACTATCTCATCGGCTCCTTCCTGAGTATAGGCCGAGGCAATTTCTACCGGGTCTCCGGCATCTTTTAAATTCACAAAATTTATTCCTTTGACTACCCGCCCGTCTTTAACGTCTAAACAGGGAATAATTCTTTTCGCTAACATTTTAACCTCTCTTAATATAGAATTAAGACGTTCATTACATTCACTCTAAGGATTAAGACGCTCCCTTCGGTCGCTTTAAGAATTAATCTTTACTACTTATTTCTTACTCCTTAATTCTTACTACTTACTAAATTTAACAAAATTTTCTAAAATCTTTAAACCGACTTCTCCGCTTTTTTCCGGATGAAACTGAACACCCCAAACGTTATCTTTTTTCACTGCGGAAACAAATTCCTGCCCGTATTGAGTGGTACCAACGATTAAACTTCTATCTTCCGGCTCCACGTAATAAGAGTGGACAAAATAAAAATAACTATTATCCTGAACATCGGTAAACAAACCCGCCCGCGGTTCTTTATTATCTCTACTCTGTAATCTTAGTTGGTTCCATCCCATATGAGGGATTTTGACCCCGGCGGTAAATTTTTCAACCCGTCCTTTTATGACGTTTAGACCTTGATGCAAACCATGCTCCTCACTTTCAGTAAATAATAATTGTAACCCCAGGCAAATACCTAAAAAAGACTTGTCTTCTTTTATACTTTTTAATATGACCGGTAGAAGACCCAATTTTTTAAGATTTTCCATTCCCCGATAAAAAGCCCCTACGCCCGGAAGGACTAACGCCTGGGCTCTGGCTATCTTTTCCGGAGAACTGGATACCTCCACTTTACCGCCGACGGATTCTAAAGCTTTAGCCACGCTTCTTAAATTTCCTAAATCATAGTCAATTACTACTATCAATTCTTCTCCTTAATGAGTTATACCAAAAATTCTCCAGCGTTTTTAACGGCGAATCAATTAAGACTTTCTGGTTAACTGAAATTACTAATTGGTCGCTACCGGTTTCACCGATTGCCTCTACGGGAACTTTATTTTTCCCGGCTATAGCTTCCACCCGGCTTAAATGTTTTTCCCGGCAGCTGATAATAATTCTTGACTGTGACTCGCCAAATAACAAAGCATCATTTCTTAAGTGTGGAGATTTTAAAGAAACTTTTGCCCCGACCATTTTCTCCCGGTTAGATAAACAACATTCAGCCAGAGCAACCGCTAACCCTCCTTCAGAACAATCATGGGCGGAATTAATCAAACCTTCATTTATCATCTCTAAAGTTACCTTCTCTACCGCTTTTTCCAATTCCAAGTTTAACCCGGGGGCATCACCCTTTATCTGATTATGCACGACCTTTAAATACTCACTTCCGCCCAGTTCTTCCAAAGTCTTCCCTAAAATAATAATCAAATCTCCCTCACCTTTAAAATGCTGGGTGCAAACTTTATTGACATCATTAATAATACCCACCGCCCCGATAACGGGGGTGGGATAAATAGTCCCTTTTGGACTTTCGTTATAAAAAGAAACGTTGCCGCTTACTACCGGCAAATTTAAAAATTCGCAGGCACTGATAATTCCTTCAATACAATTCTTAAATTGCCAGAATCTATCCGGCTTTTCCGGATTACCAAAATTAAGACAATCGGTAACGGCGGCTGGTTCTGCTCCGCTGCAAACTAAATTCCTGGCGGCTTCAGCCACGGCAATCTGAGCCCCTCGGTAAGGATTTAAAAAACAATACCGGCTATTACAATCAGTAGTGGCCGCCAGAGCTTTTTGGGTTCCTTTTAATCGAAGCACGGCCGAATCCGAACCGGGAAGATTAACGGTATTAATCTGAACCATATGGTCATATTGTCCATAAACCCAGTCTTTACTGGCTAAAGAAGGAGAATCAAGAAGTTTTAGTAAAACCTGTTTATAATCCCGGGGCTCGGGAAGTTTTCTAAGGTCTAATTGATTTAACCCGGCTAAATAATCCGGTTTCTTAAAAGGCATGTCATAAAGAGGCGCTTTAGTCAAAGCGTGGGCTTTAATTTCAGCTACTATCCTACCGTTATTTTTAATCCTGACTATTTCATCTTCGGTCACCTCACCGATGACCTCGGCGTTTAAATCCCATTTCAAAAATATTTTCTTTATTCTTTCTTCCTGGCCTTTCTCAACACATAAAAGTAATCTTTCCTGAGATTCAGACATCATCAATTCCCACGGCTCCATATTAGCTTCCTTCCTGGGAACCAGGGCAAGTTCAACCTCCATTCCTGAATTACCGGAGGAAGCCATTTCACTGATACAACAGGTTAACCCGGCCGCACCCATATCTTTTATACCGATAATATTACCGCTGGCTAAAGCTTCTAAGGTAGCTTCAATTAAACATTTCTCTGTAAAAGGGTCTCCTATTTGCACCGACGGTCTTTTTTCCTCGTTATCAGAAAATTCTTCTGAAGCCAGAATGCTGCAACCGCCAAGACCGTCTTTACCGGTACTGGCGCCCACATACATAATAAGATTACCCTTTCCGTACGCTCTGGCTTCGGCTAATTGATTTTTCCCGGTTACCCCGATGCTCATAGCGTTAACCAGGCAATTCCCGCTGTAAGCTTTATCAAAATATATTTCACCACCAACCGTCGGGACGCCTAAACAATTGCCGTAAAACTGGATACCGTCGACGACACCCTTTAAAAGATAACGGTTATACAGCTCACTTAAAGGCCCGAAACGCAAAGAATTAAGCGATGCTATCGGTCTGGCTCCGCTGCTAAAAATATCCCTGATAATCCCGCCCACGCCGGTCGCTGCTCCCTGTTTCGGTTCAATTTGCGAAGGATGGTTGTGGCTTTCCATTTTAAAAATAACCGCTAAATCATCAATTATAATTCCACCGGCGTCTTCACCGATTAAAGTCTGGTATTTCCCCTTTTTCGGTAAAAGTTTAAGGTAATTCCGGGAACAGGTGTACCCGCAATGTTCAGACCATTCGACTGAAAACATGGCTAATTCAGTCGGAGTCGGCTCACGCTTTAGAATTTTCAAAATCTTCTGATACTCTTCGTCACTGAGACCCAACGATTTATAAACTTCTGGCTTGGTCATATTAATTTTAGAATTAAGTATTAAGACGCTCACTATGTTCGCTTTAAGAATTAAGGATTAAGACGTTCGCTACGCTCACTCTAAGAATTCAGTAATTATTTTACTTATTTCTTAATCCTTAATCCTGAATTCTTACCAGTCAACCAACTCACAATCGACTCAAAAATCAACCGTCCGTCCGTAGAACCTAAAATTTCTTCTGCTCCTCTTTCCGGATGAGGCATCATCCCCAGGACATTGCCTTTTTTATTGGTTATCCCGGCAATATTTTCTACAGAACCGTTGGGATTGGATTTAACTGAAACTTCTCCATCCTGATTGCAATAACGGAATATTATTTGTTGGTTGTCTTTAAGTTCCTCAAGTCCCCCGGTATCAATATAATAATTACCTTCATTATGGGCGATAGGAATTTTAAAAACCTGATTCTCCGCGCATTTATTGGTAAAAGCAGTTTTATTATTATTTGTTTTGATATAAACGTATTTACAGATAAAATGAAGGTTCTTATTCCTTAACATTGCTCCAGGAAGAAGTCCTGCTTCCAGTAAAATTTGAAAACCGTTGCATATCCCGAGGACTAATCCTCCCCGATGAGCAAATTTAATTATTTCTTTCATTATCGGAGAAAACCTGGCTACTGCCCCGGTTCTTAAATAGTCACCGTAGCTAAAACCCCCGGGAAGAATTATACAATCACAAGCATCAATCTTCGTATCCTTATGCCAGATATATTGAACCCGCTCTTTTAAAATCTTATTGACTACGTAGAAACAGTCATGGTCACAATTAGAACCGGGGAAAACAACCACGCCGAATTTCATTTTTGATAACTTTCAATTATAAGAATTAAGGATTAAGACGCTCACCATGTTCGCTCTAAGGATTAAGTTCCTGTTCATTTCTCTTTATTTCTTAATTCTTAATCCTTGATTTCAAATTCATAATCCTCAATTATCGGGTTACTTAAAAGTTTTTGACACATTTCGGAAAGTCTTTTTTCCGCTTCTTTTTTATCTTTGAGATTTAACGTAATAGAAATAAGTTTACCGATACGCACCTCTTCTACTTCCGTATAATCTAAAGCCTCCAGAGCGTGTTTGATAGTTAAACCCTGGGGGTCGGTAATAGTCTTCTTCAAAGTAATAAAAATATCGGCTTTTAACATCAGTCTCCTTTTATTGTATATTAGTTATAAGAATCAAGACGTTCGCTACGTTCACTCTAAGGATTAAGTAACTATTTTGCTGATTGCTTAATCCTTACTACTTAATCCTTAATTCTTACCACTTAATCCTGGTTATTTATTCCCACTCAATCGTACTCGGCGGCTTGGAAGAAATGTCGTAAACAACCCGATTAATGCCTTTGACTTCATTTATAATCCGGTTAGAGATAATCTCCATAATTTCAAAAGGAATCTTTGCCCAGTGAGCCGTCATGGCGTCTTCGCTGGTCACGGCTCTAACGGCAATCACATTTTCATAAGACCTTTGGTCTCCCATAACCCCGACTGTTTTTATCGGTAAAAGGACACAGAATGACTGCCAGAGCTTCCGGTATAAATTGAAACGCTTTATCTCATCCATTAAAATCCAGTCCGCCTGGCGGAGAACCTCCAATCTTTCCTTAGTCACCTCTCCAATTATCCGCACCGCTAAACCCGGCCCGGGAAAAGGCTGTCTATAAACCATCTCATCATCCAATCCCAGCTCTTTTCCTACGGCTCTAACTTCGTCTTTGAACAGTTCTTTAAATGGTTCAATTAATTTAAAATTTAAGCGGCGGGGTAACCCCCCAACATTATGGTGCGTTTTGATGGTCGCCGAGGGGCCACCGACGGGTGAATGAGACTCAATTACATCCGGATATAACGTCCCCTGAGCTAAAAACTTAATTCTACCCAATTTTTTCGCTTCTTTCTCAAAAACCTCTATAAATAACTTGCCGATAATTTTACGTTTCTTTTCGGGGTTTTTCACCCCTTTAAGCCCCTTCAAGAAAACTTCCTGAGCCTTGACCACTTTTATGTTGAAGCGGCCGTATTTTTTAATCCTTTGTTTTACTAATTCAGCTTCATTTTTACGTAATAACCCGTTATCAATAAAAATCACTTTTAGATTTTTCCCGTTACATTGATGAAGCAACATAGCTAAAACAAAAGAATCCACTCCCCCGCTTAAAGCGCACAAAACCTTTTCATCTCCTATACGGTTCTTCAGCATTTTAATTGAATCTTTAACAAAGGTCTGCATATTCCAATTTCTATTACAGCCGGCTATATCAAAAAGAAAATTTTCCAATATCTTTTTTCCTTGAGGTGTATGAACAACCTCGGGATGAAACTGAAGTCCATAAAATTTTTGGGTTTCATTTTCCATGGCCGCAATAGGAGAATTTGGGGTGGAACCGATAACCCGGAAACTTTCGGGTAACCGGATAATTTTATCGCCATGGCTCATCCAGATATTTTCTTTGGAAGAGAGACCTTTAAATAATCCCTTGGGGGATTTAACCTGCAATATGGCCTTCCCGTATTCTCTTTCTCTGGCCTTAGCTACTTTTCCACCCAGAATCCTGGCCATCAGTTGGGCGCCATAACAGATACCGAGAATGGCGATACCGGTATCAAAAATACCTTTATCACACACCGGACTCCTCGACGATAAAACACTAGCCGGACCGCCGGAAAGAATAATCGCCTTCGGCTGGCCGGATAAAAGCTTTTCTGCCTTTATATTAAAAGGGACTATTTTAGAATATACTCCACATTCTCTGACCCGCCGGGCGATTAAATGAGTATACTGCGAACCAAAATCCAGAATCGCTACCCAGTCTTTCAACATCCCCCCCCGCTTCTTTAGTTTACTTTTAAAATGTATCATAGAAGTATTTTAGATGGTGAATTATTTATTATACACGTATTTCTGAATAGATTTAACTAAAAAATCTTTTTCCCGAACGGATTCTATCCCGTTGACTGCGGCCTGAAACCCCTGGATAGTCGTGATACAGGGCACCCCGTGGAGCACGGCCACACTCCTGATAAGTCTCATATCAGACTGCCCTTTTTTCCCTGAAGGGGTATTAACAATTAATTTTAACTCACCTTTCTTAATTAAGTCTAATATTTTTCTGCTCCCCTCGCCTATTTTGCCGACCATCTCTACCTCAATATTATTGGAACGGAGAACTTTACCGGTCCCTTCGGTCGTCATTATCTTAAAATTCATATCTTTAAGCCTCTTGGCAATAAAAATTACGTTTCGCTTATCGGCGTTTCTGACGCTGATTAATACTTTGCCGCTTTCGGGCAGGGCCTGGCCGGCGGCTATCTGGGATTTATAAAAGGCCGTTCCAAAGGTAGCGTTTATACCCATTACTTCACCGGTTGATTTCATCTCCGGGCCAAGGATAATATCCACCCCGGAAAACCGGGAAAAAGGCAGGACAGATTCCTTAACACAGACGTGATTAATCTTTTTTTCTTTATCCAGACCCAATTCATCAAGATTTTTGCCTACCATTACTTTAGCCGCAAACTTAGCCAGAGGTACCCCGGTAGCTTTACTGACAAAAGGAACTGTCCTTGAGGCCCGGGGATTAACTTCTAAAACGTAAACAATGTCGTTTTTCACCGCAAACTGAATGTTTAATAATCCTTTGACTCTGAGCTCTTTCGATATTTTATAAGTGTATTCCCTTATCTTTTCTATGATTTCGTCGTTTAAAGTATGCGGCGGCAAAACACAGGCAGAGTCCCCCGAATGAACCCCGGCTTCCTCAATGTGTTCCATAATTCCGCCTACAATGGTTTTATTTCCATCTGAAATTGCATCCACATCTACCTCTACCGCATCCTCTAAAAATTTATCAATTAAGATTGAATTACCGTCGGAAACCTCCTGAGCCTCTCTGATAAATTCATCTAAAGAATTTCCATCATAAACAATCTTCATGGCCCTGCCGCCCAACACGTACGAAGGCCTGACTAAAACCGGATAGCCAATCATTTTAGCGATTCCTTTGGCTTCTTCCTGGGAAGCAGCTGAGCCGTTAGCCGGCTGATTAATCCCTAATTTTTCCAACAGTTTAGAAAATTTATCCCGGTCTTCCGCCCGGTCAATGGATTTAACGCTTGTCCCGATAATAGGCGCACCGGCTTTTTCCAGGCGCCTGGCTAAATTAAGCGGCGTCTGCCCGCCAAACTGCACAATTACTCCATCGGGTTTTTCTCTATCGATAATATTCATTACGTCTTCAAAAGTCAAGGGCTCAAAATATAATTTATCTGAAATATCATAATCGGTAGAAACTGTTTCGGGGTTGGAATTAACCATAATCGTCTCGTACCCCAGTTCTTTCAGGGCAAAAGCAGCGTGGCAGCAACAATAATCAAATTCTATTCCCTGTCCAATTCTGTTCGGTCCCCCCCCCAAAATTATGATTTTCTTCTTTTTGGAAGCTTTAACTTCATCTTCTGTCTCATAAGTAGAATAGTAATAAGGGGTATACGCTTTAAACTCAGCCGCACACGTATCAACCATTTTAAATGTAGTTTCAATCCCGGCTTTTTTTCTTAGATGCCTGACTTTTGACTCGTCTGAATGAATCAAATCGGCTATTTGCCGGTCACTAAAGCCGTATTGCTTGGTTTTCAGCAATACGTCGGATTCAAGCAGACACCCTTTAGTTAATATTTTTTCTTCTAACTCTACAATTTCTTTTATGTTATGAATAAACCAGGGGTCAATCCTGGTTAAATCATAAATTTCATCGGCCCGGTATCCTTTCTGCAGGGCATATTTAATATAAAATATTCTTGAGGCATTGGGTTCTTTAAGCCGCCGTTTAATTTTTTCATCAGGAATTTCTTTATAATCCTGCTTATTATCCAGACCGCTATGGCCTATTTCTAAACCACGTAATCCTTTTTGTAAGGCCTCTTTAAAAGTGCGGCCGATCGCCATGGTTTCGCCCACCGATTTCATTGATATTCCTAAAATGTCTTTCGCTTCCGGAAATTTTTCAAAAGTAAACCGGGGAATTTTCACCACGCAGTAATCAATCGTCGGTTCAAAAGAAGCCGGTGTCTCCCGGGTTATATCGTTTCTTATTTCATCCAGGGTATAACCAACAGCAAGTTTAGCCGCTATCTTGGCAATAGGAAAACCGGTCGCCTTGCTGGCCAGAGCCGAGCTTCTGGAAACCCTCGGATTCATCTCGATAACTACCATTCTTCCGTTTTGGGGATTGACCGCAAACTGAATATTGGCTCCCCCGGTCTCTACTCCAATCTCTCTAATAACCGCCATGGCGGCATCCCGCATTTTCTGGTATTCTCTATCGGTTAAAGTCTGCGCCGGGGCGACGGTAATAGAATCTCCGGTGTGTATCCCCATCGGGTCAAAATTCTCTATGGAACAGATTATTACGACGTTATCCTTTAAATCCCTCATTACCTCCAGTTCATATTCCTTCCAGCCGAGGATGGATTCCTCAATAAGAACTTCGTTAATCATGCTGTTCTTTAAACCGATGTTAACGATTTTCTCAAATTCTTCTTTAGACGCCGCTATCCCTCCCCCGGTCCCCCCGAGGGTGAAACTCGGACGGATAATTACCGGAAGACCCAGTTTTTTTAACGCTTCCCTGGCTTCCGTCAGGTTATAAGCAAGAAAACTTCTAGGTAAATCTAACCCTATTTTTTGCATGGCCTTTTTAAAATATTTCCTGTCTTCGGCTTTCTTTATGGCCTCATATTTAGCCCCGATCATCTCAACACCATATTTTTCAAGGATTCCTTTTTCAAATAATTTAATGGCTGTATTGAGGCCTGTCTGTCCGCCTAAAGTAGACAGAAGCGCATCCGGTTTTTCCTTTTCAATAATCTTTTCTACCACGCTAGGAGTCACCGGTTCTATATACGTTGAATCGGCCATCTCCGGGTCAGTCATAATGGTCGCCGGATTGGAATTAACCAGAACCACCTGATAGTTCTCTTCCTTTAAAGCTTTACAGGCCTGGGTTCCGGAATAATCAAATTCACAAGCCTGACTGATAATAATCGGACCCGAACCTATAATTAAAATTTTTTTAATGTCTTTCCTTTTAGGCATAATCAATCCACCCGGTATTTATCCTGCCAGAGACTGAAAATCATCAAAGACCAGAGACAATGGCTATGGTTTTCTCTTCCCTCCAGATGCTCTTTTATAATCTGCTCGATGTAAGTGTAATTAAATATACCTCTTTTTTTAACCTGGCTTTCACTTAAAACGTCAAGCAGGAAATCTTTTAAATCTGTCTTAAGCCAGTTTTTAATCGGAATACTAAAACCCTGCTTGGGACGATTAATAATTTCCCGGGGAATAATTTTCCCCACGGCTTTTTTAAATATATACTTGGCCGAAAATCCTTTTAACTTTAAAGAAGGCGGAAGACTGGCGGCCAGTTCTACCAATTTATGGTCTAAAATGGGCACTCTCACTTCAAGAGAATTGGCCATGCTCATTATATCTACCTTATGTAAAATATCTTCGGGGAGATAGGTTTTAATATCCACGTACTGCTGCCGGCTTAAAGAAGGTTTATCCATAACATAATTAAAATAATCTTTCCAGGGTTGATAGGTATCCGTCTTGATAACTTCATTTTGAAACTGGCGGGAATAAAGTTTTTGTTTTTCTTCATCCTTTAAAAAAATCATCCAGCGGATATGCTGTAATTCTGACGGTAAATCTTCACCGGTTACAAACCTTCGCAAATAATTTATTAATCCTTTTTTGTGGGAGTTCGGAGGAAGCATCTTAAATACAGGATTTATCAATCCCCGGCGCAAAAGAAGAGGTAGATGACGGTAATATCCAGAAACTTTCTGGGCCAGATACGTCTCGTAGCCGGCAAAGATTTCATCTCCGCCATCTCCGGAGAGAGCGACAGTCACATATTGACGGGCCATCCGGGAAACAAGATAAGTCGGAATTATGGAAAAATCTGCCAGAGGTTCATCCAGACAGTCGATAATTTTTTTTATTAAATCCGGAATATCGGGTTTAAGAATAAATTCGTGGTGGTCAGTATTAAACCGTTGGGCCACTATCCGGGCATAATTCAGTTCGTTATAACTCTTATCTTCAAAACCGATGGAAAAGGTCTTAACCGGTCCCGGGCTGAGCCGGCTCATTAAGGCCACCACGGAACTTGAATCAACCCCTCCGCTTAAAAATGCTCCCAACGGAACATCGCTTATCAGACGATAGTTGACTGCCTCTTTAAAAACTTCAAGAATTTTTTCCTCAGAGAAATCTTTATTTTCAAGAAAATCCACGTCCCAGTATTTTTTAACACTTGTTTTACCTTCCTGGAATAAAAGATAATGTCCGGGGAAAAGTTTCTTGATACCCTTTAATATAGTCTGGGGTGAGGGAATGTATTCAAAGGTTAAATATCTGTCTAAAGCCGAACAATCTAACTCCCGGGTTATCCCCCCGCAGGAAAGAATAGATTTTATCTCTGAAGCAAAAATGATTCTTCCGTCTTCAACAATATAATGGAGCGGTTTTATTCCCAATCTATCCCGCGCCAGGAAAAGCCTTTTTTTATTTTCATCCCAGATAGATAAAGCAAACATCCCCCGTAAAAACTGGAGGCAATCCACCTCATATTCTTCGTAAAGATGGACAATTACCTCGGTATCGCAAGAGGTATAAAACCGGTGGCCTTTTTTTTCTAAATCCTGCCGCAGTTCTTTAAAATTATAGATTTCACCGTTAAAAACAATCTGGATAGTTCCGTTTTCATTATGTATCGGTTGCTTCCCGCCGACCAAATCAATTATAGAAAGCCGTCTCATTCCTAAACCCACCGAGGGAAATTTATGAAAAATACCCCAATCATCGGGCCCCCGATGAATAAGGCGATCGGTCATCTCCTTGATTTCTTCTTCCCTTACCGGCTTATCAGCCTTGAAACTGACTATCCCGCAAATTCCGCACATCATAACCTCGCTTCGTTTTTAGTAGTTAGTAGTTAGTAGTCAGTAATTTTTAATCTGAAATTTGAAATCTGTAATTTGAAATTTATTTTTAGCTTTTAATTTTAGGCACTTTGAAACTTTAGGCATTGTGTTTCTCACTTCATCATCCCCATAAACTCTTTAAATAAACAGGTGGCATCATTAGGCCCCGGGCCGGCTTCGGGATGAAACTGAACTGAAAATAAAGGTAGTTTCCTGTGTCTCATTCCTTCCAGGGTTCTATCATTTAAATTAATGTGGGTAATTTCAATATCTCTTTTATTTAGAGAATCTATATCGACACAAAACCCGTGGTTTTGAGTGGTAATATAAATTTTCCCCGAGATTAAATCTTTAACCGGATGATTCCCGCCGTGATGGCCAAATTTAAGTTTGTAAGTTTTTCCACCCAGTGCTAATCCCAGAAGCTGCTGTCCCAGACAAATCCCGAATATAGGAATTTTCCCTAATAATTCTCTCACTGTCTTAACCACATAAGGAATCCCGGCCGGATCCCCCGGGCCGTTAGAAAGAAGCAAACCGTCAGGTCTGGTCCTTAAAATATCTCCTGAAGACATATTGGCCGGAACAATAACCAGACGGCAGCCTAAATCAGCCAATATTCTTAAGGTGTTATATTTAACCCCGCAGTCAAGAACGACTACTTTTCTTTTATTCTTTTCCGAACCCGGCCAGATGTATGTTTTATCACCGGTAACCTCTTTAACCAGATCCCTTCCGATTAAACCGGGTGAAGATTTCGCTTTTTTAACCAGACTTTTCTCGTTTAAATCCTCGGTGGAAATGACCGCTTTCATTGCCCCTTTTAACCTGATGTGCCGGGTAAGAGAGCGGGTATCTATTCCTTCTATCCCCATAATGTTATTTTCCCGGAGATATTCGTCTAAACTTTTTTGGGAACGCCAGTTACTGGTAATTGCACTTAATTCTCTAATTACAAAACCTTCTACAAAAGGTTTTCTGGATTCAACGTCTTCTGAATTCACTCCGTAGTTACCGATTAAGGGATAAGTCATCGTTACAATCTGACCTTTATAAGACGGGTCGGTGATAATTTCCTGATAACCGGTCATCGAGGTGTTAAAAACTACCTCCCCGCATCTTTCACCACCGGCTCCAAAAGAGAGCCCTTCAAAAATCTTTCCGTTTTCCAGAACTATTTTTGCCTTCATCTAAATGTTCTCCTTACCGGCAAAGCAGATGATTTTCTGAGATATTATATCAGACATTATTTTAAAATCCATATCCTTTACATCATAAACACCGATAACATCTTTGTATCTGGCCGATTGAGATACAAGCTCGGCAAATAAATTCTCTAATCTTGTAAACCAGTTATCGTTGAAAATAACATCCTTCTTTTCCGGGAAAAGAGCCACATAGAATATATTAGTCTCCACCAAATCCTGAAAAAAATGAGTTCCAAACGATAACTCGGGCATAAGGTTCCCCGCCGGAAAAGCAACTTCTGCCAGAACCGTTATATTATTAATCTCGGCAAATTTAACCGGTACCCCCAGAGACGGTGTTGTCGTTCCCCACCGGCCCGGTCCCATAAGCAGAGTGGGAAACTCCTCCTTATTTTTTATGTTTCTGTTTAATTCTCCCACTATACGGGCAATCTCGTATTTATCTGACAACAGAAGCTGGCTGTATTTTTCCGGTTTAACGTATATAATTCTTCTGATTGCTTGTGAGATACTGCCGCCCAGAAAATATCCATTCGATTTAAAAAGGATATTTTTCGTATTGATTTCTTCCGGTATTTCAATCCTCTGTCCCTCTCCGAGTGTCTGCAACGGCCGACACTGTAACAGGTTTATCTTAAACGTCTGGTTCTGGGTAAAGTTTACGGTAAACTCTATCTCAACGGGATAAGAATAACTTTCTTCCAGGGATTTTAATATTTTTCTAAAAGAATCCACCAGCATACCTTCTTCCAATAAACTATCAAGGGTTAATATCCAGTATTCTTTATTCTCTATTCCGCTTTCACTCATCATCCGTATCGCTTCATAGTCTTTCACGGCGACACGGTCTACGTCTGTATAGGCCTCTTCACCGATAAGATTTTCAAAAGGAACGGTCTGGAAAACATTGTCTTTAGTATTTATCAGGTCAACCTCATGCTGCGAAAATTTCCTTAAATCGTCCTTTTCCGCATACGGCCTTCGTAAAGGTTCATCCAGAGCCACCATCCTGGGGTAATCACCTTCGACCCGATTAACCGCTCTCGTCCCGAGCCCGAACACCAATCTCAGCATCCCGGCTTTGGGATTCATACTCCCGTTCCAGACGTAAATATTATGAGATACGCCTACTCCGGCCAGGTCAGGGAAGAAATATTTTTTATGATGAGCTCCTGAAACCCGCTGGATGAGAAGAGCCATCTGTTCGTCTAATTTATCTAACCCTCTTTGTTTCCTGTATACAAGGGCATCTTCACTCATCGTACTTGAATAAATTCTTTTTACGGCTTCATTAAACTGAATGTATCTCTGTTCGGGTGTACCCTGATTTGATAAAAATATGCTTTCATATTTTCCGGCAAAGGCGTTTCCAAATCCATCTTCCAGTAATGAACTGGAACGTATTATAATCGGAGAGGAACCAAAATATTCTATAATCTGCTGGAAGTGTTCCATAATTTCTTCAGGAAATACTCCGTAAAGCATTTTTTCCTTTAAAATTTTAGCGATTGAAAAATACCCTTCTTCTGTTCTCTGCTGCATGCGTAATTTCCACCAGTGGTTTTCTACTATGTAGGAATAAAATATGTCTGAACCAATGTAAAAGGAATCGTGCCCCTCCGAAAGTTTCTGCCAGCCAATGGATTTATTCCTGGACAGGATCTTCCGGGCTAAAAGCATACCGGCGGTTTTCCCGCCGATAAAACCTGTCCCTATTAATCTTGATTTAATATCTATAAGCTCTTCCAGTGAAAAATTGTGCCTGGCCAGGGACAAAATTTTCTTATTCTTTGTTATCATTATGCTGCAGAGTTTCTTGACCATACTCTTTACTTTTTCTTTAGGGGCGGAGTCTTTTATCAGATCCTCGGCTTCAAAAAATAAACGGTCCCAGTAATCAAGATTCCTCTTGGCGCCCTCCGCTCCTTTTTCGCGGATATAGGAAAGTATTTTTACGGCATTGACACTATCCGTAATAGGAATCCACCGGCCATTCTTTTTCTGGTGGGGAAGAAACATCGTCGGAGAATAGCGGTTCCAAACTTTTAAAGGATGGATGTAAGAACTACCCTCATAATGGTATACATCCATAAGTAATTGTGTTGTCTCACGTATTCGGGCGATGGATTTAAAAGAATGGTTATTACGCCTTATCGAAAAATAGGTGACGGTTTTAAGTTCATAAAGATAAGGACAGGTAACCATAAAAAAGTTCCCTATCATCAGGTCAGTGGCCCAGGCTGAAAGAAGTTCAGAAAGACAATCAAAAACATAATACGCCCCCTCACCTTCATCCGTAATAATGTTGTTCACCCTGGTAGTAAAAGATTCAAATCCGGCGTAAGCGTTCAATTCATATCGTTTTATTTCTTTTGAAGGTCCAAGCACTTCCTCATGTGAAGCAAACCTCATATAGATAATTTTTTTATTATCCTTTAGAGCCTGCCGGACAAAAGGTTTGACCAGACCGGCATAATCTTTTATATCATCTATCTGCCAGACGACATTATCCCCCACTCTTAAGCCCGTAATTATTTCATCCAAACCTTTTATCCCTGTGCTTATCATCTTCGTATTCCTTAAATAAACGGTAAACTGCTTTCACCCATCAGATATTTATCGATACAATGGGCCGCCCGCCGTCCCTCTGATATCGCCCAGACTACCAGTGACTGGCCACGGCGCA
>CAZDKO010000035.1:0-14488 GCA_964506075.1 uncultured bacterium
TTAAAAACATCGGGGTGAGCCTTTTCTATTTCGTCTAAAAGCACCACCGAGTAAGGTCTTCTTCTTACTTTTTCTGTTAACTGACCGCCTTCTTCATAACCTACGTATCCAGGAGGAGCTCCAACTAAACGGGAAACAGCAAATTTCTCCATATATTCAGACATATCTATTTGAATCATCGCTTCCTCATTACCAAAAAGAAATTCAGCTAAAGCCCGGGCTAACTCTGTTTTGCCGACTCCGGTGGGACCAAGAAAAATAAAAGAACCAATAGGCCTCTTCGGGTCTTTAATACCGGCCCGGGATCTCCGAACCGCTCTGGTAACGACCGATAGAGCCTCATCCTGACCAATAACCCTTTTATGTAATTCTTCTTCCATACGAAGGAGACGTGCCGTCTCACCTTCTTCCAAGCGAATCACAGGGACACCCGTCCACTTGGAAACAATAAGAGCAATATCCTCGGCGATTACCTCAGCTATATACTCTACTTGTCTCTCTTTTTCCCACTGTTTCTTTATCGTATTGAGTTCCATTTTTAACCGCTGCTGGGTGTCACGAAGTTTGGCCGCTTTTTCAAATTCCTGCATTTTAACCGCTTTTTCTTTTTCTTCCCCTATATTAACAATTTTTTTCTCCAGTTCCTGCAAGGAAGACGGCGGCGTCGTGGCTTTCAAATGGGCGCGGGATCCAGCCTCGTCAATTAAATCAATAGCTTTATCAGGTAAAAATCTCCCTGAAATATACCGGTCAGAAAATTTAGCCGCGGCTTCCAGGGCCTCATCGGTGATTTTAACGTGGTGATGGGCCTCATACCTCGCCCGTAATCCTTTAAGGATTTCAATTGTTTCCAAAACGGTAGGAGGTTCGACAAAAATCGGCTGAAATCTTCTTTCTAAAGCCGCATCTTTCTCTATATGTTTACGGTATTCATCCAATGTCGTCGCCCCTATACATTGAATTTCACCTCTGGAAAGAGCCGGCTTTAAAATATTCGAAGCGTCAATGGCACCTTCTGCTGCTCCGGCACCAACTAAATTATGTAACTCGTCAATAAAAACAATAATGTCCTTGGAATGGCGGATTTCACTCATTATTGCTTTTATCCGTTCTTCAAATTGGCCGCGATATTTAGTTCCGGCCACCATGAGAGCCAAATCCAGGGTGACCAATCTTTTATTCTTCAAAAGACCCGGAATCTCATTAGCGACAATCTTTTGGGCCAATCCTTCAACAATAGCTGTTTTGCCCACCCCGGCTTCACCAATTAAAACCGGATTATTTTTTGTCCGGCGGCTTAAAACCTGAATAACTCTATCAATCTCATCCTGACGGCCGATAACCGGGTCAAGCTTTCCCTGACGCGCCAGTTCAGTTAAATCCCGGCTAAAAGCATCCAGAGCCGGACTTTTTGATTTCTTTTCCATCTCCCCGGAGATATTATTTATATTATGCGAAACCTCCACATCATCACCCAGGAGACTATTAATTTCTGCACTTATCCTTTCAAAATTAAGTCCCATTTTTTCTAAAACTCTGGCGGCAATCCCTTCTCCTTCTTTTATTAAACCGAGAAGAATATGTTCCGTCCCGATATAACTGTGCGACATAGCCTGGGCATTTTCAATGGCCAATTCCAGGACTTTCTTAGCTCTGGGAGTAAAAGGGACTTCTCCTAAAGTTAAAGTCGCCGGACCGTTTTTAATCATCTTTTCAATTTCCAGGCGTAAGGTATCCAGGTCCAGCCCTAAATTTTGAAGAGCGATAGCCGCTACTCCTTCACCTTCCCTAATTAAACCTAAAAGAAGATGTTCGGTAGCAATATAGTTATGCCCTAATCTACCGGCTTCTTCCCGCGCCAGTTTAATTACTTTCTTGGCTCTTTCAGTAAAATTATCAAACATATATGTAACCTCCCCACAACCTGGTTTATTAATCTGTTTTTCTTTAACTTCTCAATCTTTCCCGAATTAAAGAGGCCCTTTTCTCATCCCTTTGTTCCGGAGACAATTCTTTTCCTTCCATTTTCTGAAGATGCGCCGGCTGGGTAATAATAAAAAGCTCATCTATTTTTTTCCTATCCACTTCTTGATTGGAAACAATTCCCAAAGCTAAACCTAAACGAACGGTTGATAAAAGTGTTATCGCCTCCTGACTGCTGATCAGATGAACATTTTTCAATATCCCTAAAGACCTGAAAACTTTATCAAACGTATCTGTTTTTGATTTATTTAAAACCGTTTTTTTAGCGTTCTGTTCATATTCAATAATCTGCTTTATTATCCGTTCAAGATTATCAATTAATTCTTCTTCCGTCCTTCCCAGGCAAATCTGGTTTGAAATCTGAAAGTAGTTACCGGTTGCCTGCGTTCCTTCGCCATAAAGCCCCCGAACGGCTAATCCTAATTTGGCTATGGCCGGGAGTAAACGGTTAATATCTCCAGAAAGAGCTAAAGCCGGTAAATGCATCAAAACTGAAGCCCTCAGCCCCGTCCCCGTATTTGTCGGACAAGCTGTAAGATATCCCCATTTTGAAGAAAAAGCATAATTTAAATTCCCGTCCAATTCTTCATCAACGCTACTGGCGATTTGCCAGGCTTTATTAAGTTCAAGTCCTGAAAAAATAATTTGAAGCCGGATATGATCTTCTTCATTAATTACCAATCCGACTATTTCATTTTCTCCAATTATCACGGCTCTCTCTTTATCATTCTTGATCTGTTCGTGACTGATTAAATGCCGCTCAGCTAAAAATTGTCTATCCAGGAGACAGATCTGATCTAAACGGATAAAAAACCCCGTCTTTAAATTTGAACTCTTGGCGGCTGCATCCTTAACGAGAGAAAGTATTCTTTCCCTATCGTCTTTCTTTCCCCATTGAGGGAAAGGAATTTTAGAAATATTACGGGCCAGTCTTATACGGCTGCTAATGACCACTTCTGAATAGGAGCCTTCCCCTTTAAGCCATTGTCCGGTTTGATGAATTAAATCTTCAAATTTCATTTTTAAAATTTAATCCCTTTATTTCTTTTTTTCTAAGAGCTTAATTTTATCTCTTAACTCTGCGGCCTTTTCAAATTCTTCTTTTTCTATGGCCTGGGCTAATTCTATCTTAGCCTTTTCCAACTCCGAAGACGGTTTTTCTTTATGTTGATGAGTATCTTTCTTTTTAACATTTTTGGGAAATTTACCCCGGTGCTGAACGCTTCCGTGAATTTTTCTAAGAAGCGGTGTTAAAGCTTTCTCAAAAGTTTGATAACACTCGCTACAGCCCAAACGGCCGATTTTACTGAATTTGGAATAAGTCAAGCCGCAATTTTTACAGGTTAGTCCTTTCTCTTCAATTTTAGGAGGGGTAATCCCCAGATTAATTAAACCCACCAGTAAATCGGCAATGGAAAAATGAGGCTGAATACTTAAACCCTTCTTTTGGGCACACTCTTCACAAAGATGAAGCTCGCTGATTTGATTATCTACTACCTCGGTAAAATGTACAGTCGCTTCCTTTTTACCGCAAATATGACATAACATAATAACCTCGTCTTTTCAGTAATGAGTAGTCAGTAGTTAGTAGACAGTAACCAGTCGTTAGTATTTAGTCGCTGGTCGTTAGTATCTAGTCGTTAGTCATTAGTCGTTAGTATTTAGTAGAGGTTAAATACTAGATACTATTCACTAACGACTATTTACTGCTCACCAATTAACCACTCACTATTTAACCGGGTAACCGACTAACTGGACAACCGGTAAACCAACTAAACTCCATCAGTAAATTTCCGTTCCTTCTGTTTCGGTAATCTTACGGAATTCTTCAATTAACCTTAAAGTAGTTTTTCCCGGTTTTCCTTCCCCGATGACTTTATCATCAACCTGCACCACGGGAATAACTTCAGCCGCTGTTCCGGTCAGAAAACATTCCTGAGCATTATATAACTCGTTAAGGCTAAAGGTTTCCTCCTTCGCCGGAATTTTTAAGGTCCGGGCTATGTTAAGAATGATATCCCGGGTGACACCTTCCAGGACACCCAGATGAAGTGCCGGGGTCAGTAATTCCCCTCCCAGCATAATAAAAATATTATCACCGGTACATTCGGTCACTAAACCCTGATGATTCAGCATTATTCCTTCGATAGAGTTCTTACTTGTCGCTTCAATTTTTCCTAAAATATTATTTAAGTAATTCAATGATTTTATCCTGGGATCAAGGGCCTGAGGATGATTGCGCACCGTGCTAACGGATACAATTTTTAAACCTTTTTTGTATAGTTCCGGGGGATAAAGAGCAATTTCATCAGTGATGATAATGATAGTTGGTTTATCGCATTTTCTCGGGTCAAGACCTAAATCACCCTTACCCCGGCTAACCACCAGCCTGATATAGGCGTCTCTAAGCTTATTTTTTCTTAAAGTCTCAAGCACTGCTTCCTTAAGGGCTTCTTTACTTAAAGGAATATTAAGCGTTATGCTTGAAGCTGATTCATAAAGACGTTCAATATGCTCATCCAGTCTAAAAACCCGGCCGTTATAAGAACGAATACCTTCAAAAACGCCGTCTCCATATAAAAAGCCGTGGTCAAAAACAGAAACAGAAGCTTTACTTTTAGGGAAAAATTTTCCGTTTATATAAACTTGTAATTCCATCTTCTTCACCTTTTTATTGTTTTGGGGATAAATTAACTTTTCTGAACAAATATTAAATTTCTTCAAGTAACCCATCTTTTAATTTTAACATTTTCCGGGCCCTTCTAGCCAGTGTTTCTTCATGGGTAACTAAAATGAGCGTTTTACCTTTTCCCTTATTTAATTTTTCAAACAGCATCTCTTCAATAATTTCTCCGCTTTTACGGTCAAGATTGCCGGTAGGTTCATCAGCAAAAATTATCTCCGGGTCATTCATTAAAGCCCTGGCAATCGCTACCCGCTGCTGTTCCCCTCCGGACAGCTGTGCCGGTTTATGCTCGGCGCGTTCTATTAAACCTACCTCGCCAAGAAGCTCCATACCTCTATGGCGTATCCGTGATAAATCCTTTTTGTAAGGATGGACCAAAGCCGCCAGCAAAACGTTCTCCAGGGCATTGAATTCAGGAAGGAGATGATAAAACTGAAAAATGAATCCTATTTTTTCCCGGCGGAATTTATCTTTCTCTCCTTCACTGAGAGAACCAATTGAATCGTTCTGCCAGATAACTTCCCCCCGACTCGGATAATCTAAAGCTCCTAAAATATGTAACAGGGTGCTTTTTCCCGCTCCGGAAACACCGATAATACCGACACTTTCTCCCTTTTCAATGTTTAAGTCTATCCCTTTTAAAACCTCTAATACCTCCGGCCCGTTTCGATATGTTTTAAATAATCCGCGGGTTGCCAGAATACTACTACTCATAACGAATAGCCTCAACCATGTTAAGACGTGAAGCCCGCCAGGCCGGATAAATAGTAGATAACAGACTGATTAAAAGAGCCGCTCCTGGAATAAGTAAAAAATCCCATTTACCTATCTTAACGGGAAAATATTCAATGTAATAGACGTCTCCCGGCAATTTTATAAATTGATACTTTTCTAACAGCTTTACAAATACATATCCTCCAAAACATCCTAAAACTATGCCGGCCAGGCCAATTATTAATCCCATCAAAATAAAAATTACCAGGATATTTTTTTTACTCGCGCCCAAAGCACGCAGTATTCCAATGTCCTTGGTTTTTTCCATCGTCAGCATAATTAAAGTGCTGATAATATTGAAGGCGGCAACGACAATAATCAGAGTGGTGACAATAAACATCGCTATCTTTTCAAGTTTCAAAGCGGCAAAAAGGTTATGATTAGCCTCAATCCAGCTTTTAACTATGTAAGAAAAACCTAACTCCCGGCGTAAATCTTTACTCACCTGGTCAGCTAAATCAAGATTATCAAGTTTTAAAGCCAGACCAGTAATCCTATCCTCCAAACCAAAAAGAAGCTGAGCTTCGGATAAGGATATGTAAGCCAATTGAGAATCATATTCATAATTACCTGATTTAAAAATTCCGGTAATTTTAAACCGGTTTAACTGAGGAACAACACCGACCGGGGTCAAGGTGAAATAAGGCGATATCAAAATAATCGTTTCATCCAGGTTTACATTTAAATGGCTTTGTAAAACTTCACCGACTAAAATCCATTTATTGCCTGTCCGGGATACCCTGTTCCCTTTTATATTTTCACCCAGGGCTGTGGTCTCTATTTCCCGGGCATAATCGATCCCTTTTATTAAAACCCCTAAAATTCGGTCACCGTGACGAAGCATCGCCTGTCCATAAATATAAGGAGAGATACCAATAACATGAGGATAGTTCTTGATTTTCTCCATTAAATCCGGATAATGGTAAATACCTTCTTCAGCTTCTATATAAATATGCGCATTCGCTCCCAGAATTTTATTTTTTAATTCAGCGTTAAACCCATTCATCACCGCCAGGACAACAATTAAAGTCATTACCCCAACCGTTATTCCGGCTACAGAAATAAGGCTGATAAGGGAAATAAAGGCTTCTTTTCTCTTTCCCAGAAGATAACGCAAGCTAATAAATAACTCAAATGGTAATTTCATAATTTTCCGTTAGCCCCTTGACCGATGAGTCGGTTAACCAGTTAACCGGCCAAGAGGAGCAAACTTAATTACCCGGTTAATTATCTTTTTCCGGCCTCAGTTGTGGAAATAAAATTACCTCTCTAATAGAACCACAACCAGTCAATAACATCACTAATCTGTCAATACCAATGCCTAATCCACCGGCCGGCGGCATACCGTATTCAAGAGCTTTAACAAAATCCTCATCTAATTTTTTATTTTTTTCGGTCCGCTCTTTAAGTTGAGCAACCAATCTTTCTTTTTGTATCCGGGGGTCGTTTAACTCGGTATAAGCATTGGCTATTTCCTGGCCGCTAATAAAAAGTTCAAACCGTTCGGCAATGTCCGAATCATCTCTTTTAGCCTTGGCCAGAGGAGTAAGTTCCAGAGGATAATCAATTACAAATGTAGGCTGGATTAAATCAGACTGGACAAATTTATCAAAAATATCAACCATAATGCCCGCTTTAGTTTCCTCACCGGTCAAATCTAAACCCAGATTCACAGCGATTTTCTCGGCTGCTTCAAGGGTATCCACCTCATTAAAATTAACCTTGGTTACCTCTTTTATCATTTCCGAGAGACTAACTTTTCTCCATGGAGGAGAAAGATCTATCGTCTTTTCATTAAAAGTTAGTTTGGCAGAGCCGAGAACCTTCTCGGCTAAAAAACTTATCAAACCTTCAGTCAGTTCCATCATAAGGTGGCAATCTCCGTAAGCAGCATAAACTTCAAGCATGGTAAATTCAGGGTTATGCCGGGTAGAAAGGCCTTCGTTGCGAAAATTACGATTTATTTCATAAACTTTATTGAATCCGCCGACTAATAATCTCTTCAGATATAGTTCCGGGGCAATTCTTAAAAAAAGTTCCGTATCCAACGCTTTATGATAAGTAATGAACGGTTCTGCTTTAGCTCCCCCCGGAATAGACTGCATCATCGGTGTTTCAACTTCAAGGTACCCTCTCTCATTTAAAAACTCCCTGGTCAAAGTAATTATCCGGCTTCGCTTTAAGAAAATATCCTTAACCTGGGGGTTGACGATTAAGTCTACATAACGTTCTCTATAACGAGCTTCAATATCGCGTAAACCATGCCATTTTTCTGGCAGGGGCCTTAAAGCTTTGGCTAAAACTGTTAACTTCTCAACCTTTAAGGTTAATTCTCCGGTTCGAGTTTTAAATATGTGACCTTTAACGCCAATAATATCGCCCCGCTCTATCAGTTTGGCAATTTCAAACTGTTCCTCGCCTAAAATATCCAGTTTTAAATATATTTGTAACCGGCCGCTTTCATCATGAAGGTCAGCAAAAATAGCCTTACCGTGCCCCCTCATCAACATTAGTCTGCCGGCCAGTTGAACCTCAACCGGGCCGCTTTCCTCTTCTTTTAAAGAATCAAATTCATCTTTAATTTCTTTAACGGAATGGGTAACATTAAAACGCTGTCCATACGGCTCAACACCATATTCTTCTAAAGTCTTAAGTTTTTTTACCCGCTCTTCAACTTGAGGTGAGATTTTATCTGCCATTTTTAATACCTTTACTTATAATCTTTTAAGTTATGATTGATGTATATAATCATATATTAAGCTGCCATTCTATTATAGATATATATCTATGTCAAGGATGAATTCATAAGCGTCTTTTCTAACTACTCTTTTTCCGCTTGAGTTCAGCAAAAATAAAAGGGTCAATTTCACCGTCCATAACCGCTTGAACATTACCTATTTCTAATCCAGTCCGGTGGTCTTTAACCAAAGAATAGGGTTGAAAAACATAAGAACGGATTTGACTCCCCCAAGCAATATCTTTTTTTTCATCCCAATTTTTCTCTATTTTTTTTAATTTTTCTTCCTGATAAACCTCATAAAGTCTGGATTTAAGCACTTTTAAAGCCGTTTGTTTATTTTTGTATTGTGAACGTTCACTCTGGCACTGAACCACTACGCCTGTAGGAAGATGGGTGATCCTTACGGCTGAATCGGTAACATTGACATGCTGCCCTCCCGGGCCGCCGGCCCGAAAGGTATCAATTTTCAAGTCATTCTCTTTTATATCTATTTCTATATCATCTTCCACTTCAGGAATAACATCAACCGAAGCAAATGAGGTATGTCTTCGACGGTTCGCATCAAAAGGTGAAATTCGCACCAGACGGTGTACGCCAGCCTCATTTTTAATGTATCCGTAGGCATAATCGCCGGAAATAATCGCCATAACACTTTTTATCCCCGCTTCTTCACCGGGTAAAAAATCAACCGTCTCTAAACTATATCCTTTTTGTTCCGCCCAGCGGCTATACATCCGGAAAAGCATCGCTACCCAGTCGCAAGCTTCTGTTCCTCCGGCTCCCGCATGAATACTAATAATGGCGGAGCTGACATCATGCTCACCGCTTAAAAAAACCTTAAATTCTAAACGCTCAATATCCTGAATCAACGTCTGAGCGTCTTTAATTAAATCCTCGGTTAAACCTTCTTCTGTTTCACTTAAAGCCGATAATTCCTTTAAATCCTCAACCTGGCGATTAAGGTTCAGAAAAGGCTCGATTTGTCCTCTTAAATGGGCGATCTCCTTGATAATTTTTTGGGCCTGTACCTGGTTTTGCCAGAAATCAGGATTCTGGGTAATCTCATTGAGTCCGGCCAGCTCCTTTTCTTTTTGCTTCAGGTCAAAGGTACCCCCTGATTTCAGTCATTTTTTTTTCTAATTCCGCAATTTTTACTTTTAAATCATCCTTCACTCTTTCCTCCTGTGTTTATGGTGAATGGTAAATTACAGAGAACAAAGAATTAAGTGATTATTTTACTTATTCTTTAATTCTCTCTACTTAATACTACTCCTTAATTTCTAAACCAGTTAACCAATTAACCATTTAACTAATTAACCAATCACCAATTAAGCAGCTTGGCTTCTTCTCCTACCCATTATGAAACTTAACCCCAATAATATTCCGCTTACAATTAGATTTAAATATACAAATAAATCTCCAAAACGGGTATAAAAAGTCAGTTTATTCTCAAAGCTGATTTTTTGGGTTAAAAAACCTCTGACAAAGAGCGGCTCGCCTTTTTCATTTTCCAACCGGTCTAAAATTTTTCCCTGCGGCCCGACAAAAGCTGATATACCGGTATTGGTACAACGTACCAGATAACGGCGGTTTTCGACGGCGCGAAAAACCCCCATCGCCATATGCTGAAAAGGAGCGCTGGTCTTTCCATACCAGATATCATTACTGACATTAACCAAAAGTTCAGAACCCTTTCTGACGAATTGGCGGGCTATATAGGGAAATATATCTTCAAAACAGATTAAAACATTGAAACGTCCCTGTGGTATTTTAAAAATTACTTCTTCCCTTCCGGGCGTATAACTCCCAACTTCCTCAAAAATCCGGTCAAAAAAGCGCGGGAAATATTTCCGGCCCGGAACATATTCTCCGAAGGGAACCAGATGAACTTTATCGTATCTGGAAATAATCTTCCCTTCAGGCGAAATTAAAAAAGTGCTATTAAAACAACCATCCGTAAATTCAGAATAAAAAACAGAACCGACTAAAAGGAAACTGCCACCCGCTTCGGCTAAAACACTTAATGTATTATGCCAGACTAAATCCTGGGGTAAAGACACGGTTACGGCTGTTTCCGGCCAGACAACTAAATCAGGGGCATTAATAAGCGCCTCCTCAGTTAAAATCTGATATACTTCCCTGGTATAATTTTCGTATTCATTGAGCCATTTTATATCCTGCGAGATGTTTCCCTGAATAACTGTTACCTTTATGGGTTTGTTTAAGGTCTCATTTTTTAAAATTTCATTGCCGTACTTCAAGCAAAAAAGCAAAAGAAAACCAACCGCTAAAGGATAAAGCCAATAAGTTTTCAAATCAGAAAAACCTTCTTTTTTTATCCGGATTAATATTTCCGTCAGAACAGCATTGACCGCCACTATTAAAAAAGAAAGACCATAAACGCCGGAAAATTCCGCTATCTGAATTAGCGGGATATTCAGATACTGGCTGTTGCCTAAAGGTAACCACGGGAAACCGGTAAAAAGTACTCCTCTTAACCATTCAAGACTCACCCAGACCACCGGACTGATAACTACCAGAGAAAAATTAGTCTTTTTTCTAATAAAATTTGTCAGTAAACCCCAAAACGAAAAATATAAAGATAAATAAATGGTTAATAAAACTAATCCGAGAGCGGTAACCAGCCGCAGCCAGAAAAGAACGGTTATCCAGAAAACAAAACCCAAACAAAAGGAAAATCTTCCCGCCTCCCGTGGTGATTTTTCATCTATGGCTAAAAACCAGGGAATGAACGCCACCCAGGCCAGAAATTCCCGGTCAAAACGGGGAAAAGATAAAACCATTAAAATTACGCTGATAAACAGTAATAAATAATCTTTTTTCCGCATTGGTTTAATTGGTTAACTGGTTAATTGGTTAATTAGTTAACTGGTTAAAAAGGATATAGTCGTTAGTATTTAGTCGCTGGTCGTTAGTATCTAGTCGTTGGTCATTAGTATTTAGTAGAGGTTATATACTAGATACTATTCGCTAACGACTATTTACCGCTCACCAACTAACTATTTCCCGCAGCATTTCTTATATTTTTTTCCGCTGCCGCAAGGACAAGGCTCATTACGTCCGACCTTCTCAGTTGCTCTTTTATAAGGTTCTGACGGCGCTTTTACTTCTCTTGGTTGTCCTCTTTCGCTGGCATCAGGGGTGGGCGTCTGAAATGCAGAAAATTCATTATGAACTAAACTTCTTGTTACCGGATTTACTACCGGGGCCTTTTCCGGACGTTCCACTATTTCAATCTTATAAAGATATTCCAGGGTTTCAAATTTAATCCGTTCAATCATCTCCTGAAATATAAAATGAGATTCTTTCTGATATTCAATAAGCGGGTCTCTCTGACCATACGCTCTAAGCCCGATACCCTCTCTTAAACTATCCATAGCGTAAAGATGGTCTTTCCATTTATTATCAATCGTCTGAAGCAGGACTATCCTTTCCAGATGCCTCATAAATCCTTCACCTAACCTGTTTTCTTTATACTGATACTGGTCTTTTAGTTTATTCAAAATCTTCTCTTTAATTTCAGCCCGGGTGACTGATTCTAAATCTACTTCAGTAAAGTCAAAATCTATCCCGAAGATGCTTTTGAGTCTTTCTTCAAACCCTTTAAAATCCCAGTTTTCAGGATGTGTTTTTTCTTCCAGATATAAATCTATAAGCATCTCAACGGTATCTATTATTATTTCTTCAATATATTCCTTTAGATCTTTCCCTTCCAGAATCATCTGCCGCTGACTATAAATAATCTCCCTTTGCTTACTCATTACATTATCATATTCTAAAAGGTGCTTCCGGATTTCAAAGTTTTGTCCTTCCACCCTTCTTTGAGCCGTTTCAATCGCCCGGGTGACTAAAGGATGAGCGATGGGCTGATCTTCCTCCATGCCCAATTTATCCATAATTAAAGATAACCTGTCAGAGCCGAAAATACGCAGAAGGTTATCTTCTAAAGAAAGATAAAAACGGGATGAACCGGGATCTCCCTGTCTTCCGGAACGGCCCCGAAGCTGATTATCTATCCGGCGGGATTCGTGTCTTTCGGTTCCGATAATATGCAGCCCTCCTTTTTCAGCAATTCCGCTACCTAAAACAATATCCGTTCCCCGACCCGCCATATTGGTGGCAATAGTTATCGCCCCGTCCTGACCGGCTAAAGATACAATTTCCGCTTCCTTTTCGTGATATTTCGCATTAAGAACCTGATGGTCAAGTAAACCTTTCTGTTGTAAAAGTGCGCTCAGTCGCTCCGAGGTTTCAATTGAAACAGTACCGATTAAAACCGGACGACCCTCTTTATGCATTTCTTCTATTTCATTTATGACGGCGTTAAATTTTTCTTTTTCCGTTTTATAAATTAAATCAGGATAGTTATAACGAATGAGCGAACGATTAGTCGGAATAACAACTACATCCAGATCATAAATCTCCACGAATTCTTTAGCTTCTGTTTCAGCGGTACCGGTCATACCGGCAAGCTTTTCATAAAGCCGAAAATAATTCTGAAAAGTAATCGTCGCCAAAGTTTGATTTTCCCGTTCAATTTTAACTCCCTCTTTTGCCTCCAGAGCCTGATGCAGGCCGTCACTGTAACGGCGTCCAGGCATTAATCTGCCGGTAAATTCATCAACAATAATTACCTGATCATCCTTAACCATATAATCAACATCGCGCCTGAAATTACAATGGGCCTTGAGCATCTGCTCGGCATGATGTTTATATTCCATAGTTTCAATGGTATGAAGATCTTTTAAACCCAGAAGTTCGGCTACTTTTATTTCTCCCTCTTCGGTAAGATAAGTGGTGTTGGCTTTTTCATCGACAATATAATCACCGGTTTCTTTTTTTGTTTCCTCATCACGTTCTCCCTTTTTAAGCCGGGGAAAAATTCTATCTAATTTATAGTATTTATCCGTGGATTCCTCCGCCGGTCCGGAAATAATCAAAGGCGTACGTGCCTCGTCTATCAAAATGCTATCCACTTCATCAACAATAGCATAATGCAGTTCCCTCTGAACGCAATCTTCTTTGCGTATAGCCATATTATCCCTGAGATAATCAAATCCAAATTCGTTATTAGTGCCGTAAGTAATGTCACAATTATAAGCCTCTTTCCTTTCCATGGGAGACATATCGTGCTGGATTACCCCTACACTTAATCCCAAGAATTCATAAATAGGCCCCATCCAGTTCCGGTCACGCTTGGCCAAATAATCATTAACCGTCACCAGATGGGCTCCTTTACCCAGGAGAGCATTAAGATATAACGATAGAGTTGCCACTAACGTTTTTCCTTCCCCGGTAGCCATCTCGGCAATTTTACCCTGGTGGAGAACCATTCCCCCTAAACATTGAACGTCAAAATGACGCATATTAATAGTCCTTCGGCCAGCTTCTCTGACCACGGCAAAAGCTTCAACTAAAATATCTTCAAAAATTTCATTCCGGGTAATTTTAAGTTTATTTTTAAGTTTTCTTTTCTCCTCCTGAGTAACGCTTTCTTTAATCGCCTCCTGAAGGGCATTAATATCTGCCTCCAGTTCTTTAGATTTTTCTAAAATGTGTTCTCTGAATATCTCTGTTTTCGCCTTTAATTCCGTATCGCTCAAACGCGATATTTCTGGTTCTATATTATTAATCTGCTCAATAATAGGAAGAAGCCTTTTAATTTCACGTTTACTGGGAGTACCAAAAATTTTAGACAAAGTATAATTTAACATTTCTTCTTTCTCTCTTTTCTGAGTAACCGCTTCTTCATATCTATACCTCGGGAAAATCCCCCCAGGCTTCCATCGTTCCTGATAACTCGATGGCAAGGAATAAATCCGGGATAAGGATTTTTTTTAAGCGCCTGCCCGACTGCCCGGGCGGCTTGGGGCCGGCCAATTTGTCTGGCCACCCAGCCGTAACTGCGAGTTTCACCCTCAGGAATAGTCCGGACAATCTTCCAGACAGCCTGCTGAAATTCGGTATAACCGGATAAATCAAACTTCATCTTTTTATATAGCTTATATTCCCCGGGTAGGTTTGTCAAATAATAATATAATCTAAAAAGCGGGTTAATCAGCCAACCCGCTTTTAGTTAACCTGTAGTCAGGGAATGGACTAACTTCATAGATAAAAAAACTTTAAAAATCGGCCGACTAATAACTCGATAAAGTTAATTCGCTACGTACATTTACACGGTGTCTTTCCACATTTGGGGCACCCTTTTTCATAAATTTTTAAAGCTTCTTCCAGGTTAACCCCTAAAAGGTTAGCTAAGCTGACTAACCAGGCAAAACAATCGG
>CAZDKO010000036.1:0-14045 GCA_964506075.1 uncultured bacterium
GTTTTCCTGGGGATGACTTTGCAGGCATCTAATCTGGATAAAATCCGGGAAACGTTTGAGGCGGTGAATAAAAAAATCGGCAGAATAACTTATAATGATTTTCATGTGAATATGGTTCAGCACTCAACCCACTATTATATGAATGAAAGTAATCTTAATAATGAGACCAAAGAGGCTTTACAAAAGCAGTTAAGGTCTATAGTTAAATTACGCCGGGCCTCTTTTTTTAACCCCGTTAATTTCCTGGAAAGGCGTTATCAAAGGCTGGCTGAAATCTATTTGGAAAAAAATAAGACGCCGCTTCCGTGCCAGGCCTTTTCAGCTTCTTTTTTTATGGATCCGGACGGTAATGTTTACCCCTGCAGTGTATACAATAGAAAGATAGGCAATATCAGGGATTTTGATTATAATATATATGAATTATGGGGGAGTGCTTCCAGGCGTAAACTGCGGGAGGATATCCGCGAGGGCAACTGTCCTCATTGCTGGACCCCCTGTGAAGCCTATCAGAGCATCTTGGGCCGTCTTTTACCGGGCAAAAGAAGATGATTAGAAAAGTTTATCTGGATTTCATAAAGGATAAAATTTCCAAAGGCAATTTAAAATGGCTTTTTAGCCGGGGAAGGCAGTATTTTTTAATCCACACCTCTTTTTTAATCGGTAAACCTTTATGCGGCCCCGTTTTAGGAACCTTTTTTACTACTTATAAATGTAATTACCGCTGCCGGATGTGTGATTTACCCTTGAGAGAAAAGAAGCTCGTAGAAAAGGGGTTAAAGGAATTACCCACCGCCGATTTAAAAGCGTTACTTAAGGATTTTGCTGATTTAGGGACTGCCGGGATAGGTTTTACCGGCGGGGAACCTCTGATACGGGAAGATATATTTGAGCTTTTAGAATACGCCAGGAATTTAGGGATGATTACCCATTTAAATACGAACGGTTTCTTTCTCGATGGGAAAAACATAGAGAAACTTTTTAAAAGCCGGGTAGATTCTTTAAATATATCTTTAGACGGAGCAAAAGCAGAAACCCATGACCGGATAAGAGGGTATAGCGGAGCTTTTGATAAAGTGGTGGAAGCAGTAAGACTCGTTAATAAGAAGCGGGGAAAAAACAATAAGTATCCCCGGATAAAAATTGTTTCGGTTTTAAATGAAATTAATATTGATGAAGTGCCGGATTTGATAAAACTTTCCCTGGATTTGGGAACCGATTGTATTGAGTTTATACCGGAGCAGCCTTTTTTTGGATTAAACGCGTCCGGCCAGACTAATCCGGATGAGGATTTTTTTAAAAAACTTGACAAGACCACGGAATATCTTTTAAAACTTAAACAGAAGGGCGTAAGCGTGGAAAACTCTCCCCGCCATTTAAAACTTTTCAGGAAATCTTTTAAAGGGGAAAAATCACCCCTGGTCTGTTTTGCCGGATATAATTCTTATGCCGTAGATTGCTACGGAGAAATTTATCCCTGTATGCCTTATATTAACTGGGGTAGACCGGTAGGCAACATAAAGGATATCAGCCTTAAAAAATTCTGGTCTTCGTTTCAGTATAACCGGAATCGGCGGGATATTTCAAAATGTAAAGACTGCTATCTTAACTGTCAGGCAGAACTGAATCTGCTCTTTAACCTTAAAATTACCGACAGGATAAGTTAATGGAAAATCAAGATTTATATTCTCAAGGCACTTTAAAGATAAATTTCAAAGAATATCTTATTGCTTCTGTAATCATTCTGGGAGGTTTATTCTATCTTTTAAATATTTCCTGGCTTAAATGGGGCGACTTGATTATTGACAGCGGCCGGGAAATGTATCTGCCTTTAATGCTTTTAGAAGGCAAGATGCTTTATAAGGATATTTCCTTTCTTTACGGTCCTTTGACGCCGTATCTCCACGCTTTTATTTTTAAGGTTTTAAGCCCCAGCATAAATTCCCTGGTTATCTCCGGTATTATCTCAACCTTTCTTACCACCCTGCTGGTTTATAGAATTTCCAGGTTTTTTTTAGACTTAGTCTCGGCGATCCTTACGGCTTTAACGTTTCTCTTTGTTTTTGCTTTCGGGAAATACATGTATATAGGAATATTTAATTTTATTCTTCCCTATACTTATTCAGCGACCTACGGACTTCTTTTTGCTCTGGCGTCTTTATATTTATTTATTAAATTCATATACTTACAAAAACAAAAATATATTCTGGGTTATGTTTTCTTCCTTTCTCTTTCTTTTCTTTCCCGGTTTGAAACGGGTCTTTCTCTTCTGGCAGTATTTATCTTTTGCCTGATTATTCAGTTTTTAATCCATAAAGAAAAACTTAAGATATTTTATTCCATATGTCTGACTTTATTTTTGCCTTTTTTGATTCCGGGTGTTGTTTTTATTTTTCTCCTTTTTAAAATCGGCTCCTGGGAAATATTGAAAAATAATTTTCTGGATACGGTTCTGGCTAATTTTAACAGCAATAATGTCTTTATCACCGTTCTCTCCGGGTACGACAACGCCGGCCATAATTTTTTAATAATGTTCAAATCTTTTTCAGTTTATATTTTAGTGTTTATGGCTTTCTTTTTAGGAAGTTATCTTATCTTCCCCGGAGGAGACATGGAAAATCTCCGCCAGCTAAAGTTATTTCCCGGTTCGGTTTTACTTTCTTTTTTAAAAAAACTTAAGCTGAAGAATGAAAAAACAGCCGTTCTTACCGGTTTATTTTTAATGATTATTGTTTTAACGGCGGCTAAAACATATTTTAATCCTTACTTTCAATATAGAAGCCTTCCTTTAATCGGTGTTTTTATGACGAGTTTTGCGCTTATTAAACTTTTGGTTTTCAAGAATCAAGGGGAACGAAAGATAAATCTTTCCTTGTTGGCGCTCAGCCTTTTTTCCTGGATACTCCTTCTTAGAATAATATTAAACGTTCAGGCCGGCCATTACGGTTTTTATTTATTGGTTCCCGGGGTAATTTTATATTACGTTTTTTTCTTGAGGCTTCTTCCGGATATCCTTAACTATAAAAATCCGGTTTTTTACGGGATATCAGTGATTCTATTCGTTTTTTTGGCTGTTAATCATCTATCCGTATATAGATACATATACCGCCAGCAAAGTCTAAAAATAGAGACTGCCAGAGGAACTTTCTATGGCTTTGATAATAACCGGGAAATAAGGTGTAAAGATTTAATAGAATTTTTAATTAAAAATACCCGGGAAAATGAGACCCTGGTGGTCATGCCGGAAGGGGTAACCATTAATTTTTTATCCGGGAGAGATAATCCTTTATATTATTATCATTTCCTGCCGTACGACCTGTTAAGGACTGAAGTCGAAAAAGACGTAATAAGCCGGTTAAAGAAGAAAAATCCCGATTATATCGCCATTGTTCAGCGGTCAACCGCAGAATACGGATACCCTTCTTTCGGGATAGATTACGGGCAGCAATTATTTAAATGGATAAATGAAAATTACGGAGAAATTAAATTATTTGGTCCCAGACCTTTTACGACCAATGATTTTGGCATAGTTTTGTTAAAGAGAAATCCCGGTTAAAAGAATGTCTTGATTTTTGATTTCAGTTAGCGTATGTTGAGCTTAAGAGATAAAAAATTCTAAAAGGAGTAACAATAATGCCCAAAAAGCCGAAAGCAAAGTTAGAAGCCAATAACAGTAAGCAAATTATAAACGCCTTAGCTAAAATAAGCGAGGTTATTACCTCAGACCTTTATCTGGAAGACGTGCTAAAGTTGATTGTTACCGTGACGGCAGAAGTGATGGGGTCTAATATCTGTTCACTGATGCTGCTGGATAAGACCAGGAATGAACTCACGGTTAAAGCCACCCAGTCGGTCAGTGCGCTTTATAATGCCAAGCCGCCGGTGAAATTAGGAAAAGGGGTAGCCGGAAAGGTCGCTAAAGAAGGTAAACCGATAACCATTCTGGACGTGCGCAAAGACGACAGATATCTCAATAGAGATATTGCCGAGAAAGAGAATCTTTGTTCCCTGTTAAGCGTTCCTCTTGTTTTTAAGAAGAAGGTAATCGGGGTGTTAAATTGTTATACCTCCGTCCCCCATGAATTTACTAAAAACGAGATAAACGTTTTGAAATCAATTGCCAGTCAGGCGGCCATTGTCATTGAGAATTTCCGGCTGGTAGTTGAAACCCAGGTTATACGAGAAGAGCTGGAATCAAGGAAAGCCATAGAAAGGGCCAAAGGTATTTTGATGAAGCAGGAGGCTTTAAGTGAAGAGGAGGCTTATAACCGGATAAGAAAATACAGTATGAATAACCGCCGGAGTATGAGGGAAATTTCAGAGGCGATTATTTTAAGTGAAGAGATGAAGTCAAAATAAATATAATAGCGCGCGGGTCTTTATGAAAAAATTAATAGCGGTAATAGATGATGAGCCGGATATTTTAAAGCTCGTAAGCCTCCATCTCCAAAAGGCCGGTTTTGAAGTTAAAGAATTCCAGGACGGCAAGGGGTTTCAGCAATTTCTTAAAAAGACAATTCCTGACCTGGCGATTCTTGATTTAATGTTACCGGGAGAAGACGGGCTGGAGCTATGTAAATATTTAAAGAAAGAAGATAAATTTTCTTCTGTTTCCATTATTATGCTTACGGCTAAGTCAGAGGAAACTGATAAAATTTTAGGTCTGGAATTAGGAGCTGATGATTATGTAACCAAACCTTTCTCACCTAAAGAGCTGACCGCGCGGGTTAAAGCAGTTTTAAGAAGAAAAGATAAAGGAACAGGGACCCAACGCCTGAATATAGATAATATCCTGACAATAGACCTGCAGAAGTATGAAGTTTCCGTCATGGGTAAAAAGATAGAATTGACTTCTACCGAATTTAAGATTCTGGAGCTTCTAACTTCTCACCGGGGCTGGGTATTCAACCGGGACCAGATTTTAGAGCATCTGTGGGGAGAAGATAAGATTGTTGTAGATAGAACCATAGACGTCCATATTAAAAACTTAAGAGAAAAATTAGGTAAAGCCAGGAAGTTTATTAAAAACGTAAGGGGTCTAGGCTATAAATTTGAAGACTGATGAAAAAATCTATTTTCTTTAAGATATTTATCGGGCATCTTTTTATCATATTTTTACTTTCTTTCCTGATTCTTACCCTTTCTTTCCGAACGGTAAGCAACTACTATTTAAACGCCGTAAATGCCCGCCTGCAGAATCTTAACCTATCCCTGGAAGAGGAAATAATCTCTTTTATTAAAGGAAATAAACCGGAAACGCTTGATGTTTTCATAAAGGGGTTAGGTAAAAAGATAAAGACAAGAATTACGGTCGTTAATCTTCAGGGAGAAGTATTAGCTGATTCAGAAGAGAATCCCAAATTGATGGTCAATCATCGCCATAGACCGGAGATAATTCAGGCTTTAGAAGAAAATGTCGGCCAGGCAAAACGTTTTAGCAGTACGATAAAAGAGGAAATGTTATACGTTGCCATGCCGCTTAAGCAAGACGGGGAAACTATCGGTATTTTAAGAACCAGCCTGTTTTTGAAAGATATAAACAATTTGCTGGAAAGTTTGCGGACGGAAATCTTAAACGTTGTTTTAATAGCGGTAGTGATATCGATGTTAGCGGCAATAATTTTATCCAACGTCTTTTCAAGGCCGGTGAAAAAACTAATTGAGGCCTCCCGCCGGGTCGCTTCCGGTGATTTTGACGCCAGGGTTTTTTTAAAAAATAAAGACGATTTTAAAAAGCTGGCCGATAGTTTTAACTATATGACTGATAAAATAAAGTCACTGTTTACGGACTTATCCTTACAGAAAGAGGAACTGGATAGTATCATCGCTTCAATTGAAGAGGGGCTTCTGGTCATTGACCCGGATGGGACAATAGTTCTTGCTAACGAAAGTTTTAATAGAATATGTCAGGTTAAGGATGGTAAAAAGAGATTCTACTGGGAAGTTTTAAGAGAACCGGAATTTAGCGACACGATAAAGAAGGTGATAAAAGATAAAATAAACGCCGTTAAACAAATAGAGATAAACGGAAAAATTTTTCTGTGCAGCGTATCTTTTGTAGCCAGGCAGGGAAAAGAAATAGTCATAATTTTCCACGACATAACCGACATAAAAAACCTCGAAAGAATTAAAAAAGATTTCGTGGTTAATGTTTCTCATGAATTGAGAACCCCGCTTACCGCCATAAAGGGGTATATAGAAACTCTGGATGAGGAGATTGATGAAAAACATAAACATTATCTGGGTATTATCAGCAAACATACGGAGAGATTAATAAACATAGTCCAGGATTTATCGGTTCTTTCAGAACTTGAGGAAAGAAATTTTAGCTTGCAGTTAGAAGAAATAAATTTTAAAAATTTGATAGAAGATATCCTGAAGTTATTTGGTCACAAATTAAAAGAAAAAGGGCTGTCTTTAAAACTGGATTTAAAAGAAAACGTTCCTTTGTTTAAAGGAGACGCTTTTAGACTCGAACAGATGATGATAAATTTAATAGATAACGCCATAAAATACACCGAAAAAGGCGAAATTACAATATCCTTAACAGAAGAGAATGGAAAATTAATAATGAAAATAGAAGATACCGGAATAGGTATTCCAGAGGCGCATCTGGAAAGAATCTTTGAGCGATTTTACGTAGTGGATAAATCCCGCTCCCGAAAACTTGGCGGAACCGGTTTGGGCCTTTCCATTGTAAAACATATTGTTCTTCTTCATAACGGCCGGATAAACGTTGAAAGCATCCCCGGTGCTGGTTCTCAATTCAAAATCACTTTTCCTCTTTAATCTTACCTGTAAATTAACCCAGAATTAACGCTTCCTTTATATTCCCTTAACAATACAAAGGTATATTTTTAGCAGTTAAACTGAAAGTTCTCCAGTGAAGTTTAGTTTCAGGAGGGTTCAAAAATGAAACTTGTTTTAGGTTTTCTGATTTTGACCCTGCTTGTTTTAGCTGGCGTTGTCTATGCCAGGGTATGCCGAAGAAGAACTGAGGCTTACATGCAGAGGTTAAAGAAAGAAATGGAAAAGTTTTGAAGCCGGTTAAAATTAACTAAAAATTAACAGAGGCTTTATATCCTTTTAACAGAAAAGAGGTAAAAAAATATGCAGATGAAGCCGGAAATAGATAAACATAAAAAAGAAATGCTGGTGCCTTTTTTGAAAAATCAGATGAGGGAGTTGAAGGAACTGATTGATAAAGTTGAAAGGGAAGAAGATATCGAAGTGGAAATGCTTCAGGGATTTTTTGATAGAAAAACCAGACAGGATAGACAAATTTTGAAATTAATGCTGAAAGACGAACAGCTTCTTTTTTATTAATAAAGGTAATAAAAATAAAAAATATAAATATAAAATGAAGTTTCTGGTGTTTGGAAAAATTTTAAGATAGGAGGTGATAAATTTGACAAGGGAAAATAAAATTTTTTTCATTCAAGCGCCAGAGCTAATAAATAAAGAGGATACAAGTAAGATTGGAACAGCAGTTCATTGTTCTTTTCGGACTTTGGAATATAGAAGTGAATTAAAGGAGGTTAAAAAATGAAAATAAATAAGTTTCTTATTACTTTAAGTTATTTTTTAATGGCGGGTCTATGGTCAACCTATAGTTCGGCCGGGGAGGTTGATATTCTGGTAGATAAATTGGTTGATAAAAAAATCCTTACCCAGGGAGAAGCGCAGCAGATTTTAACTGAGACCCAGGAAGAAATAAGGACTCAACTGGCGCAGGGTAAAGCCAGCTCCGTGCCGAAATGGGTTCAGGATATAAACGTGAAGGGTGATTTTAGACTGCGTTACCAGTGGGAGGAAAAAACCGGTTCCGAAGACCGTAATAGAGCCAGATACCGCTTTAGATTAGGGCTGGATTCAAAAGTAAATGACAAATTGAAAGTAGGGGCCGGGCTCGCTACCGGGGGAGGAGACCCACGTTCCACCAACCAGACTATGGAAAACACTTTTGAAACTCCGGATATCAGACTGGACTATGCCTACGCTAAATGGATGATTAACCCTTATGCCACTTTAGAAGGCGGTAAAATGGAAGAAGTCAAGAAGTTATTATTTATACCTTCAGACCTTCTCTGGGATTCGGATATTCATCCGGATGGTGCTTCACTTGTGTTAACCAATAGTTTTGATAATACAGAGTTATTTTTTAATACCGGTTTCTGGATTCTGGATGAATTGAAACAATCCAGTAAAGACCCTTTTATGTATATTTTTCAGCCCGGGTTAAAGTATAAATTTGATGATAATACCAATTTAAAATTCGGAGTAGCTTACTATGGTTTTGAAAACGTCAAAGGTGGTATTCTGGATTATTCTGAAGGGACGAATACTTTAGAGAAAGGGGTGTTAAAATATAATTACAATTCCCTCTCTCCCAGTGTAGAATTAGGGATAAAAGAACCTTTCGGCGGGGTTATTCCTTATTTAGCGGTATTCGGAGATTATGTTTATAATTTTGACCCGGACGATAATAACCAGGGCTGGCTAACCGGAATTACGTTTGGGGCTCAAAAAATAAATAAATTTGGCGATTGGCAGGTTAAATATATGTATAGACAACTGGAAAGAGACGCCTGGCTGGATACTTTTCCGGATTCAGATATTTATAGCGGCGGTACCAACATAAAGAGCCATGAAGTTATTTTAGCTTTTGGTCTGGGGAAAAATACGGAGTTAAATATTGATTATTATAATAATAAAAGAGTTGAAGGTTCCATCTCTCAGGACGTTCTCCAGATTGATTGGAATTTAAAGTTTTAAAAACAGGAGGGAAGAAAAAATGAAGATTATAAATAAATGGTGTTTGTTGATAATTTTAATATCCGGTTTGGCTGGCGTTAACGCCTTTGCCGGAACGGTTACGGTCAAAGGTTCAACGACGGTTCTGCCTATTGCTCAGGCTTGTGCTGAGGAATTTATGAATGAAAACACCGGCACGGATATTTCCGTTCAGGGAGGCGGTTCAGGTGCAGGTATTGCCGCGCTCCTTGACGCTACGACGGATATAGCCGATGCTTCCCGCCCGATTAAAGATGAAGAATTGAATAAAGCCGTTAGCCGGGGAATTATTCCCAGGGCCCATGTTGTTGCCAGGGACGGTATAGCGGTAATTGTCAACCTTTCTAATTCTATAGCCGGTTTAACCCAGGGAGAGCTTAAGGATATTTATACCGGTAAAATTTCCAGCTGGTCTTCTTTAGGCGGCGGCAGTGACAAAATCGTCGTTATCTCCCGTGACAGTGCCAGCGGAACCTTTGAAACCTTTAATGAGCTGGCTCTGGATAAAGCTAAAGTGAGGCCCGATGCTTTACTTCAAGCTTCTAATAATGCCGTCGTTTCGGCGGTCGCTAAAACGCCCGGAGCGATTGGCTATGTCGGGTTAGGATACGTGACGCCCCAGGTTAAAGCCGTACCTATTGATGGGGTTAAACCGACGAAAGAAACAGTTCTTTCCGGTCAATATTCTTTATCCCGCTCTCTTTTTATGTACACTAATGGAGAGCCCCAAGGAGAGACCAGGGCTTTTATTGATTTTGTCTTAAGTGCTACAGGGCAAAAAATCGCGGAGGAGAACGGCTACATAGGATTAAAATAGTGCTCCGCGACATTCCTTACCCTCCGGTGATACGGCAGTGCGGTGCCGCTGCCGTGTCACTTTTAGTTCTTTAAAAGGAAGTTTTACCAATACGGTTTGCTAAGGTATAACCTGTTCCAAACCCCCGCCTGCAAATCAGCGGGCAGGCCCGCCACACATTTTGTTGGAACAGGTTACGATGCGCTCGTCGATTTGAAGAAGGGATTTAAAACAAAAGTAAAATAATAAAGAATGAATTTGATTTTATGAACATTTTTTGATAAGGTTGGTTCAATGGTTCGAATTAAAGAAAATATCTATAAATGGATTTTTAGTATACTGACTTTGGCTTCCTTATTTTTTCTGGTAGGAATAACCATTGTTTTATTTAAAGAAGGATTACCGGTTTTTAAAGAAGTTAGATTTTTGTCTTTTATTTTTGGTAAGTATTGGTATCCAACGTATCAACCGCCTGAGTTCGGTATCCTGCCGTTGATATTAGCTTCTGTCTGGATTACGCTCGGGGCCCTTTTTGTCTGCGTTCCCTTAGGGGTTGGGAGTGCCCTTTACCTTAATGAACTGGCTCCTCCCCAACAAAGAGTGATTTTAAAACCGGTGATTGAATTGCTGGCCGGTATCCCTTCTATTGTTTATGGTTTTTTCGGGATGGTTATCGTGGCTCCTTTTTTACAAAAAGTGTTTAATCTTCCCGTAGGACTAACGGCTTTTACCGGCAGCTTAATGCTGGGGATAATGGCTACCCCTACTGTTTGCAGTATTGCTGAAGATGCCCTCAGCTTTGTTCCTAAAAGCTTCAGGGAGGCCTCTCTGGCCGTGGGAGCAAACCGCTGGCAGACACTTACCAGGGTGGTCATTCCGGCGGCGGGTTCAGGTATTTCCACCGCTATTATTTTAGGAATGAGTAGAGCCGTAGGAGAGACAATGACCGTCCTTATGGTTACCGGCGGAGCGGCGGTTATCCCTCATTCTTTTTTTCAGCCGGTAAGACCGATGACCTCAACTATTGCCGCTGAAATGGGTGAAGCCGTAATGGGAAGCCCCCATTATCATGCTTTATTTGGTATCGGCTTGATTCTTTTTTTAATTACTTTAATTTTTAATGTTATAGCTGAACTTGTTAGCCGGCGCTTCAGATTAAAATTAGGTTTAGGCAGATGAAAATTACCAAGAAATTTACCCAGAACGTAGGTTTTATTATATTGTGTCTTTGTATCATAACCACGCTTTTTTTACTGGGAACAATTTTATATTTTATTGCTTCCCGGGGATTTAAAGTAATAAATTGGGAGTTTTTAACCCAGGTACCGCGTAAAGCCATGACGGCCGGAGGAATTGCTCCGGCCATGGCAGGCACTTTTTATCTAACCTTAGGCTCGCTTATTTTTTCTTTACCGTTAGGATTAGCTTGTGCCGTTTACCTTTGTGAATATAGTCCTAAGAGTTTAACGGTTAATATTATGAGGATGAGTATTAATAATTTGGCCGGTGTGCCTTCGGTGGTTTTTGGTCTTTTTGGTTTAGCCGTTTTTGTTAAATTTTTCGGCTTCGGTGTATCCATACTTTCAGGAAGTTTAACCCTGGGCATCATGGCTTTACCCGGGATTATTTCTACTGCCCAGGAGGCTCTTCTGGCCGTGCCGCATTCTTATCGGGAAGCTTCTCTGGCTTTGGGCGCCACCCGGTGGCAGACTATAAAAAAAATAGTTATCCCTACGGCTTTACCGGGAATTATGACCGGTATTATTTTAAGTATTGGCCGGGTAGCCGGGGAGACAGCCCCGATTCTTTTTACGGCGGCGACGTTTTATACGAGGGGTTTTCCTAAATCTATATTTTCCGAAGTTATGGCTTTACCTTATCATATTTATGCCCTGATGACTGAAGGGACCCATCCGGAAAAGCAAACTCAGATTGCTTACGGTTGTGCCCTTATTCTTTTGGTTCTGGTTCTTTTTATATCGGCTATAGCTATCTACATCCGTCAGAAACAAAGAGGTACTCATGAACGATAACGATATTAAAGTGAGAATAAAAGTAGAAAACGTTAATTTTTCCTACGGGAATAAACACGCCCTGGAAGATATTGATATGAATATTTATGAAAATAAGGTTACCGCTATTATCGGACCTTCGGGATGCGGGAAATCCACCTTAATCCGGCTTTTTAACCGGATGAACGACCTTATCCCTCATACTTATTTTAAAGGGAAAATATATCTGGACGGAAACAACATTTATGACCCTAAAGTGGACGTCGTAGATATAAGAAGGCGGGTGGGAATGGTTTTTCAGAAACCCAATCCCTTTCCTAAAAGTATCTTTGAAAATGTCGCTTACGGACTTGAAGTTAACGGGGTAAGAGATAGAAAATTTATTGAGGATAGAGTGGTGGAATCGTTAAAAAAAGCCGCTTTATGGGAAGAGATGAAAGACCGGTTGCATGAAAGCGCCCTTAAAATGTCCGGCGGGCAGCAGCAGCGGCTTTGTATCGCCAGGTGTTTATCGGTTGAACCCGAGGTTCTTTTATTTGATGAACCCTGTGCCAGTTTAGACCCTATTTCTACCAGATATATTGAAGAACTAATAATAGAGTTAAAAAAAGATTATACCATTGTTATCGTTACTCATAACATGCAGCAGGCCGCCAGGGTTTCAGATTATACCGCTTTTATTTATCTGGGTAAACTGATTGAATTTGGAGAAACCCAGAAGCTTTTTACCGTTCCTAAGAATAAGTTGACTGAAGAGTATTTAACCGGTAAATTCGGTTAATAATAATGATGGATAAGCTAAAAGTTTTAAGAAAGAAAATAATAAGGAGAAAATAACGATGTTAGGAGAAAAAATAACGGAACTTAAAAAAGACCTTATAGAATACGCCGGATTGGTTGAAGGAATGATTGATAAAAGTATCAAGGGCCTGCTGGATAAAAAGGAAGAACTCCTCAAGGAGGTCATAGAAAAAGATGAACCAAAAGCAAACCAGAGAGAAGTGGTGTTGGATGAAACCTGTATCAATTTGATTGCCCAATTTCAGCCTGCCGCCGGAGATTTAAGAAAGATACTGATGATATATAAAATAAATAATGATTTAGAAAGATTAGCCGACCACGCCGTTAATATAGCCCAGAGCAGTCTTTTTCTGATAGAAAGGCCACAGGTAAAACCGCTTATCGACATTCCTGAAATGGCCAAACATGCCAATTTAATGTTACGGGATAGTCTTAACGCTTTCATCAGAGAAGACGTTAAATTAGCCAGAGCCGTATGTGAACGGGATAATACTGTAGATGATTTTCAAAGTCAGATTGTGCGGGAGCTGATTACTTATATGAGTTCCGATGCCGGAACCATTGAAAGGTCTCTCCATTTAATGAGAATTTCTAATAATCTGGAGCGAATTGCTGATTTGTCGACCAATATCTGTGAAGACGTAATATTTATGGTTGAGGGAAAGGTAATAAAGCATCATCAGGATGAAAGGTAAATATTTTCAAGAAAAATCTTGACAAAACTTTACGATGTGCTATAATTTCTATAGAAAAAGCACAGGGGTGTGCTTAAGCGGGGACTGGGACGTTCGAGAGAACGTCTTTTTTTATGTCCTTTTAAATTTTAAAACGGATAAAGACGTCCTTTAAGTAGCGAAGTGAGCTTAAAGGGCGTTTTTTCTTTATGGAACAGCGGCGTTCTATGCCAGGGAAGGCGTAGAACGCTTTTTTATATGAACGGGATTATCAAGAGGTAATCGTCAGATGTCCATGACGTCTTATTTCTAACGGGGTAAAGGATAATTAAAAATGGATTTTGAAAACTTAATTAAAAAGATATCTCCCAGATTACAGAAAATAGCCAGCGTTTATCATGGGCGTAGTTTTTCTGACGGTGAAGACCTTTATCAGGAAATGTGTATGCATCTTTGGAAAAACTTTAAAGACGGTCTTCCCGCCGGGATTAATGAATCTTATATCGTCCAGGGCTGCAAATTTCACATATTGAATGTTTTGAGGAAAGAAAGAGAAAAAACAAAAATTTTAAGCCTGGATGAGTCTTTTAACGAAGAAGGTGTTTCTTTAAAAGATTCTTTACCGGACGGCAAAGAATCTCCGGAGGTGATATCAGAGAGAAAAATTATCATCGATAAAATAAGGAATAATGGTCTCTCCAGGAAAGAGAAGGAAGTTTTATCTTATCTATTGGACGGTTTCAGCGTGAGGGGAATCGGAAAGATAATGGGTATTTCTCATGTGATGGTAATCAAGTACAAAAAAAATTTGATAGAGAAATGTCAGAGAGAAATCAGGGTTACCGGAAATTAAAAGGAACAGTTTTATACCGGTGTTAAAATAGCCTTTAATTTTTAAAAGCAGGAAGGAGGAGATAAAAATGATTGACGAGATAAAGGTTGGTTTAGATACGGTCTGGGTGCTTATGGCGG
>CAZDKO010000037.1:0-13959 GCA_964506075.1 uncultured bacterium
GGCTCTCCGGTTATCCTGGGAAAACTATCTTTATCTTCATAACACCAGGACCAGTTTTTATCCATCATTTCTTTATTAAAGACTACCGAAATTTCCGTCAGTTCAGGGTTAACCCCCCGGGCACCGTTTTTAGGTTCGGTTTCAACAATTCTCGGTGCGGCCATATTTCTGCCGAGCCCTAAAATAAATAAGACCGGAAGCACCATCACTATTATCTTTATTTTTTTTAACATTTTTTACCTCGTTTTTTATTTATTCGTTTCTTTTTTTAGATAATCTCTAACTGAGACCGCCGCGATAGCGCCGTCGGCGCAGGCGGTGACTACCTGACGTACCTCTTTAGACCTGATATCCCCCGCCGCATATACACCCGGTAAAGAAGTTTCCATTCTTTCGTCAGTAATGATGTAACCGGCACTATCTAAATTAACAAGACCTTTTATAAAACCGGAATTGGGTAAAAATCCCACGTATACAAATACGCCGGAAACGGCTATAACTTTTTCTTTTCCGGTTTCATTATTCTTTAAGGTTACCGATTCAACAAAATTACGCCCGGATATAGATAAAGGAACGCAATTAAAAAAAAGCTTTATTTTGTTATTTTTCTTTAATTCTTCCTGCAATATCGCCGCCGCGCGCAATTCAGGGCGGCGATGGACTAAAATTACCTCGCGGGCAAATTTAGCCAGGGAAAGCACCTCTTCAGCCGCAGCGTTTCCACCGCCGATAACCATAACCACTTTATTTTTATAAAGCGGCGCGTCACAAAGGGCGCAAAAAGAAACTCCTTTGCCGGTATACTCTTTTTCACCGTCAATATTTAATCTCCTGGGGTTACTTCCGGAGGCAACTATCAACGACCGGCTTTTATACTCATTTTTTTTCGTCCGCACGCTAAAGATTCTGCCGGAAGATTCAATCTTTTCTACTCCGTTTAACTCTTCAACATAAGCTCCAAATCTTTCAGCTTGCTTTTTAAATTCATCGGTCAACTCTACCCCTTTTAGTCCTCTGGAAAAACCGGGATAATTTTCTATTAACTCGGTACTCGCCGGCCAGCCTCCGCATAAATTTTGCTCCAGCAATAAAGTGCCGAGTTTTTCTCTTGAAGCGTATATAGCGGCACTTAAACCAGCCGGACCGCCGCCGATGATAATAACGTCATAGCAATCGGTTTTCATTTCAGTCAAATTTTTAAATATACCTGTCTGTAATAAAATTGACGCGGTTATGTATCTATCTGGGAATTAATCTTCCAGGAGGACAACGGCAAAAGCAGCCGCTCCTTCACCTCGACCTGAAAAACCTAATTTTTCCTGAGTGGTTGCTTTTATGCTGACAATTTCCCGGGGTATATCTAAGGCTTTTGAAATATTAACCCGCATATTCTCAACATAAGAGGAGATTTTCGGTTTCTCTATTACGACCGTAGTATCTATGTTTAATATTTTAAAATTCTTCCCGCTGAGTTTCTGTTTAACTGACTCAAGTATGGATAAACTGGATACATCTTTATATTTCGGGTCGGTATCCGGGAAATTAGTCCCTAAATCTCCCAGAGCCGCAGCACCCAGAAGGGCATCGGCTAAAGCGTGCAGCAATACATCGGCATCAGAATACCCTTTCAATCCGCGGGGGGAAGGAATTTCTACTCCGCCCAGGATTAATTTCCTCCCTGAAACTAAAGGATGAACATCGTAACCAAAACCGATTTTCATATTAATTCCGTATCTCGTCGTTCGCCTGCCTGCTGCCCGCCTGTCAGCGGACAGGGCAGGCAGGTATCTAGTATCTCGTGTTCCGTTCTTGTATTAATGAGTGAGAATTAAGGATTAAGACGCTCGCTTCGCTCACTTTAACAATTAAGTTTTTGTTTTTAATTTTTACTACTTACTTTTTAATCCTTACTACTTAATCCTTATTTCTTAATTCTTAAATCATTTAACTTCTTTTTCAAAATCGCCTCGGCCAGAACCAAATCAACCGGCCGGGTAATCTTAATATTTTCTTTCTCTCCGGGAACGATTCTTACCCTGCCTCCAAAATTTTCTACCAACTCGGCATCGTCAGTTCCGTAATAACCGTTTTCTTTGCTCTTTTTATAAGCTGAAAGAATGATATCTTTTTTAAAACCCTGCGGGGTTTGAACCGCCCATAAAAAATTACGCTTAGGCGTTTTCAGCACCGCGCCGTTTTTCACTTCTTTTATGGTATCTTCACAAGGAAAAGCCGGAACTACCGCTCCGGATTTTTCCGCTTCTTTTATCACTTCACCTATTAGCTTTTTACTTACCAACGGCCTGGCGCCGTCATGGATTAAAATTATATCGGTCTCGGATGAAACTGCCGATAACCCTCGTTCAACCGAATCCTGTCTTTCTGTCCCCCCGGTTACGACTCTTTCAACTTTAATTGAAAAATCCGATAATATCTTTTTAATCCGGCTTTCTTCCCCGGGACGAATGACTAAAACAATTTCTTTAACCAGATGGTTTTTATAAAAAGCCAGGAGAGAATGAACTATTATCGGTTTACCTCCTAATCCTAAATAAAGCTTAGGGATAGAACTCTTAAATCTTTCACCCTCTCCTGCAGCAACAATAACCGCACTTACCAAAATAGTTTCCTTTAAAGATTACCGTCTCGGATTATTGATTTTACCAAAAATCATCCTGCCAGCGGAAGTTTGAAGGACGCTGGTCACGATAATTTCAACCGTCTGTCCTATCATGCTCTTACCCTCTTCAATAACAATCATCGTGCCGTCATCCAGATAAGCCACGGCCTGATTAAATTCCTTGCCTTCCTTTACCAATTTAGCCCTCATCACTTCGCCGGGTAAAACTACAGGTTTAATGGCATTGGCCAGCTCATTAATATTTAACACCTTGATATTTTCTAAATCGGCAACCTTATTTAAATTATAATCATTAGTAAAAACTTTAGCGTTGAGTGTTTTGGCTAGCTTTAAAATTTTTGCGTCTACCGTATTGAGTTCCGGAAAATCAACATCCTGAATAATTACCTTAAACTGTTTGCTTTTCTGTAATTTTCTCAGGATATCTAACCCGCGGCGGCCACGGTTTCTTTTTAAATTGTCAGAAGAATCAGCCACCGACTGAATTTCTTCCAGGACAAAACGAGGAATTATTAAAGCGCCTTCTACAAATCCCGTCGCACAAATATCAGCAATCCGCCCGTCAATGATAACGCTGGTATCTAATATCTTGAAACGGCTTTCATCCGTTTCTCCGGCCCATTTAAGAAATGGAGTAGAAAAAGCCAGATCATCCTTTCGTCTTATAACCACCATTACTCCCAGGTAACACAGGAGAATAGCCACTATAGGCCTTATAACGGATACAACCTTGCTGCTACCCTGTAATAGAAACGGAAAAGTCTGAACTATCAAACTGGCTATTATCAACCCTAAAGTCGCACCTATAATTCCGGCAAAAAGAGTTTTCGCCTTGGCTTTAGTCAGCCCTAATTCTATAGCAATGATAAATAGACCGATAAAAAAACCAATTACGGCTCCGACATAAGGATTAAAGGCTTGAAATTTAAGCTGCCAAGTTAATCCATAGCCTCCAATGACACACAATAATACAAATAAAAAACGCACAATAAAATAACCCATGTTTTAATCACCTCCTTCTTTTCCAGATTTTATTCGTTTCAAAACAATAATTCAATCGCTTCTTTTATCATCTCTACCGGATAAATTTCTGTTTCTTTTCCGGATAATTTAGCAGAGAAATTCGCCCTGGGCATGATAATCTTTTTAAATCCTAAACGGACTGCCTCTTTAACCCTGGCTTCAGCCTGATTCACCCCTCTAACTTCCCCTCCCAATCCAACCTCACCAAAAACAGATACCCCGGCCGGCACGGGGATATTTTTAAATCCCGAGGTCAGAGCCAGAATTAAACCCAGGTCGGCTGCCGGTTCATCCGCTTTAACCCCTCCGGCGATATTGATAAAAACATCCTGAGAGTGCAGATGAAAACCCTCTTTTTTTTCTAAAACAGCGATAAGCAGCAATAAACGCTGGTAATCAAATCCTTCAGAGGTTCTCCGCGGCATTCCAAAGCTGGTCGGGACCGTTAAAGCCTGCAGTTCAACCAGAAGAGGACGACTGCCTTCTAAACAAGCCACGGCAACTGAGCCCACCTTACCGCCGGAACGTTCCTCCAGAAAAAACCGGGAGGGGTTACTCACTTCCTGTAACCCCGCTGAAGTCATTTCAAAAATTCCAATTTCATTAGTCGCCCCGAAACGGTTCTTTACCGTTCTTAATATACGATAATTATGATGTTTCTCTCCTTCAAAATAAAGCACCGTATCAACAATGTGCTCTAAAACTTTGGGACCGGCAATGCTTCCGTCTTTAGTCACGTGACCGACAATAAAAACCGGAACGTCAATATTTTTAGCCAGATACATTAATTCGGTTGTAACTTCCTTTATCTGGCTGATACTTCCCGGCGAAGCTGAAAGTAAAGGATTATAAATAATCTGAATGGAATCAATTACGACCAGCCTGGGTTTTAACTTCTTTATCTGGGACTTAACGTTTTCAAAATTATTTTCTGTCAGGAGATAAAATTCTTCTGCCGTCGTAACTCCAAGACGTTCCGCTCTCATTTTAATCTGCTGTAACGACTCTTCCCCTGAAACATATAAAACCCGGCCGGAAACTTTAGAAACTTTTGAACATACCTGAAGTAAAAGAGTAGATTTACCGATTCCCGGTTCTCCTCCGATTAAAACCAGGGAACCAGAAACAATACCGCCGCCCAGGATACGGTCAAATTCATTTATCCCGGTTGCCTTTCGTCTTTCCGCCTCAGCATTAATCTCGCCGATTTTCTGCGCTTTAGCCTCGCTTTTGGGAACCGGTTCTTTATTAAACTGTAATACCTCTTCAAGTAAAGTATTCCATTCGTTACAGCCCGGGCACTTGCCCAGCCAGCGAAGACTCTGAAAACCACAATTCTGACAGATAAATCTTACGGCCGTTTTACCATCTACCATCATCTTCTCTCTCTCGCCTCGGTGTATCGGTCGTTTTGGGCTTACGGAAAAGTTTCCAGGGATTGGCTTCAATATCTTTTATAAAAGCATGGAGGTCATCATAAAGCTCCTCTGAACTTATTAACTTACCGACTGTCCCTTCGCCGCCTTCAACCCTGGTTAAAATATTTCTAAGGGAACTTAAAGACCGGGAAAGATTTCCCATCTCTTTATTCATCGATACGGTTATATCTTTAAAATTAGCGACAGAAACTTTAATCCCTTCCCGGTTTTCTTTTACCATTCCGTCAATGTCTGCGAGCAAAACGTTTAGTTTCTGGCTGGCTTCATGGGCGTTCTTTAAGATTTCTTTGATGGATTCTTTGGCATTGGTTTCAACTACTATATCGTTCAAGCATTGCACTATGCCGTCTAATTTCTCTACCATTTCCTCTCCCATCTTCATCGCTTTTTCAAATCTAACCGGATCATTACCAATTAAAACACTGTCTTTTGAGATTAAAGGGGCCTCCCCCTTGCCGGGGGCTATTTCAATATATTTTTCACCTAAAAGACCCATCGTGCTTATGAATACTGTCGCATCCTCATGGATTTGTATTCCCTGTCTAATCCATAGAGTCAATTCAACTTTAGTAAACCCGTCTTTTAAAAAATTAACGGCATCAACCCGGCCGACTTCTACGCCGGCTACTCTGACCGGTGCCCCTTTATCTAAACCAGCCGTATAATTAAAAATTACTTTAAAACGGTAACCTTTCTCAAATATACGAAAATCTCTTAAAAAAAGAATCATTATTGCCAGAATTGTAAGGCCTATAAGAGCAAAAATACCAACTTTAAATTCGGGAGTCGATTTAGGCATAATTCCTCCTTTTTTAAATATGTCCCGAAATCGGACCTTGAGCACTGCCGGTAATAAATTGCCTCACTATCGGATTTTTAGTCGCTTTAATTTCCGCTGGTGTGCCAATTTCAATTATTTTTCCCTGGTAAAGCATTCCTATGCGGTCGGCAATTTTATAAGCACTGGTCATATCGTGAGTCACGGCTACGGAAGTAACCAGAAGCTTCTTATGTAAATCTATGATTAAATTGTTAATTGCATCAGCCATAATCGGGTCAACCCCGGTAGTCGGTTCATCGTATAAAATTACCGCCGGATCCATAGCGATAGCCCGGGCGAGCCCCACCCTTTTTTTCATCCCTCCGCTAAGCTCAGCAGGCATTAGCGTTTCAATGCTTTCCAATCCGACCAGAGCCAGTTTTTCTTTTACGAGTTGAAGAATTCTTTCTTCTTCCATCTTTTTATGTTCCATAATACCAAAAGCAACGTTTTCACCTACGGTTAGAGAATCAAATAAAGCCGCCCCCTGAAATAACATTCCGAAATGCAGACGCAACTCGTTTAATTCTTTTTCCGAAATTTTTCCTATATCCTTTCCGTCAACAATAATTTCTCCCGAATCCGGTTTCATAATACCAATTATATGTTTAAGCAGAACACTTTTCCCGCAACCGCTTCTGCCGATAATTACAAAACTTTCACTATCATTAATTTTTAGATTTAAATTATCAAGAATTTTTTTCTTGTCAAAAGACTTACATAAATTTTTAATTTCAATCATTATCAGTATTCACTATTCTAAATCTATCCGGGCCATTAATAGAGCAATATTGACAGAAAGAAATCCGTCACTAAAATTAACATACAGGAAGCCACGACAGAAATAGTGGTTTCCCGGCCGACTCCTTCAGCGCCTCCTCGGGTTTTAAATCCCCGGTAACAGCTGACAAGGGCAATTATCATTCCAAATACCACTGATTTTAATAATCCGTTAAGAATATCGCTGGAAGCAAGGAATTTCAAATTATTAAGAAAAAAACTGCCGTTAATCCCCATCATTTTTACCCCGACTAAATACCCGCCGGTAATACCGATAAAATCGCTAAAGACCGTTAAAATGGGCAGAAGAACCGTGCAGGAAATAAATCGAGGAACTACCAGATATTTCACCGGACTGACCGCTAATGACTTTAAAGCATCAATCTGTTCTGTAACCTGCATTGTCCCGATTTCAGCAGTAATAGCCGCTCCTACCCTTCCGGCCAGTATCAACGCTGTCAGCACCGGGCCTAATTCCCGGGTCATGGAAAAACCCACGACTGCACCCACGCCGGATTCCACGGAAAGCTGCCGGAATTGATAAAAAGTCTGGACTACCAGAACCATACCGGTGAAAGCACCGGTAATAAGAACAACCGGAAGGCTTTTAAGCCCGATATTTTCCATCTGAGTAAATATATTCTTTCTCTCAAAGGGAGGAATAAACATCCAGTAAATGGTTTCAAAAAAAAGCATAAAAAACCGGCCAATATTATCAACCATGCGAATGCAATAACGGCCTAAAAAATAAACAACGTGCGTAGCTACCATCTTTAAATTCCCACTTTCATTAAATTTTCGAAACGGGCATATTCCTGAATAAAAGCCAGATCCACCTTACCGGTAGGACCGTTCCTTTGCTTTCCAATTATAATTTCTGCCTTGCCTTTATTTTCATCTGAAGGATTATAATAATCATCCCGATAAATAAAAGCCACTATATCAGCGTCCTGCTCAATAGCTCCTGACTCCCTTAAATCGGAAAGCTGCGGTTTCTTTCTCTCCCGGCTTTCGACCGCCCGGCTTAACTGAGAAATGGCAATGACCGGAAGATGCAGTTCTTTAGCCAGGGCTTTTAAAGAACGGGAAATTTCAGAAATCTCCTGCTGCCTGTTTTCTACCCTGCCTCTACCCTGCATAAGCTGCAGATAATCCACGGATATTAACTGTATGTTGTGCTGGGCTTTTAACCTTCTGGCTTTAGCCCGTAACTCCAATACTGAAATGGCCGGGGTGTCATCAATATAAATCGGTGCTTCAGACAGTCTGCCGGCCGCCATAGATAATTTCGGGAAAGCCGACTCTCCTAAAAAACCGTTTAAAAGTTTCCTGCCGTCAATACGGGCCTCTGCCCAGAGCATCCTCTGGACCAATTGTTCTTTTGACATTTCCAAACTGAAAAAGGCAACCGGTAATTTTTCTTCTACGGCTACATACCTGACCACGTTCAGACAAAAAGAAGTTTTCCCCATCGCCGGACGGCTGGCGAGCACTATTAAATCTCCCGGTTGAAAACCAGCCGTTAACTGGTCTAAATCTTTAAACCCGGAAGGAACACCGGTTACAAACTGTTTACGATTATAAAGGTCTTCAATTACTTTAAAGCTATCTTTTAATATTTCCTTAACCGGTACAAAGGTCTGCTCAATCCTCCTCTGGGCAATTTCAAAAATCATTTGCTCCGCTTTATCCAATAAAAGATCGGCCTCATCGGCACTTTCATAACTGGCGGTAATAATATGCGTAGCCGTATTGATTAGCTGCCGGAGTAAAGCTTTTTCTTTTACAATTTTTGCGTAATATTCCAGATGAGCCGAAGTAGGAACTATATTAACCAACGAAGCTAAATAACCGGCCCCTCCCACTTCTTCCAGCTGTTTTCTTTTATTAAGTTCCGAAGTTAAAGTAACTAAATCCACCGCCTCGCGTTTTTCGTACAAGTCAACAATAGCTTCAAAAATCTTTTGGTGGGATTCTTTATAAAAACTCTGCGGCACAAGTATTTCTACCGCTCTCCCCCTGGCTTCATCTTCCAGAAGCATTGAACCTAAAACGCACATTTCTGCTTCTATATTCTGCGGCGGCAGTTTTTCCCGTTCGGTCATATTTTACCCTTCAATTACCCAGACTTTTAATATTGCCTTTACTTCCGGATGGAGTTCTATACCCACCTGATAAATTCCTAAATTTTTTATCGGCTCTTCCAATCCGATTTTCTTCTTATCCATCTTTATTCCCTCTTTAACCAGAGCTTCATAAATATCCTGAGCAGTAACTGAACCGTAAAGTTTACCGTCAACCCCGGCTTTAGCGGCGATGGTACAGGATATTTCTTCAATTTTCCGGGCCAGCTCCAGAGATATCTCCTTCTCTTTTTCTTTTAACTTCAATTCTCTTCTTTTCCCTTCGGTTACAATCTTAAAATTGGCGGGAGTTGATTTTAAAGCAAAGCCCTTGGGGATGAGAAAATTTCTGGCGTAACCATCACTGACATCAATAATATCTTTCTCTTTCCCCAATCCTTTAATGTCGCGATTGAGAATAACCTTCATCATTTTATTCCTTTCCGCTTACGTCCAAAAGTCGTAACATATTTATGGACTTATTTTAGTACATTTTTAACTTTATTCAGCGACAAAAGGTAAAATATTAGCCGTTCTTGCTCTTTTTATGGCTTTAGCCATTTTTCTCTGATGATAAGTGCAATTGCCGGATATCCGGCGCGGAATAATTTTACCTCTCTCTGTAAGATACCGCCTTAGTTTATTTGCATCTTTATAATCAACCTCGTCTATTTTATCTATGCAGAACTTACAAACTTTTTTCTTTAAAAAAAGGTTCTTCTTTTTGATAATCTTTTTCTTCCTTAATTTTGCCATTTATTTCTCCCCTTTCACTAAAAAGGCACCTCATCTTTCCTCTCGTCAAAATTAACTATTTCTTCTTTATCTTCAACAGCATCCTCTTCCTCTTTAGATACAGATGTTTTTGCTCCTAAAAACTGAACCCTGTCCGCAATAATATCTAAAGCACTCCTTTTTTCTCCGGAAGAATTCTCCCAGGACCGGCTCTGAAGCCTGCCTTCAATAAAAACCGAACGTCCTTTGCTTAAATACTGGCTGCAGCTTTCGGCCTGTTTGCCCCAAACAACAATGCGCAAGAAACACACATCTTCTTTTCTTTCCTTATTCGCCGTGATGTAAGTACGGTTCACCGCTATACCGAAATTACATACCGGTTTACCGTCCGGTAAATAACGTAATTCCGGGTCGCGAGTTAAATTACCGATAAGAAAAACTTTATTTAGATTGGCCATTTTCTCCACCTCCCGACATTTCAGGCACTTTATTAAATAACGAGAAACGCAAAATATCCTCTTTAAGCTGCCAATTTTTCCTTAACTCAAGCATAGCTTCCGGAGAAACGGTAAAATAAACAAGATAAAAAGGGGCCTCCTTCTTCCCTTTGACAGGATATTGTAATTTTCTGATTCCCCAGTCCTCAATCTTTTCCACCGCTCCTTTAAACTGCTTTATTAAGGATTCAACATCCTGAATTATTTCTTTTTTTCTTTCTTCACTTACAGACGGATTAATTATAAAAAGACCTTCGTAATGTTTCAAAATTACACCTCCTTGTTTTTACGCTCTGAATTTAAATTGAATTATATCTCCATCGTTTAAGCGGTAATCTTTACCTTCAACCCTGAGCAACCCTTTTTCTTTTAAAATGTGAAGATTACCATATTCTTTTAAATCTGAGAATTTATATACTTCCGCACAAATAAATCCTTCCTCTATATCTGAATGGATTTTTCCGGCCGCCTCCTTTGCCGAAGAGCCTTCGGATATCGGCCAGGCCTGAATCTTAGCCCCCTCGGTAGTATAAAAAGTGATAAGATTTAACAGTTTATAAGCTTCTTTAATCAAAGTATCTAAGGAAGATTCTTTAATTCCCAGATCTGTTTTCAATTCCTCTCTTTCAGATTCGTTAAGCTCGGTCAATTCTTTTTCCCAGGTAGCACACAGCACCATCACTTTAGTTTTTTCTCTGGAGGCTATTTCTTTCACCCGTTCTATACAATCTGGATAAGCATTCTCAGATGTAACTTTCTCGTCAGCATTAGCCACGTATAAAACTGGTTTTGAAGTTAACATATCGTAATTTTTAATTATCTCGGCTTCTTCTTTAACCATCGTCAGCTGCTTGATAGTCTCTCCCCGGGATAAAACGTCCTTTAATTTTTCTAACAACTCCTTCTCTTTGATAAATTCCTTCTCGCCGGTACGAATTTGTCTGGATACCTTTTCCAGCCTTTTTTCAATCTGTGTTAAGTCTGCCAATATTAATTCGGTATTAATTATTTCAATATCTCTCCGGGGATCAAGCGTCAAATCTATATGAGCAATTTCTTCATTTTCAAAGCAACGCACCATATGGATTAAAGCATCGGCTGTTCTGACGTGGGAGAGAAATTCATTTCCTAATCCTTCCCCGTGGCTCGCTCCTTTAACCAATCCGGCTAAATCAACAATCTTTATCTGGGCAGGAATTTTTTCTTTTCCCCCGAGCAATTTAAAAATAAGTTCCAGCCGTTCGTCGGCAACTCCGGCAAAACCAACATTCGGTTTAATCGTGCAAAAAGGGTAATTAGAAACCAGGGCCTGCCCGCGGGTTAACGCATTAAAAAGGGTTGATTTACCAATATTAGGCAAACCCAATATCCCTACCTGCATTAAGTCCTCTCCTTAAAAAAATTTATTTTCCCTCTCCTGTTTTCACCCTCACGAACCGCGAAGTGATAACCCCGAAATGCTCCGTATTTCTCGGGGCAAAAAAACAGAGGAGCTAAAACAAAGAATTCTTTAATATAAAGCTGGCAAAAACAATAGAAACCATAGACATCAGCTTTATCAGGATATTAATAGATGGGCCGGCAGTATCCTTTAAAGGATCACCAACCGTATCGCCTACTACCGCCGCTTTATGGGCAAAAGAACCTTTCCCTCCTTCTTGTGATTCTATAATTTTTTTGGCATTATCCCAGGCCCCTCCGGCGTTAGCCATTACTATGGCTAATATAAAACCGCTGATTAAAGCCCCGGCTAAAAGTCCGGCCGCGGCTTCAACCCCGAATATTAAACCAACCAGAATAGGTGAAGCAATCGCTGTTACCGCCGGCAAAACCATCTCCTTCTGGGCTGCTTTGGCACAAAGATAAACACAGCGGGCATAATCTGCCTTGGCTTCTCCGGCCATTAAACCGGTAATCTCCCTAAACTGCCGGCGGACTTCCTCAACTATGCTATAAGCGGTCCGCCCCACCGCCCTGATAGTAAAAGAAGAAAATAAAAACGGAAGCATCCCTCCGATAAAAAGACCACAAATAACCGATGGATTCATCAGGGTTAAATCTAAAACTCTGGAAATGTTTTCTCTAGAAATAATTAATTCTAATTCATTCCGGTAAGCAGCAATTAAAGCCAAAGCCGTCAGGGCGGCTGAACCAATGGCAAATCCTTTTCCTGTTGCCGCCGTAGTATTTCCCAGCGCGTCCAAGGCGTCAGTTCTCTGACGAACCTCAGGCGGAAGACCGGCCATTTGAGCGTTTCCGCCGGCATTATCGGCTACCGGTCCATAGGCATCCGTAGCTAAAGTCATTCCTAAAGTAGAAAGCATTCCTACTGCCGATATACCCACTCCGTAAAGACCCATGTTAGGATTATTACCTCCTCCGGAAGTAAAATAGCTGACTAAAATAGCAATGCCGACAGTCAAAACAGGAACGGCTGAAGACATCATCCCCCAGGCTAAACCATCCATTATGGTAATGGCTGCCCCGCTTTTAGCCGACTGGGCTAATAAACGGGTAGGTAAATACCGGCTTGAAGTGAAATATTCCGTAGAAGTGCCGATAATTAATCCGGCTAAAAGACCGGATAAAATAGCCCAGTAGATATTAAAGAGTTCAGCGGGGAAAACAAATTTAATTAAAAAATAAGCTCCACAGGCAACTAAAAAAGCGGTTACATAAATACCCCGGCGTAAGGCTTTAAGTAGGGTAACCGCTTCGGCTTTGTCACCCGCTTTAATGAAAAAGGTCCCGATAATAGAAGCTACCACTCCTAAGGAAGCCATCACCATCGGAATAGTCAAACCGGAAACACCTAATCCGGCCGCCACTCCCAGAGCCGCCGTAGCCACAATAGTTCCAACGTAAGATTCGTAAAGGTCAGCTCCCATTCCGGCCACATCGCCGACGTTATCACCGACATTATCAGCTATAACGGCCGCATTCCTGGGGTCATCTTCCGGGATATTTGATTCTACCTTTCCAACCAAATCTGCGCCGACATCCGCGGCTTTGGTATAAATTCCGCCCCCCACCCGGGCAAAAAGAGCCTGGGCGCTGGCACCCATACCGAAACATAACATCGTGCTGGTAATATGCTGGATTTTTTCCGGTTCAAGGATTTCGCCGGCTAATACCTTGGCCTGATAATACCAGTCAAGAAGATAATACCAGATGCTCAAATCCAAAAGCCCCAGTCCCACGACGACTAAACCCATAACCGCTCCGCTGGAAAAGGCCACTTTTAATCCCTGATTAAGGCTTTCTCTGGAAGCCTGGGCGGTTCTCCCGCCGGCGCGGGTAGACGTGGTTAAACCGATAAAACCGGCCAATCCGGAAAAAAAACCGCCGGTTAAAAAAGCAAACGGAACAAAAATAACTAAATATCCCCGCCACGCCAATATTAACAACACCATAAACATAAAAGCAAAAAATATACTTACCCCGGTATACTGCCTCTTAATATAAGCAACTGCTCCTTCTCTTACCGCCGAGGCGATTCTTTTCATTTCTGAATTTCCTTCATCTTTCTTCATTACATAAACAAAAAGAAAAGCCGCAAAAATCAATGCCAGCACAGAACCAAAAGGAGCCACCCAAATGATGTTTTCCATATTCTTTTGTTTTGTCCTTTCTATGTTATCACAACCAACTAACCGATTTAAATTGAAGAAAGCAAATTGATAATCAAAATTCCCTGCCTGCCCTGTCTGTCGACAGGCAGCCGACAGGTAGATGTCAGGCAGGAACCGAATCGAAAACCCTCCACGTTCTATTTTCAATTCTCGATTTTCGATTCTCTGCCACCACTGTTTTGATTCGCTTTTGCAAATGCAAAACGAATCAGTGGTGGCTGCCGAGCTTGGATTCGAACCAAGATACCAGGCTCCAAAGGCCCGTGTGT
>CAZDKO010000038.1:0-9721 GCA_964506075.1 uncultured bacterium
AACCATAAATGTTTCACGTGAAACATTTTTAGGAACGGGAGGAAGGAGCTTGTTGAAACGACTGGTCTGCCGTTTTATTAATTTTTACGACCGAAATATATCCCCGGTAATACCCGCCTGCTGCCGATTCTACCCTACTTGTTCAAGGTATACCTGTCTGGCGGTGGAAAAATATGGGCTTGTTCGGGGATTAACCCTTGGTTTTATCCGGGTTCTGAAGTGTGCCCCCTGGCATCCCGGCGGGCACGATCCGGTAAAATAGGCGGTTAAAAAGGCAATTAACCAACGGGATATAACCGGACAACCGGTTAACCGGAAAACTGGCTAACCATGAATGTTTCACGTGAAACATTTGGTGAAAATTAAGGAATAACTATGGAAAAAAAATTATTTTTAGCGATTGGGTTATCCGCCCTGGTTTTGTTAACTTTTAATTTCTATCTGTCGAAAATAGCGCCGCCGGCGAGTCAGCAGCAAGAAATCGTTCTTTCTGAAGAGGCGGGCGGAGAAACAGAGAGGGAAATAAACCTTCCGGCGGGAGAAGAAGAGGGCTGGGCCGGAAAGGAAGCCGGAGAAATTAATGTCTCTACGGCTCTTTATAACGCGACTATTTCGTTAAACGGCGGAGGGTTCGCCAGTTTATCTTTCAAAAGCTATAAAAATAAAGACGGGGAGCTGATTAACCTCATCAGGCCGGAAAGAAAGATTAATGATTTACCTTTATATGTTTCTTTTCCCGGGGTGCCCGCCTTAATTTTTGAAGAGGCCCAAGACGTCGTCCGGGAAGAAGATACCGGGGACAAGACCCTGGTTCTTAAAGCGCGGGCAGACGGCTGGGGGATTACTAAAAAACTCACTTTTAGTCACGAAGAATATCTGGTGTGGCTGGAAATGAATTGGGAAAATCAGTCGGAGGAGAAACGATTGCTTCCTGATTATTATCTGGTTTGTGCCCCGGGTCTTGGCCCGGAAGACCGGGAGAACAAACAATTTGCAGAAATAAGGGCGGGCATGTTTTTAGGGGACCAGCTCAAAAGTATAAAGTGGAGGGTTAGTTCCCTGGCAAAAAAGCTAATAAAAAAGAATAATTCTACGGGGACTGTTGTTCGTCTGGAGGAAGAAAAAAGAGGGCCTGTCCAATGGCTGGCCTATCGGGAAAAGTACTTCGCCGCGGTTTTATCGCCCCGGGAAAAAGGGCAGGGCGTGCTTTTGTCCGGCGTGGGAGAAGACGGGGTCCTTTGTCAGATAAGAATGACCGGGCAAGAAATAGACCCGGGAAAAACGTTAACCCAGAAAGTGGCCGTTTATCTCGGGCCGGTAGATTATGACGGCATGAAGAAGCTTAATCTGGGGATTGAGTCAATTTTTGACAGCGGGGTATTGGCCCCTTTAAGAAGACTGGTGATGGTCGTCCTTAAGTTTTTTTATAGGTTGGTGGGGAATTGGGGGGTGGCGATTATTCTTTTGACTATCGTCGTTAAAATTATTTTGTTACCCCTGACCCAAAAAAGTTTCCGTTCAATGAAAGAAATGCAAAAGCTCCAGCCGCAGATCAGTAGTCTCCGGCAGGTTTATAAAGATGACCCCCAGCGGATGCAAAAGGAAATGATGGAACTTTACCGCCGGCATAAAGTTAATCCTCTGGGAGGGTGTTTTCCCATGCTTCTCCAGATGCCGGTTTTTATCGCTTTGTTTACCGCCCTTAGGGGCGCGATAGAACTGTGGCAGGCACCGTTTATCTTCTGGATTAAAGACTTATCCGTCAAAGACCCTTATTATGTGCTACCGGCTTTGATGGGAGCAACCATGTTTTTGCAGCAAAAACTGACGCCCACGGCTGACCCCCAGCAGGCGCGGATGGCGATGATGATGCCCATCGTTTTTACCTTTCTTTTTATGAATTTCCCCAGCGGGTTAGTGTTGTACTGGTTGGTCAACAGCCTTCTTTCTCTGGTGGAACAGTGGTGGATAAAAAGAGATAGAACCTAATGAAAGCTGACTATAAGGACACTATAGCTGCTATAGCGACGTCTCCGGGAGAGGGGGGCATCGGGATTGTTCGCCTTAGTGGACCCAAAGCTATTCCGATCGCCGCTAAGATTTTCCGTCCCAAGTCCCATAGAGATATTAACGCTTTGCCCAGCCATACCCTACACTACGGCGAAGTGGCTGAGAATAAAAAAACCATTGACACCGGGCTTTTAGCCATTATGCGCGCGCCTCATTCCTATACCCGGGAGGATGTGGTTGAGCTTCATGTTCACGGAGGGGTAATACCGCTCCAGAAAATTTTAAAGCTGGCCATCAATACCGGTGCCAAATTAGCTGAACCCGGGGAATTTACCCGGAGGGCTTTTGTTAACGGCCGGCTGGATTTAGCTCAGGCAGAGGCCGTTGTTGATTTAATCCGGGCTAAGACCGAAGCTTTTTATAATCTGGCCCAGAGACAATTCTCCGGGGTTTTATCCCGGAAGATAAATGACCTCCGAGAGAAATTATTAAAAATACTCACCAGAATTGAAGCCAATATTGACTTTGCGGAAGAAAGCCGGGTAACCCTGGGACAATCTTTCCAAAAGAACCTCTCCGGGGTCATTAAAGAGGTGAGGGCTTTAGCCGAGAGTGCGGGCAAAGGACGAGCCATAAAAGAAGGGGTCAAGGCGGTCATTGTTGGCCGGACTAACGTCGGGAAGTCCAGCTTGATGAATGCTTTAATGAAAGAGGAGAGGGTTATCGTTACCCACATCCCCGGAACCACCCGGGACGTGATTGAGGAAAGGGTTGAAGTTGGGGGGGTGACTTTAAAATTTGCGGATACGGCCGGAATCAGAAAAGCCCGAAACCCGATAGAAAAACAGGGTGTTAACCGGAGCCGGGCGTATATGGAACAAGCCGACCTGATTATTCTGGTTCTGGATGGAAGTCAGCCCTTAAAGAAGATAGATAGAGAGATTATAAAGACAGTGGTTCACCACCAAAAGAGGGCGGTGGTGGTCATTAATAAAATAGATTTACCCCTCCGGATAAACATAGAGAGAATAAAACAATTTTTCCCGGGAGGCAACATAGTTAAGCTTTCCGCTAAACATCAGCTCGGCCTTTCTGTTTTTACCCAAAAACTGCTTCAGGTTTTAGGGTTGGGGTCATTGAAAAAGGCGGAGGGAGAGGTCATTGTTAACTGTCTGAGGCATCAGAAGGTTTTAGAAAAAGCAGAGGCGCTTTTAAAGGAAGCTTTAGCTGCCAGTGAACAAGGATTTTCTTCAGAGTATATTGCTTTTGGGCTCTGGGGGGCAGCTGATACTTTAGGGGAAATTCTGGGGTTGAATTATAAAGAAAATTTATTAGATGCAATTTTCCAGGAGTTCTGTGTTGGAAAGTAGACATTTTTTGACAAAAAATTACATAATAATACAATGATGTGCTTCTGTGGTAAAAATTTCATGGCCTTATTTTTTTTGTGGATAAACTGTGGATTTTTGTGGGTAACTCGCAACACAAATAGAAATTTAGATACGTTTTTAAAAAAACTTGCACAGAATAGACAAATTTGGACAAAATAAAACAAATTTGGACAAATAAGGAGTGAATATGACAAAAATTTTCGCTGTAGCCAATCAGAAGGGTGGTGTAGGAAAAACTACCACGGTAATTAACTTATCTTCTTGTTTTGCTTTAGCCGGAAAAAGGGTTCTCTCGGTTGATTTTGACCCACAGGGACAGGTTACTTCTGGGCTGGGGATAGAGAAGGGGAATCTCCCGGCGACTATCTATTCCTGTCTTTTTGACGGGGAGATAATGGGAGGGTTAATTCAGGAAACCGGGGTTAATAACCTTAAGGTTATTCCGTCCAATGTTGATTTGGCCGGGGCCGAAATAGAGCTGGTTGAAGTTCCCCAGAGGGAGGAGCGGCTGCGGCGAGTTCTGGAAAAGGTTCGCCACGATTACGATTTCATTTTTATTGACTGCCCGCCTTCTTTAGGAATCCTGACCGTCAACGCCTTAACGGCCGCTGACAGCGTTATTATCCCGGTCCAGTGCGAATATTATGCCTTAGAAGGGCTCAGCCAGTTGGTGGAATCAATTGATTTAGTCAGAGCCGGATTAAATACAAAACTAAGCATAGAAGGGGTGGTTTTAACCATGCAGGATGTTCGCACTAATCTGTCCGAACAGGTAGTCAAAGAAGTAAAAGAATTTTTTCAAGAGAGGGTTTTTCAAACGGTTATTCCCCGCAATGTTCGTTTAGCCGAGGCGCCCAGTTTTGGACAGGCAATTATCCAATACGATATTCGTTCTACCGGAGCAGAAGCCTATTTGCGCCTGGCAAAGGAAATTTTAGAGCGGCACAAATAAAAGGAAAACAAAGAAATTCTTTGATCGTTTCCCCCGAGATAAACCATTAAGGAGAAAAGAATGGCTAAACAAGTTTTAGGTCGAGGTTTAAGCGCCCTTATTTCCCGGCAAAGTGTGGATAAAAAAGAGTCGGTTCTGGAATTAAACGTGGATGATATCACCCCCAGCCGTTTTCAGCCTCGCCGAGACTTTGCGGTTGACCAGCTTCAGGAATTGATGAGTTCAATTAAAGAAAAAGGCGTGGTTCAGCCGGTGATTGTTCGTTCCCGCGGGAATAAATACGAATTAGTGGCCGGAGAAAGGCGCTGGCGGGCGGTTAAAGAGCTGGGGATGAAAACAATTCCCTCTATCACCAAGGATATTTCTGACGCCGAGGCGTTAGAAATAGCCCTGATTGAAAACATCCAGAGGCAGGATTTAAATCCGATTGAAGAAGCCGTGGCTTACGAGCGCTTAATTAAGGAGTTTAAACTCACCCAGGAAAAACTTTCTCAACAAATCGGCAAAGACCGGGCTTCAGTCGCCAACACCATCAGACTCCTTAAGTTACCGCCGAAGGTTAAAGAAGAAATCCTTCAAGGGCGGCTCTCGGCCGGTCAGGCCAGGCCTTTGTTATCTTTAAAAAGTCCGCGTCAGCAAGAAGACCTCTGTAAAAGAATTGTCAAACAAGGGCTTTCGACGCGGGAGGTAGAAAAAATCGTTCAAAAAAAGCTTTCCCCGGTTCAATTTCAACCGCGGCGCTTTAAAGAAAACGCCCAGCTTCTTAAAATAGAAGAAAAACTGCGCCATCTTTTTGGCACGCAGGTTCACATTCAGCAGAAAGGCAACAAAGGTAAAATTGAAATAGAATTTTATTCTGCTGAGGATTTAGACCGCCTTATAGAAATTATTTGCTCAAAATAATATGCCTGTTCCCAGAGACCTTTTGATAAAGATTGGCACCAAAAGAGATTTAGGCCGGATACCGGCAATCCTGGAAAGGACCAAACTCCACACGGTTTGTCAGGAGGCGCGGTGTCCCAATATTGGGGAATGTTTTGCTCAAGGCACGGCGACTTTTCTTATCCTGGGGGATATTTGTACCCGGGGGTGTAGTTTTTGCGGCGTAAAAAAGACCGCTTTAGAAAAACTGCCGGTTGACCCCGAAGAACCAGGCCGGCTCGCCGAAACCCTTGAACAGCTTCATCTTAACTACGTGGTCATTACCTCGGTTTCCAGAGATGACTTACCTGATGGGGGAGCGGAACATTTTGTTCGGACGATAAGGGAGATTAGAAAGATTAACCCCCGCATTTCCATAGAGTTATTAATTCCTGATTTTGCCGGTAACCTGGAAGCTTTAAGGATGGTGGCGAAAGAGGCCCCCGAGGTGATTAATCACAATCTGGAAACGGTTAAGCGCTTGTATCCTAAGGTCCGGCCGCAGGCAATTTATGAGCGGTCTCTTTCTTTTCTCAGGGCGACAAAAGAGATGGCGCCGGAAGTTTTAGTTAAATCGGGGCTGATGTTGGGCCTGGGAGAAAAGCGGGAAGAGGTTTTAGAAACTCTCCGGGATTTACGCCAGAACGGCTGCCAGATGTTAACTCTCGGGCAGTATTTTCAACCGACTGGCCGCCACATTCCGGTTGAAAGGTATATTAAAGACGAAGAATTTCATTTTTTAAAACAAAGGGCAGAAGAATTAGGCTTTCTTTTTACGGCCGCCGGGACTTTTGTCCGGAGTTCCTACCGGGCCAAAGAAGCTTATGAGAAAGCGGGAAAAAATAAACAAAGGGAAGAAACACCTCCGGAGAGAGATAGATGACACCTTTACGAATATATGAATACGGAGAGCCGATATTACGCCGGAAATGTTTACCGGTCAAGAAGATTACGGCGGAAATTTTACAGGACCTTAAAAACATGAAGCAGGTGTTATATAAAGAAGAAAGAGGAATCGGCCTGGCGGCGCCGCAGATAGGATTGAATAAGAGATTAGTCGTTATTGATATCGGTGAAGGGCTCTGGCAGTTAATTAACCCCAGAATTATTTCCCGGCGGGGAAAAAGCGTTCTTGAAGAAGGATGCCTCAGTGTCCCGGGGATCCAGGTCAAAGTGAAGCGAGCCAGAGAAGTGAACGTGGAGGCGCTTAATCCGCAGGGTGAAAAAATAATTATTGAAGGACGGGATTTGTTTGCGCACGTTTTACAGCATGAAATCGACCATCTCAACGGTATTTTAATCATTGATTTTCTCCCCCGCGGGAAGAAAAAAAAGGCGGAGGCAGCGTTAAAAGAATGGGCGAAAGAAACCGCAAAAAAGTCAAAATGATTGTTTTCGGTCCGGTGCATTCCCGCCGGTTAGGCCGATCCCTGGGCATTAATATCATCCCCGCCAAGACCTGCTCTCTGGATTGCGTGTACTGTCAAATCGGGAAGACACGGCAAACCGGCATAAAAAGGCGACCGTATGTTTCTCCCCGGGAAGTGATGAAAGAATTAAAAAAATTTTTAGACAGAGGGGTTTCGGTGGATTATATAACTTTATCGGGTGCGGGAGAACCAACGCTTAACTCACAATTAGGAAACATTATCAGAAAAATTAAAGAAGAAACGAAAACGCCGGTGGCCGTCATTACCAATGCGACTCTTTTGAATCAAGCTAAGGTGCGGCGAGAGCTGCTGGCGGCAGATTTGGTTTTGCCTTCGCTGGACGCCGTCAGACAGAAAACTTTTGAAAAAGTTAACCGTCCGCACCGAAAGATTAAAGTCAACAAAATTATTGAAGGGCTAAAAGTCTTTCGCCGGCAATTTAAGGGGGCTATCTGGCTGGAAATAATGTTAGTGAAAAACACTAACGAGTCCCGGGAAGATTTAGCCGCCTTAAAGGACGTTATTTCTTCTCTTAAACCGGACCGGCTTCAATTAAATACCGTGGTCCGCAAGCCCGCATATAGAAATGCCCGGCCGTTAAGAGAGGCCGAACTTCAAAAGATACAAAAATTTTTCGGCCGGCCGTGCGAGATTATTACCGGGAAAAAAGACCGCAGGGCCGCTATATTACAGAAATTACGGCGGGGCTAAGAAAACGTCAGTTTGTCGGGGGGTAATATCCTTTTAATTATCGCTTTTATTCTAACCGGTTTTACCGCCACCATAACCCAGGCTTTGTTAATCCGCGAATTAGTCATTGTTTTCTCTGGCAATGAATTATCTCTGGGGATTATTTTTGCTAACTGGCTTTTCTGGGTTGCCCTCGGTAGTTTTTCTCTGGGGAAATTGGTTACCCGGTTTAAAAATAAGACAATAAAGCTTTATATAAATTTCCAGATACTCCTTTCGCTGTTTTTATTACCCACCTTTCTGGGGATTAAAATCATCAGGGTTTTGTGGGATATTCATCCCGGAGAATTAATCGGTTTATTCCCTTTTTTCGTCTCCACCTTTATTTTTTTAGCGCCGGCCGGTATGATTCTTGGCATCCAGTTTGCCCTGGCCTGCCGTATCTATGCCCGGAGAAACATACAGGAGGAAAATCAAAAAGCGGTTTCTCTGGCGGGAGGGCAGGTTTATATATTAGATGCTTTCGGCAATATGCTGGGCGGGGCGATTTTCACTTATCTTTTGGTCAGCACGTTCTTCTCTTTACAAACGCTTTCCTTTTTGGTCCTTTTAAATCTGTCTCTGGCGTTAGTTTTAAGCCTTTTTTTATTAAAAAAGAAAAGAGTCCTTGTTTTTTGTCTCCTCGGGCTTTTTGTTTTTGTTTCCACGCCTGCCCGTCTCTCTGCTCTTAACCGGTATATTGACCGGTGGCAATGGAAAGGGATGGCGGTCGTCACGACACATTTTTCTAAGTTTGCTGATTACGCCGTCCTGGCTGAAGAAGGCGGGTTCGTAATTTATGGTAACGGGCAAATGCTCTTTAGCCTTCCTCAAAAATCCTTATCCGAAGAGATAGCCCATTTGTCTTTGACCCAGGTAAAAGATCCCCGCCGGGTTCTTTTAATTGGAGGCGGGGCGGGGGAAACCCTCTCCGAGATTTTAAAATATCCGACCATAAAGGAGGTCTTTTACGTAGAGAGAGACCCGAAGCTGATAAATTTAGCTCAAAAGTATATTACTAAAGAGGATAAAAAAGCCCTAATCAATTGCCGCACCAGAATGATTTTTGGAGACGGCCGGTTATTCGTAAAAACCTATCAAGGAGATAAATTTGACGCCGTTATTTTAAATGTCGGGAACCCCTTAACGGCACAGCTTAACCGGTATTATACCCTGGAATTTTTTAAAGAGGTGAAAAGTATTCTTAGTCTGGACGGCATATTTTTTCTGGGTATTGATTCTCATGAAAATTATTTGTCGCCGGAAATGAGAAAATTTAACGGATGTATTTATAGCACTCTAAAAACGGTTTTCCCTTATATTGTTTTTTTTCCGGGGGGCACCTTATATTTTGCGGCTTCCCCTGGCGATAACTTTTTAAGCCGGGAGCCGGAAGAGTTGGGCCGGCGGTTAAAACAATATGGGCTTAACCCTCAATATATCAATCAATTTACCCTGCCGGACAGGTTAAACCCGGAAAGGCAGGAGTATCTTCAGAACATTCTTTCTTCAGAAGAAAAAGAAAGCCGGCGGTCTAACTTAGATTTTCATCCCATAAGTTATTACTACAATATTCTCCTCTGGGGCAGTAAATCTTTTCCTTCGGGCTTGGCCCGGTTTTTTTGGCGGTTTTCCCGGGTAAAATTTTTCTGGTTGATTTTAGCGGTGGTTTTTATGGGCGGCGTGTTGACGGTCTGGAGAAAAAAGACAGAAAAAAATTTTATTCCTCTGGCGGTATCTATCGGGGGATTAGTCGGGATGTCGTTAGAGCTTATTTTAATTAACGGTTTTCAAATTATTTACGGGGAGCTTTATTTTATGATTGGCCTTATTGTGGCTTGTTTTATGCTGGGCCTGATTCTGGGGGCCGGTTTTGTCGTCCGGAAAATAGAGCGGTTTAACAGACCAAAAAGGAAAAAGGTTCTTTCCCGGATAGAGTTTGGTTTAGGGGCTTACGCTTTTTTTATCGGTGCCGGCCTTTTATTTCTGGATTACTGGAGTAAAACCTCTTATTTCCTGGCGACGCAGGTTTTGTTTCCTTTTTTAACGATAATCTGCGGTTTCTGGGTAGGAATGATTTTTCCCCTGGCGAATTCTTTATATGCTGAAAAGGGGCAGTTTGCGGGAGCGACGGCGGCCAGGCTTTATGGCGCCGATTTATTGGGGGCTTGTCTGGGCGCGCTTATAACGGCGGCCTTTCTTATCCCTCTTTTCGGTTTGGTGCAAACCGCATTTTTAGTTGGATTGGTTTGTTTCCTGGGGAGTTTTTTGTTGGTGCTAATAAAAAA
>CAZDKO010000038.1:9821-13869 GCA_964506075.1 uncultured bacterium
ACCCATAGTGTATAATAGGGTTTCCCTAAAAAGGAACAAGTGATGCATTTTAAAAAACGATTCATAATTTATCTTGTGTTAGCGACGGGGCTTTTCTTTCTTTTTACCGGTGGAATTTTTAGGCCGGAGAAGAAGGGCTTTTCTGCTTACGAGAGAAATTTTGCCGAAGGTGAGAAAGCGGAAGAAGAGGCGGTTGAAGAGCCCTTTTCCGGGAAGGGTGGCCCCAAAGAACCCACTTTAGAATTAATGCTTTTGCCTTATGAAGTGCAACCGGGTGATAATCTCTGGGATATAGCCAGGAGAGCCGATCTAGATTTAGATACTTTAATCAGCGCCAACAAACTTAAGCGGGCAAACTTACTTAACGCCGGAGAGATTATTCATGTTCCGAATCAGAGAGGCGTCTTTCACCAGGTTAAAAAAGGGCAGTCTCTTTCCGAACTGGCGGCAGCCTATAAAGTTGCGGTAGAGGAAATTCTGGAAATAAACGGGATAGAAGACCCCGGAGCGCTCAGCGTCAATGAAAATGTGTTTATTCCGGGCGCCAAGCTTCTTCCTGAAGAGAGAGAATATCTTTTAGGGTGGGGATTTATCAAACCTTGCCGGGGATGGATATCTTCGGGTTACGGCTGGAGAAGAGATCCTTTTTCGAGGCAGCGGCGGTTTCATCACGGGATAGACCTGGCGGTTCCCAAAGGGACACCTGTTTATGCCGCCCGGGACGGGATAGTAACTTACGCTGGCTGGATGGGGGCATACGGACAATTAATTATTATTAAACACAGCCAGGGTTATTCTACTCGTTACGCCCATAATTCAGCTACTCTGGTCAAGAAAGGACAGAAGATCAAACAGGGACAGCTGATTGCCCGGGTGGGTAATACTGGACGTTCAACCGGGTCTCATCTGCATTTTGAAATTCGTCGGTGGGGGAAACCGATTAACCCAAAAACTCAAATCAGAAATTACGCTAACCGAAAATAAAAGAAAGGAGGAAGTAATGCGTAGAAATTTTTGTTGGGGATTATCTTTGCTTTTGCTTGTCGCTCTTTGTTGTGGATGTGCCGGGAAACAACCGTTTTTTAAAAAGAAAGCCGGTGGAAAACTAGGCGCCGGATTAGAAAGTATTTCTGAAGAAGCTATCCCGCCGGAGCTTTCGGCTAAAGGGAAGGAATTTGTAGAAACAGAATCTTTGACCGACGTCTTTTTTGACTATGATAAATATGATATTCGTTCCGACGCCAAAACAGCTTTGGAACAGAATGTCAAGTGGCTTAAACGGTATCCGGGCGTTGAGATTCAGATTGAAGGTCACTGTGACGAAAGAGGAGGCAATGAGTATAATATGGCTTTGGGGCAGCGCCGGGCCACCAGCGTCCGTAATTATTTAGTTGCACTTGGCGTTGAACCGGAACGTATCTATACTATTAGTTATGGCGAAGAAAGGCCTTTTGCTCTGGGGCATAATGAGGAAGCCTGGGCCCAGAATCGTCGGGGACACTTTCTGATCAGGCGAAAAAGTTAAACCCCGAAAACAAATTTTCACTTACCGGTGACAAAGAAGTTATAAATGGTAAAATACCTAGTGGTGGGATTAGTGTTTTTATTGTCGGGTTGCACCGCCGCTACTTTAGGCGGGAATGAAGAGATGTACCGCTTACAGTATACGGTGGCGCGAATTAATAAAGAAACAAAAGAGTCTGTAGAGAAAATTGAGAAGAAGCAGGCCTCTTTAGAGAATAAAATTTCAGCGCTGAAAGAAGAGATTGACGCTTTTAAAAAAGAAGTAGATTCCCGGCAGGAAACTGTAGCGGAAGCGCTACCCGAATCTTCGCGACCGCAGGAATTGGCTTCTTCCGAAGAAAAAAGCTCTGAAGAAAAGAGCCGGGAATTATTTAATATTGCCCGTAATGACTATCTGCAAGGACAATATTCATTAGCCATTATGGGGTTTAAGGAATATTTAAGACTTCATCCCCGGGGAGGCCAGGCGGCGGAGGCTCAATACTGGCTGGCAGAATCTTTTTTTAGCCAGGAAGATTTTAAATCAGCCGTCGAGGAATTTGACCAGGTGATAAAAGGCTATCCGAGAAGCCAGTGGGTCGCGCCAGCTTTGTACAAGAAAGCCCTGGGTCTGGTTAGGGAAGATAGGCCTTCTGAAGCCCTGCTGATTCTGGATGAAATAATAGAAAAATTTCCGCAAAGTAACGAGAGTAAGTTAGCCCAGGAGTTAAAAAAAGATTTAGAAATAGAAATTCCCAAATCCGAATAAGATGGACGTAAGGAAACAATCGGGAAACAAACTTCATATCTGCCGATTGTTATAAACATTAGTTATCTTCTTCGGCATTTGGGAATTTTGTTAAGCAGGCGGGATGAAATATAATTATGGGCATAATCTCTGAATTCAAGCACCTGAAGAAGGCGTTGGTGCTTTCATTAATAATTCATTTCGTCTTGGTCGGGCTGGCGGCTTCAACGCCCTTCTTCAGGCGCAGAATTATCTATAGCGCCCCTTTGTTTGTAGATTTGGTAAGAATGCCGCCCCCGGTGGCGACCAAAAAGAAAGAAAAAGAGAAGGCGGTTTATAAAGAGCCGAAAAAAGAGAAACCAAAGAAAAAGGAAGAAGTAAAACAAAAACCTAAAAAGAAGGAAAAGGTTAAGGAAGAGCCCAAAAAAGAAAAAAAGGAAGAAAAGAAAGAAGAACCAAAAAAGGAAACCGCCGAAACCGAGGAAGAAAAAAAAGAGCCAAAAAGCGGCCCTCTTCTCCCGCGGGGGAAAATATCGGTTGAAGCAGCTATCTTTCCTTTTACTTATTATTTAACCATTATCCAGGAAAAAATCACGGAAAACTGGACTCCCTGGGGAGAAGACCAGCCTTCTGGCGAGGTAGTGATTTATTTTCGGATTTTAAAAGACGGCAGAATAAGTCATATTCAGGTAGAGACAAGCTCTGGTAATCAGTCTTTGGACCAATCCGCTTTAAGGGCCGTGGCTTTAACCAGATTACCGGGGTTACCCCAGGAATTTGAATATGATTTTCTGGCGGTGCATTTTGGTTTTTCTTTAGAAACAGAGGATTAAAACATTTAAAGGCGGGTTTGAACGCAAGGAGAAAAAATGAGGAAAGCGGTTTTTTTAATTTTAATTTTGACGATATTTTTGCCGACGGTAAACCTGGAGGCGGTGGACGTCTACTTAAATATTGCCAGGGGGCAGGGAAAAAAGATAAAAATTTCGGTTCCCGGATTTCAGGATAAAACCGGCAGAGATACCGATAACCTCACCCAGAAACTGGCGCAGATTGTTCAGGACGATTTACGCTATTCGGGATTTTTTTATCTGGTTGAGCCCCTGGAGCCCATTCTCCCGGAAATGCCCCTGGAAGATAAATTTGAAAGGGCCAAGGCCGCCGGAGCAGAGATAATTGCCGACGGCAAATTTATTATTGAAGGCGGCGAATTAATTCTTGAAGGCCGTTTATACGATTTATCCAACAGCCGGCAGATTACGGGTAAATCCTACCGGGGAGAGAAAAAACATTTGCGTCAGATTGCCCACCGTTTTTCCGACGAAATAGTTTACCGCTTTACCGGGAAAATGGGTGTGGCCCATACTAAAATTGCTTTTATTCACCAGGAAGGCAGAAACAAAGAAATATATCTGGTTGATTATGACGGCTACGGCCTGGAAAGACTGACTTACGACTATTCTTTGAATCTTTTCCCGACCTGGACGCCCGACGGCAAAGAGCTTATTTATACTACATTTAAAAAAGGGAATCCCGATTTATACGTAATTAATTTTGAAAACAAAAAGGCCCAAGAGCTTTTATCTTTTCAGGGGTTAAACATAGGGGCGGAGGTTTCTCCTGACGGTAAAGAAATGGTTTTGGTATTGAGTAAAGACGGTAACCCCGAGCTTTATCTATACACCTTTAAGAAAAAAAGTTTGAAGCGTTTAACTTATCACCGGGGAGTTGATTCTGACCCAACCTGGTCGCCTAACGGCCGAGAAATTGCTTTTTCTTCGGACCGGTCCGGGACAC
>CAZDKO010000039.1:0-13000 GCA_964506075.1 uncultured bacterium
TATTTTTTAGGTGAGGTAAAACCGGCATCCCGTCGGGCAGCTTCCTGCCAGAGATGTCTTAGAACCACGGATATTGATTTAATAGGAAAAACCAGCCGTCATCATACCTTTTTTGAAATGCTGGGTAATTTCTCTTTCGGGGATTACTTTAAAGAGGAAGCCATACTCTGGGCCTGGGAGTTTCTCGTAGAAGATTTAAAACTGCCGGAAGAATCATTGTGGGTCAGTATTTTTCAAGATGATGAAGAAAGCGCGGATATCTGGCAGAAAAAAATAAAGTTGCCGGAAGAAAAAATTGTCCGTCTGGGCGAAAAAGATAATTTCTGGGCGATGGGGGAAACCGGTCCCTGCGGTCCTTGTTCTGAAATAATCTTTGACCGGGGAAAAGACAAAGGCTGCGGTAAACCGGAATGCCGGGTGGGGTGTGATTGCGACCGTTTTTTAGAAATCTGGAACCTGGTTTTTACCCAGTATGACCGTCAGAAAGACGGAAGTTTTAAACCTTTACCCCGGAAAAACATTGATACGGGGATGGGGCTGGAGAGGTTAGCGGCAATTCTTCAGGGCAAAGAAACTAATTTTGAAACCGATTTAATTAAACCGATAATTGAAGAAGTTGAAGAAATTGCCGATTTTAGTTATAGAAAAGAGCATCTTAAAGATATTTCTTTCCGGATAATAGCCGACCATATCCGGGCGGTAACTTTTTTAAATAGCGACGGAGTATATTTTTCAAATATCGGCCGGGGATATATCGCCCGCAGACTTCTCCGCCGGGCTGCCCGCCACGGTAAATTATTAAGCATAAAAGAACCTTTTCTTTACCGTCTGGTAGGCGTCATTGCCGGGATATATAGTTCTGTTTATCCCGAAATCAAGCAATTCCGGGAAGATTTAAGTCTGCAGATTTTGGAAGAAGAAAAACGGTTTAACGAAACCCTGAATGTCGGACTTAATGCGCTGGATAATATCGTTAAACAGGCCAAAACCAGAAATGAGAAACTGATAGACGGGAAAGATATCTTCAGGCTCTATGATAGTTTTGGATTTCCCATGGAGATGACGGAAGAGATTCTTAAAGAAGAAGGGTTAGAGATTGATAAAAATGGTTTTGAACTTTGTATGGAGAATCATAAAGAGATTGCCCGGAGCTCCTGGAAAAAAGGCGAAAAGGATTTTTCGTCTAAAATATCGGCGGCTAATCTTTCTCCTACTGAATTTATCGGTTACGAAGAACTTAAAACCTCCTCAACCATACAAGCCTTGTTCTGTCAGGAAAAAGAATGTGCCCGGGTTAAAACCGGAGAAGAGGTGGGCGTTATCCTTGATAAAACCCCTTTTTATGCCGAGGCCGGCGGCCAGATAAGTGATACGGGTATTATTAAGGGGGATAATTTTTTAATTGAAATAGATAACGTTAAAAAAAATAACCAGGGGCAAATCCTTCACTGGGGTATAGTTAAAGAAGGTGAGGCCGGAGTTAAAGAAGAAATAGAGGCAAAAGTTAATGTCAAAAACCGCCGGGAGATTACCCACAGCCACACGGCGACTCATCTCTTGCAGGCGGCCTTGAGGACATTAATAGATAAAAATATCCGTCAGGCCGGTTCCTGGGTAGGACCGGATCAATTCCGTTTTGATTTCAATTATTTTAAAAAATTAACTCCGGAAGAAATAGTAAAGATTGAGAATTGGGTTAATGATAGAATTGGCGAAGGTTTACCGGTAAAAGCCTGCTGGAAAGATAAAGACGAGGCAATACAATCCGGAGCGGTTGCTCTCTTTGGAGAAAAATACGGCGAAAAAGTAAGGGTGTTAAGTATTTCTGATTTAAGTTCAGAATTTTGCGGCGGTACCCACGTTAAAAAAACCGGTGAAATTAAAGTCTTTAAAATTGTAAATGAAGCGTCTGTTGCTTCCGGGGTAAGGAGGATTGAGGCCATTATGGGAGATAAAGCTTTGGAAAGCTTAAGAGAGGAAAGCCGGATTCTAAGAGAGGTCGCTAAAGTTTTAAAGACCGGTATTCAGGAAGTGCCGAAAGAAGTTGAACGTTTAATAGAAACCATTAAGAATTTAGAGAAGCGACAGCACAGAAAACTGGAGGAAAGCACCGATTTAAAAGATCTTCTTCAAGAGGTAAAATCAATTAAGGGAATAAAAATCTTAAGGAAAACTTTTGAGGCGCTTAACCGGAACGTAATGCTTTCTCTGATTGATAAGCTTCGTTTAAAATTAGACTCAGGGATTATTATCTTTTTATCCCGGCATCCGGACAAGATTGAATTGGCGGTCAGTGTAAGCCCTGACTTAGTTAAAGAAGGATATAAAGCCAACCGGATAGCTCAGGAAATGTCGCAAAAATTAGGCGGAAGCGGCGGGGGCCGGCCGGATTTAGGCCAGGGGGGCGGTCAGGATTTAAGCCGGATTGAAGAAGCTCTGGGAACAGTTGAAAAAATTATATCAAAATGAAAATGATGGGTTTAGACTGGGGAGAGAAAAGGATAGGCGTAGCCATAAGTGACGCTTTAGGTATAATTGCTCAGCCTTTTACCGTGATAGAGGAAACGGACTATTCTATCCGGATAGATAAACTCAGAGAGATTATAAAAGAAAACGATGTCCGGGAAATTATTATGGGTATAGCCTTAAATTTGAAAGGGGAATCCGGTGAATCGGCGAAAAAGACAGAGGAATTAGCCGGTAAATTATCGCAGGAACTTAACATACCGGTACATTTGCAGGACGAGAGATTCACTACCAAAGAGGCAGAACGTTTATTGATTTCTTTTGATTTCTCCCGGAAAAAACGAAAGAAAACCCGTGATAAATTAGCGGCTCAGATGATTCTTCAGACTTTTCTGGATAAGAAAAAGTGCAGGCACGATGATTAAGAAAAATAAACCTGAACTATTTGTTGTTATTTTAATAATTTCCGTCATTTTCGGTATCCACTTCTGGTGGAATTGTTTTCACTCTTCATATGTCAGGCAGGATAACGGAACTGTGATTTACGTTAAATCCGGTCTTTCTGCCGGCCAGATAGCTTCTCTTCTTAAAGAAAAAAGATTGATCAGGAATAAATATTATTTTACTTTTCTGGCTAAAATGTTTGGTATTGATAAGCATCTCAGGTCGGGGGAGTATCATTTTACTAAAAAAATGAACGCTTTATATATTCTTGACCATCTGAAAAAAGGCAGGGTATACACCTATCGAATTGTTATTCCGGAAGGATTCAATATAAATCAGATTGCTGAGGTGCTGGAGAAAAAAGAGATAGTCTCAAAAGAGTCGTTTCTTAAGGTTTGTAATGATAAGGATTTTTTATCGCGGTTTAAGATTGAAGCGGAGAATCTGGAAGGCTATCTATTTCCGGATACATATTTTTTATCCAAGAATATCGGTCCCGAACAGATTGCCACGTTTATGGTGGAACGTTTTTTCAGGATGTTACCGAAAGATATTTTAATACAGGCCAAAGAAAAAAACATGTCTTTGCACGAAATTATTACTCTGGCTTCTTTAATTGAGAAGGAAACCTCGGATATAAGAGAGATGCCTTTTATTGCTTCTGTGTTTTATAATAGGCTTAGGAATAACATGCCTTTGCAGTGTGACCCGACCGTTCTATACGCACTGGGAGAGGTGAACAAACGTTTAACCAGAAAAGATTTAAAAATAGACTCTCCCTATAATACGTATATTTATCCCAAGCTTCCTCCCGGTCCGATTGCCAGTCCCGGTTTAGAGGCCATAAAGGCCGCCCTCAATGCTTATGAATCGGATTATTTTTATTTCGTTTCCAAGAATAACGGGAGTCATTATTTTTCCCGGGATCTTATTGAACATAATAAAGCCGTCAGTAAATATCGGGTTAAAAACCAGATAGTCAACGAAGTATCAGATAAGAAAATCGTTGAAAAGAAAAATGGCGGGGCTAAATCGGTACCGGAAGAAATGGATGACCCTTCGGGAGAAACGGGAGAGTTCCCGGCAGAAGAAATAAATGAAATAGGATAGGAGATGAATAATGGCTAAAATGGAGGTTGAGTTAATTTTCCCTAAAGAATTAAAAAATGAACCGATTATTTACCAGATAGGCAGGGATTTTAATGTTATTCCAACTATAATTGAAGCTTCTTTTTCTACCGATATGGGCTGGGCTTGTTTAATTCTTGAAGGTGATGAAGAAGAGCTGAAAAGGTTGTTTGAATATTTAAAATCAAAAAAAATAACGGTTAATAGAAGATAGTTTATTAAGGAATTATTATGAACCATGGGAAAAAAAATTTGATTATGCAGGTAAAGCCTGACTGTTCCGGTCATAGAGAGCGCCTGCGGAGGCGTTATGAAAAATGCGGAATTGAAAATTGGCAGGATTATGAAATCTTAGAATTGCTTCTGACCTGTATAATCTCCCGCCTTGATACTAAACCTCTGGCCAAGCGCCTGATTAAAAGATTTAAAACTTTTAGCGGAGTTCTGGAAGCTTCACCGGATGAGATGGTGTTAATTGAAGGGGTAGGGAAAAAGACGGCGCTCTTTCTTCATTTATTAAAAGATATCTGTGCCGTTTATCTCAAAGAGGATTTAGTCAGGCACGATGTTTTGTCTTCTCCCCGGGCGGTTTATGATTATCTTAAGGTGTCTCTTAAAGGCTCCAGAAACGAAGAGTTTAAAGTTATATTTTTAAACAGCAGGAATGTTCCTGTCGCTATAGAAAAAATTCAGGAAGGCACGGTTGACCGGTCGGTTGTTTATCCGCGTAAAATTGTAGAACAGGCTTTAAGACATAGAGCGGTTTCAGTGATTTTTTCCCACAATCATCCCGGAGGAGCTCTTAATCCTTCTGATGAAGATAGAGTAATAACCCGGAAATTAAAGGAAGCTTTAAGTACGGTTGACATTACCGTCCTTGACCATATTATTATTTCTTCTAAAGGGTATTTGAGTTTTAAGGAGGAGAAATTAATTTAGGATGAAGGTAGTTACTCATACGCAAGAGATAGAAAATTTTAAAAATAAAGAGGAGGGGCAGGAAGATTTATGTTTAAGGTGCGGCACCTGCTGCGGTGCTTATGACGGAGACCCCTGCACCCACCTTAAGAAAGACGGAGACGGTAGATATTACTGTGGAATTTATGATTCCCGCCTGGGTTTGCGAAAAACAGTTAAGGGAAATCTTTTTCGATGCGTGCCGGTGGAGAAGATATTAAATGACGACTGGTTTAAGGAAGTTAACTGCCCCTATAAGAATTTAATTCTGTTAGATACGAAGGCGAAATGATTTTCTGCCTGTATTCGTAACAGACGGATGAAAAAGAGAAATAAATGACAGAGATAAATTCAGATTCAACTTTTGGTTTAACGACCCGTCGCATTGAAGCTTTAACTGACGGGGTTTTTGCTATTGCTATGACTCTGTTGGTTTTGAATCTTAATCTGCCGTTAATGCCAAAGGAACAGCTTTCACAGTTAAAATTACACCATTTATTGATGGAGCAGACGGATAAATTCATAAATTATATCCTGAGTTTTGTCCTTCTGGCCGTTTTTTGGATTAGACATCACCAGCAATTTCATTATATTAAAAAAACCGATTGGAGACACCTGTGGATAAACATTCTTATTCTTATATTTATTGCCCTCGTTCCTTTTTCTACCTCTTTAGCGGACCATTATCCCATGGACTGGATGTCGGAGTTTTTTTTCAGTTCCAATATGTTTATCCTGGGGATTTTGTTCAGCTGTAACTGGCATTATGCCACTCAAAACTATCGTCTGGTTGAACCGGGGCTGGATTCCAAACATATAGCATTAGGTAAAAGAAGAGGAATGGTTGTTCCGGTTATTTCTCTTATGGCAATGATAGCTGCTTTTTTAAAACCCAGTTTATGTTCATACGTGTATTTATTAATTCCGATTATCTTATCACTTCGGTTTTTCCGCAGTGGGGACGTTAATTAATTATCTATAATGCTTTTACCCGTTACTTTAAGAATAGAAAACCGCGCCGATAGAATCATCCGGGATTAATGTAGTTTTAAAGATTAGGAGTTATAAATTATGCCTGAAAGAGTTTTGGGAAATAGTTCTCTGGAAAGAATTAAAAGCATACATAAGCTCTCCAGGATTTATAACCGGAGATTCCGGATTAGCCATGAAAAACAGCTTCTTAAGTTAATGAAAAAACATATTGAGGAAATCGAACAGTTATCGGAACAGGGTAAGCCGCATTATTTAACCGAGACCGGTGATTTAATAATATTGTGTTTTGAGATTTTGTTGGAGAAAGGGATTTCAGTAGATAAAACGCTGTTTCACTGTTTTGAAAGATACGAGAAGAAGCTTTCCGCCTTAATGGCGGATAAAAAATAATTTTCCAGAATATTTATTATGAAAATATATGATGTGGCCGTAATTGGCGGCGGTCCGGCCGGAATTATTGCGGCGTTCCGCGCCGGAGAGCTTCATAAAAGAGTAATTTTACTGGAACGTAATGATTGTCTCGGTAAAAAAATTATCCTTACCGGCCAGGGACGGTGTAACATTACTAACGCGGCTTCAATGGAAACATTTATTGAACGTTTTGAGAACCAGGGTAATTTTTTAAGGACAGCTTTTTCGGCGTTTTTTAATCAGGAATTAATGAATTTCTTTAGAGCCAGAGGCTTGGAATTAAAGGTTGAACGGCAGGGCAGGGTTTTCCCGGTTACGGATAAAGCTTACTCTATTCTGAAAATTTTGGAGGCCTGTCTTCTGGAGACTAAAGTTAACATTCTCTTTAAGGCGCGTGTTTTAGATATAGAGGGGGGAAACAATTATTTCAAAATTAACGTTAAAGAAAAGACGGCGATAAAAGCCAAAAAAATAATTTTAGCTACCGGGGGCGCTTCTTATAAAAAAACCGGTTCTTCAGGCGATGGTTTTAATATCGCCCGGAAATTAGGGCATAAGATTATCCCGCTTAAACCGGCACTGGTGCCTTTAATAACTGAAGAATCATGGGTCAAAGAGCTTCAGGGATTAGGTTTGAAAAACGTCCGCCTCATTTTTTCTTACGGTGAAAAAAAGATAATTTCTGAAGTGGGAGAATTAATGTTTACTCATTTTGGCGTGTCCGGTCCTTTAATATTGGATTTAAGCGGTAAAATCGTTTCCATATTAGGCAAATATCCGAAGGTTTTTCTTAATATAGACCTTAAGCCGGGGTTAAAGGCCGAACAGATTGAAAATAAATTATTAAACGTTTTTAAAGTTAAAGGTAATACGCAGTTAAAAAACATTATGAAAGATTTTCTGCCGCAGAGGATGATTTCTCATTTTATTGGTTTAAGCGGTATAGACCCGGATAAAATTGCCAGCCAGATTACCCAGAGGGAAAGAGGAAAGATTGTAATTCTATTCAAGGCACTGCCTTTAACCATAATTGGTTCTTTACCGCTGGAAAAAGCTATGGTGACGGCCGGGGGCGTTTCAATTAAAGAGATTAATCCCCGGACAATGGAGTCAATGATTATTCCCGGTATTTATTTTGCCGGAGAGATTATTGAGGGTTGTGCTCCCAGCGGCGGGTATAATTTACAGCAGGCTTTTTCAACCGGTTTTTTAGCTGCCGGCAGCGCGGCAAAGGCTATTTAAAAGATTAGTTATGACGGCGATAAACAAGAAAAAATTATTAGAGTTGCGGCAAAAAATGGATAAGTTAGGAGTTCGGGAGGAGGATTTTATAGAAAAATTTGTTCGTTCAGGCGGTAAAGGAGGCCAGAAAGTTAACAAGACTTCAACGTGCGTTTATTTAAAACATATCCCGACCGGGATAGAAGTAAAATGTCAGAGAGAACGTTTCCAGGCTATAAACCGATTTTTAGCCAGGAGAATTATCATTAACAAGATTGAGGCGCTTATACTGGGAAAGGAATCAGAGGAAAAAAAACGGATAGAGAAAATAAGACGGCAGAAAAGGAAACGTTCCCGGAGAGCAAAGGAAAAAATTTTAAGAGATAAGAAGTTAAAGTCGGAAAAAAAGAGAGTGCGCTCTTACCATCCCGGGAAAGATACTTTGAATTATTAAAGATTTTATAACCCGTAAGGTTAAGGAATTATTATATAAAATTTTTTGTGCTCAAATTAAGTGAGTAATTAGATCGGAGATTAAAAATATGTTTAAGAGAAGTCTTGCTTTATTGTTGCTGCTGTTTATTTTTTATGGAATCAGAAATAATGCCGAATGTGCAGCCGGGGAGGAAATCTTTTCTGATAAAACGCGGCTGGATTTTCCTTTTTTAAAAGGAGAAAGGTTAATATACGACGTAAATTATAATAATTTAAAAATTGGCGAGTCAGTTTTAATCTTCAATGGAGAAAAAGAGCTTGACGGGGAAAAGGTTTATCACATAACTTTTTCTACGGATCTGGGAGCTTTTAAGGACGTTGAGGATATTTATGCCGATAAGGAGACATTACTTCCCTTGAAAGTATTTCGCCGGATCAGTCAGATAGGCAGGTTTTCTTACAATATAAACGAAGAATATGACCAGGAAAATTTTAAGGTGGAAATACATAAAGAGGGCAAATTGCTCTCCAAAGAATTTACGATTAAAAAAGATGCGCCTATCAGTAACGCTATTCTGTTGCCTTATTATTATCGGCAGCAGTCCGATTATTGTGAAAAAAAGAAGTTGGAAGTTATTCTGCCGACGGTAAATTTCGATGTAGTTTTCAAAGGGAAGGAAACTATTGATACCTATCTGGGGCAACATTCGGCTTACTCTTTTGCCAGCATCCCGGCAAAATTTGCTTTCTGGTTAAGCACGGATAAAAGAAAAATTCCTCTCAAAATAAAAAGTTCTATCAGCCCCGATTATTCCTTGACTATTCGTTCAATAGAAAAAGCATTCTAACTTGCGGGAACCGATGGATAAAACGAAGTTACTTTTAGTTGAAGACGACCCTGATTTTCGTTCAGCTCTGGAATTAAGGTTGAAAAAGAGAGGTTTTGAAGTAACGGTGACTGCCAGTGGTGAAGAGGCTATGGATAAATTGAAAAGCAGTGTTTTTGATATAGTTGTTTCTGATATAAGGTTACCGGGTATGAGCGGAATGAAATTTTTAGACAAGGTCAAGAAAATTAACGAATACCTTCCGGTTATCCTGTTAACCGGCTACGGCAGTTTAGAAACGGCTAAGGAAGCCGTGAGGCTCAAGGCTACGGATTATCTGTTAAAGCCGCTTGACAGCATTGATGAATTGCTGCATCCCATAAATAAAGCGTTGTATAGTTATAATCTGATAAAAGAGAACGAGCGGTTAAGTGACGATTTGAAATTGAAAATTGAAGAGTTAGGCCGGTCAGAACAAAGATATAAGGACTTATTTGAGTCAGCCAGTGATATCATATTTACTGCGGATATAAAAGGAATGATTACGGCGGTTAACAAAACAATGGAAAGAATAACCGGCTATAAAAAAACAGAGTTAATAGGGAAAATATTTTCAAAAGCAATCGTTCCGATAGAAACTGAAAAGCTGATAAATCCGGGAAAACTTATGAGTGAAAAATCAGCGGGTTTAATAGAGGTAAAAATAATAACTAAAGAAGATAAGGTCAGGCTGGGTGAGATGGGAATGCGCCTGCTCAGGGAAGAAGATAAAATCACCGGAGCCCAATATATAGTCCGGGACATTACCGAGCGTAAAAAAGCAGAGAATGAATTGAAAAATTCAGAATTGAAACTAATGAGGCAGAAAGAAATTCTGGAGAAAAAAAATATCGCCTTAAGAGAAATTCTGGAACAGGTGGAAATTGAAAAAAAGCGGATTAAAGATAATGTTCTGGCTAATGTAGATAGACTGTTAATGCCGAGTTTAAAGAGGCTTAGAAAAAGATTGAAATCTTTTGACGCCAGGTATGTTGACATACTTCAGAAAAACCTGGAACAGTTGACTTCTTCTTTTGGCCGAAAATTAACCGAAAAAAAACTACTGCAACTTACTCCCCGGGAAATTGAAATTTGTGATATGATACGGAATGGTTTTTCCAGCAAAGAAATCTCGGAACTTTTAAACATTTCTCTTCCCACCACCGAAAGACATCGCAATAATATCAGGAGAAAATTGGGAATAGTAAATAAAAACCTTAATTTAATTACTTACCTTCAGACCCCTTAATTTCCTTCCCTTATTCCACCCTAAATATGTATTTAAAATACATATTATCTGCATATTAAAGCCTTGTTGACATAAGTCATATTTAGTATACTATAGATATAAAATAGTATAATTAATTCATCTATATAGATTTTTGTAAGGTTTATGGACAATTTTTACTAAACCAGAAAGGACGGTGAAAGTGAATAAACGTATACGGCTATTTAGTTTAATAATCGGAATGAGCGTTGTTTTAACCAGTCATCTTTCTTTTGCTAATGGGTTTAAAATTTTAGGAGTAAAAAGCACTAAAGCCACCGCGATGGGAGAAGCCTTTATTGTTCAGGCGGATGACCCGTCCGCGATCGCTTTTAATCCGGCTGGATTGGTGCAGTTAGAAGGCACTCAATTGACGGTGGGAGCTACGGTTACCAATGGTTGGATAAAACACATAAGTCCGGCCGGGGTTGAGGAAGAGAATAAAGATAAATGGCAGGTTGTTCCGGATGCTTTCATTACTTCTGATTTAGGGAAAGATAACTTAGTCATAGGTTTAGGGGTGACTTTGCCCAATGGTTTATCCAGCGATTGGGGTGAAACCGGTTTTGCCCGGTATGTCGCTACTTATTCTGATATTTTAGTCGCTGATATAAACCCCTCTATTGCCTGTAAACTTACGGATAAATTATCCGTGGGTATGGGATTAAGTTATTACTATTCCGAGGCCGTGCTGGAAAGTATGATTGATTATGGTAATTTAGTGGGGCTGCCTGGTCTTCTTGACGGAAAGAGTAAGTTAAAAGGTTCGGGAGATACCGTTGGATATAACGTCGGTGTTTTATATAATCTGAACGAAAAACACGGATTTGCGGCGACTTTTAAAAGCCCTTATAGTGTGGAATATAACGGGAAAGCCAAGCTTTATGACATCCCGGCGTTTATGGGGTTAGGGGCTTATTTTGAATCAGAGGCCACTACTTCCATAGATTTCCCGGCCGTCGTCGTTTTAGGTTATGCTTACCGGCCAATTGATAAACTTAAACTTGAATTTAACCTGGATTGGACCGATTGGAGCACCCTTAATTCATTGTCCGTGGATTACGATAGCCCGGCCTTAACCGATACCGAATATAAATATGAATACCGTGATACCTTCGCTTATAAATTTGGTTTGGAATATTCAGTTACCGACTCTTTGAAATTAAGAGCCGGATATATTTACAATGAAAATGCCACGCCGGAAAGGAATTTCCGGCCCAGTTTACCGGATACCAACAATCATTTTGTTTGTTCCGGGTTCGGCTACAAAGTGGGGAATTTTGATATTGATGGGGCTGTCCAGGCGATTTTTTATGAAGATAGAACGGTTGACAATAACGTTGACAATAACGAAATTCTTACTTCTTCAAGTATTGACGGAAAATACGAAAATTTCGCCTTAGGATTTTCTCTGGGGGTTACTTATAGATTTTAGAAGCTTTGTTGGTTAGTTCATAGGCCTTTACCTGGTAATGGAACGCTAAAGTAGGGAAGGATACGGCCATGAAGACCTTATTAGAGAAAGGGAAGATTAATTCAGACCATTTTAGTATGGCTGATTTCTTCCAGTTGTTACATAGAAATCTTTTTGCTAAAACAAAACCATGGTTTGAATTTGTTGAAGACTTAAAAGATAAAGGAGGTTATACTTACCGCAGAACTCTTCTTACCCCTTGTCAAAATCGGGTTGTGATTTATGACGAATTTTTAGGGACAAAGAAGGAAATGATTATGATGGCATCCAATAATTATCTGGGCCTTAGTACCCATCCCAAAGTTTTAGAGGCTGGTGCTAAGGCCCTTTTAAAATACGGCAGCGGCATGAGCGGGTCTCCCTTATTAAACGGTACGTATGACATATTGCAAAAATTAGAGGAGAAACTGGCTGAATTAGAGGGTTGTGAAGAAGCGATGGTTTTTTCGACCGGTTATTCAGCTAATGTAGGGGCTATTTCCGGGATAGTTCGGCCGGGAGATATTATTCTTATTGATAAATTAAATCATGCCAGCATCATAGATGGGTGCAAGTTAGCCGGAGGAAAATTCAAAACGTTCCGGCATAACGATATGGAGAGTCTGGAGAAGTTACTTAATAAAGTAGATAAAACTTACCATGGAAAACTAATTGTCTTTGACGGTATTTTCAGTATGGAAGGAGATTTGTGCAAACTGCCTGAGATTTTAAAGCTGGCAAAACGATATGAAGCCAAAGTTATGGTGGATGATGCGCACGCTACCGGCGTTATCGGCAATTCCGGCGGAGGAACGCCGGATTATTTCGGTTTAAAAGGACAGGTTGATATAGTGATGGGCACTTTTAGTAAAACTTTTGCCTCAACCGGCGGATTTATTGCTTCTTCCAGGGAAATTATTAATTATCTGCGCTATTATTCCCGTTCCTATTTCTTTTCCGCCAGCCCGCCGCCTTCGGTGGTGGCTACGGTTCTGGCCGCTTTAGAGGTGATGGAAAAAGAGCCGCAATTAAGAGAAAGACTCTGGGCTAACGTTAAATATTTACATGATAATTTGAAATTCCTGGGTTTTAATGTTTCTCCTTCTCCGCCGCAGTCCGCGATTATCCTTATTCTCATCGGGGATGAGGTGAGGTTAAGAAAAATGAGTAAGAAAATTCACAACGCCGGCGTGTTTCTTAATGCCGTTCCTTATCCGGCCGTTCCTAAAAACCAGTGCCGTTTCAGACTTAGTTTAATGGCTACTCATACCCGCGAAGACCTGGATATGACTCTGGATGCGTTAAAAGAAGTGGGAAGAGAATTTGGAGTTATATAAATTGAGACGATTTTTTCGTAAC
>CAZDKO010000040.1:0-11800 GCA_964506075.1 uncultured bacterium
CCTTTAGGATTCTGGCTGGCAGTTTCCGGTTTTATCGTTCTTTTATGGCGTGGGGTAGACCGGAAAAAAATGCTTTTTATTCTCTGGGCTTTAACGTTTTCTTTTATTTTTCTCCGGAATAAAGTTCTCGCCCCCAGTTATCCCTGGGCTTTGAGACGTTACGTTCCGTTTATCCTCCCGTCTTTTTACATCCTTAACGGATATCTTCTTTTTGAAATCAGCCAATGGAAAAAACTACTGGGTAAAACCATAGCGGTGTGTATTGCGGCATATCTTCTTATTTCTCCTTTATCCCGGGCTTTAATTCTGGTCAAGCAAACAGATTACCGGGGAATAATCGATTTTTCCAAAAACATGGCCGCTCAAATGACGGAAGAAGGCTTTTATATCTGCGACGGTTATTGGCTGGCAACACCTCTTTACTTTATCTACGATAAAAATACACTTTCTGTTTCTGACCAGAATATTCCCAAATCCTGGCAGGTGCTTTCAATAATGAAGAAGTGGCTTCAGGAAGGGAAAAATATTTTCTATCTTACCTCTGAAGAAAAACCTTTTACCCCGGAGATTGAGTTTCAGGAAATTGCTTCGGCTACCTTTCAGTCAAGCCGTCTGGAACACCCGCTGCGGCAGCTTCCGGAAAAAATTACAAAAATAAATACCAGAGTGAAAATTTTTAAACTACATCAGGTTAATCCGGAAATACCTCCGGAACACGGTCAATATTTTATTGATATTAACAGGAATTGCTTGGGTTTAGCCGGTGGTTTTGACCGGGCCAGAGATTATTCGGGTGGAATTTCCGGGCGATGGACTTATGAAAAAGCGGAAGTGGCCGTACCCTGGCCCCGGGAAAATTCAGAAGTGATCTTTACTATCAGAATGAGCGGCGGAAGACCTCCGGAAGAAAAATCAGCCCGGGTTTCTATATATCTGGATAAAACTTTTATAAAAGAATTGGAACTTTCTAACGAGATGCAAGAATATCAATTTTCCGTTCCATCGCAAATGATAAAATCATCTTTTCCCTGCCGGGCAATCTTACGTCTGGAATCAACAACCTGGAACCCTTCCCGATACGGTATTAAAAGCTACCCCTCTAATTTAGGAGTCCTTCTGGACTGGCTAAAAGTTGAGTTCTAAAAATTTCTTAATTTACCTTCCTGACCATCTTTTCAATAACCTCTCCCATCTGCATAATTCGACCGGGAACCATTTCAAAAAAACTGATATCTTTAGCCAGGCGTGATATTTCGGCCAGCAGCCTCCCGTTACTGCCGGATAATTTTTCTTTTAATATAACTGACTTGGAAGTTAAAAGTAACATTTGAGCAAGTTTTAAAACCCCCTGGGAAGAAGTAATCGGCTTTAAATGAGGAGAAGCTTTCCAGTTTACCGCTTCGGCCTTACCCCGATGCGCATAAATCATAGGAATCTGCCAGCAATCACAAAGTTCTTTAAGGGCGGTCATTAACTTTACCTCTCCATTTATTTTTAAACGGAGCAAAGAAAAATCCCGCCCGCCTATTTTATATATTTTTTCAACCCCCGGAAGTTTCTTTAAATCCCTGATAAATCCCTCTTTAGTAAAACCTACCGCCAGTTCCAGAAAACTATCTTTTCCCTTTATTCCGCCGGGTGGTGAAAGAAAAACGACGTATTTAGGCAGACATTTTTTACCTGTTTTCTCCCAGGGAAGTTCCTCTATATCAATCATCTCTTTTCTTTCAAAAGATTCCCCGGTATTTCCCCGATGTTGACGGACACCAATCTCGGGAAATAACTTAAGGGTATTCCCTGACAGGTGAAGACTGCGCGGAAACGGCTCAATCATCCGGTTAGAACGCGAAATCGGAACCAACTCATCAGAAAGCAAAGGAAAACCCCGGCGCATTAATTCCATAATCAGGGTGGTCTTGCCAAAAGCAGAATAAGCACAGATGATTATTCCTCTATTTTTATAAGAAACTACCCCGCCGTGAAAAATATAATGAGTGGTCAAGCGGGAACTGATTAAAGTCGGGATAGATAAAGCAATTTCTTTTAAGGAAACCCGGTGTAAAATATGCCGTGAGCCTTCTAAAATGACAACAGCCTCTTTTCCTTTTTTGTTATTCCACCCGATAAAAATTTCCTGAGAATTGCTATTCATTTTAACCGAACGGAGGTGGCGATAAATATTAACTATGGTCTCGCATAATTTTTTATCATCTGAACATATCCGGTAAAAATGGCCGAAAAAAAGATAATCGCCGGCAAAGAATTTCTTGTTTTTCATTTCTCCCAAACACCCTACGTTAAATTTTTATTTCCGACCACAGATACTCACTTATGGCCCGGGGACTCAAAGCATGAAGAAAAAGCATAAAATCATCTTTTCTAAGCTCTTTTATTACATAAAGTATCGTCAGGTATAAAGCCGTTCCGCCCAGTCCGGAAATTAACAAATAGACTAACGTTCTATTCGGGAAACTTTTCATAATTAAATAAACAACGCCAAAAGACAAAGCAGCCGTAAGAAGATGAAAAATAAATTTTCCGGAAGGTCGGGTTTCTGTTAATCTATAAACTAATACCCGGGTCATAAAAAACCAGACCAGGGAACTTCCCAGGATACTCAGAGAAGCTCCAAAACCTTTTAACCCTAAAAGTCTGTAGCCGGCTAAATCCGAAGGGATAAAAAGCAAGCACAAACCAAACATAAAGACAGTTTCAATTAAACTAATCTTCATATCTACGCCTGGATATTTTGTCCCCCGGAACTGAAGAAAATAAGGTATATTAATAATATAAAAAAAAGAACCCAAAGCCAGTATCTTAAGGGTGGCTGATGCGGATAGAAAATCGCCCCTAAGAAAATTTCTGATTATTGGCTGAGTAAAAAAAACAATAAAAAGAACCACCGGTGCCGCAATTAAAGATATCAATCTCTCTGCTTTTAAACTTAATCGATGAATAGAATCCAGCCGACCCTGACTATAAAGAGAGGAAATCGTCGGAAAAATAACCGTTCTTATAGCTATTCCCAGACCGAAAATCGGCATAAGAAATTTTAAAGCGGCAAAATACAGACCCGTCTCTTCAGGCGTCCAGAAAAAATAAACTAAAATCACGGGAAGACTGTTGCTTATCATCTGTAAAGAAAACGAAACCGAAAGAGGCAGGGCAAATTGCCAGTAACTTTTCAGATAAGAAAAATCCAGACTGCCAATCGGGTAATTTCGGAAAAGGAAAAATCCGGTTAATAAAGAAACAACACCCGCCGTTACGTATGTGCCCGCCAGAGCCAGTACTCCCCAGCCGGCCCAGATAATAAATATCGTTGCGGCCAGACGGGCCAGATTAAGGGAAAACATAGAGATTACAATCTTCCCTATTTCCCTTCTGGCGGCAAAAGTCACCTCTATCACCGAAGCCAACATTCTGATTATAAAATAAAGCAGAATAATCTGGAGGACGGCGGTTTGGGTTGGAATAATCAATTTCAATTTTTCCATTTTCCCCCAGATTAAAATACCCAGCTCAGTCGCTATAATCATAAAAATAATCAATATTATTTTTGCCCATAGATACGTACCGATACATTTCCCCAAATCCCTGCTTTCGGAGATTCTTTTAGTATGAGCGGAACTCAAGCTTAAATCTCCTATAACAGAAAATACACCGACAAAACTCAAAGCGAAGCCGACTATACCTAAAACCTCCTTACCCATATTTCTGGCAACAAGTAAAAAAGTAACGTATCCCAAAAAGGTTCCTAACATCGTGTTCAAAAATACAAGAGCTGATTTTCTGATGATCTCCTGAGGATTATTTTCAAAAAAATTTGTTTTTTCCACTTTTTCCCTCGCACAATTCAATAACTATAAATTAAAAATCACCGCTAATTCTATCTGGTCGGTATCATAATAATGAATCCGGTCCGTATGTCTCCAGCCAAATAAAAATTTAGTATTATCTCCAGGTTGCCAGGTCAAAGTGACGCCAAACTCGTTTATTGTACCTTCGCCGAAGACAAAGGCATAGGTATGCTCTTCAAAAAGATAAGCCGTAAAATCGTGCCCCTTTATCCTGAAGGGCCAGTTAAATATTAAAGTTGACTCCAGTTCAATACCGTCCCGCCCGGGATGAAGAACGGCATACTGTAAACTTTCCCCCCAATAAAGCCACTTAAATAGATCTGTCCCGACCTCAACACCTATTTCGGTCCGGCAAAGCTGTTTTGAATGAAAATGGTATCTGGTTTCAAAGAAAGGAGCCACTTTAAAGGTATTATACATATCCCGGGGTTTGTAATAGGATTCTCCCCACAATCTAAATACGTACCAATCTTCGTGGTCTTCGGAAATATCATAGCGGACTGACTGCCGGGTTTTAAACTTAAAATCCGATTTTGGCGTTTCCCCCGTTGCTGTTTTTGGTAAAGCAAAAATATGAGGAGCTGGAAAAATCAGCGCCAAAACAATCAAAAGTGTAATTAAAAGAATATTTATTGTTTTCATAGAAACTTTTATGCTCCGGAGGGAAATATACAGGAAAGAAACTAAAAATCGTCCTAATTAATTATTATTAAATTTTTTATTTTCTCCAGACGTTTTTCGCCGATACCTTTTACCTTTTTAAGCTCTTCTTTATCCCTAAAGGGACCGAATTGCACCCGATACTCAATAATTCTTTGGGCCAAAGTCTCTCCGATACCCGGGAGCCCGGATAACTCTGATATACCGGCCCGGTTAACATTGATTAAGTCCCCCTTAGAAAGTTCATCCCCGTAAAACTCAATCACTCCTGAATCCAAAAATAATGATTCCCCCCGGGAAGGAATAATAATCTTTTCGCCGTCGGATATCTTTCTGGCTAAATTTATATTAGAAATATCCGCCTGAGATTTTAGCTCCGTTTTTTTCAGAACATCTTCCAAACGGCTGTCTTTTTTTACCCGGTATAGACCCGGTTTAAAAACAGCGCCGTCTAAATGGACCGTAATCAACTCAACTTCTACCTGAGATTGACCTTTAACTAACTGCGGCTTAACCTCGCGGGAAAAGTTGTTCTTAAAAAATAAAACCCCGGTGCCAATAGCCAGGGTTATAACCAGAAAAAGAGCCGCGTTTCTTTCCTGTGGAGTAAGATTAAACATAAGGAGAAAATTATCCTCACTGTTCGTCAATTTTATATTATCATACAAATCTTTTCTCGTCTTGTCAAGGGATTAAGTCTAAATACCAACCATTTTTTTACCTCCGGTATAAAAAAGCAACTTTCAAAATAAGAAAGTTGCTTTTTAAATCATTATATTGAATTATCGTCTGGAAATTACCGCTTTTTTCTTACCGACACCCCCGCTATCCCCAGGACCCCTATACCTAAAAGAAAAAGAGAGGATGGTTCGGGAATAACTTCTCCTTCAAGGGTATAAGTTACTACCAGTTTAGGCGCGTAGTTAATACCTTTCTCAGCTGTATATACGTATAACCTGGAATAATTCTCGCCGATAACAACGCCGTTAGTCGGCGAAACCCCGCCCAAGTCGTGACTGTATTCTCTGGCTCCGAAATTAGAGATGCCGGTCGTGTTAATGTTGGCGATTCCGTCAAGATTAAGAGTAAAACTATTGTATCCGGCCGTAGAAAAACTACTATAGGATATAACGTTTGAAAATACCGTGCTGCCTAAACTATCGTAATCACCGGCAACCAAATTGGTACTACTTTCCGGAGCAGAAGAAACAATGCAGATATCCGGGTTTCCTCCGGCGTAATTTGTTTTACTGCCGCCATATAGATAAAGAACGGCCTCAGTAATATTGGCTGATGAACCCAGGAATGAGGTATCAAATAACATTATCATCCGGCTAAGACCAAACCAATCGGGATTATACGGCTGATAAGCTCTCCAGCCAATTGAGGCAAACGTACCATTACTATTCATATAGTTGGGAGTTCCTCCGGCAGTAATAAGATTAGACCATGCTATTCCTACTCCTGAACTATAGTGGTCCACCACACCATCTACAGTAGTGCCTTCCGGGTCAGCATCAGGGTAAAAAGTAGCGATATAGGCTTGGGCCGGTATAGAAATATTCAACACCAAACCAATTATTAGTAGCGTTAATAAAAATGTCTTTTGGCTCATTTTATCTTATTGTTTTTCCTGCTAATTCCCGCTATCCCCAGAATCCCCATCCCCAAAAGCAGGAAAGAGGCCGGTTCGGGGATAACCCCTTCTTCTTCATTCCCCCAGCTTTCCCACGTCGGTTCATTGGCGGTCCAGTTACGGACTATCAAATCATCGATATAGTAATCTTCCGTACCGTCATCGCCATTATTTCTGAAAACTAATAACCCATCATATGAAAGATAATCATCCATCCAGGCTTCACTATATACAACAGGCGCAGAATCACCAGAATCCGCATAGCCTATATCATAAGTAAGGTTGGTCCAATCAAAGTTGCTGTACTCTAATAATTCCCAATCGTTATAATTTATATTCTGACCGGTATCACCCGTATCATGCAGGAAATTAATAATTATGTCCCTGCCCGTTATGGTCACATTTAATCTGTTAGTCCCATTACCCTGAAAGACCGTCACATAATCACTATACGCTTCTTTATATGAACGGTACTGGATAGCAATATCATCACTATAAGCCAGCGGGTTCCAAATTTCGGCTCTCTCCGAAGCGCCGGCAAGTTTGGCACAATAATCTCCACTGTAAGGATGATCGTTCGAAATTACTGCCGAACCGGTATTAATAATCCAATCCCCGCCGATAGGGTCACCATTACTGCCTCTTTCAAAATCATCGAAAAGTATAAAAGTATCGGCACCACTGGAAGCAGAAGAGGTGGAATCATTACTGTAATATAAATAGAAATCCGTGGTAGATGAGAGGGAGAGAAAATCAAGCTCTATCCAGACAGCAGCATTATTACCGTCCGTTTTCTTTTCTATCCAATAATCAAGTTCAGCTCCGGCGGCATTGGTAAACCTGATATCACTAAAATCATCCTTAACACTGCTTAAATAAACGCTATGGCCTGAATCCGTACCGCTGCCTTTATGTACATTAAGCATAAGCTGATAATTGGTCAGGTCATCAATATTGGAATTACTGATGCTAAATTCTTTGCGATAGTCATAACCGGTAAGCCAGCTCGCTTCAGCCAAACCGCTAAAACCTGAAACCAAACCAAAGACAATTATTAAGAAAAATATTCTTTTAATCATTTTATCTCATTTAACGGAACCTACCGGCAAGCTATACGAAAAGGCTTTACCTTGTGGCAACACCCCTACATCTATATAATGATATAAAGGCAAAATAAGTATAGCATATGAAACAGTCAAAAATCAAATTTTTCTAGGAAATTTTTATACTAATTTATATGTTTCCCTAAAAAAACTGAATGACTATCTTTTTCTAACCGAAACCCCGGCTATCCCCAATACCCCAATTCCCAAAAGCAAAAGAGAAGCCAGTTCGGGGATGACCGCCTTCTTCTTCCGTCCCTTGGGAAAAAATAATACCCAAATTACTATCTCCTCCATAACTGGCCAAGCCATAGAGGACATTATCGTAAAGCGTCAGGCTGCCAAAAGAATAATATCCATCGTCATTCCCTCCTAAGGGAAATTCGTGAAAAAGAGTATAATCATCTCCTGCCGTAGTCATGGAAAAAATAACCCCGCCACTATAATTTCCGCCTAAAGAAGTTATCCCGTAAAGAGTATCACCGGATAAAGTCAGACCCCCGTGAGGAGAAGTCCCATCAGCTCCGTTAAAGTTATGGATAACAGCAAAATCACTTCCGTCGGTACTCAGGGAAAAAACAACACCCTCTCCATATTCCCCGGCATTAGTAGTCATTCCGAAAAGAGTATTGCCGGATAAGGTCAGACTATCGCAAGGGGAACTTCCATCAACCGTCCCGCCGGCAAACTCGTAGAGGAGGGTAAAATTATCCCCTGTGGTATCCAGGGAAAAAATAACCCCGCCGTCATAATCTCCACCGGAATAGGCCATACCGTAGAGGGTATCGCCGGAAAACGTCAGGCTGCCCATAGGTAAGCTTCCATCATCTCCCCCGCCGGTAAATTCGTGAAGAATATTATAATCAAGCGGGTCGGAATAAACAGGAAAAGGAAATAATAATGACAAGACCAATAAAAGAAAGACGAAAAGACAAATGTTTTTTATTTGAATCATTCTTTTCCTTCTCGTTATAAATACCCATTAAAGGTTGATAGAAAGAATCATCAGACATCAGTGGGGTCAAGGAAAGAAAATTGCTTTGCGTCAACCTATAAAGATTAGATAATCTAATGATTATGGAAACTATACCATAATGAATACTCAAAAAGCAAATCTATGTAAATCCATATAAAATAAAGAGCAGGCTGTTTTTCTTCAGCTTGCTCTTTTTTTGGCAAATCTATTTTCTAAGTTAAAGCTTTTCTGATAATTTTAATAACTATGCTGATTTCTCTATCAATTCCTGATTTTTATAAAAAACCGGCTCACCCTCACCCTTTATCACTTCCGGAGTAATAATGCATTTAGTAATCCGGGAAGATAACGCCGGGAGCTCATACATAATATCAAGCATAAAATTTTCAATGATTGACCGGAGTGCTCTGGCCCCGGTTCCCCGTTTAATCGCTTCCTGAACTATGGCCGATAAGGCTTCAGGGGTAAAGTCAAGCTGGACCCTGTCCATAGAAAATATTTTTTTATACTGTTTTACCAGGGCATTTCTGGGTTCAATCAAAATTTTAATTAAATCTTTTTCTTCCAAATCATGTAACACGGCAATGATCGGCAGCCGCCCCACAAACTCAGGAATCATTCCAAATTTAAGAAGATCACGCGGTTCAACTTTATTAAGAATTTCATTTATTTTTTTATCATCTTTACTCTTTATATTACCGCCAAAGCCAATAATCTGCTTGTTCAATCGAGAGGACACTATTTTTTCTAATCCGGTAAACGTCCCGCCGCAAATAAAAAGAATATTGGTCGTATCGACCTGAATAAACTCCTGATGGGGATGCTTTCTTCCTCCCTTTGGAGGAACATTAGCCACCGTTCCTTCGATAATTTTTAAAAGTGCCTGTTGCACCCCTTCTCCCGAGACGTCCCGGGTAATGGAAACATTTTCGGTTGTCCGGGCAATCTTATCAATCTCGTCAATATAAATAATACCTTTTTGGGCTTTAGCCAGATTATATTTGGATTCCTGTAACAGTTTAAGAAGAATATTCTCTACGTCCTCTCCCACGTATCCCGCTTCAGTTAAAGTCGTGGCGTCGGCAATAACAAAAGGAACATCCAAAATTTTAGCTAAAGTCCGGGCTAAAAGAGTTTTGCCCGAACCGGTGGGACCGATTAAAAGAATATTACTCTTTTCCAATTCTACGTCCGTATTGTCATTTTCTGTCTGAATGCGTTTGTAATGGTTATGAACCGCCACAGCTAAAGTTCTCTTGGCTCTTTCCTGTCCGACCACATACTGATCAAGGTTTTCCTTGATTTCTACCGGGCTGGGGACATTTTTACTGGGTGTATAGTCTGTTTTTATCTCTTTAGTCAGGATTTCATTACATAACTCTACGCATTCCCCGCATATAAAAACATTCGGCCCGGCGATTAAACGCCCGGCTTCTCCTTCCCCCCGGCCGCAAAAAGAACATTTTGCGTATTTTCCAAACTCTCCGCTGCTGCTTTTCATTATTTCTCCTCTTTCTTCTTCACTTCTTCTCTGTGCGTAATCACACTATCTATAAGACCATAGGCCATAGCTTCTTCCGCAGTCATAAAAAAATCACGATCCGTATCTTTTTCAATTTTTTCCAGAGGCTGTCCGGTATGGTGGGATAACAGACTATTAATTTTATCCTTTAATCTTAAAATTTCCTTGGCCTGAATACTGATATCGGCCGCCTGCCCCTGAACGCCTCCCCAGGGCTGATGAATCATTACCCGGGCATGAGGGAGAGCATAGCGTTTACCTTTTTCTCCGGCTGATAAAAGTATTGCCCCCATGCTGGTCGCCTGGCCCATACAAATGGTGGATACCCGCGGTTTAATATATTGAATGGTATCATAAATGGCTAATCCGGCCGTAACTATGCCGCCGGGACAATTTATATAAAGATGAACATCCTTATTAGGGTCCTCCGCCTCCAGAAAAAGAAGCTGGGCAATTACTAAATTAGCAATTTCATCACTGATAGGAACACCGATAAAAACAATTCTATCCTTTAAAAGCCGAGAAAAAATATCATAAGCTCTTTCTCCTCTGCCGGTGGTCTCCACCACCATGGGAATTAACTGGTTATAAATATTTTTTTTCCCGCTCATTATCCGCCTCCTTATGATTAAGTTTCTAAACTATATTTTCTTCGGCAAAATTTACCGGGTGTTATTATTTGACAATCTCTTCAATATGGGCTGAACTTATGATGAAATTAAGCGTTTTATTATGCCGAAGCTGTTCAATAAAACCGTCGGTGATTTCTTCATCCAGATCTTTTCTTCTTGAATATTGACCCAGTTTTTTTAATTCTTCTTTGGCCTCTTCCTCACTGATAATTATATTTTCTTTTTCGGCTATAGCTTCCAGCATTAAAGCCAGTTTTATCTCTTCCGCCGCTTTTTTGTAAGCCTCTTCATTAAATTTTTCCTCATCTTTTTTAATTTCATCCCGGCTAAAACCCATTCCTTCCAAACGCTTTAAAGTATAACCCAATAAAACATTTTGTCTTTGCTTGACCAGAGAGAGAGGTAAAGGGAATTCAGCCGTTTCAAGTAACCGGCTGATTATTTCTACCCTCATTTTTTTAAAGGCTTCGGCTTCTTTCCATTGCTTGAGTTGATGTTTTATCTTTTCCTTTAAATCGTTCAGGTTCTGGCAGTCTTTAAATCTTTTCGCCAATTCATCGTCTATCGGAGGCGTTTTTTTCTCCCGGATTTCTTTTAATTTTACACTAAAAACAGCTTCTTTACTCTGAAGCTCCGCTGAAGGATGATCAGCCGGTAATTTAAAATTAATATCCTTTTTTTCACCTGTTTTTAAACCCACTAATTCCTTATCAAAGCCGGGACCGAATAGATCCTTTCCGGTCTCCAGAGAAAAATTATCAGTTTTGCCGCCGGCGATAATTTTTCCGTCAACATATATTTCTAAATCTATTATGGCTGTATCTCCGTTTTGTAAAGGACGGTCAGAAATTAAGTTGTAAGTAGCCATTCTTTCCTGGATAGCTTTAATCTCTTCATCCACTTCAGAATCAGAAGCTACCGGCATTTCCTTTTTGCCTTTTAAACCTTTATACTGGCCCAGTTTAATCTTCGGTTTTACCTCTACTTTAGCTTCAAAAATAAGAGGTTTATCAGGATTCCATTCTAATTTAGAAATCTCCGGTTCACCGATCGGCCATAAATCTGTCTCTTTCAAGGCAGACGTGTAACTTTGAGGAATGGTGTTTCTAAGCACTTCAGATTCAATATCTTTACCAAAACGGCTTAAAATCAGTTCTCTGGGAACCTTTCCGGGTCTAAATCCGGGTAAAGAAGCATTTTTCAGGAAACGGTTAATAACCGTTTCAAATTCCTGCTGCATAATTTCGGGCTGGACCTCTATTTCTAAAATTCTTTGACAATCATCAATTTTTTTAACCTGAACTTTCATCGTGATATCTCTCACCTTTTTATTCTGGAGCGGGTGATGGGATTCGAACCCACGACATCTACCTTGGCAAGGTAGCGCTCTACCGCTAAGCTACACCCGCTT
>CAZDKO010000041.1:0-11091 GCA_964506075.1 uncultured bacterium
CCATAGATTCTTGTAGAATCTAAGCAGGGGGGACGGGTCCCCCCGTAGATTCTTTCAGAATCTAAACACGGGGGCAGGCAGGACCCGCCACAAAGCATGGCGGGTAAAGGGAGGTGATAAAAAAGATGAAAAGAATTACTACGGTTTGTTTAGAGGAATGGCTCACGTTTTTAGAAGGAGGAATAGAGAAAGGTAAAAACATTCAGTTTTTGTATGAACTGAGCAAGGTTAAAAAGAAAGAAAAGATTGAGTGAGAAGATAATGAGGTAAAGGAGAACGATTATGGAAATTTATAAGACACTTAAACGGATAACAGCTCTTCTAATGCTGATTGGTTTAATGTTTGGTTTTACTGGCGTGGCTGAAGCCGTAACCGGCAGTATCATTGATACCTTTATCGATGAAAGTATGATTGCGTTAAAAGAGAATGTGCTCCTGGAAACAGGGCAGGTAAAAACTCCGACTTATTCCTGGTATGCGACCTTCAGTTATAACAGCACCAACTATGCCTGGTCCGGTAATACTATTTTTAACAGCTGGAATACAATGATTCCCGGGTATCCGTCGACTAAAAATCCCAGTGGGAATGGAGATGTGCCTGTTAAGGGGCAAGAGTGGTGTAATGATACTTTTATTACCAGCGGTTGGGAAAATGATTTTAACGATTGGTTTCTCCCCAATGCTTATGAGCTGCGCGCCGGAGAACTTTACTACACCGGTCAAGACCCATGGAATCTTCCCGGAACCATAGACACTATCTGGTCTTCGGAAACAGTAAATTATTACAAAGATTATAACCGGGCCTACGTCAGATGGCCGGGTATGGGCAGCAGTATTGATTGTAGAGCGTTAAAAACCGATAACCATTGGACCCGACCCGTCCGGGTTATTACGGTTTTGCAGGGCGATTTAGTTTCAACCAATCTTTTAGCCGGAGAGACGGTTGAAAGTGTAGATTCTTTTGGTTACGACGTATCTTCCATTCCTGCCGGGACCAGTTTAAAAGTTCAGTTCAGTCAGGATAACACTAATTGGTACAACGCTTCGGGTTTATTAGGCAGCTGGGATAGTTTATCGGTTGGAAGTAACACCATTGATTTATCTTTGCTGGACTGGTCCGGAAATAATTTTTATTACCAGATGGAATTTACTTCGGACGCTCTGATTGCCTATGCGCCGGTGTTGGATGAAATCAGCGTTAATTACAGCAGCGGAGTCATTCCTGAACCGGCTTCGCTTTTACTCTTGGGATTTGGAGTGGTGGGACTGGTTGGGTTTGGAGGTTTATGGAAGCATGATAAAAAGAAAAATGCGGACTCATAATTAATTATATAAATTTTTAAACATACATAAATAGAGTGAAAAAATGTCTTTCTATTCTCTTTAACACGGGAGAATAAGAATATAAAAAGCCCTGTATATAAATAAACGATAGAGAAAATCGGAATGGTGCGAAACATAAATCTTCTTTGAAAGGGAGGTTATGAATGAAGAAGACTGCAGTAATGGTTTTATTCAATTGGTTAAATTTTTTGGAAGGAGGTGAATGGATGAAAAAAAGAAAATTCGGTTTATTCTTTCTGGTTAGCGCGGTGTTCTTAGTATGTCTGGGGCAGGGGGTAAGTTATGCTTCTCCTTTGGTTTATTTTGAGCAGGAGCTTTTCCTGTCTAACTCCCCGGATTACGATTGGTGGTATGGTTGTTCGCCGACTTCTGCCGGGATGATGATGGGCTACTATGATATCAACGGCTACAGTGGATTACGATATGACAATTTAGTCCCGGGAGGAACGGCAGAACTAAATACTTTTGGTAGTGGCAGTTTCGCCGTTAACGATATCATTGCCAGTTCGGGGCACATCGCTGATTTTTATAGCGGAGGTTATTTAGCTTCCGGAGACGATAATTATACGGGCCGGTCTTTTGATTGTCTGGCTGATTTTATGGGAACGAGTCAGGATTCTCTCGGCAACGTCAACGGTTCAACGACGTTTTTCCATTATACAAACGGTGCCCGGCTTTATGTTGCTGACCTCTATTCATACGGAAGCTCGATATATAACCGATCCGGCTTATTCGGCATGTGGGAGTATTTTGATTATACCGGTTATGGAAGTAGTGATCCCTCTACGGATTACAATTTTTTCAGCCAGCCAGTAGATACCTTTGGTTTAACCTATGGGTTTACTTTTGCTGATTACATAGCTGAAATAGACGCCGGCCGGGTAGTGATGATTTGTACAGAAAACCATTCAATGTTTGGATACGGATATGACGCCCTGACGCAAACAATTTATATCCATGATACCTGGAGCGCCGGAGAGCACACTATGAACTGGGGTGGAAGTTATGGCGGGAAATCAATGTTACAGGTTGTCTGTTTTATTCCGACTGGAGGAACGGTTGAAGAAACAGATGTTGTTCCCGAACCGGCTTCATTTTTGCTTCTTGGTTTTGGAGTGGTGGGGTTGGTTGGGTTTGGGCGGTTGAAGAAGAAAGGGATGTAAGTGTTCCCCACAGTTTTGCTTGCGCAAAACTAAACGTGGGGGCAAGCATAACCCGCCACAAAGCACGGCGGGTAAAAGGAGGTGATGAAAAAGATGAAAAGGATTACTACGGTTTGTTTAGAGGAATGGCTCATATTTTTAGAAGGTGGTCTTGAAAAAAGCAAAAAGATAAAGATTTTGCTTAATAGAGCTAAAAATAAAGAGGAATAATCGGGCATTAAAGTTTAAATCAAAAAACATAAAAACTTGGAGGTTTAAAATGAAAAAAGTAATTTTAAGTTTCGCATTGGTTTTAGCGGGCTTGGTGTTATTCAGTCAAAGTGCCAAAGCCTACATGGTTACAGATAATGTTTACGTTAAAAAATCAGATTCATCGGGTTGGGTAGATGTTGTTGGTTCCAGCATTTTTGAAGTTTATGGGATTGACTATAGTCAGACGGGAAATGTTTTCACCTATGATATTTACACCAATTTCCCCAGTGCTGGACTTAAAGTGGGAGAGTGGTATACCAAACCCGGAGACTTTATGCTGGATTTAGACCGTGACGGTACCTATGAATATGCTTTAGCTTTAGTCGGGCATAGCGACACGATTCAAAGTGATGGTAATATCTCAGCCGGGCAATTATTCGAAGTTAGCCAAAGATATCTGGCTTCATATTATAAACCCTACGGGACATACATTTACGGTACAGAGTGGAGATATGAAACTGTTCCGCCCAGCGCCGGGCAGGCCGCTTATGTAAGAGCTAACGGTACCTCTGTAGGTAGCCCGATAAGTGTAAATTGGTTTTCCGGTAATGGTGAAGCGGCCTACCGGGTGAATTTTACAGTTGATTTGACTGATATCGCTCCGGAAGGATTCAGCGGCACCCCGGGTATTTATTGGGCGGCATCAACCTGCGCTAATGAGGTTATTGTCGCTGCAGGAACAGTTCCTCCAGAAATTCCGCCGGTAGTTCCGGAGCCCAGCACCTGGTTAATGCTTGGTGGCGGATTGGTTGGATTAACGGCTTTTGGGATTAGAAGGAGAATTTAACTTGAAAGCGAAAATAACGAAAGGAAAGAAAATGAAAAGGATCGGTGTTTTTTTAAGTGTCATATTTCTAAGCATTCTGATGAATTTTTCAGCATCTGCCGTCCCTACTTTACAACTTTACATTGAAAACGGCCAGTATAATACGGATACGGAAACGTGGGTAACTGAAAGCTCCAACTTTATCCTCTGGGTATTGGGTGACGTAAAAAGTTACGGAACTATCTATGATGTGAAAATAGCCGCTGCCTATGATAGTAACGAAACAGGAAGTATTACTTTTACCCCGACTACAGCTACTTCTGGAATATTGCCGGTGCCGGGTGATTCTTCAATCCCATCTGTGCCTCAGTTTTTAACCAGCGGTGTGGATAATGCTCCTCTTATGGGTAACGGCGACCCTTTACCTTCTCACGATGTTTATGGCCCGGGAACAAGCTGGGAAAGTTATTTATTGGGTAATTTCAATCTTAAGGATTCACCTATAGGTGATTTTACTGAGGGTGGATGTCCTGATTCCGGAGAGTATCCCAGCCGGGGACAGATAAACGCTTATATGGTTAACGTGACGGGATACACGACGGTCCATTTTGATGCTTTTGACCATATAGTTCTGGGAAGAAATAAAGCTAAGTATAAATTTGCTCCTTTTTCTCACGACGGGGAAGCGGATATTGATGAACCCAGCGTAGAACCGGTCCCGGAACCGGGAACATGGTTTATGCTGTGCAGTGGTTTGATTGGATTAGCGGCTTTGAGATTTAAAAGAGAGCGTAATTAAATGGAGAAAATAGTGATGATTTTTTTTCTAATCATAAGGAGAGCTAAAAGTGGGGTGACGAAAGTAAGAGCAGATAGTTTTTCCCAGGGAAAAGTGCTTTTATGTTTATTTACTGCAATTATAACTATTTATATAACAGAAATTAACCTGGGAAGAAACGTGAATTTTAGAAAGGGATAGCAAAAATAAAAACTTTTAGCTCATTAAAAAATTTTAAAAAGGAGGAGGTGAAGGCAACTATATGAAAAAGATAAATAAAATTTGTTTAAAGGATTTAAACTTAACCGCCACTGGATTATTTGCTCTTGTATTCGCTATGGGTCTATTACTAAGTCCTTCTATCTGGGCAACTACCTTTGGATTAAAGTCATACGCCCCTTATAGCGGCAGCTCTTCTGCTCCGACCAAGCTTTTCTCTTTTGAAGAGGACGGGTCAGATTTCATGGATATCGGACGGGTGATGCTTGAAGGAAACTATATTGATGCGGACGCGTTATCTCTAAGCGAAACCTACGGACTTTTAGCCTTTGCGCTTCAGAAATCAGGCACCGCTGTTACCGGTTCAAAGCTTGTCTCTATTAATTCTCATACGGCTATGGCTACGGCAATAGGCGCGACGCTGAGTGGACGTGATATCAGGGGAGCGGTTTTTGACCAAATTGATAACCTCTGGGTTCTGGATGCAGCTATGGATGAGGTCCTTAAAATTAATCCGGCTACCGGGACAGTAGCAGGAACGCCAATAGGATTGAAGCTGGATGGAAACCCCTTCAATCTTTTAGATAGTTCAGATATCGCTGTGAGGATGGACGGTGCTTTTTATGTTGTCGTGTTAGATAAAACTTACAGCCTGGATGTGAATAGCGGTACGCTGACTTTAATTAATAGTGATGCCGGATTAGCTTTTGCCGGAGCGGCATTTTCAAAAGAGGCGACAGAAGAGAGTCTTTTTCTCTACGAAGTAAACGGGACAGACGATATTTTTCGCTATGATTTAGATTCGGGTTTTGCCAGAACGATGCTCTACCCGAATATCATCTCCAGTTTCAATGCCGGGCGTGGAGACCTTGCTTCGTATACGCCAGCAACGGTACCTGAAATGAATAGTTGGCTTTTGCTTAGCTTCGGCTTAGTGGGGCTTTTAGGCTGGGGAAAATACGGAATAAGGAAAACGGAGAGGGAATGAATAGAAATACGGATTTCCGGAACGGAAAGGAAACGTTACTTATGAAGAAGATAGTACTGTTTATATTTTCAATTTTGACTTTTGTGAGTGCGGTTTCAGCAATCGGTGAGGCGTATATTATTGATACGGGTTATCCAACTGTTCCGAATAATTATCTGGCGATATGGAGGGGACAATGGGTGGCTAATGAATTTAACATTACGGGCTCTGGAGTCTACATTACTGATATCGAAGGTTATTTTCGCGTTGATACAGCAACCGCCTCGGTAACTGTTGAATTGACTCGCGACGGAGGAAATTTTCCTTCTTCCCAGGTGTTATATTCACAAAGTTTCAACATGACTCATAACTACAATAACCATTGGGATGGAATATACGGTATAAGTGGATTAAAACTTTTACCCGGCACTTACTGGATTGTTTTCAAATCCTGGGGGGAGGTTAGCGGTTCCGGAGCGGCTTATTCGGCTATGACTTATAAAGCCCAAAATCCGCTTGGTAATGGAGCAATTTCATATAATCAGGGTAGTAGCTGGCAGGATGCAGATAGTCGTGATTTAAGTATTAGAATTTCCGGTGAGCCAATTCCCGAACCGATTTCACTTTTGCTTTTGGGATTTGGAGTAGTCGGATTAGTCAGCTTTGGACGATTGAAAAAGAAAGGATAGAGACGAAATACGGAATACGGACGACGGTATCCTCCCGTAGATTCTTTCAGAATCTAAACAGGGGGGACAGGCCCCCATAGATTCTTGCAGAATCTAAACACGGGGGCCCCCACAGTTTTGCTTACGCAAAACTAAATGTGGGAGCGGGCAAACAGGACCCGCCACAAAGCATGGCGGGTAGGAAGGGAGGTGATAGAGGATGAAAAAAACAAACACGATTTGTCTGGAAGACTGGTTAACTTTTTTGGAAGGAGGTGCTGAGAAAACCAGGAGAATCAAACTGTTATTTACAAAAGAGAGGAACGGGAAAAAATAAAAAATATGAATTTAATCAAAACATTCAAAGATGGAGGGAAAATAATGAAAAAATTAACTTTAATCACTGCTTTTAGCTTGGCAGTAGTGTTTTTTCTATTCGGCAGTGCTCAGGCCGTCACTTTCAGTTTAAGTGAAGCGGCTTTGCTCCAGTTATGGGAAGTGAATGAAAAGCCAGTTAATTCTGTAACTACGCTTTCTTTAGTTACCGATGACCCGGCTTGGTACGGCGGAGGAGGGATGATTGGGACGGTAGGTTTTGTGGGCCAGTTATTCAGTCAACCGGGTAATCCGACCCATCCGTTTGCCACGATGCAGATAGGTGCCAATTCAACCGGGATTTCTCCTACTTTAGGGACTAACGGAGCGACGACCGCCCAGATAATAGGAACATCATTAGGAACCGCGCCGACAAACAGTCTGGTTGGATTTGACCGGTTCGCCATGAACCTTGCTAATGATAATGACGACGACTGGATGATTTGTCTTTATTTAAATACCGGTGCGGGAGAAGTTAATCAATACCAGACCAGTTGGATTACCGTGGCTCCGGGAACGGGTATCGGGCTTAGTATAGATTTAACCGGGGTAGCAGAGTTAGATAACGTCACCAATATCGGTTTCAAAATAGGGGCGAATCTGACCGGTCAGAGCGGAAATCCCAGTAATCCGGATACGTTTCATTTCTCTTCGTCTGCTATACCTGAAATGAATAGTCTGGTTTTACTGGGTTTTGGTTTAGTCGGGCTCATCGGCTGGGGAAAATTCGGATTAAAGCAACCCCAGAAAAACTGAGGTGTATTTACCACAAAATGTTTGAACTTTAACAGGCAATGGAGGTAAAAGCCAAGCATGTAAAGAATACACAAATTCTTATATTTTGAAATTTGAGGTGAAATGAATAAATGCAGAAATCGCTAGATTCAATCGATACATTAATTCTAATATTTTTAGAATAATTGACCCTGAACGGGTAACAGAAGTTCTATGTCCAAATAGTATTTAAATAAGGGCTTAAATATGACGATGATTATATTACCTTAGGTGGGAAGAATGAAATATGAATATTGGGATTGGGTATCAATAGTTATAAAGCACTTATAAATTTATATTTTAATTGAGAGAAATGATATACGTACTGCGGAATACCTGCAGGCGGTATGCGGAATACGGACGACGAGATACGAACAACGAGATACCTCCCGTAGATTCTTGCAGAATCTGTACACGGGGACAGGCCCCCGTAGATTCTTATAGAATCTAAGCAGGGGGGCCCCCACAGTTTTGCTTACGCAAAACTAAATGTGGGAGCGGGCAAACAGGACCCGCCACAAAGCATGGCGGGTAAAAGGAGGTGATAGAGATGAAAAAAACAGGCACGATTTGTTTAGAAGACTGGCTGAGTTTTCTGGAAGGAGGACTGGGGAAAAACAGGAAATTTAAAATTTTGTGTGGAAAGGAAAGAAATAGAAAAAGATGAAAAACTCGCATTTAAATAACACATATAAAAAGGAAGGTGGTTTATGAAAAAACTCAGTTTTGTAACTATCCTGGGATTAATGGCTGTCTTTTTATTGACCGGTAATACCCAGGCTGTAACTTTCAGTTTAAGTGAAGCGGCTCTGCTCCAGTTATGGGAGGTGAATGAAGCGCCGATTAATCTTATATCTACGCTTTCTCTCGTCACCGATGACCCGGACTGGTATGGAGGCGGCGGAATGATTGGTTCAGTAGGGTTTGTCGGCCAGTTATTCAGTCAGCCGGGTAACCCGACTCGTCCGTTTGCGATGATGCAGGTAGGCGCCAATTCAACCGGGGTTTCTCCGACTCTCAGCGGTTATTTAACCTCCGGAGCAACCACGGCGGAGATAATCGGGCTTTCTTTAGGCACGACGCCGACCAATAGTTTGCTTGGATTTGACAAGTTTTCTATGGTTGTTGCCAATGACAATGACGACGACTGGATGATTTGTCTTTATTTAAATACCGGTTCAGGAGAGGTTAATCAATACCAGACCAGTTGGATTACCGTGGTTCCGGGAACGACAATCGGGCTTAGTATAGATTTAACCGGGGTGTCGGAGTTAAATAACGTCACCAATATCGGTTTCAAAATAGGGGCAAACCTGACCGGTCAGAATGGTAATCCTAGTAATCCGGATACATTTCATTTTTCTTCGTCTCCCGTACCTGAAATGAATAGCCTGGTTTTACTGGGTTTTGGTTTAGTCGGGCTCATCGGCTGGGGAAAATTCGGACTTAATCAGACGAGAAGGAATTAAAATTTAAGACAACATTATATTGTCAGTGTATGGAGGGAAAGGAATAGATGACTGATTTTAGATGATAAACTTACGAATAATTTTAAAACGGGTTTTCATCCTTCGGGATAGCGCTTAAGGCTACTCGGGGAAGAGTTATATGATAAACATAAAATTTGTTTTACCCATCAAGAGTATGTTTTCTTGAAAGATATTTTTTGTTTGATAATGCAGGAAGGAGAAAAACTATTAATCCGGACTTATTTAAATATTTTATAAATTAACGATATTAATACAAATATAGATTAACGATTTTGAGCATTATGAATGAACGTTCTATCTCAAAAGGAGGTGAGTTTTAAAGGAATAAATACGTTTAAACAACGACACAAATGATGTTTTTATTTAACCAGGAAAGGAGGGTTCCAAAAATGAAAAAGTCGGCAAGTGTCTCTTTAACTGATTGGCTGAATTTTTTAGAAGGAGGCGAAAAGGGTAAGAAGGTCAGATTTTTGTTTAATAAAGTAAAAAATCACAAGGGTTAAAAAATGATGGAAAGGAGATAACTGTAATGAAAAAGATGAATACGATTTCTCTGTCGGATTGGTTAATGCTTCTGGAAGGGGGACTTGAGAAAAACAGGAAATTTAAGCTTTTGTTTGAAAAAGAAAGAATTAGAAAAAAATAAAAAACGTTACCGAAAGAAAAATTTGAAAGGAGAGCTAAATTTATGAAGAAAATAAATCTGATAAGTATCCTGGGATTTATGTTCGTATTTCTGTTGGCCGGTGACAGTGAAGCCGTAACCTTCAGTTTAAATGATACGGCTTTGCTTCAGCTATGGGATGTAAATGAAAATCCGGTTAATGCCGTCAGTTCCCTCTTTTTTGTAACTGATAATCCGGCAGTATACGGTGGAACAATGCTTGGCACCGTCGGGTTTGTAGGAACGCTCTACAGTACTTTTGGAAGTCCTGATTATCCCTATGCCGAAATGCAGATTGGAGCCAACTCTAACGGGGTTTCTCCGATTCTGGGAACTACGGGAGCGACAACTGCCAAGGTTATAGGTGATTCATTAGGGATCGCACCGACCAATAGTCTGGCCGGATTTGACGTTTTTAGTTTGAAGTTAGCCAATGATGATGATGACAGTTGGATGGTCAGTCTCTATTTATATACGGGAACCGGGGAAGCCAATAAATACCAGACAGGCTGGACTACTTTAACTCCCGGGACAGGAACTACCATGAGCATAGATTTAACCACCGTCGCGGAATTAAATAACGTGACCAACATCGGGTTCTCCGTAAAGGCAAATCTGACCGGTCAGAGCGGAAATCCCAGTAATCCGGATACGTTTCATTTTTCTGCTTCTTCAACGGTCCCGGAGCCGGGGACCCTGCTTTTAATGGGAGCGGGCTTATTCGGCCTGGTTATGGTTACGAATAAAGGTTTCGCCGACCAAAAAACAAAAAAGAAAACATGGATAATTTAACTCTGTTAATTCTCAAAATATAAAAAATATGATTAAACCATTTAATCTCTAATCCGGTAAAGAAGGATTATGAATGTTTGTTTTAAAATAAATATGACAGGACTTCGAATATATGTGTGGTGAAAAAATAATAAATCATAAAGCGCAAACTTAGCGATAAAAAATGGCTATAAATAAGGAGTTATCCGGACTTATATTAATTTCATAAATTTAATTTATAAAAAATTAATAACAAAATTGAGTTTAAAAATCTGAAAATTTAATTTTAGGGGTTTATATGCAATTGATAGAGCTTAATTCGTTTTACAGACTGACTGTAAAAGAGCAGCTTAACTATTTACTTCACCTGTTAAAAAAAGGAGGGATATTTATGGACAATATCATTTTAAACCCGGGTTAATCATTAAAAATTAATCAACTTAAACAATTTAAAAAGGAGGATAAAAAAGATGCAAAAGCTTAAATTAATTTTCAGAAAAATATTCCACAAAATGTTTTTAACCAAAGGAGAAAACGCAATGAAATACAAAGTTTTAAATTTAATGTTGATTTTCGCCGTGATATTTTTAGTAAATTTTAGCGCCGAAGCTTCTACTTATGTTCAGGATATTGGTGCTAACGCCGCTTTTGCTCAGCGTTCTGATAATGGTAACTGGGCTGATGTGCTTGGCGGCAGTGTATTTGAAACTTATGGATTTGAATACAATCAAAATGGTGACAATTTAGAAATTAAAATCTTCAGCAATTACCCGCAGGCCGGATATACCGGAGGCAGCGGAGTGACCTGGCATACTACCCCCGGGGATTTTATGATTGACGTTAATCTGGACGGGACTTAT
>CAZDKO010000042.1:0-10214 GCA_964506075.1 uncultured bacterium
AGATGAGAAAGAATTAATTTCAAATCTGGTTCAGTCCGGGCTCGGTTTAAATATTAATCCTCAAATTATTACCGAGGCTATTTACCGGTATTACCAGCAGGTCAGGCGTATTTTCGCGCAGGCGAATCTTGTAGACGATTCAGAGCAGATTACCGTCAGCATTCAGGATCTGAACCGGCTGGTCCTGAATGTGATAGAACGATTAAAGGATAGTAAAGAAAACATAACCGAGTTAATAGAGCAGGAAGGTTTTAGTACTCTGGGCATAGCTTTAAGGGAGGAGATGTGGAAGACTCTACCGGGATTCAAGGTTTACGCTCATCCGGAACAAAATCTCTCCTATCGCACGGAAGACGACGGAATTTATCTGGTTATCGACGGTGTGAAATATAAAACTAAATTCAACAACGCAGAGGAAATAGGACGGAATAAGTTCCTGGTTCCGACCAATAACCTTATCCGGACTGAGCGTTCCATGCTTAGCGGGTTGTCCCGTGGTAAATTGGTCATTCTGGAAGGTAAACCCGGTTGCGGAAAGACCAGAATGGCTGAAGATTTAGCCGATAGACTGGGGCTTGAGAAATCGGTATTTTCTATGTACGGGATGGTTCATTTGACCGACTGGATAGGTAAATTAGTAAAGAGACCAGACGGCAGTTATGAATTAACCTCCAGACCGGTTGAAAAAGCCGGAGGGAAGGATTTCCTCGTTGATTTTCTGCATCTTTATACTCAAGGGGGGTTGTTTATCGTTGATGAAGGAGCGGTGGGTAAAAGAGCGGAGGAACTTTTAGCCTGGCTGGCTCCTATTGCCCGCGGAGAAAGTAAACTTTATTTGACGGAATATCCCGGCTCACAAGCGCTTGAGCTGGTTCGCCATCCTGATTTTAACATCGTTATCACCACCAATCCTCCTCAGGAGACTACGGCCAGAGAGGATATTCCCGTTGAAATCAAAACCCTGGCGCAGAAAATCTGGGTAAGCGACAGCCTTAATAAAGAGGATTATTACCGGATAATTGATTATTATCTGCCTGATGCAGTGGACTTATCCGCAGCGGAAATAGATAAAATGATAGAGGTCCACGAAAGTTTCAGGAAGATGACCTTCGGTAAAGAACACCCGGAGAGATACGAAATTAGTTTAAGGGAAATCGTTCGCTGGGTGGAAGATACGGCGGAAGGAATCAAGCGGTATCAAAATGCCGATAAGGCGATTTTTGAAGGTTTAATTAAGAATTATTTGGCTCAATTCGGAAACCAGGAATATTTCAAAAAGGCTCTGAATATATTAAAATCTCATTATCAAAATCGTTTTGATGATTTGTTAAGACAATGGGAAGATTTAGGCAGAATAGAAGTCGATGTTTCTGACAAAAAGGTAAACTTTGATACTTTAAGTATTCCCCTGGGAATCCCTGCAAATAAAGAATTAGTTCCGTCTTCAGAGGAAGTAGATTGGGCCGAAGGAATAAATGCGGATAATGTTGCTTTAAAGAATCTTATCCTTACTTTACAAAATAAGAGAGGAATAGAACCGTCTCCCACTTTAATTTTAGCCGAACCCGGTTCCTCTCCAGAACGGTTGGTGAAGAAACTTGCCAGTGAGGCACGGTATGAATTGTACAGCCTGGATGCCAATCCTCAGATGACGGCTCAGGATTTGCTGGGAAGTCTATTCCCGTTACTTCAGGATTTTGATGAAGAAGGAAGAAAAATATCCACTCAGGGAATGAAATACGAAGCCGGGTTTATCAGCCGGCATTTAATTAAAGAAGATGAAAAGGCAGACGGAAATAACCACAAGATTCTCTATGTTAACCATTTAGACGTTTTACCGGAAAAGGTAAGGGTTATATTAAACGATTTCCTGCTCACCGGCAGTATTAATTTAGAAAATGAAAAATTTGTCCTGCCGGAGAATGTCCATATTATTGCTTCCATGAGTACCGATTCGGACGTTGAACTTTCTTCCGCATTTTATAATCGTTTCAATAAAGTCGGCTTAAGGGTAATAAGTTCCTGGAGAGATTTACTGTCCGAACTGCAGAATAAATTCGCTTTAAGTCCAAAGGAAATAAAGTGGGTCTGGGATATTACGAATATCGTTACCCAGTTAGATACATCCCAGGCCTGGTCACACCGATACGGTTTTAGTATTAAAGATGCCTGGACGCTGGCCCGTTTTGTGCTTCTGGAAAAACAAAAGGATCCCCAGGAAGAAGACTGGCGGGTGGTGTATAAGGCGGCAGTCAGAACCTTTGCCAACGCTTTAAGTGAAGCAACTAATAAGCAGGGAGTAAGCGACCGTTCGTTTTTTATGGAAAAAGTGCTTACGGGTAAAATCTTTGCCGATGTGAAGCAACTGCCTAAAGAACTGAAAACCCTGGATAAAGAACTATCCGGAATTGAACGCACCTCTTTTGAAATAAAAACTTCCATACCTCAGTTAAACGAATCGGTGGAACTGAAAAACGGTATCCAGATTGTTCGACTTAACGAATCCAGCCTGGCTATTCTTACCCCTAGAAATTTATACGTGACGGATATTTCAAGTTTAGACATCCATGACCAGAGATTGTCCGGAGGTTTAAGTGTCCGTCTGGACAACGAGCATTTAATAATGACCCTGGAGCTTTTATCCGGAATCGGCGGTGTCGTTATTACGGGACGGGATAACCAGTATGCTCTGCCGCCGGAAGAAATAGAAGAAAACGCGTTCCTGGAATATGTGTCGCCGTTGGCTCAGGCTGCCGGTACTTTACTGAGTGCCTGGCAAAAAACAGAAAACAACCAGGGCAAGGTTTATTCTCCTAAAGTTGTGGTTGCCGTCGGTGAAACTGCTTCAGCCAAAACTATGTTAGGAATGAATTTATCCAGGATTATGGGATTAAGGAATTATGTATTTTCTACCCACGGCCAGAGTAAAATATCCGATTTCACCGTAGACTTTACCGTTAATCCGGAAGGGAACGGATACGTAGCCCAGATAAAGGAATTTCTGAAGTATGTCGGAAAGGTAGACGGCAAATCACTGAAAGTGGATAAGGAATCAATAAGCGGAAGAGCCCTGCTGATTATTGATGAAGCCAATATTCGCCCGGAGATTCTTTACGCTTTGGCCCCTTTGTTTAGAGGAGAAAAGAAATTCTATATAGAATTCCCCGGAGAAAAGCCTATCTCTGTAGAAGTTGAAGATGACGTATTTGTCTTACTTACCATGAATCCGGAAAGTTACGGAGACAGAGATTTTATTTCTCAGACTTTATTAGAAGACGGGGTGAAGGTGTGGATGCCCGATCCTCAGGGTTTCAGCGAGAAAGATCTGTCCAATATTATCAAGGCGTGGCATCAGGTCTCTCAACAGGGTGTTACGGAGAAAGTAAAGGAAATATTGGCTGCCATCCAGAAGGAAAGGGATAAAGAAAAACTTGAGCAAAAAGCGAGACAGCAGTATTTATCCGGACAGATTACCTCATCAGAGTCAAAGAATGATTTCAGTTCCTATTTACACAAACTTGATTATGCGGGAGATTATAAACTGCGGGAAGAAGACCAGGCGAAAGCGCCGATTGATGTTTTTACTCCTTCGGTATCTCCCTACAACCGTTTTGATGTCTTAGCGAAAGCGAAAAACCTTAAATTGTTACGCCGGAATCTACCGGTTAAACAAGTTGAGATTAGCCATCAAATCCCCCACGGATACGAGATGTTTGATGCCGAAATGCAGATTCAGCTTAAGAAAAACAGATGGGTTTCTATTCCTTCCGTAGCTGCCGGTATGGAGATTTTAGATTTTCAGGTTCCTGGTTCTGACAAAGAGTTGGTTTTCGGTAAAGACGATGACGATAATTATTACGTTAAAGGCGGAGAGAATAAAAAGGTTACCTTAATCTTTAAAGCCGCGGCTCCCGCCACTTATTTTGGGATGACGATTCCTTCAGGATTGGCGTTTAACATGAACAGGAACATTCATCCTGAAGTAAGAAGATTATTGCCCCTGATGGGAATAAGAGAGAATGAGTCCGATTTTAAAGAGGTTCTGGATAAACTGGTAACTTATTTCCGTAATTTCAAGCCAGAAACGATTCCCAATACTGCCGGAAATGCTTATATTGACATTACTACAAGTCAATGCGGGGTCTGTCGTCACGCCAGCTTTGCTTTTGTCATTACCGCTCAGGAAATAGGTATTCCTGCCCGTTACGTTAGCAATGAGAAGCACGCTTTTGTCGAAGTGTTAGTGCCTCAATACGGCTGGTTGAGGATTAACCTGGTCTGGGGAGACGATATTCAGCAGGATTCGTCAAAGCAGCAGCATCAACCCGCTCAGGAGTCTAATCTTCCGCAGCCTGAACAGTATTCTAAAAACCTTCAGTTGATGGCGGCTCTGGGTAAGCAGCTTCAGAAAATAATGCCAAAGCAGATTCAAAAAAGGATGCCTCGTCTTGAAAGCGGTCAAGAACAGGGTGGTAAAGGACAGGAAGGCAAAGAAGGTTCTTTAGGAAGAGCTATCTCGCAGAAGCCAATCCCGGGTAAATCTTTCCAGCCGGAAACTCAGGAAGGAAAAGGCCAGGAGAGGGTTTCCATAGAAAGGGAAGGAGACGGCCGGAAAGAAATCCGAAAGGAATTATCTCAAGCCGAAGGCCGAGAAAGCGGTCAGGGTAAAGAAGCGGGAGAAGGTTCTACCGGATACAGAGAAGCTGAGGTGCAGAATCAAGCTCAGGAAAAAATGATGTCTTCACAGTCCGGACAGGAGGAAAGAATAATCAGAGAAGATAAAGAGGCCGGAGGTGAAAAAGATAAGGATAGATTAATCAGTGATGATGAAAATCTGGAAGGATTAATGACCGAATCCGAAGAAAGCAACAAGCGTTTGATATCCGAACTTGTATCGCAGAGCACGGCCGGCCCGATTATAGAAACTTATAAAAATAAAGTTAACCAGATGAGTCCGGAAGCCAGAAGGTTAGCTCGTGCGTTAATAAGAATTTTCCAGGAAAAACAGGAAGACATTTTAGAGGAAAGCAAAAGCGGAAGAAGAATAAATATCCTCAGAGATATGACCGGTTCTTTTCAGCCTTTTGACGAGGAACAAGAAGAATATAGTGAACCGGAATTAGCCGCGGGTATAACTCTGGATTTAAGCAGCAGCATCCAGAATCGCGGGCTGGTTCCTGTAATAATGAGCGTCCTGGAACTTTATGCCGTAACGTTCCTGCTGGCAGGGAAGAATAATAAAAAGGTTGATTGGTCTATCAGCGGGTTCGGAGATAATTTTAGAGAGTTTATCAATTTTGACGAGGCGGTTAATTTCGATGAACTGTTGGCCAATTTTGCCTTTATCCATTCTCATATGGCCAGGGAAAGCACCAACATATATAAAGCGGTAGAAGGAATCATAAAGAAATATCAAGGGACAAAATTAAAGAACAGGATGGAATTAGTTTTTACCGACGGAGAAGATGTTTCCGGATATCTTAAGAAAACCGGCAGCGGCTACAAAGCGAACGCCAAACTGCAGACTTTATTAGAGAAAGCCAGAAAGGAAGGAATTGATATTATTGGGGTAGGGTTTAACACCCCGCAAGTGCAGATATTTGACAAGTACATAATTTTAGAAGACAGTCCTTCTTTTTCCAGGATGGCAGAGGTGTTATTGAGTCTGGCCAATAAGAAGGCGAAGCTTAAGAATCTTCCCGAGGGCGATTTGAGAGGTTTACTCGGACTGAAAGAGAAAGCGGTCAGTTTCCGGGAAAAAATAAAATTAGAAAAAGGCGCGGCTAACTTGGTATTAGCGTCTCTTCTTCCGATTATTCCTTTGGCTCTGTTCCTTTATCCGCCGGTTATCATTATCTTAAGGAATTTCATCGAGTTTGATAATAATAGCCTGGGGCCGGAGCTGGCGTCCATATTCGGCTTGGCTTTTGTTTCAGGAAGTTCTCTGTTTGAAAATGTTAAGAGTAAGTTTTTCGCGGTTAAAACGTTTGTTAACGAAAAAATATTAAAGAATGAGAAAGTCAGAAAATACTGGCCATTGGTCCTGGCTCTCTTCCTTTATCCTCCGATTATCATTGTTTTCAGAAATATGCTGAATTTTGACTTCTCACCCGTAGAAGTTCTGGCCATGTCGGCTCTTCCGATTATCCCGGGTTTTGGTTCTGAAGAGGGAAGAATTTCGACCAGGGCTAAATTTCCTGATAAAGAATCAGTGGAACAGGAATTAAAAAGAAGGGCTGAACTGGGACAGTCCAATACGGCCTCGGCTTTAAGAAAAGGAGAATTTAAAAATACAGCCCTTTATGTAGCGGCTTTAAAATTTAAGGTTAATCTTCCCAAAGAAGAAATAAAAGGGAGATTTCCTGATAAAGAGTCGGTGGAGAAAGAATTAGCCAGAAGAGAAAAACTGGGACAGGGTAACACCGCCACAGACTTAAAATCAGGAGAATTCCAGGATTGGGCTCTTTATAATTCTGTTCAGAAATTCAAAGTTACCCTTCCGCAAAAAGGAGGAAAGAGATTTCCTGATAAGGATTCGGTAGAGAAAGAATTAAAACGAAGAGAAGAATTAGGTTGGCCTAATAACGCCGTGGCCTTAAAGAAAGGAGAACATTCAGACCAGAGGCTTTATTTAGCCGCTTTAGAATTTGGCGCCCAGCTTCCCCAGATGGTTCTCCAGGATATTGATGCTTCCGGTAAAGAAGCCCTGGAAGCTTTAAAAACATTTATTAGCGAGGAACAATTTAAAAACCAGGGTGTTTCTCTCTCTTCCATTAAACGCAAAGTAGATAAATCCGGAAGATTGCTGTTATCCTCGATTACTTCAAGACAGGTTTATGTTTATTTAGGCGAAGAATTCAGCAATCAAACAGTTGAGCTAACCCAGGCCAGATTTGATGAAAGATACGGCTGGATTTTCGCCGCTTATTTAATTGACGCTGAGACCGCTGAAAGAAAGGGTGAACCGCTCCGTTTCTTCAGAATAGAATCCGGTAAAACCAATTATTTTGAAGAGATGGACGTTACGGAAAGAAGAACGCTTACTCCGGACGGTGAAATAATTATTAGAAAGGCCAAGCTTGACGCCCGCGGAAATTTAAACAGAGGAAAAGAACCTCATTCCTCCTTCCCTGAATATCCAAATGCCGAGGTAGAATACCAGGCTCTGGTGGTGGACGGGGAAGAAATTGTTGTCTCGGTAAAGATATTCCACGACGGGGAAATTACCACCCGGGAACTTTGCACCGTAAGAAACAACCTGACCGGGAAACTGCTCTTTTCTTTTGCCAAGAATTTCCACCAGACTCATATAAGAAGATATAAAGATGTAACTGTCCGGACACAACTGCAAAATGACGGAAGATTAAATCTTTTCCGTCAAATGATATGGGCAGGTCTCCCGGCGGACCTTGACCTTGGCCGTGCCTGGGTGGACGTCAGGGTCCAAAACGGCGGTAAGGATATTACCGAGGTTTATTTCGTAAAAGACGCTAAAGGTGAACCGGTCGTTGACGTTAACGGTGAGCCTTTTAAGATTATTGTTGGTGAAAATATTCAATCGCAGTTATCCCGTTTAGCGAGAAAGAAAGAAGCCAGAATCAGCGTTTACGGTATTTCAACCGGGAAATTGGTAGCCTCTTACGAGACGATGAGTGCCGATGATTTATCCTTAATCGACACAGACCAATACGTCATTACTACATTAGGCAAGAAAGGAAGATTAGCCCTCGGCGGTAAAGACTGGGCTGATTTTCATCTCTTCCCGGAAGCAAAAGTCAGATTAACCTGTTCCGGAGGGGCGGTAAAGAAAGTAAGATTTCTTACTGACCGTGAAGGTAAACCGATTCTTGACAGTAAAGGCAGGAGTTTAGAAGTCGATTTAGGTAAAGACGTTTTGAAGCAGTTAAGGAAAAAACTGCCGTATTTCCAGGTGCGTAATTTAGGCGAGGTAGTCAATTCAGACAGAGTCTATGGTTTAATCAGCATGCTTCTTAATAACAATATTAATATACAGACGAAGAAACACATCTATTCTCTCCTTAACCGGGCGGCTAGAGATGAAAGATTTGCCCAGAGATTAATGGACATATTGGTAGAACTTAAAAAACCCGTAGAAACGAGTGAGGATACTTATTTATTTTTAAACACCAAAACCGGTCAGAATTTAACCTCTGTGATAAATTCCACTCTTCTTAGGCAATTCAGTAAAGATGAAAATTGGGTTTTAACCGCCATCAAGGTCTATCTCGGATTAAATCTTAATTATGAAAATGTAGAGAGACTATTTGACGTTGGTTATCCTGAGGAATTACTTGCGGATATAGTTAAATTTGCTGGTTATCACCAAGCTAAAATTACGGTGTATAATTCTAACAACCTACCGATAGATTATCTTAATAAAATGTCTGCCCGGGATTTTGCTTCTGTTAGTGAAGAGGAATATATCATTACGGAATTAGACGAAGATGGTTCGTTAAGCATAGGCGGAAAAGCCTGGTATCGTTTCCGTCCGTTCCCCGGCGCCACGGTAAAAATAGCTTCTTCCGCCGGTCAACCGACAAGAATTAAGTTTATCGCCGATAAAGATAAAAGACCGATTCAGGATAAAGACGGGAGCGCCCTGGAAATTATCTGGGGTAAAGATATCGCCCAGCAGTTAATAGATAAATTACCTTATATGGAAGTAAAAAGTACAGGACAAATGCTGGATAGCGATAACATGGTTTATAAGTTTATTGAAGTTCTTCTTAATAAGTCGCTCAGTCCCGGTTTCAAGAAAAATGTCTATGCTCTTTTCAAAGAGGCGGCGCAAAAAGAAGAAACGGCTGAGAAATTATCCGGCATTCTGGAAAATTTGAGAGAATCTTCCGATAGGAAAGTTGCCCGGGATATCAGAGCCTTCCTGAAAACTAAGGCCGGTAAAGATTTATTGTCTACTATAAAAGCATCCCGCGTCGGGAAAGGTTATAGAAAGATAGAATTGACGGAAGACGAATTGATAGATTTAAAGGTAATGTTATTTGATGCGGCCCGGGAATATCCGGAGGAGTTAAAGGCAACTATAGATAAACTTCGGCAAAATGAAACCAGCCGGGATATTATTGAAAAATTGGAGAATAATAGCGAAGGGGGGAAAATATTCTTCAATTTATTGAAGAAAGGGATAACTTTAAAAGGTCTTCTTAACGGTAATAACCATATTAATTCAGTTTTTTCGGTAATATTATTCATCGTGGTTTTACCTCTCTTATGGCAGTTTACTCAATCGCTGGGGATTAACGTTGATTCAGGCGTCCTGGGAACTATTCCTGTTTTAAGCGCATTTGCTTTCTTTGGTTTCCCGGGTAAAGATGAAGAATTTGAAAAAGAATTAACGCCCGAAAAAATCGGGGTAAATATAGTTAAAAACCACAATATAGCCTATTATTACTGGTGGAAGGCTTATCTGGAAGGCAACCTCAAGAAACCGTCTATCCTGATAAATGTTGACCAGCACAGTGATTTAGACTATGAGTTTGTATTTGAAAGAACCTTACCGGCGGGAGAAATGTTGGAAGGTTTAACTACCGATTCGGAAAAATTAAGTTTAGTCCGGTCTATCGCTGAGAAACTTAACGCCGGCCAATTTATTGCTCCGGCTGTCTATGACGGTTTAATTAATGAAGTGTACTGGGTGTTACCGGAGTGGGTTAATGAAAAGTTCCCCGAACGGGATACTTATGGCGAGACGAAACTTTATGCCGCCCAGGCCTACGGGATAGATATTAGCGGGATGAAGGCGAGCGAAATAGATAGTCTAACTCTGGATAATACCCAGGGGCGAAAGATTGAAACTCTATTCTATTTTAATTATGAACCTGGACTTCTTCGCTCGGGAACTTTATTTGACGAAAAACGCCTCGGGCATCATTACAAAATATTCCCGATAGAAGGGAAAGAAGCTAAAGAAGTCACTATCCATGTTATTCGTCCGGAGGAACTGCCGGACTTTAAAGATGAAAGCCGCTCCAGGATATTATCCTGGGACCTTGATTCCATACCGGAAAAAGAGAGTGAGCAGTTTATCCAGAGAATAACCAGAGCCTTATCGGCAAAGAACGTTAATCCGTCAGATATTACTATTGCTGAATCCCCCCGATATACCGAGCCGGCCAGAATTGAAGAATTTAAACAGTTATTAGTTAAAAATTTATCCGACCCGTCTTTAGGGCTTT
>CAZDKO010000043.1:0-10011 GCA_964506075.1 uncultured bacterium
CCTCCGAAAGAATATAAAGCCCCATTTTATACGAAAATTGCCAGTATAGCCAGTTTGCTTTTTATCGTGACCAGTTTTGGTTTTGTGGTGGCGAGTTTAACACTTTACGCTCTTCGTCTTCTCCTGCCCGGAAAGTGGTTTAATAGAATAGCCACTTCCCAGATGGATTTCCGCAGTCTCGCCAGGAATTTAACCGACAAAATCGGCTTGACCAGAAGAGACGATTTAAAAATAATATCGCAATTTTTAGCTCAGAGGGATGTTGACCGGTTAAACAGCGAAACTCTGGAAAGAGTTCTGGGTACGGATAAAGCCGACGTCTTGATGCTTATGGGTAGTGATGAAATCCGGACGGTGGAAGAGGCGGCGGTTATTTATAAGGAAGGTCTGGTCGGCAAGATAATTACTACCGGTGGCGTGGGGAGACTGACCGAGAGACTGAGGGAAAATGTAAAAAAGGATATTAAATATAAAGGTATTGATTGCCAGGAAAAATCCGAAGCAGAAATATTCAGGGAAATATTATTGCTTAACGGTGTTCCGGGAAAGGATATTTTAATTGAAATAGATTCTACCAACAGCCAGCAGAACGTAGAAAAAGGAATGGCCGTTTTGGAGAAGAACGGTTATACCCCCGAAAATCTGACGGCCCTGATTATTATGCAGCACCCGCTGCAGCAGCTAAGAGCCGCGGCTACTTTTGACCGGATAATGGAAAGAGAAGAATATCAGCAGTGGAACGTTAAGCGCTTAAGCTACGCTCCGTTTATTCCTGATTTATCAACTATGGATGAGGCGCAAAAAGCATATTCCACAGGGGTGTTACTTGATGAGATAGATAAGCTGGAAAATTATTATCCTGAATTTATAGTTAGAGTGAATATCCCCGGTGAAATAGTAAGGGCGACCGATCGGATTAAGTCCGGGACATTAAAGCTATCCCATCAGAAAAAATTGGCTGAGGCTTTAAAGGAAACTTATTACGCCTTGGCGATGGATATGGATGACACTATAAGAGAAGGCGACTGGGGAGAAATCCCGGCGGGGATTTACGAAAAGATAGTGGGTTTGTTAGGAAAGAAAATTCCTGTTGCCATTATTACCGGAAAAGGGGCGGATGTAGTTGATGAGGTGTTAATCAACAGATTAAAAGGAGATTCCAGAATCAGTGAAGAAAACCTTGGTTATTTAGATATTTACATTTCTCAAGGGGCAGTCGGCTATAACGCTAAAGAGGGGGTCAGGAAATCCTTTTATAAAATGCAGTTTCCCGAGGAGCTAAAATATCTTGAGAATGAAATAGAAAAATTACTGGACTTGGAAAAATTCAAAATCAATTCTAATGAGCACCTTCTTAAATTTTCCGTACTTGATAGAAATGTCAGGGATAGAGAGAAATTATTGCAGGAATATACCGCGAAAATAAATAATCTGTTAAAAGAAAGCGGATTATCCGACAGATTGAAGGTGCGGACCTCAGCAGTTTCTATATTTGTAGTTCCACCACAGCTTAATAAAGGGTTATCGTTAAATGATTTTGCCGAGAGAAGAGGTCTGGCTAAAGAGGTCATTGCCAAAATTGCCGACCGGGCCCAGATTGGCGGGAATGATAACGAGTTAATGGAGACAAAAGGAAGTTTTTCCGTTGACCAATTTGATGTCAATAATCCTCAGCAAATTTCTATTAAATTGGCCAGAGATATATCCGGTATCCAGGCAACCGATTGGCTACTTGAGAGGCTCACTTTTAAAAGACAGGAAGAAATAAAAGCCCCCTTAATAGAAACTAAAGTGGCCGTAGAGGAGAAGAAAGCCGCCGAAGTCGCAGAGGAGAAAAAAGTCACCGAAGACGTTTTAATTACGGTTGATAAACAAGGGAAAATATTACTGGAATATGAAGGTAAGAAATTCTTAGTCGGGGAAGAAAATAAACCGACCGATATTTTCGGAGTGAAAATAAGGCAGTGGCTTAAGGAGCACGGAATATTTGAGAGGGAATCATTTAATAAAGAGGATATAAACAGGGTAATAGACCTTTCCAGAAGCCTTCGCCATAGAGCGGCTAGAAACCAAAGCGGCTTAAGAGAAGTCAAAATTGAAATGGCGCGTTACCACCGGTGGGCCGGTCTTTCCCTGCCCAAAGGCTGGAGTAACATGAATTCAGCCACGTACAGTGATTCCGGGTTATCCCAGCTGATTACCTGGTACGCCAGAGAGCAAGTCGCTGTATTAAAATTATTAGGCCGAAAAACTGCTCCGGTAATTAGCCACAAGGTAGATTTTATAAGCTGGCTTGAAGGTTTAACTTTTGAAGATTTATCTATCTGGCCGGTTACAGCTTCAGGGAAAATTAATAAAGAGCTCATAGAATGGTTTAATAAACCTCAGATGAGGGCTCCGCCTGAATACTTCCAGGCCCATAAAGTCAGTTTAAGAGATTTAATTACGAAAAAACCTCAAATCGCCCGTGTTATTCCCCGACAATTATTTTTATTTTCCTTTTTATTATTAGTGCCTCTGGCTGTTTTGCTTTATCCACCCATTATCCTGGCTTTTAGAAATATGCTGGATTTTGAATCCGGCGGCTCCGGCTTGGAAATTAGTTCGGCCTTTAGTTTAGCTTTTATTCCGGCCTTTGTATTTGAAAATATCAAGAGTAAGTTTGCCGCGGTTAAAGAATTCGTTAACGAAAAGATATTGAAAAATGAGAAAGTCAGGAAATACTGGCCGTTGGTATTAGCTCTGTTCCTTTACCCGCCGATTATCATTGTCTTCAGGAATTTCTTTGAGTTTGAGCATAGTAACCTGGGACCGGAGGTGGCTTCGGTATTTAGCCTGGCTTTTGTTTCGGGTTCTCTCTTTAAAAATGTTAAGAGTAAGTTTTTCGCGGTTAAAACGTTTGTTAACGAAAAAATATTAAAGAATGAGAAAGTCAGGAAATACTGGCCGTTGGTCTTGGCTCTGTTCCTTTACCCGCCGATTATCATTGTCTTCAGACACCTTTTCTGGTTTGAATATAATCATTTAGATCCAGGCATTGTTTCTTTATCCGCATCCGCATTGCCTTTTATGTTTAGCTTAGGAAATAATGCTGATAAAGGTTTACCTGAAGGTACTGATGAAGAACCGGGTGTATTATTCCAGTCTCAGACGCTGGCGAAAACAGCCGAGAAATATAAAGATGAGCCTTTTGTGGCAGAACAATTTTCAAAATTGGCCCGGGCTCTGGAAATATTGGAAAATCATCTTAAAGAAAATGCTGAAGTTGACGATATTATTCCGGTTGTGGCTTACAGGGCCGAGAACGGAGAGTTTGTAGAAAATATTGATTACAGAGAGATGAAGACTGTTCTTGAAGAGAATGGATATGATACCCTGTCTATCGAATGGGTGTTTTCACAGATTTTATTGTTTAAAAATCAGCCTTCATTAAAGAAAACTATTGAGGTTCTTGCTTCTTCTTTCAAAAGACAGGCTCCGGGTTTAAGAAGGATATTAGTCCGTAAAATCCAGAAGATCCACAGAAAAATAGCGCTATTCTTAGAGAAGAAAAGAAAAACCATCATCACTTCCGCTCTCATATCAGCAATAATAGTGGCTGTGGTGAGTGTTCCTGTTTCCTCTTTCCTGTATGATAAGTACAGAGAAGAACCTTCGTTGTTCCCGGCGACAGAAATTGTTACCGGGGATAATAGTTCTCTTCTGAATATAGACCTGCCTTCTATACCCGGGGCAATTAATTCCTATGCATTTAGTGAGTCTTTCTCGCCTGACAATCTTTTTGTCTCCGGGGAATATGTTTATTTAATCGTTAGGACGGCAGGAGGAAATCATTTTCTGAAAGTTATGGATATGACCTTCCCTTCTTATCCTTCGGAAATAGCTTCTTATGAATTCAGCCGGACTTTTTATCCCGAACATATTTTTGTTTCCGGGAACTACGTCTATTTATTGGCGGATCGTGGGTTTGAGCATTATTTTAAAATATTAGACATAAGTGCCTCTCTACCCCAGGAAATAGCTTCTTATAAATTTGATATGCCTTTTACCCCTCGGCAGCTCTTTGTCTCCGGAAATTATACTTACGTGATTACTGAGGAGTCGTATCAACCCTTGGTTTCGGGTTTAGGAGTGCAACAGGGCGTCTTAAAAATACTGGATACAAGTACTCTTTCTTCTCCCCGCGAAATAGCTTCTTGTAGTATGGGGCAGCATTTTTCACCCAAGCATATTTTCGTTTCCGACAGTTATGCCTATGTAATTGGAAAATTTCCAAGGAGTGAAGGGTGGGGCGTAAAAGATAATTATGTTTTGCAGGTGATAGACATAAGTTCCCCGGCTTCACCCAAGCAGATACGTTCTTACGAACTTGGAGAAGTTTTCACTCCGGAACGGGTTTTTGTTTCCGGAAATTATGTTTATTTAATCGGGCAGGAAGAAACCCAGGGGTATTTCCTGAAGATTATAGACACGAGCTCGGCTGCACCTCAGGAAGTAGGTTCTTATAGTTTTGGCCGGTCTTCCGTGCCTAAAGATTTCTTCATCTCCGGAAATTATATTTATGTGATTGGTGAAGAAACCGGTCAGGGTAATTACTTAAGGCTTCTGGATATAAACTCTGTACTGGAAAAAGGAGCTATCGGTAAGGCCGAGATTAAGAATGTATCGCTTATCACTACGGACAACAAAATACAGTTAGAGGTGGCGTATAGAGAGTTAGGGTCAGAAAAGGATAATATATTAAATATAGACGCGGAAAAAAATCCTTCCGATTCAGTCGGCAGACTCCTGGGACAGCTTGAAGTTTTATTGCAACCGGAAGTTTCGGCCGAAGGTAAAACGTTATTAAAGAAAATAATTAATTTCCTACCTGAAAACACCAAAGATAATTTCTTCACTATGATGAATCCTCCAGCGGCTCTTCGGGGCATCGGGGGAGCTAATCTTATCGCTCTGGATAAAGTTTTAGCCGACAATCCCATCGCTTTGTTCCATGAAGTGTCCCATGTGGCGTTAATAACCCATCCGGAATTATTAACCGAGATTAAAAACTACTTGCGGGAAGTTAATTTATCCGATGACATTAAGCAGCTGCTCATTAAGGGCGAAAGCAACCAGGTCTTTTATAATCATTATCTCTTAAGGGCTTTGCAAAGACATTTATTCGGCCGCGAGGATGAATCTCTTGAGATGCTGATTGGCAGGACGGCCGGGGAAAGTGTCCAGGACAGAACTTTAAGGGCTAAGGTTGAAAAAGATATTTTCGCCAGAGAAGATTTGGCCGGACTGGAAGCCTTGGTAGAAAATTTGAATAGTCCGGAAGCCGCAGTCAGAGGAAAAGCTTTAAATGCCCTTATTGCTTATGAAGGCGACGAAGTTATTCCGACTCTGATTAATTTATTCAGCCAGTCGCAGAACAAGAAACAGAAAACTGAAATAGGATATGCCCTGCTTAAGTTTATGGATGCTCCCGAAGTTTTCCCGGTTCTCATGCAGGGGTTAGCCGGTCTTGATTATGATAGCTATGAGGGAATAAGAAATGACAGAACCCCCACTTTTAAATTAAGAACGATAATAAAGACTTTGCTCCACGCGGACAGAAATAACGTTAATTACCTGTCTAACTGGTTTGACGTGTTATCAAAGATGGCGGGAGTATCGGAACCCGGCAGGTACTTCGGTAAAGGCGGAAGCCAAAAATACGGGTTAGGGTTGATGGTCCTTGAAAAGATCGTTAATTTTAATGAGCCTCAGGCGGTCGTATTTCTGGTGCGGGCTCTGGCGTTACTGGAAGGTAAGCCCAAACTCAAACGGGTAGAAAAAAATATCTCCAGACGTATCGAAAAATATTTCGGCTCGGCCGCCATACCTTATCTGGAAGAATGCAAATTTTCCAATAATGCCGCAGAGAAAGAACGGGCTCTGAGATTTTTGAGCTCGCCGGAAATAACCCGTCTCGGTAAATGGCAGATTAACCGGCTGAAACAGGAAATCAAAACGTGTACCGACGAAGATCTTATTTACTACTGGTTGGAGATTTTAAACGATAATAAGGTTCCTCAGAAAACGATTAGATTGATAGTCCTTGAGATTGAGGAAGAAATTTCAGCGAGAGCCTCTTACGGATTACTGCATCCTTTAAGGAAGTACAGCGTCGTCAATTTATTTAAAAGAGCGAAATCTGTAAAAGGAGCTTTGAATAAGCTCAATCCTTCAGACGTAAAGCTTCTCACCGATAACGTACAGAACAGACTTATCCAGGCCTGGCTGGTTGCCGACGGCAGAATAGAATCCACCTTAGGAGACACCCAGGATAAAAAACTTTTGAAGGAATGGCAGGATTTACTGACTCTGTCTTTAGGCAGCAACCTGTTTTTAACCGATGCTTTAATTGAAGAGATCACTATAAAAAGGAACGCCGGTGAATCCTTACCGGAAATTATTGACACTCTCAACAGGAATATAGACAAATGCGCTTTTAATAAAGATACGCTTAATAACCGCAATATTAATCTTTTTTACAACTTTCTAAAGAGAACCCACCCGGATATTTTCCGCTTTTTGAAATTATCTGAATTAAAGCAAAACATTATTGAAGAAGAACAACAGGCAAAAACAGCCGACTCTTTATTAAAGACAGCCATTGAAGTTTATTTGAAACAACCACATGAGAATCTTAGTGAAGAAGAAGTCAATCAGGTTATAGAGATCAGCAAGGACCTCCACCAGCAGGTTTCCGAGATGGTCAAGATGAGGCATCCTGATGATCCTAAATATGTCGTTACTTTTAGAGAGGCTCAGCGTTTCGGACGGGATTTTGCCAGGAGTTACGTTGAGGATAGAACGAAATTATTTGATGTATTTGTTATCTCAGCCTTAAATATATACGGGGATATCTTCTCCGCACCGGAAGATAAAAAATGGTTTAGAGACAATCTTGAGAAGGTGATGAGCAGTCATGCGGATTTCTTTAGTCCTTACAGGCTTTACAGTGAGTATTTTAGAGACGGTGATTATTCCAGGGCTATTGAGCAGTTAGACAAAGAGGGTAGTCTTCAGGGACCGGTTAGAGAAGAGATGGAAGGAGTCAAAGCTTATCAGGAAGCTTTGGTCAGGATAAAGAGAGCCATTGAAGTTCACCGGCCGCTTCTTCTGATGAAGGATACCGATTCTTATTTAGCGATAGAAAAGGCCCTGGAGAGATTAGCGGAACAATCTCAGGGACAGACCTTCTGGATTACCATAACGCCCTTTAGTGATAGAGCCCAGCTTTTCGGCATGCCTTTACCGGAAGACAGAAAGGATTTAGAAAACATCAGAGAGACGGTTGATAAAGCGGGTGAATATAATTTAAGAAAAGCTTTAGCACACTTAAATAATATCGACGTCGAAGGATATAATGAAAAGGGATTGAGAGGGGCCACAGAGCGATACTGGAAAGAATTCCAGGAACTTCCCTTTGAAGAGAATAAAGGTTTGTGGATAGCCTTAAGTTCAGCCTTGAAATACGGTAACAAATGGCAGGGAAGGATGTTTTTCGAAAAAGGAGCTTTACTTAAGATTATAGAGGAAGCTGCCCGAGAGGAAAATAAAAATAATCCTTATTATCTCATTCTCGATAATATTGATTCCACACCTTCTAAGTTTAGAGCACAGTTATTCCAGCTTCTTCTTACCGGACGGGTTCACATACCTGAATTAGGATACGAAATCAAAATTCCGGAAAACGTTCATCTTATATCTACCGTTGAAGAATCTTCCGAGCTTGAAGATAAGGCTTTTTACGACCGGTATTTAAGAAAACACATCAGGGCTCTGGACAGCAATGATATCCAGAGGATTCTAGTTGCGGATTATAATCTTTCCGTCACTTCTGCCGGTAAATTATCCGTGCTTTATAGAGCTCTTAAAGATTTTAGCTGGAAAGATGAGAATCTTTCTTTCTCCGTAGACGACCTTTTTACGGTTGGTCAATTTACCGATTTAAGAGCCCAAAATAGCGAAACGGCAGATTTAGAAAGCCTTCTTTATGAAGAAACCTGGCGGTATTTTTCTGCCAGACTCCGGTATTTCCAAGACCTGCAAGATTTTAACAGAATATTAAATAAGACTTTCTCCCGTTCGGGTACGCCGCATTTCCTCTCCCGGTTAAATATTGATTTAGATAAAGGATATTTAGCAATAGACGGGTTAAAAGTCAGAATGTCTGAGCAACTCCTGGATTTTGCCAGAAAACATCCTCAATATTCAGCCGACAAGATTCTTTATTATACAACGGGCATGGTCTTTACTCCTCAGCTTAATAATCTTTTGGGACAGGTAGCGCGGGTTTTTCTCAGCGATAAAAAAATCATTAGGTTGGAAGGGCCTTCAGGGACCGGTAAAACCTTTATGGCTGAGGTGTTTTCCGAAATAACCGGTCTTCCTTTCTACGGCGAATCCGTTTACCAGGGGATGAAACTCAATCGCTGGGTTGGAAATATTGAGAAAGATGAATACGGGAGATACTACCTCAATCAGAATACGAGAATGCGTCAGTTGTTGAATGAGGGCGGAATTATTTCTACCAGTGAGTTAAATATTCAGCCCGGTTTAGCCTGGTGGTTGATACCGGCGGCCAGAGGAGACGAAAGAATTACTTTGACCGAATATCCCGTTCCTCATTCCGAAGAAAGATTGTTTGACGTTTTAAATATTTCACCGGAGACGCTTGTAATTACCGATATAAATCCCGAAGAATATGTTTCCAGAAAGGAATTACCTTTAGTCTTTAAATCCTTCAGTCCGGGTTACTGGGTAGGTTATGATTATGAGGAAATGGACAGAGGATACCAGAACAGCGTTAAGTCAGAATTTAAGGAGATTATATCGTTTATCCTGGAAGATAGACTGCACGATTTATCCTTGGTTTCCCGTTACGCCGATTTACTGGCCGATGTTCATTTTGCGCTCTGTTACGACATCGCTACGGGAAAACTCTGCCAGAACAAAGAGCAGGTTTTAACCTTCAGGGAACTGATCAGGACTTCCGTTGAATTAGCCGATTATTTGAATAACGGCGAGGGAGAGAAGACGGCTTTATCCAAGGCTTTACAGGATAACTACTGGGCCGGCTGGACCACCACCGAAGACAGAAACCGCGTTTTTGACACCATAAAAGGAAGATTTCGTAATTTTACTTTAACCCCGCAAAGTGAAATTATAAAGCGCAGTATCATCCAACACCGGCATCCTACTTTATTATTCTCTTCGGCTGAAGTTGACGCCTTTGATTATATTAAAATACTCCTTGAAGAAAATCAGATAGAGGGACGAAGGGTAACTTTAAGTTATTTCAATACTGACTATGAGCTTTTAGGCGGTTATATCCCCAGAGATGAGGAAATCAGTCTGGAAGAAGCGGAAAAAATCATTCACAGATTCAGGGATATTGATCCCCAGACTTTAAACAGAAAATGGGAAGAACTGTCTAAAGATTATGATTTAAGCGTAGAAGAATCTGAAGAAGAGCTGAAGAAAAAAGTAGCTATGGAACTTGATTCTCTGGAGCTGAACGCTCAATGGCGCAGTTATCTCCGGAAAGACACAGGTCCCATCCTGAGGTTAATCATAGAGGCTTATTTAAATCCTGATAAAGAATTCCTGGCTGTATTTGAGAATTATCACCGCTTGAGAGGAGCCTACGCTACTATGCTTAACCGGTTCTTCCAGGACAGGAAACTGGAATTAAACAGAGAGGATATCAGCCCGGAAACAGCCGAATGGGTAGTTTCTCAGCTCAAAGATGGACGTTTCCAGGGTAAGACTATGGAGGAGAAAGTTGATTTTACGGTTAATCTTCTTTCTACCGTACCTGAGAATTTAAGATTTGCGGCGGTGGCGTTCTCGGGACAGGAAATGGCGGTTTCTCCCGCCGAAATTTCCCGTTTCGTCAGAGTTTCTCTGATGCAGGAGACAGATGAGAAAGAATTAATTTCAAATCTGGTTCAGTCCGGGCTCGGTTTAAATATT
>CAZDKO010000044.1:0-9467 GCA_964506075.1 uncultured bacterium
TCCCAGGCAGTGAGTCTGGCTCCCTGTAAAAGTGGCCGGGTTTCATCAACATAGACTTTAATTTTTTTCCCCTGCTTATGAGCAGTATAAATAATACCCAGCGCCGTGCCAATGCCACCGGTGGCTAAAGCCCCGGCATTACAATGGGTTAAAACATTCATGTTGTTTTTTAAAAGAACGGCTCCGGACCGGCCAATTTTATGACACATCAATTTATCTTCAGAGAAAATTTTATCAGCTTCTTTAAGGAGTATATTTTTTATGGCTTCCGGATTTTTAGTCTTATTCATCCGGGCTACTTTTCTCATTCTTTCTAAAGCCCAAAAAAGATTAACGGCGGTAGGACGCGCACTGGAAAGATACTTTATAATCTCATTCAGTTTTTTTTCCAGTTCCGGGAAATCTTTAAACCGATAACCTTTTAATCCTAAAACCAGACTATATCCAGCCATTATTCCCAGAGCCGGTGCTCCCCGCACCTTTAATTTTTTTATTGCCCACCAGGCTTCTTTAATATCACTGTAATATTGATAGATAAAACGTTCAGGCAACCCGCTCTGGTCAATAATTCGTATTTTCCCTTTAACCCATCTGACTGCTTCCACCGGAAAACGCTGCATGAAATTTCTCCTTTAATTTTTCCTTGATGATTTTACGCTTTCTCCAGGCTTTCTGAAAACAGTGTCTGTTTCTCATTAAAGCCGGAATTAATTTAGGCCTGAATATTAAAACATACAACCAGAGCTTACCTTCATAAACCAAGATACTGGCCAAATTCAACAAAAAATACTTAAGGGAATCATTTTTTATAACGGTTAAATACCTGTTTTTTAAAAGATGGACCTGTAAATCAGCCGGCATAGAGGTAAAATAATATCGGTCAAAAATTTTTAATTTCCTGCCGGGAGACTGAGTACTGGCCCCCCGATGATGATAGGCTAAAGCCAGCGGTGAATAAAAACTTCTCCAGCCGAACCTGTTTGCCCGCCAGGCTAAATCCAGATCTTCATAAAAAATTATAAAATCCTCATCAAAATATTCTCCGTCAATAGCCACTTCTTCTAAAACCTCCCGCCGGTAAAGAGGTGCCACCCCTCCCGGACTGAAAGTATACGAAAAATAATCATATTGTCCCCGGTCCCTTTGCTGCCAGCCGCGTTCAATCGGCCGGCGGTCTTTTCCCAGGAACTGCCCGGTGGAATCAATGGTAATCCTATCCATACGCAGAATCTTCCCGCAGACCATACCGATATCTTTCGACTTATTAAATCCTTCAACGAGCCGGCTGATAAAATCTTCACTTAATATTACGTCATCATTAAGAAACATCAAAAGCTTTCCCCGTGAATTTCTGACTCCCTGATTATGCGCCCGTGAATACAAAAGGTTATATCCGGGGTTAATCAACTTGACCATGGGAAAAGTCCGGGCGAGGTAGTTTTCAACGGTTTTGCTTCCGGAATTATTGATGACAATTATTTCTTTAGGATTATAGGTCTGCCCCAGAACTGATTTAAGACATTCTTCCAAATTACCATTATTTTTTAAGTGGGCAATTATTATGGAAACCACACTTGACCTTTAATAAACTGATTTACCCTTTTACCGATGATTATGAATATAGTTTAACAGTAAAAATAATCTAACTGCTAAAAAAGGAAGGAATTACCCGGCAGACACAGAGAACCTTATATAGCGTTAAGCCGATGAGCCGCAACTACCGCCACAGCTAACACCACCACAGCCCACTCCGGTTTCACTGGTTGGGTGTATCGCCGTTAATTTCAATTCTTTTAATTTCGGCTCCTGATATTTCTTTTTAGATTTTACCTTCGGCTTTTTTCCCCTGGGTTTCATAAATTATCTCCCTATTTTTCTAATTATACCACATATAATTAATTTTTTATATAAAAACTTTGAATGGCCCAGAAGGGATATTTAATCACAAAAGCTCCCTTATGACTGAAGCCTATCCATAAAAACCGGCATTTCTTTTATAAGCTTATTATAGTTTTTGATTTCAAACTTTATAATGGATTTCAAAAATGCATAATCGGTATTTTCCGGCCCATAAATATCTTTTGCAAATTTAGAAAAAACCCTCCGGACCATCTGTTTAGTTATAATCACATCAGCCTTATTTGCCTTATTTATCTGGTTATAGAGTTTTCTAAATAATTCAAGCGGGGTAAGATTAAATTCTTTCATGATTATATGACAAGGAACGCGATAAATACGCAAAACCTCCAGAAATAAATTAACTACATTATAACTAAAATTCAAAGAAAAATATTTAGGTTTAACGCTATAAAAAACAGAAAATATTGACGGGTATTTTTTTATCAAATCAAGGTTTTCTTTAAGCGTACCTACAGGCCCCTCCGAAACGTCGGAAAATATACCTGTAAAGACCAGGTTATCTTTAAATTTTTCGTAGATTAGAGTCTTGGGCATTGCTGCCAGAAGATGAAGTTGAATAAAAGTTTTTTTGAAAACAGCGCAATCCAAAGCAAACTTTAAAGTGGCATTGACATCACTTTCTTTTTCATCCGGAAACCCTAAAATAAAGGAAACCCCGGTTAGTAAATTATATTTTTCACATTCTTTGATAATGTTAAAAGCCTGGGAAACATTTATATTTTTCCTGATTATTTTTTGTATCTTTTGCGAGCCGGATTCTACCCCGAAATAAATTCCGATACATCCGGATTTAACCATAAGCTTCAGCAGGTCCGGGGTGATATTATCCGGTCTTGAACTGCAATTCCAAAAAATATCCAATTTTTTTTTAATCAAAATATTACACATTTTTACGACACTATTTTTATCAAACAGAAGATGGTCATGTAAAAAAAAGAAATGTTTGATTCCGTATTTATTTTTTAAAATCTCTATCTCTTTTACAATCCTCTCGGGACTTTTCAACCGGTAAGTTCTTCTAAGCACTACACTGGTAGAACAAAATATACAGCGATAAGGACAGCCTCTTCCCGCTTCTATAGTTGTCCATTGTTTATCATTAATACTGCCTTTACTTCTATTATCATTATGTCCGTCAAGCAAATGATAAGCCAACATCGGCAACGAATCTAAATTTTCAATTAATTCCCTGTCGGAGGTTCTGGTTATCCGGTTATCTTTTTCCCTGTAAGTAATGCCTTTAATATCTTTGAAGCCTTTAATATTTTTGCGTCTCAATTGATTCATTAATTCAACAATCGTCAATTCCCCTTCCCCCCTGACAATAACGTCAACAAATTTAAAATTCTGGAGGGTTTCCAGGTCTAAAAGAGTCGCCTGTGGCCCCCCGAAAATAATAACACAGGAAGGGTCAATTTCTTTACATCTTCTGGCAATATTTAAAACACTGGGATAGGTATCACATCTGGTGGTAAACCCCAGAATATTTATATTTTCTTTCATGATAATTTTAGCCGCATTAATATGAAAATTTTTATCAACAGACATTTTTTTGTGTCTTATAAGCGGTTCCAAGTCAACTATCTTGACCTTAAACCGGTGTTCTTCTAACACAGCACCTAAAGATAGCAGAGCGGTCGGAAGATAACCTAAATTTCTTTCGTCAGGGAAAGCAACTCTTACAAGACATATTTTCATTGCCATTAAACTATTTGTTCTGTTTCTCTATTTTCTGTAACGAAGCTAAAGCCGTATTATATATGAAATCTTTATCCCTGGAAGTATCTATAGATTTCTGGAAATACTCAACGGCTTTATCCATTTGGTTTTTCATTTTATGTTTTGTTCCCATAAAGAAAAAAGCCGCACTTTCATAATTTTTACCTGCTTTCAAACAGGAAGACAAAAAATCTTCTTCAGATATCCCGTCTGCATAAAACCAAATCACAAAAGGTAATATCTCCCTGTATTTATCTATACTTTGATAGTCATCTATTGGTATATTCTCCATTAATGATTTTACAATTGGCGTAAAATAATTGTTCGGATATTTCGCAACAATTTCCTCCCAGGCTTTTAACGCCTGGTCATATTGCCCCATCCTTTGATAAATTTCACCTATTTCAAATTGAGCCAGAATACAGGCATCTTCCACCTCCGGATATTCTCTTAAAACAGTCTCCTGTATCTTAAGAGCCTCCTCATATTTACCTTTCATAATATTGATTCTTCCGATGGATGCCAATGACAATGCGTCAATATAACGGGATTCATTTTTATATTTTTCCAGAACAGTATTATATGCTTTAAGTGCATCTTCATATTTTTGCTGCCGAAAATATATATCCCCGAATCTACGATAAACAGCAGCGGTAAATACCGGCTTTTGGTCTTTAACCATATCAAGCGCTTTTTGATACGTGGTTAGAGCTTCTTCATACTGTCCCTGCATAAAATAGTTATAGGCAGTCTTTGCCACCAGTGACGCTTCACAGTAATTTAAATTATTATTAAAATTTTCCTCTAAACTCAGCAAAAGATTCATTTTTTTCCAGTCAGGATATTTATTTTTAATAACTTCTATCTGGGACAAGCCCTGTTTACATTTTACTAAAGCCACTTCGAAAAGGTTGGCATTTATAAAACCATTTATTTCTTCATCTAAAACCTTAACTTCCCGATAGTCATTAGCCGGGCCCTTTATCCCGCAACCTGAGATATTCACTATTGATAAAATTAGGGAAAAACACACTAAATATATAACATTTTTATTCTTTACCATTTCCGCCCCCTTCCTTTTTTGAATATTTATAATGGGATTATAATCTTTTTTTAGTTTTGTCAAAATTTTTAAACTCCAGAAACAATTTCAGCACGACCGGCAATATATCTGCCGTTTGGAAAAAAAATGAATGTCTGCTTGAATCCGGATTTAAAATTACTACGTTTTCTTTCTCACTTAATGAAACAGGCATTTTTTCTGCCGATAGTTCCCAGACCTGCTGCAATATATAATTTTTAAAAAATATATTTTTCTGGCTGGGTTTATATTTTCTCTGCAATAACTTTAAAATTCTAAAAATAAAATGGAAATCAGAACCCTGCTGAAAATCGACCAATAGCCCGTCTCCTGCTTTCTTAAAAATATTCGTAATCTTCCGCGGAGACACTTTGTCTTTTTCAAAGTCAACAGACCAAAAAATCGCCGCTACGTTTTTCTTCAATTCTCTTAATTTACCTTCATTTACTCTTCCGGAATTATCACCACTGATAACCACAAATATTCTTGTGCCCTGACGTTTGTACCCGATAGGTTTATCCGAAAGGAAAAAACTTTCATAGTCCAGATTGTTCATTTTGTAGAAAATAGAATTTTGAAGCTCATTGATAAATAATAGCGGTGGATTACATTCAGATTCTAATATAATATTCCAGATTACATATGGATTTTTTTTAGATATTGAGGATAAAAAAAATTTTATCGGCTTTATTTCGTTTCTAAAATCTTTGACTTTAAACCAAATAGTTACGGTGTTAGCAATGCATTTACTTAAATTTTCACCCCATAAATCCATATTTTGAAATTTAGAAATTTGACTCTGGGGATCGAATATTATTTTAGTCACGGGATAATTCGGCATATCGCCCGGATAATCGCCAAAATTTTTATCCTCTTTCTCTTCTCCCGGATAATCACTTTTGATATAAGTGGCCATAGAAGGATAAAATAGATAGCCTGAATGCCCCGTAAAAAACAGAGAAAAACAAAGACGTAATGCCGATTTAATATCTTTATAAGGAAAGGTTTTTGTTTCTATCACGCGATAAGAAGGTTCCGGCTGATACTTAAGCCCGAATCTGGTTGATTCCTTCCTCAGCTCTATAGCCGGCCCGACCGATAATATGGAAGGAAACACAACATCTTTAAGAAGTTGATTTTTTGTAAGAAAATTTATCGTTTCTTTAAAACTTTTTAAATCATCTCCAGGTAAACCGATTATAACATTTATGGATAACCTAATCCCTTTACTTTTCAGTAACTTCACCCCTTCTAAAAATTTGGATAAATCTGCCGTTCTCCCTATATTAGAAAGGACCTCAGGATTCGTACTCTGCAATCCCACTTCACAGAATTTAACGTTACACTTTTCCAATAAATCGGCCGTTTCTTTGTCTATCAATTCCGCCATTAATTCAACGCCCAAAGCCATAGATTTATCAAAATTAATCTCTTGTATCACTTTAGCTATCTCTTTGAACTTAGGCGAGATATTAAATGCCGCGTCATGTAAATCAATAAGCTTAATCCCTTCGTTTTTAGCTAATTTTAATTCTTGTTTAATTCTCGCTAAAGAAAAAAATGGTTTCTCGGCTGAAGAACGTTTATATACTGAACAATATTTACATCTATAGGGACACCCCCGGACCGTTTCAATCATCATCCGGCCATATTTTTTGACATCGATATACCCCAACAAATAAGGAGAGGGAATTTCATCTATATCTTTAAGAGAAAAAAGAGAAGTTTTACTAATTATGGTTTTCCCGCTTTTTCGGTAAAAAATACCCTCAATTTTACTTAAATCGGGGTCACCTTCCAGAAAAAATTTTAGTAAATTAACAAAGGGTACTTCTCCTTCTCCTAAAACACCTATGTCTACATTTGGAGAAGATAATATATAAAGTGTCTCGGCAGTTACCTCTGGTCCGCCGACAATAACCTTAAGATTCGGCAAATTATTCTTAACTTCTCCAGCTATAGATAAACTTCGAACCGCATTCCAGGGATACAAAGACATTCCCAGAACAGACGGTTTTTTTGACGTAATGACATCAACCAGTCTATCATCTCCATCTAAATCATTATGGAGGCAATCTAAAATCTCTATATCTACCTGGTTAAATAATCCTTCCTTATAAGCCATCGCTTTTAAGTAGCCGGCAGCTAAAGGGATATTGCTCTGTTTATTTCTTTTTCTTCTCCAGATATCTATCTGCGGCAATTGACATAAAATAACTTTGAGAGGATGTATTAACATACTATTTTTTCTATCTGTTCGCGATTGAGCCCGAAGAGAATCTCTTCCGCTTGTCCTCCTTGTATTTGGTAAGTCCCGAGTTTTTTACACAGGTTAATACTGCGGATATCGGATTTTAAAAGTATGCATTTAACACTATCCGCGCCTCTTTCAATCGCCTCTTTGAGAGCAATCCTGGTGAGTTTTTCTCCGATTCCTATTCTACGGTAACGCCAGTGCACAACTCTGTTATATATCCGCCAGCCGGAATAAACAGTTTCGTCGTCTGGAAACTGCTTTACCGTAACGCTACCTACGATTTTATTATTATATTCCGCTAAAAAACAACTTCCGACCCCTTTTAAATCTTCAATATATTTTTTAAAGTATCTCTCGAGAGCTTCTTGTTTAGCATAATAAGGAGAGTAAACTTTAAACAGCCGGGCTAAAAAAACGGCATCTTCATCCGTCGCTACCCGATAGGTAACCTTCCCACGACTGATTTTTTGAATTAAATAGCCATAAATCTTTGTTCCCTGCAACCTTCTTAACACCAGCCCTACCTGTTTCTTCAATTTCGCCGGAATAAGCCAGACTCGTCTTCTGATTAAAAAACACCTGACATAAAAATAAGCTTTTAATTTAGCTATACGTGTATCAAGTTTAATCTCTTTTCCATCCCTTTCAACCGCTATTATTTTACCCAAAATATCCTCGGGATTAACATAAGGGTCAAAATAAAAACTTGCATCTCCTTTGGTTATAAATAATATCTTGCCACTACTTTTGTCCCTTTGAATCAACCGATGGATAACTATTTGGGATGGCGGCACACGATAAAAAATTATATCGCCAGCCTTTAATTCCTCTGGTTGAAAACTTTCAATCAAAACAATCTCTTTGTCCCGCAGAAACGGCTGCATACTCTTACCTTTAATACGAAAACGAAGAATATTACCATTTTTCAATACTGCCTTATTTAATTCCAAAAAATCATTTTCCGTATATATTTTCATAAAGAAATCCGCTTTTTACTTTAATCCTCTAATGTAATTCACTATTCTTCTATCGGGAAGAAAATCCAATACAAAACAAGGGATTTCCTGTATTAATTGAATACAAGTTTCTATATTTCTCGCCCCTCCTTTTTTAATCCACAGCGGAGTATAACAATAATGAAGAAGGGTAAATAAAATATCTGATGGCTTTTGCTTATAGACTCTATTGTTTAATCCATGGCGAATAAAAAATATCTTATTAAGTAAAACACCCTTAGCACTGCCTATTTTGCCCCCCTTACACCAAGGGGTAGCGAACATCCAGAATTTACCTTTGATTTTTCTTACTATTATCCGGTCATCATGTAATACAATCGAATCTTCACTCCATAAACTTGCCATTGTAGATTTTCCATGGCCGGAAAAACCTAAAAATAAATATCCACGGTCAGCATCCATAACCCCACATCCGTGAAATAATAAACCCTGGTTTTCAGACAACCAACTTATCGTCAGAATTTCAGAAAGAAGCGGCCATAAAGGATTAGGAATTGAACGAAAAGATGCTCTATTACACTTAAAATAAACATCTCCTTTACTGAAGTTATTATTTAAAATAGCTATCGAGGAGACGGGGGAAGCCGGGCAAACAGGCTTATCGCTGAAAACCTTATAATTAGAGCCGATATAAGTAGCCTCAAAAAAAATTTTTACTTTAGAATTGGACTTAATGATGAAAACTTGCTTTTTATCTAAACGATAAAATTCCCATACGCCCTTTATTCCTGTAATGGGTTTTTTACCTTTCAAAAAAAGTTTGGGGGTTTGTCCATAATGAAGCTGAATAGTCATCTTTGCTTTTTCTTTATTAGAAATAAATTCCTTATGAATTTTCCCAAAATCTATCTTTTCAATCGGGATAGAATCGCTAAGAATAGAAACAGGGATATCGGCTATTTTAATTGTGATTCGGTTACTCATATAACTCCTTAATCAGATTAATTTTCTATAGTCTCGATATATTAATGTTTTAAAGCTGTAGTTATTTCCGGAATGGTTTTTCTTCCTTTTAACAGGTGGAGTAATTTTTTAAATTTGTGCATATTTTTTATTTCTATTACGAATGATTTCGGGATCGACTGAAACAGAACTTTATCTTTCGCTAAAGGAATAATATTAAAATGGTCTGTTATCTTTGGCCTTTTTGAAAAAGAACCACCAAAATTTTTCGGTTGAAGCTCGATCTGTCTTGAAATATAATAAGCAAACTTTTCCTTACCGGTAGGCGGGACAAAACCAATCATATTGGGTATTTTCGTTTGACGGTTATCTTTACCGATTCCTGTTTTATATCCTAAAAGTTCAGGAACTTCAAAAATACGTTTTGAAGCCCTGATATAGGGTGCAACATAAGTAGGTTGAAGTTTAGGAATTAAAATTCTCACTACGGGAAATCCTATGCCGGGCCGGGTAATATCAATAACTATCACATCCAGTCCTGACTGTTCAATTTCTTTGATGCATGTTTCTA
>CAZDKO010000045.1:0-9418 GCA_964506075.1 uncultured bacterium
CAGGCACTGACATTAGCTAATAAATTACGGTGTGTAAGCATTGCCCCTTTAGGATACCCGGTCGTTCCCGAGGTATAAAGAATAACCGCTACTTCCTCGGTATCTAAAACAGGCCACTGGACCGGCAGGGTTTCTTTAAATTGAGGGAAAAAATCAGAAGAAACCTCATCTACCATAATCACCTTTTCTAAATGGTCGAGCCTTAATTTTAATCCGGCAATCTTATCTTTATACGATGATTCTGAAATAAGCATTACCGCCCGGGAATCTTCCATGATATATTTGATTTCCTCAACCTGCAAAAGATTATTTAGAGGCACAACTATTCCTCCGGCTTTTAAAATAGCAAAATAGCTGATAACAAACTCAGGTGAATTTTTAAAAAGAATCCCCACCCTATCCTGAGATTTTATTCCCATAGAAACTAAATGAGAACTTACCCGGGTGATATCTTTGAGGAATTTTTCATAACTGATTTTACGGTCTTTAAATATAAAGACCGTGTGGTGCGGATACTTGGAAACAGTATCTTCCAACATTTTAACTAAACTCATATTAAAAATTCACCTTCCTGTAGGCTATGCCTAAATCAGCTATTTCTATCTCTCCGGAATAACCCCGGCTCTGAGGATTGAGAAAGCCTTTTTTAAGTGCCCCCATGGTTACCGTCTTTTTCGCTTTAACCGCACAGCCAAGAATCTCTCCGGTATTTCCATCCATACCGGTAGGAATATCTACGGCCAGAACCGGCAGTCCAGATTGATTGACAGCTATAATGATTTCCGCTAATAATCCCCGGATGGGTTTTTTTAAACCAGTTCCCAGGATGGCATCGACGATTAAGCCGTAATTCAGTAAAATTTTCTTCGCCACCCCCTGCCATACACTATAAGCATCTATTTCAAAATAGTCAACATTAAGATTTAACAAAATGTTAAAATTAACTTTAGCTTCATTCTTTATATCTTCCTTTTTCCCCATAATAAAGACATCTGTTTTTATCCCCCAATTAGACAAATACCGGCCGGTGACAAATCCATCTCCTCCGTTATTTCCCAATCCGGCAAAAATCGCCACTCTTTTCCTGGTGCCTTTTAAAAACATTCTCCGGACTTCTTCAGCCACTGCCCGGCCGGCATTTTCCATTAAAACTAAAGGTGATACGCCCATTTCTACCGCCCAGCGGTCAAAAGCTTTCATTTCTTCAATAGAAACAGCCATAGAGGCATCAGCCGGATTCATTTTTAACTTCCTTTCTGCCCTGAGAAAAGGTATAAAAAACACCGCCTAAATGATGGATGGTGGAAAACGATTCTTTATCCGTCTTCCAGCGCTGGTCAAAAAAATCCTCTTCAACAACAGCCCCGATTATTTCCCCGACGAAAAGCGTATGGTCCCCCAGTTCATGTTTTTTATAAAGCTTACATTCCAGATGCCCCACACACTCTTTTATTAAAGGCGACTTAAGGCGGCTAGACGGAACGGGGGTAAGGCGGGCCAAAGAAAATTTATCAACTGTCCTTCCCGAAACCGTACCGCATAAATGAACCTGCTCAAGCAAGTTGTCAGGTGGAATATTGATTATAAATTCTTCTGCTTTTTCAATTAAACGATGGGAAAAACGCTCCGGAGAAACACTGATGGCCACTAATTTAGGTTTATGGCTAACCGGCGTCTGCCAGGCCAAAGTAATAATATTGGCTTTATTATTTTTGGGGGAGGTATTTTCAAAAACAGAAACAAGAACAGTCGGGCCGTGGTTAATCAGGTATGTGGAATAACTTAACGGAATTTCTTTTTTCATTTTATTTAAGGAGACTTGAAAGAAACCGTTTACCGCGCCGGAATTTTTTTGAACATATGTTTGCCAATCTTTATTATGTGTTCTTTTGAAAGGTCAAGACGGAAATCTATATCCTTAACTACTTCTCCGTCGATTTTTACCCCCCCTTGATTAATCAATGACCGGGCCTTCTTGCCGCTGGCAACCCAGGACGTCCTGGTAAGAAGGGAGATTATCCAGACACTGTTTCCCTCTTTTTCTAACATCCGGAGTGTCTTTTCATCCACCACTTCAATAGAATCAGGGATGTCCTTTTGCGTATAAACTTTTCTAAAATCCCGGGCGGCTTCTTCTGTCTTTTCCGGCGGATAGAAAATGCCCGTTATTTCTTTAGCCAGATCCATTTTTACGTCCCGGGGGTTTAAATTCCCCTTAGACATTCCTTCCTGGAAATTTTTTATAGTCTCTTCTTCCACATCGGTCAGCAGTTCAAAATACTTAATTATTAAAAAATCGGGAATAGACATTATCTTGCCGTATATCGTTTTAGCAGACTCATTTATACCAATATAGTTACCGTAAGACTTACTCATTTTTTTAACTCCGTCAGTTCCTTCAAGCAGGGGTAAAGTAAGAATCGCCTGGGGAGGTTGTTTAAATTCCCGTTGAAATTCCCGTCCGACCAACAGATTAAATTTCTGGTCAACACCCCCTACCTCTACATCGGCTTTCAGTTCAACAGAATCATAACCCTGTAAAAGCGGATACAAAAATTCAAGGATAGTTATCGGCTTATTGTTTCTATAGCGTTCCAGGAAATCATCTCTCTCCAGCATCCGGGCAACCGTATAATAAGAGCTGAGCTTTAAAAAACCACCAATATCCATTTTTTCCAACCATTCACTATTATAAACAACTTTTGTTTTCGTAGAATCCAGGAACCTGAATATCTGCTTCTGGTAGGTGGCAGCATTCTTTTTTATCTCGGCCCGGGAAAGAGTGGGGCGGGTTTCCGTCCTTCCGCTGGGATCGCCAATCAGAGCCGTAAAATCACCGATAAGGAATATAATCTGGTGGCCTAACTCTTGAAATTGCTTGAGTTTCCTTAATATTACCAGGTGTCCTAAATGTAAATCCGGGGCAGTCGGGTCGGCCCCGAATTTAATCCGGAGCGGTCTTTTCTCCTGTATTGATAGTTTAAGTTTATCTTTAAACTCATTTTCCGGAATTATCTCTGTGACCCCTCTTTTAATTAGAGATAGCTGGCGTTTAACCATTTCGTTCATAAATGTCTCCTTAATACCCCTTAGACTAAATTAAAGATAATATAGAAAAAAATACCATACTTTCAGGCCCCGGGCAATAAAAAAATCAAATTGACAGGTCTGGCAAAGTGAGATAATATAACCTGAATTACAGTTTTACCTTGCCTCAAAACACTTTATAAACATACCACCATCATTTAATATGAGTATATGGAATAAAAAATCTTTACCTTTTATTATCTTCGGTTTTTTTCTCTTAATAATCTGGGGTATTGAATTTGGGGTTATCGCTTTTTTCCTTCAAGAATCACCTCAGGTAAAACTCTTAGAAGAGTATCAACCCAGTTTAATTACTAAAATTTACGCCGAAAACGGCGAAGTAATCGCCGATTTTTTTGCAGAGAAACGTATTCTCTCTTCTTTACAAGACATCCCTGACTATATCCAACAGGCCATAATTGTTACTGAGGACGCTAATTTTTACCACCATTGGGGGATTGATTTCCGGGGTATTATCAGGGCATTAAAGGTGAATATCCTGTCCGGTGGCACGGTCCAGGGCGCCAGCACCATCACTCAACAGCTCGCCCGGAATCTTTTTTTAACCAAGGAAAGAACTTTAGAAAGAAAAATCAGAGAAGCTATTTTAGCTCTCCAGATAGAAAAAAAATATTCTAAAGATGAAATTCTGGAGCTTTACTTAAATCAAATTTATTTTGGAAGAGGCGCTTATGGAATAACTGCCGCCAGCTGGAATTATTTTGGTAAACCGTTAAACCAGTTAAATCTTTCCGAGGCAACTTTTTTAGCCGGTTTACCCAGAGCCCCGGGTTTTTACTCTCCTTTCCGGAATCAAAAAAGAGCGATGGAACGGAGAGATTATGTTTTAAACAGGATGTTTAAGTCCGGCTATATCTCCCGGGAAGAAAAAGAAGCGGCTCAAAATTTCCCGATTGAATTTAAAAAAGCCCGTCCCAGCGCTTATCATAAAGCCCCTTACTTCGTTGAATACGTCCGTAAATACCTTGAAGCTAAATACGGTGAAGACCTGCTTTATCGCGGCGGATTGAAAGTCTATACCACTCTGGACCCCGAACTTCAGGAAATTGCCGAAACCGTTTTAATTGAACAACTGGAGTTATTTGATAAAAACCATCCCCATATCAAAAAATCAAAAGGAAAAGACAAAGAACCGTTAAAATTACAAGGTGCCCTGATTGCTATTGAACCCGGCACCGGCTATATCAAAACAATGGTTGGAGGCAGAAATTTTCAGGAATCAGTATTCAACCGGGCCGTTCAGGCGTATCGGCAGCCCGGCTCCGCTTTCAAACCTTTTGTCTATTCCGTAGCCATTGAAAAAGGCTGGCGGGCTTCTGACATTATTGACGATTCTCCTTTGGTATATGACTTCAAGGAAAACCAGATTTATGAACTAAGTAATGAAAGAGAATTGGGCAACTTCAAAGAGTTTATTGAAAAAGAAAAAGAAAAGATAGAGATGGATGTGAACTTAACCGGAAGGGAAAAAAACAGACAAAAAAAGGCCATTGAAGAAAGATACTGGGCTCCTGAAAATTATGAAAAAGATTTTTTTGGTCCCGTAACCTTAGCCAAAGCACTGGAACGCTCCAGGAATATCGTTACTATTAAATTACTCAATCAAGTTGGTTTTAAAAATATAATTTCTTACTCTGAAAAAATGTTACATTCGCAGGGAAATCTGGGTCCCCATTACTCCCTGGCTTTAGGAACATCGGAAATAACCCCTTTAGAAATGGCTTGCGGATATACCGTTTTTGCCAACCACGGTATCGGTGCCCAGCCCATCGCCATAAAAACCGTGCTGGACAGTAACGGTAATATATTGGAAGAAAATTTACCGCAGGAGAAAGAAATTATTCAGGAAGACACCGCTTATATCATCACTAAAATGCTTGAAGGAGTAATCTTAAGAGGAACCGGGTGGCAGGCAAGAATTGGACGGCCCGCCGCCGGAAAAACAGGGACAACCAACGACTATACCGAAACCTGGTTTGCCGGATACACACCTGAACTGGTAACTGTTGTCTATGCCGGTTATGATGACCGGACCTCTTTAGGTGAAAAACAAACCGGGGGACAGGTGGCCGCCCCCATCTGGGCTGACTTTATGAAAAAAGCTTTTCAAGATAAACCCGTTACCGATTTTGAAAAACCGGAAGATATTGTCTTGGTCCAAATTGACCCTTACACCGGTTTCCTGGCGCAAGATTATTGTCCGGAAAAGATTGAAATGCCCTTTAAAAAAGGAACTGAACCTGTCCAAATCTGCGATTGTATGGGTAAAGAGAGAAAACGCAAAAACAAATCTATTGATGATTTTCCAGATACTTTTTGATACTCAGTTTCAGTTCCCTTCTTTCCGGTATTAACTCTATAACTGTAGCGGTTATCTGTTCATCAATTTTAAAATCAGAAGCAGTCTTCTTTTCTCCCTCCGGAGCTAACTCTTCACTGGGAACAAAACCATCCACATCCTTCTCCAACTCAACATAAATGCCGAAGCTGGTAGTCTTTTTGACTTTTCCGGAGACATTATCATCAATTTTTATTTTCTCCGATATGACCTTCCATGGGTCCGAATTTAACTCCTTAAGACTTAAAGAGATTCGCTTATTTTCAGCATTAACATCCAGGATTAACACTTCCACTTCGTCTCCCTGATTTAAAATCTCCTTGGGATGAGAAACCTTTCCCCAGGAAAGGTCGGAAATATGAATTAACCCCGTTATTCCTTCTTCCAGTTCAACAAAAGCTCCATAGTCAACTATGTTTCTGACTTTACCCTTAACTTTCGTCTGAGGAAGGTATTTTTCTTTGGCTAATATCCAGGGATCTGTTTCTAACTGTTTAATACTTAAAGAAATCTTTTTATTTTCCTTATCAAGATTGATCACTACGGCTTCAATGATATCACCAATATTTAATATTTTGGAAGGATGTTCTAATTTTTCCGTCCAGGACATTTCGGAAATATGAATTAAACCTTCCACTCCTTTTTCCAATTCAATAAAAGCGCCGTAATCAACTAAATTTACCACCTTCCCCTTTAATCTACTGCCGAGAGGATATTTATTTTCAATATTATCCCAGGGGTTGGGGGTTTTTTGTTTCAAACCTAAAGAGACCCGGTTTTTTTCCTTATTAAAATCCAGAATCACCACCTCTACTTCTTCCCCGATAGCCAACATTTCAGAAGGATGCGAAATCCGCCCCCAGGTGATATCGGTAATATGAAGCAGACCATCTATGCCTCCCAAGTCTATAAAAGCGCCGAAATCAGTTAAATTCTTAACCCGGCCTTTTCTAATTTCACCTACCTGAATTTCTTTTAACAACTGGTCCCGGTCTTTTTCTCTGACTTCTTCCAGCCATTTCCGATGAGAAACGACTATATTCTTTCGCTTTTTATCAATCTTAACGACTTTAAAATCCATTTGCTTACCGACAAAATCGTTAAGATTTTTTACCGCTCTGAGTCCAAGCTGGGAAGCGGGAAGAAAAGCTTCCATTCCTACATCCACCATAAACCCACCTCTTACCATTCTCATAATTTTACCGCTTATTTCCCGGTTATCTTTAGCAATAGATAAAACAGACTGCCAGTTTTTTGACTCATCTGCTTTTAATTTAGAAAGAACAAGATTGCCATTTTCATCTTCTTTGGATTCGATATATACGTTGACTTCATCTCCTACTTTAAGCGCTTCCGGTTCAGGAAATTCACTTATGGCAATGGCACCTTCTGATTTGTATTTGACATCAACATACACTTCTCCCTTATCAATCTTTACGATTTTACCCTGAATTATTTCTCCCTCCTCGATACCCCTGAGAGTTTCTTCGTAGATTCTACTGAATTTTTCCCGTTCCGAATCATTTTCTACAAAGTTACTTTTACTCAACTTCTTCATGCTTATACATCCTCCTTAATATTTTTCCCGCTGTTAAACTTTAAAGCGGGATTTGCCTCTTCGTTTTTTATTTAGATAGTTCAACCTATCTAGAACGAAGCAACAATACTAATGCTTTACTGATTTTTCATTTAACTTCTTCTTTAACTTCCCCATTATTTCCTTAACCAACCAATCCGGAGTAGAAGCCCCGGTGATAATACCTATATTCTTAACACCGTTAAGATTAATTCTGTTTAAATTCTTACTGCTTTCCAGATGATGCGTTTGAATCTTCGACTGCCGGCTTAATTCAACTAAACGCCGGGTATTAGCGCTGTTAAACCCTCCGATAACGAGAATAGCGTCTGTTCGTTTTACTAGACCCAAAAGTTCTTTTTGCCTTCGGGCGGTTTCCCGGCAGATAGTATTGTAAATTTTTAAATCTTTATTATTTCTTTTCAGCCGGTCTATTACATCCACAAAATTGGCTTCACTTTGAGTCGTCTGAGCGATAATTCCTATTTTACTCCGGGGTGAAGAAACCACCTCCGCCTCTTTTCCATTGGAAACAACTGAAAACTTCCTCCCCGCACTTTCCCAGATAGCCCTAACCTCAGGATGATGCCGGTCTCCGACCATAATAATCCAATATCTTTCCTCTTTTAACTGACAGGCTATTTTCTGGACCTTCTTAACCAGAGGACAGGTAGCGTCAATAATCTTTAATCCCTGTTTTTTAGCGACTCCGATAGTCTTCTGAGGCAAACCATGAGAACGAACAATCAAATAACCTTTTTTAAGCCCGCTAAGATTTTTAACTATTTTTATACCGGCTTTTCCCAAACGTTCTACTTCCTGGGGATTATGAATTAAAGGGCCGAGAGAATAAACCCTGCCCTTCTTCGCCGCTTCATACGCTAACTTTACCGCTCTTTTTACCCCAGAACAAAAACCGATATGTTTAGCTAAAATAATTTTACTCAATGTTCCAACGCCTTAATAGCCGACATCATTTTATCTGTAATCTTCTGGTATAATTCTTTGGAGGCCGTCTGGCTATAAAACTCGTCCAGAACTAACGGCTTCCCGATAAATATTTTTATCTTGGCCGGATAAATAAATTTTGCCCCGGCCGGAAGGGCCTTAAAAGTACCCTGAACTAATACCGGGACTACCTTAACTTTAGTTTTCCAGGCAATTAATCCCGCTCCCGGTTTGCCTCTTTGCATTTCTCCGTTTCGGGAACGTGTCCCCTCAGGGAAAATAACAAAGGCTTTATTTTCGTCTACTAATCTAAAAATCCGGTGTATTACCGAAAGCTCGAGTTTTTTCCTGTTAATAGGTATAGCGTTCACAGCCCGTAGTAATTTCGAGAAAAAATGAACTCTGAATAATTGCTCCCGGGCGAAATAAGTAAGCCCCCTGGAAGAAGCCACACCGACCGCTACCGGATCCAGGAAACTGGCATGATTGGCCACCAACATGACAGCTCCTTCCTGAGGGATATTGCTTTTTCCGTCAACACCCATCCGGAAAATTAACTTTAAAATAACCCAGCAGATAAATCTACAAAATTTATAAAACATCCAATCTGATTTTTCGGGATATAATTTTTAACGCTGCCTCAACCATATCCTGAATCGATAAATTGGTTGTATCCAGTAAAACAGCATCCCGCGCTTTCCTTAACGGGGCAACCCTCCGTAGACTATCCCTTGAGTCCCGGCGTTTTAAATCTTCCTGCACACTTTTACTATCCACTTTAACACCTTTATAAAAAAATTCATGAAAACGGCGCTTCGTTCTTTCCTTTAAAGAAGCATCCAAAAAAATCTTACAATCAGCTTCAGGAAAAACCACCGTTCCGATATCGCGCCCGTCTAAAATAATCTTTTTTCCCCTGGCCGCTTCCCTTTGTTTACTGTTTATTATATCCCGCACTTCCTGAATCCTGCTTAATATGGAAGCAATCTCGCCTATTTTAGCCGCTCGGATGTTACTGCCCACATCTTTACCGTTAAGAAAAACCTTGAAGATTCTGCCGGAATTTATTAATTCCATTTTCTGCTTCTTACAGAAGTCAATAATTTTTTTCCTGTCTTTCAAATTAATTTTTGCCCTGAGAGATTGCCACGCCAAAGCCCGATACATAGCCCCTGTATCAAGATAATAAAAATTTAACCTTTTGGCTAAAGCTCTGGCTAAGGTGCTTTTACCGGCACCGCTGGGTCCATCTATAGCGATAATAACAGAACAATGACTCATCTGTAAAAAATTAAAGGGTAATTTCTAAACGCCACAAGAAATTCTATCGGGTATAAACTTCAGATTTTTATGATGATATTACGCTCTTTAAATCTTCCCAAAATGCGGGGGTCGAAGTCTCAATACAAGCCGTGTGTAACACGGTGGTAAGATCGAAGAGCGTCGTG
>CAZDKO010000046.1:0-8793 GCA_964506075.1 uncultured bacterium
GTTCAGATTAGAAAAAGCCGGGTATGAAGTAGTTACGGCTATGGACGGGAAAGATTGTTTAAAAAAAGTTGAAGCGGAGAAGCCGGATTTAATTATACTGGATATTATGATGCCGGGGATGAATGGCTTTCAGGTATGTAAACTCTTAAAAGAAAAGAGCGATATCCCGGTAATTATGCTGACGGTTTTAGCTCACGAGAAAGATTTATCAAAGGGATTGGAAAAAGGAGCCAGTTGTTTTATCAGTAAACCCTTTAATATTGTTGATTTATTGGTTGAAATTCAAACAATATTAAAAAAAGGGGAAAATGATTCCGGCAATCACAATTGATAATACGGGGGGAGTTATGAACAACAGTTCGGCAGACCGTAGAAAATATCCCAGATTTAAATTGGAAGCAAAACTTAAGATTCAAGTTCAGAAGAAAAATAATAAAACCCCGGTAGAAGTTTCAGGCCGGGTTAGAAATATGAGCATAGAAGGCCTCTGTTTCGCTTCCGGAAAAGAATTTAAAAACGGAGAGAAGCTTCATTTAAAAATATGGCTTCCGTCCGAACCCAAGCCGTTACAGCTGCAAGGTGAAACTAAATGGTGTATCCCCGTTAAAAGAGATAACAACAAGAAGTTATTTGAGACCGGTGTAAAGTTGTTTATTCTTAAACAGAAGGATGAAGATAAGTTTATCGGTTATGTTTGTGAGAAAACAAGGAATTATTTAAGTCAATACCTGCATCTTTAAAAAATTTTTCCCCCTCCTCCGGACATATGTTTTCCCTCTTTTTATCTGACGGTAAAGAAGATAATATTATCATTCTGTAGAGAGGGATAATTATTCTTTAAGTTATAATTTTAATCTATCAAGCATCTATTTTCTTGTATTTAATATCAGATTTATATATAATTTGTAGTAAAATATATATATCAAAGCCCTAAGATTAATAAGTTGAACTGAGGAGAGAGGAATGAAAAAAAAGAAAGCGGAAGTTCTACTTAAGAAGTCAGGTGCAGATAAAAAATCCAAAGAAGAGGGAATAAAATTTCACGAAGCAGCTGAAAATGCCAGGGTATGGATTTGGGAAATTAACGCGAAAGGACAATATATCTATTCCAATCCGGTGATTGAAGATATATTGGGCTATAAACCCGACGAATTACAGGGGAAGTATTTTTATGATTTATTTCATCCTGAGGACCGGGATGAGCAGAAAAAACTGGCTTTCCGGGTTTTTGCCAGAAAACGGGCTTTCCGCGGATTCGTAAATCGTAATATCCATAAAGATGGAAGAGTTGTCTGGTTTTCGACCAGCGGTGTTCCTGTTCTGGATAAAAAAGGGAAACTTATTGGTTATCGCGGGACCATCATTGATATTACTCAGAATAAAGAGAGTGAAGCGGCCTTACGAGAGAGTGAAAGGCGCTTCAAACTTCTTTCCCGGGCGACCAATGACGTCGTCTGGGATTGGGATTTGTTAACCGGTAAGGTCTGGTGGAACGACGCTGTTCGGATACGTTTTGGATATCCGAAGGATGAAATTATTTCCAATATCCAATGGAGAGAAGCAAAAATACATCCGCAGGATAGAAAAAGGGTTATTTCAGGGATTCATAAAGTTATTGAAAGGGGAGGGTTTGTCTGGTCGGATGAGTATCGTTTTTGCTGCAGAGATAATTCTTATGCGGTTATATTTGACCGGGCTTTTATAATTCATAATAACTCCGGTAAAGCTACCCGGATGATTGGCTCAATGATGGATATTACCGGGCTTAAACAAGCCGAAAAAGCAATTAAACAGAGCTTTGCTAAATTACAGCGGGTTTTTGAAGAAACGGTTCAGGCGATGACGGAAATAATTGAAACCAGAGACCCGTATACAGCCGGTCATCAAAGAAGAGTATCTAATCTTGCGTGTGCCATAGCCCGGGAAATGGGTGTTTCCAGAGACGAAATTAACGGTATCCGTTTAGCCGGTATATTGCATGATATCGGCAAGATATACGTCCCTTCCGATATTCTCAGTAAGCCCGGTAAACTGAACAGTGTTGAGTTTGAAATAATAAGGACTCATCCGCAAAGGGGATACGATATATTAAAAATGATAGAATTTCCCTGGCCGGTTGCCGAAATGGTTCTTCAGCATCACGAAAGGATAAACGGTTCCGGTTATCCTCTGGGACTTTCAGACGGTAAAATACTTATGGGAGCAAAAATTTTAGGGGTAGCCGATGTCGTTGAAGCGATGGCTTTCCGCCGGCCTTATAGAGTGGCTCTGGGTATAAATGAAGCCCTGTCAGAAATTTCTAAGAATAAAAAGGTTCTCTATGATCCCCGGGTAGTGGATACCTGTGTGACGTTATTTACCGACAAGGATTTTAATCTGGACAGGAAGATAGAAAGTAATAATAACAATAATAACGGTAATGGGGGATAATAACGATATTTTTAGCGGCCGTTGTTTTAGAATAAAAATATCGGCAAAAATAAGGAAGTTTTAAGAATTCAGATGCTTAAGGTTATACCAATAAAGGTTATCCCGCACGCTAAAAAAAATGAAGTGTTAAAAGATGGACAGCGTTTCAAAGTTCGTTTGACGGCGCCGCCGGTAGAAGGTAAAGCCAATAAACTCCTTATCGAGGTTTTAGCTGATTATTTTAATTGCCGGAAATCTGAGATTAAAATTATAAAGGGAGAGAAAACAAGAAATAAAGTGATTCAGATTGTTAAGTGTACCGGTTATCCGGTTGGTTAATTGGTGAGTGGTTAACTGGTGACTGGTTGACAGGAAAGTTAAAATGAAAAAAGGCGTATTAATAATTCTAATCGGTTTTCTTTCCGTTTCCATTATTAGCTGCAGCAGGGTCAAAATAGAGTTAAAGAAGGAATATTATTTAAGCGGGAAATTAAAATCAGAGAAGCCCTATAAAGAAGGAAGACTGGAAGGGCTGGCAAAACGTTATTTTGAAAGCGGGGCGTTAAAGGAAATAGCGCCTTATAAAAACGGAAAGAGACAGGGTGTGGTTAAAAGGTATTACGAAAACGGACGGTTAAGATGGCAGGTGTCTTATCGGGAAGGGGAAAAGGAAGGGCTGGGGAGATATTATTACGAAAGCGGGATATTGAAATCGGAAATACCTTATAGAAATGGAAAGAAACAGGGCGTTACAAAAAATTATTACGAAAATAGAAAGTTAATGGCTTTAACCGAATATAAAAATGATAGAAAAGACGGGTGGCAAAAAATCTACGGTCCGGACGGTAAATTAACGAAAGCGTTAAAGTTTGAAGACGGGAAATTCATCAGCCTCAAAAAGAGACCAACGTAAACAAAATGGAACTTTTGTTCCCCGTTTAATTTTAAAATGAAAACCTATACACAATACCTCTGGTTTAACACTAAAAACCGCTATGATTTTGTTAATATAACCCCGTCAGTTGAAGAGGCGGTAAAGGAAAGCGGGGTAAAAGAAGGTTTATGTCTGGTTAACGCTATGCACATTACCTCAAGCGTTTTTATTAACGATGATGAGGGGGGATTGCATCAGGATTTTATGGACTGGGTAGAGAAATTAGCTCCGTTCGGCCGGGACTATCAACACCATTTTACCGGAGAAAATAATGCCGATGCCCATCTTAAAAGGACGATTATGGGACGGGAGGTGGTAGTAGCCATTACCGCCGGAAAACTTGACTTCGGTCCCTGGGAGCAGATATTTTACGGCGAATTTGACGGGCAGCGTAAAAAAAGAGTATTGGTTAAAATTATAGGGGAGTGAAGGTGAAAGTAAAAATTTATTATCATGATACTGATTGCGGCGGCGTAGTGTATTATGCCAATTATTTAAAGTTTCTGGAAGAAGCGCGTACCGAATTTTTAGAAAAGAGAGGTCTTTTCGTTAAAAAACTGGCCGAAGAGGGGACCTTATTTGTCGTCGCCCGGCAGGAAATTGATTATAAAGCTCCGGCTTTTTACGGTGACGTTTTAGAAATAGATACCCGCCTCACCGAAATTTCCCGGGCGAAAATCCGGTTTGAATACAACATAAAAAACCAGGATGGAAAACTTATTTCAAACGCCTTAACCATTATGGTTTGTGTCGGGAGTGATTTAAAACCTAAATTGATTTATGAAGAGATACGCCGGAAATTGGTTTAATTAAGATTTTATGGATTTTTTTAATTATTTTTGAAAAATTTCAAGGTGGAAAATTATAACCACCATTTACCGCAGACGAAACAGTGGTGCATACCGGCATGTCCTTCTTTATCGTCACACGTTCCGTAACAACTGCTTTTAGGACAGGCCGCTTTACATTTACCTTTTGTCTCACTGGGTTTTTTATTACTTTTTTTCGGTTTTTTTTCTGCCATTTTCCTTTCTCTTTCCATGGGGTTTCTAACGTTCGGGATTACCCCCCTTGTTTTATTTCGCCGGGATGATAAGTCTTTTTTTATCTGAGGTCGGATATAAAATCGTCAAAGAGATATTTTTTTTCTTCCAACAGTAAAGTTTGAAATTCAAAAATTTGCTCTAAACCGGGTTTGAGCAGCAGATTTATCCGGGCACATTCAATTTCTGCGCCCCGAAAACATATTTCGTAGCCTTTGGTTCCGCTAATCTGCACGTACCGTGAAGAAATTTTCGATAAGTGCAGCGTCGCACAGGTTTTATAAGAATGAATGGCTTGCTGCCAGGGATAGAGCATTTTAGTCGGTGAAGGCCTGTAAATGATAAGTGCGGTTTCAATAAAACCGGGAAGATATAACTTGGCTTGAATTTGTTTTTCAAATATTCTTTCCAGGAGAGCCTGAAGACCGGAATCTCGCTGGAATCCTGCCGGCAGGCTCCATTTTGGAACTCTACCGAAGGGTTTAAAAGTAAGCTCTGCTTTTTTCCGTAATTCTTCCGGGTAACTGATAGGGTCCATAAGAAAGTCAATATAGAGGTTGACATTTTCGTTAATTTCAAGGGCAGCGGGACTATCAGGTCGGCCTTCTCCGCCGAGCATTTCGTCAAGAAAGAGACAGGCATTAAAGCTTTCCTGATTTTGCGGGACATTATGTTTTGCCTGCCAGAGTTTATCCACTACCAGAGGAGATTCCATCGCTGCTTTTAGTAGCGAGGCGGCGACTCTATAATCCATCGTTTCCCCCTCATTTCCCCCCACATTTAGTTTTGTTTTTGCAAAACTGTAGAGGTACAATGAAAAATAGATTTATCTTTTTGGATTCCTTATAAACCCGTGGTAATAAAAACAAGAATTACTTATGCTGCAGAATAGGCAACACCTATACTACCTATATAATATAATATAATTAAATAAAATTGTCAATAAATTTAAAGTTTAACAAAATTTTACTTTATTATAGTATTATCTAAATTTTTTCCAGGTTTCGGGAGGGCTGTAGAAATAAATAATATCTATAATCTTTGAGCGAGAAATAGTGCCGGGATTTATTCCGGGTTTGCCTTCGGGAACCGGCGTACCCAGCCCGGTAAAATATTCCTTCCAGACCGGAAATGTTTCTCCGGTATCAGGGTCCACGAAGGTCATGGGTTGTAATTTAAAAAGCGGTTTATTATCATTTGCTTTCTGAAAACACTGGTAAATTAATTCCGAACAGTAATAGGCGTCGTTTTGAACATCGAAGAGATTATCATAAGATTTTCCTTTAAGTGCCAGTGCCTGGGTGATTGCCGGTTGGATGAGGTGACGGTATTCTGGTTTGAGCCGTCCGACCAGGACCTTTGGACGTCCGTTACGGTTAAGACTGCGGTTAAGGAACACGTCTAAATGGGCAACACAGACACCTTCCAGTGAAGCTTCCAGAACCACTATGCTGCCATCGGGATTAATAGCCACAAGACCAATATGTGTAAGGTCCGCGCCTTTATACCCTTCCGTCACTTTTTCTATCGCTTCATAAAAGGGGCTGCCGTCGAGATCCTGGAATAATAAATCCCCGGCTTGTGGAACAAAACCACGGGTAGACTTAGAAACACATCCAGAACCCCAGAAAAAAACTACCAGAATTAATATAATAGAATAATTTTTAATAAGCGTTTTACGGGTGGTAGAACGCAATATATATTTTACCAGCGTAACCATGGATTTTCTCCCTCTTTTTTAATCTGAAAAAACAGCATAAAAATATAAAGCGTATCAAAGAACACTATCGCCAGATACAAATACGCCATAATGTTTAACTGCCGATAGGCTTTATACACGTAATAGAACAGAATAGAAATCAACATTGTCCCGAGCGCTTTTAATATAGCGATATAAATCGTTTGTCCTCGGGCACTATTTCTCTTTAAAAGCATAGTAATAAAGAGAATAGACATCATAAAATTTTGCGCATAGGCTGACGAAACGGGAACAATATTTGCCTGATGAGAGAAATAAATTATAAAATAGGTGACGGGTAAACTCAATAATACCAGGGAATATATAAATAAAGCCGGCCGGTTGGGATATTCTTTTTTAATATAGGTAAGGATTTGAACAAATATTACCAGGTTTAGTCCAAACCAGATGCCGTTGATATATAATTGAGGAGGCGGGAAAGGAGCGACAAAGCAATAAAAAAATTCCCACATAATATTTGCCGAAAAAGCGGCCAGCGGTATACCATAAGTTTTATCTTTATAATTCCTCCTGATAATAAATATATATACGGCTATCCAGCAGATTCCTGAAATCAGCGTTAAAAGATTGGGGATGAAGGTTTTCTCCATATTTTTTAAAAATTTTTGGGCGTCTGGGTATTCGGAATTAACTGTTTTTATTTAGAATCAACGTTGCCGGCCAGCAGGTTAATCGCAGTTGTTTAATTTCACTGTTCACTTTAGCGCAGCAAATATAACTTTGGGTTTAGATAAACGTTACTACTCATTTCTTAACATCGGAACAAACCGGACCGGAATAATATTCTCGGTCGTAATTTTCCCCTCCTTCTTACGGATTAATTTTAATTCCTGCCATTGGTCTCCTACGGGTATAACTAAACGGCCGCCTTCAGCTAACTGTTCAAGCAACGGAGCAGGGACTTCTTCCGGAGCGCAGGTAACGATTATCGCCTCAAACGGGGCATACTCCGGCCAGCCTAAAAAACCGTCTCCCTGTTTGACTTTAATGTTATTATACCCTAATTCTTGAAGTAATTCTTTAGACCGGGTGGCTAAGGGTTCCAGTATCTCTATGGTGTAAACCTCTTTTACCAATTCTCCTAAAATTGCGGCTTGATACCCTGAACCGGTGCCTATCTCTAAAACGCGGTCGTCTTCTTTCAGTTCCAATAGCGCCGTCATTAACCCCACAATGTAAGGCTGGGAAATTGTCTGTCCTTCACCGATAGGCAGGGGGGAATCTTCATAAGAGCGATGTCTATAGGCGGGAGGAACGAATAAATGCCTTTTTACTTTGCGCATGGCCGTAAGCAGGCGAGCATCTTTTATTCCCCGGGCTTCTATTTGTTCCTTAACCATCAGCTCTCTTTCGCGCTGAAACTCTTGGGTATCGCCAGAGGCATAAGCCGGTAGAATAAAACAAACCAGACCTAAAAACCCTGACAGAAAAAAAGTTCTCATCTCTATCACTCGCTTTCTTGTTTAAATCCGGAAAAATCAACGTAAAGATTTCCCCAGTGTTCAAGACTGTCATTACCCATAATACCGCCCCGTAAAATATTCGGTAAATACCGGAGTAAATCAACCTGGGCTTGTGCCCAGAGATCATCCGGATTATCTTTGGCGTATTCTTTTATTAATTGAATAATTTCCCATCTTTTTTCGTTATATGCTTTGTTAGGAATCTCGGACGTGTTTGAGACACCGTAATTCAAATATTGTTCAATCGTCCGCCATTTATAAAAGGCTTCATAGAGAACCGGAGAATATCTCTTTTTATTCAATATTTCTGTAAGGAGTTCTAAACCACTCCTTTCCCCTTGTAATTGATTTTCTTTTTTTATTTCTGAATCGAAATCTGCCAGGAGCAGGCAATCCGACATTTTAAGCAAAACACAATCTTCAAACGCCAGATTTTTGTAAGCCGTCCGGAGTTGATTCAAAATTTCATAAGCTCCAAAATATTTTTTTCCTTTAATCAGCTTAATCGCGTTAAGATAATTGGTTTTATCTTCTTCATTCTGGATAAGCTTAAGCTCTTCATTAAGAGGTTCAAAGTTTTCCGGTAACTCCCGGGGAGGACTGTTCTTTTCCAGGGTACTCTCCAATTTTCCCTGGAACGGGGCGTAAAGCTCGTTAAGCTCAAAGAATCCCTGCCGGATTTCCTCATCACTTTTCGTTTCTATTCCGGTATAAATCTCTTTGAGTTTGTCTATTAATTTTAAATTGGCTTCTTTTAGTTTAACTAATTTTTTAGGTAGTTTTAAGCTATTTAAACGGCTCTCTATGTCTTCTAAATCTTCAATGGCTTTTTCCGAGGCTTCTTTTATTGATTCTTTCTCTTCAGGATACCACCCCAGATACATATCCATATCCGTGGTGACGGCTGAAACTTGTAAGGCGGTTAATATAAATTCATCCAGGTAATCTTTGATTTCTAAAGCTAAAACGCCTTTGGAGGTTAAGGTCATTACTACGATTAATGTAAATATAAACTTAATTATTTTTCTGCATCTATATCTATCTGTCTCCATGTTGATATCTCCTTGGGAATAAGTATGTCTATTTCATCTGCGCAGGATAGAAAATAACCCTGTCCCGTTTAACAATTCGTATCTTCTGCATCCCTCTGACCGAATTCATCAGGTACACGTTGGGACTGCGAAG
>CAZDKO010000047.1:0-8161 GCA_964506075.1 uncultured bacterium
TCTATGTTGATGAAACCCGGCCACTTTTACAGGGAGCCAGACTCACTGCCTGGGAACTCAGTAAAGCGGGTGTTAAAGTGACTCTAATCTGTGATAATATGGCCGCCACCTTAATGCAACAGAGAAAAATTAATTGTGTCATTGTCGGAGCCGACCGCATTGCCGCCAATGGAGATGTGGCTAATAAAATCGGCACATATAGTTTAGCCGTTTTGGCTAAAGTGCATAAAGTGCCTTTTTACGTTGCCGCTCCCAGTTCTACTTTTGATTTAAACATTAAATCCGGACGGGAAATCCCGATAGAAGAAAGAAATGGAGATGAAGTTAGAAAGATTAATCAAGGCTTTATCGCTCCTCCCAGAGTAGAAGTTTATAACCCGGCTTTTGACGTTACCCCCCACCGTTATATCAGCGCGATAATTACTGAATCCGGTATCATCCGGCGGCCTTTTACCAAAAAACTGAGAGGTTTAATTAAAAAATGACGGCCGTAATTTAAGCATATTTTATAATATGGGAAGATTTAGTGTAAGGCGGTTTTTTTTTATTGTTACCATAATCGCGATAAGCGGCGGGGTGTTCAGTTATTGTAAAATAAAGTTTTCCTCTCCCAATGTTGTATTAATTACTATTGATGCTTTAAGACCGGACCATCTGGGTTGTTATGGATATAAAAGAGCCACCTCCCCTAACATTGATAAATTAGCCCAAGACGGGGTATTGTTTACTCAGGCAATTAGCCAGACGAGTTGGACCGCAGCCTCTTTGATGTCGCTTCTAACCTCTACCTATCCTTCCACACATAAAGTAGACGACTGGGGTCTGGTTTTAGACCAAAGTTTAGTTACCCTTGCCGAAACATTAAAAAGAAAAAATTATGTTACCGCCTGGGGCGGAGGGGGTAACTGGATTTATAAAGAGATTCCCAGCAGTGGGAGAGGATTTGATTATTTTTTTGATGCCCCCGAGGTTGAGGGGTTGATTGAGCAGATTTTAGAATGGATGGTAAAATTTAAAAACAAAAAATTTTTTATCTGGGTGCATTTTTTTGATTTTCCCCACACACCGTATTTACCGCCGGCGCCGTATAATGAACTCTTTATATCTGCTGAAGCTGGCAAAAAACTACCCATAGGCAAAGGCGCCGGCGGTAAAGGCTTTATTCCGGATTTTGCCGTCGTTAATCATATAACTGATATTGAATATTATATTTCACAATATGACGGGGAAATTGCTTATATTGATGAACAGCTGGGAAGAATATTAGACAGGTTAAAAACTCTGAATCTGGATAAAAATACCCTGGTAATTATCTCCTCCGATCACGGAGAAAGCCTCGGTGAACACAACTATTATTTCCAGCACGGTTATTATTTGTATGACCAGTTGTTAAAGGTCCCTTTGATTATCAAAGGGCCTAAAATCCCCAGAGGCGGGGTGATAGACCAGCAGGTTCAAATGATTGATATTATCCCCACCATTCTCTCTTTTCTTAAAATAAAAACTGATACTGAAGTGGAAGGCATTAGCTTACTTCCCGTTATTTTAGGCCGGGAGAATAAACAAATTTATGCTTTTAGCGAGGTTTCCAATGGATTAAATCTAAAATCAATCAGAACTGACGGCTGGAAGTTAATTTATAACTTGACAGACGATGAATATGAATTATATGATTTGAAAAATGATGCCGAAGAAACAGTTAATCTGGCCGGGATAGAAAAAAAACAATTTGAATATTTGAAGGTAATATTGGAAGAATGGATGAATCGTCCCAGACCCACCGTAACACCTTTAAAAGAACCTCTGGATGAGCAAACTAAAGATAGACTGAGGAGTTTAGGATATTTACAATAGCAGAAATATGACCAAGGTCTCAGTTGTTAAATGTGATAATTATGATTATCTTCAGCTTAAAAAAGCTATAATTAAAGCTCTGGATTTAATCGGGGGGATAGGAAAATTTATAAAGCGGGGCGATAAAGTGCTTCTTAAGCCGAATCTTCTTTCAGCCAGACCGCCCCAGACTGCTATTGATACCCATCCGGCCGTGGTTGAAGTTCTGAGTGAGCTGGTTAAAGAAACCGGGGGTATTCCTTATATTGGCGATTCTCCCGGAGGGTTTGAGCCAAGCATAGAATATCTCTGGGAGATAACCGGGATAAAAGGGGTAGCCGAGCGGACTGGAGCCAGACTTTTAAAGTTTGAACATTTTGAGAAATTTTCAACCGGCTTACCGGGAATAAGAGAAATTCCTGTTGCCCGGGAAGTAATGGAGATGGACGTTATTATTTCTATCCCTAAGTTTAAATCACACAGTCTAACCGTACTTACGGGGGCGGTGAAAAATATGTACGGGGTTGTGGCTGGTTTAACTAAAACCGAATTACATAAAGAGGCGCCGGCTCCGGAATTCTTTAGTGAGATGATTTTAGAAGTTTTTTCCAGGGTCTCCCCGCACCTTTCGATTATGGATGGAGTGATAGGTTTAGAAGGAGATGGACCGGGGTCAGCCGGGAAAATCCGGCCATTGGGTTTAATTATGGCCAGTTCTGATGCCGTCGCTTTAGATACAGTTATGGCTTTACTGGCCGGTATCACCCCTGATAAAGTTCCAATCATAGACAAAGCCAGAGAAAAAGGAATAGGTGAAAGCAATTTTAAAAAAATCGAGGTGCTGGGAGAAAATTTAAATGACGTAAAAATAAATGATTTTATTTTACCCGGCACTTCTTTCCGGGGGAGACTTCTTGAATTTTTACCAAAATTTTTAATTAAGATAGTAGCCGGATTATATCGTGTTTATCCTTATATCAATAAAAATTGTATAAAATGCGGAGTTTGTGTAAAAAGTTGTCCGGTAGAAGCCATTGGTTGTAAAAAATCCAGGTTGCTTATAAATTACAAAAGGTGTATCTTATGTCTGTGCTGTTTGGAGGTTTGTCCTCATAAAGCGGTGATTCTTAAAAAAAGCCTGTTGGCGAAAATGATTTAGAATGCACGGGAATTTTATATTATGGCTACGGCTGGTAAGTTTAATATGTTGGAATGGCTTAAAAAAGATGATATAAAATCTATCGGTGAGTTCGGACTTATAGAAAGGATTGCCGGTGGTTTAAAGATAGATCGCCGCCGGGTGATATTGGGAATAGGAGACGACGCGGCGGTTATTAAAACCTCAAGCCGGCAATGGCAGGTGTTAACCTGCGATATGCTAATTGAAGGGATACATTTTCATCACTCTGCTTCTCCCTATCAGATTGGCTGGAAAGCTTTGGCGGTTAATTTAAGCGATCTGGCGGCGATGGGTGCTAAACCCGTAGCGGCTTTAATTTCTCTGGCCATTCCGGCTAAAACCAGAGTAGATTTTTGCGACGAATTATATCGGGGTCTACGGAATATAGCTAACCGGTTTAACGTCAATATTGTGGGGGGTAACATTTCTCTTTCTCCGGATAAACTGATAATAGATGTTTTTTTATCAGGAGAGGTTGGTCCCAAATATTTAATCAGACGGGACGGGGCAAAAATTGGTGATAAAATTATGGTTACCGGTAATTTAGGAGAAGCGGCGGCCGGTTTAGAGATATTAAAAAACAGGAGCAAAATAGAAGAGCGGTATAAAAACAGGCTTTTAAGGAGGCAATTTGAGCCGACGCCGCGCTTAAAAGAATCAGATTATCTGGTGAGAAATTTCAAAATTAACGCAATGATTGATTTAAGCGACGGGTTAATCGGTGATTTAAAGCATATTTTAGAAAGAAGCCGGGTCGGGGCCAAAATAGATAAAAATGCTCTTCCCATTCCGCTATCGGTTAAAAAAGTGGCTGAAATTTTAAGTTTTGACCCCTGGGTATTAGCTACCCAGAGAGGTGAAGACTACGAATTACTTTTTACTTTGCCGGAACGGGAAGCCAAAAAACTCCTTGATGATAAACCTAATTTTCCGGTTTGTATAATCGGTGAAATTGTTCCCGCCAAAGCCGGGGATTCTTTTAGAGACAAAGGATATACTCATTTTTGAAAGGTGATCTGATGGAGCGGATAGTGGTTACCAAATCAGCTGAGGAAACTCAAAGAGTTGGGGCCGATTTAGGCAGGTATCTTTTCCCCGGGTCGATTATTTCGTTAGTCGGTGAATTAGGGAGTGGTAAAACCTGTTTTGTCCAGGGCCTGGCCGCCGGCCTGGGGATTAATAAAGATGACGTTATCAGTCCGTCTTTTGTTTTAGTCAGAGAATACCGGGGAAGACTTGCTCTTTATCATCTTGATTTTTACCGGTTGGATATTGAACAGGTTTCCGATTTAGCCCTGGAAGAGTATTTTTATAGAAAGGGAGCTACAGTTCTGGAGTGGGGAAACAAGGTTGAAAAATTATTGCCGGATGCCTACCTGGAGATAAACTTTAAAATTATAGATAGAAACCAGAGGTCCATTGAATTTATCGGCCATGGGGAAAACTATCAGGATTTAATCAAAAAAATAAATATAAATGTGTATTTTAGCCATTGAAACAGCTATAATGAATAGAGGCAGCGTCGCCCTTCTTAATGATAAAGGAAAAATCGTGGAAGAAGGATATGAACGCCATGAGGATTATAAAGACCGGCTCTGGCCGGCCATAGATAAGGTTTTGAAATTATCCGGCCTTGGTATAGAAAAAGTCAGGGTTATTACCGTCAGTCAGGGGCCAGGTTCTTTTACCGGGCTGCGGGTCGGTATAAGTGTTGCCAAAACACTGGCTCTATCTTTAAAAAAGCCCCTTTTAGGTATTTCTACCCTGGAAATCCTGGCTGAAGGATTAAGAAACGACGGCATGGAAAATATAAAATTAGTCATACCCGTACTGGATGCCAAGAAAAAATTAGTCTATGCGGCGATTTTTAGAAACAAAGAAAACGGCTCCGGATTAAAAAGGGAAACGGCTGATTTGGTGTTGACCATAGAAGAATTATGCCGGATGATTAAAGAACCGGCGGTTTTTTTAGGCGAAGGAGCAGAAATTTATGAGGATATTATTAGCCGGGAATTAGGTTCTTTAGCCAGATTTGTTTCTGGAGTTTTTTCTTTTCCCCGGGCCGCAGTGGCTGCCCAATTGGCCGGGGGAAAATTAAGTTCTGAAGCTATAAATAATATTTCTTTATTACAACCCGTTTATCTCCGTAAACCGGAAATATCAAAGAAAAGAAAATAACATGTTAAAGGAAAAAATTCAACCGTTAAGTTGGGTGGATATTGATTTAAAGGCTTTGTCTTATAATCTGAATCAGATCAGACAAAAAATTAAAGGTAGAGGTATTTTAGCGGTGGTTAAATCAGATGCTTATGGACACGGGGCCAGGGAAGTATCCCGGCTTCTGGCTAAAAATGGAGTAGCCGCTTTGGGCGTGGCTACCGTGGCTGAAGCTAAGAATTTACGTGAAGGGGGAATTAAATTACCCGTGGCTGTTCTTTCCGGCATTCTTCCCGAGCAAATTGAAGCGGTTATAGATTATCGGTTAATCCCGACGATAAGCGATTTGAGGTCCGCTCAGCTTTTAAGTAAAATTGCTAAAAAAAAGGGAAAAAAGGTGAACGCCCAGGTTAAAATTGATACGGGGATGCATAGATTAGGCGTCGGTTATAAAGAAGCCGTGAGTTTAATTAAAAAAATAAAAGCGTTACCTTTTATTCATCTGCAGGGGATTTTTACCCATTTTGTATCCGCTGACGAAAAGAATAAGAAGTTGACTGATTTACAAATCCAGCGTTTTCAAAAAATACTTGACGAACTTAAAAAGAACGGGATAGATATTCCCTGGCAACACGCAGCTAATAGTGCGGCTATTCTTGATGTTCCTCAGAGTTATTTTAATATGGTTCGTCCCGGTTTGATTCTATACGGCTGTTATCCTTCCGGTGAAGTTTCCCGTTCAATTTCTTTAAGACCGGTAATGAGCTTGAAATCAAAGGTTATTTTTTTAAAGAAAGTTTCTAAGGGCTGTTCGGTCAGTTATGGCCATACCTGGCGGGCCAAGAAAGATACCATAATAGGAATTCTACCGATTGGATATAGCGTCGGTTATAGCCGTTTTCTTTCCAACCGCGGAGAGGTGATTATCAAAGGGAAAAAATTTCCCGTAATCGGCCGGGTCTGTATGGACCTGGTTTTAGTTAATTTGGGTTTAATGTCTTCAGTTCAGATTGGAGATGAAGTTATTCTTATGGGGGGAAAAAATAATCAGGTCATTACCACCGAAGATATGGCCCGAAAAATCGGGACTATCCCTTACGAAATCCTTTGTTTATTAGGGAATAGATTACCCCGGGTATTTTTGCCGGTATAAAGTTGCTTGACAACCAAGATATAATAGCGCTATACTTGTTAAATAAATAAGTGAAAAGATATGAAAATCGCATTTTTTAATCAAAAAGGGTTGACTTTAATGGAAGCCCTGATAGCCATCAGTCTGTTTTTGATGGTGTTCATTGCTTTTCTTATTGCCAGCAGTATGGCCAGCCGGTATATCCAGGATACTACCCATCGTTTGGCGGCGATATACCTATGTCAGGAGACAATAGAAGAATATAAAGCTATAGATTACAGGGATATCACCGGGGGGACTTTTACTGAATCAGGGGTAATTATTGACGAAGGTTCAGATTTAAGTTCATCCACTGATGATTTAACCGGTTACCGCATTACCGATATAGAAAACTGGTTTGTAGACGGTGTTCACATTGGTAAAATGATTACGGTCACTGTTTCCTGGACGAGTATTTCTGGAGACCACCAGCAGCAATTAAAAACCGGGATAGCCAATCCAGATTAATATACACCTATGATTAATAAATTTAATAAAAAATCCGGGGCCACTTTACTTGAGTTATTGATCGCGGTTACAATTTTTTTAATCGTGGTCGGAGGAATGCTGGCTACGTATCTACTGATACAGCGGGCCTGGCGGTCCGGGGAAAAACAGTTAATAATTCAAAGCGAAGGTTGGCAGGCAATGAAGCGAATAAGTAAAGATATAAGGGCTTCTGCAGACGTTAACCCCTCTTCCGGCAACACCAACACCATTATATTGAGTAGACCAATCAATGCAGACGGAGTAGTGGTGAAATACCACTTTTGGTACGACGCTGACGAAGACGCTATTTATCACAATATTTCGTATGATGAAGAAGCACTTAATGAAGATAATGAGATTGTGATTATTGACCGGGTAGTGATTGAAAGCGGAGAGTATCTTTTTAATATTTCCGGTAAAAATGTAACCGTTAATTTCAAAATTAGAGACCCTTTTACTCAGGATGGATATCAGGGTTTTGATTTGCATACTAAAGTGACTCTTCGGAACCAATAGTAATCTGTAGAGCCGAAGCCTTTTTTTGGTTTTTATGGTATAATTATTATATAGGAAAAATGAACCCATATAATGATAACGGAAGAAGAAAAATGGCTGCCCAAACCATAAAAAAACGGAATTGTAAAGGGACGGTGTTATTTTTAATCCTGATGTTTATTATGACTACTTCTATCGGGGTGGCCAGCCTTTTATATCTGATAGACCAGCAATGCCGGCAGGCCAGAGGAGAGGTGGAATCGATTAAAGCCTTTTATTTAGCTGAATCGGGCATCCAACGGGGTTTATACTGGATAAAAGAGAAGGGACACGAAACCCCGCCCGGTGATGAATATATGCAGTTTCTCATCTCTATGGACGGGGTGAGCCAGATGATTTATTTTAAGGTTGAAGAAGACCCGCAAAGTGTTGAGCTTTACCGCGTAACCGCCAAAAACACTTATGCTAATAAAGAACGCATTATTAAATCCCGCGTCAGAATAAATCCTCCCTGGGAAGGTTTTAATTACGCTAATTTCCACGCCAACAATTTGTTTAATTATGCCCCTTTAGAGTTTCACGGTGACATCCGGACTAACGGTGCCTGTATTTTTGCTGAATCGACCACTGAAGTGGACGGAGATATATACGCTTCTCAATATATATTAGGAGACTGTGAAGGAGAAGGAGGGCTTGAAGCTCATCGATTTGAAGGCATTTATCCCATGCCGGTTGTGCCGATAGACATAAATTACTACCAAAGTATAGTTACGGAAGGGAATGGTACTGTATCCAAGGGCAGTTCCACTTTAATCAACAGGGCTGTTACCGGTAAC
>CAZDKO010000048.1:0-7719 GCA_964506075.1 uncultured bacterium
AAAAGCGGTCCCGTATATCCGCTGAAGCATTTTATTGGTCTCGCTACCTTTCCAATATGCCCCGGCTACGCTTAGAAGCTTCACGGCTTTGACTTCCCCTGTTTTTTTCAAATGAGGCCCTTTACATAAATCGGTAAAATTTCCATGGCGGTAAAAACTGACCGAATTATCCGGAATACCCTCAAGTAATTCCAGCTTATACGGTTCATCCAGTTCTGTCAGGATTTCCTGCGCTTCTTTTTTAGAAACTACGGATTGAAAAAAAGGAAGGTCAGCCTTGATAATTTCTTCCATTTTAGCTTCAATTTTAGCTAAATCTTCAGGGGTAAAGGGGGAAGGATAGTCAAAATCATAATAAAACCCGTCTTCTATGGCAGGACCCATACCCAGTTTGGCTTCCGGGTATAATACTTTAACTGCTGAAGCTAATATATGAGCGGCACTATGCCGTAAAGGTTCTAAATTCATTATACTCTTTCTAAAACAGAAAAAAGGGCTAAGCCCTTTTTAATCCCCCCCTGCCTATAATATAATATAAAGAAATTAAAAGTCAAGAGAATTCTATATATGCTATATATAATACATTACCTCTAAATATATCTCGCCTCCGGAGGAACCCAAAGGTTCAGTTAGAGCTTCAAATAATCAAACAGCAGTTTGGTAAAAACGGCTAATCTCTGTTCCGCCGAACCTTCACTATCTCCGGGCCTTTGTAAAGTACTAACCCTGAGCAAAGCTATATCCGTAACTTTTAAACTTTTTCTTTTAATTTCATTTAAGGTAATTTGAAGCTGCTGGGCATAAAAATTTTTAAAAATTCTATCGCCGGCTTTATACCAATAAAAGATAACTTCTTTAGCTTCATTTTTTTCTCCGCGTAAAATTGCCAACCGATTGGTAGGATAAATCGTCCCGTTTATCTTTAAATTAACTATGTCTTTTTTTGAGGAAGTCCCTCCCCCGGTTAAACAAACTTCCGGAGGATGAATTGCCTTTCTATTGCGGGAAGAAAAAACACCGGAAAAATACACTGTTTCACCCTGAGGGTTAGTATATTTCCTGATTATTACAAAAGGACTTTCTAAAATCTCCAGAGTCCGTTCAGAGACAGGAATTTCTTCACCTGTCCAGCTGCCCAGCTGCATAGGAAATTCAAAAGACTCATCCAGTGTAAATAATTTTTTTTGGGTTAAATCCAAAGCAAAGGTTAACCCCGCGCTTACAGCTAAAATAATTGCCACTAAAACAAATCGTTTAAGTTCGGCCTGCACTTAATAATCTCCCCATTATTAAAAGTAAAATAAAAGCAATTATAAATAGTAAGACTCCGGAAATATCATGGTAAGAACCCAACGCTACGTCCTCACCGTAAATTTCTGCTACCGCGCACATACTGGTGATACGCAAGATATTTGAAATAATAGCAATTGGTATTGAACACAGGAAAAGTAGAATTTTACGAATAAGCGTCGTTTTCATAAAGTAAGCAAACAGAGCTCCAAGGGCTAAGAGAGAAATTAAAGAACGAAGTCCGCTACAGGGGTCACCCACCAGTAAAGTCGCGTGGGGCATAAAAATAGTACTTCCCTGAACGATGGCTTTAAACCCTAAATTTCTAACCAACCAAACAGCCGCCTGGGCGGCAAAAAGCTTTAGTCCCAGACTAATATTGGATATAATCACCAAGGGAAAAGGTATCATAAAAACAGAAAAAGCAAGGGGGAAAGAAATTGTCCTGGTTATAGATTTACCCCAGAGATATAAGGATATCCCGAAAAAAACAGGCAGAAGGGAAAATCCGGATAAAAAGCCAACCTGCAGCCATCTACTTATTAAATGTATAACAATTCCGGCAATAAATAATACCAACCCATTTGGTGCAGAGGAGATAACCTGGTTCTTTATCTCCGCCTTTTTAGAAAAAATTAAATAAGCAACAACAAAAGGGACTAAAAAGCCATGGGAATAATAGGAATCAACCGCTGTCCAACGGTCATACATCCAGATGAAAGTCGGATAATAAGTAAAAAATGAAAGAACTAAAAGAGAAAAAATTTGGATTATCATTTAAGTTTTATTTTCAGGCGGGGTTTCCTTCTTTAACTGTTCTATTCTTTTTTTAGTCTCCGATGCCAAACGATGTTTGGGATATTTTTTAACTAATGTTTCATACGCAGAAATAGCTTTAGGTTTATCTTTAAGCGCCTGTTCATAAAGTAACCCGATATTCAATAAAGATAACGGCAGTTCCGGAGAATCAGGATATTTCTCAACTATTTTTTCCTGGGTTTCAACAGCTTTAGTCCAATTTTTTTGGTTTAAGTAGGTAGTGGTTATTAAATTCAAAACGACCAGACCTAAAGGATTTCCTTCATTTTGCTCATACATATCCTGATAGTATTTCAACGCTTTACCAAGCGCCTCGTTTGACTCTACTTCTTTACCTACAGTTTTATAATGATTGGCGATGTAAAGAGGTATTTCTAAACCGTCCCGGCTATACGGATGTTCACTCATTATTTGATTAAGAATCGCCAGGGCATCCGGCCATCTGTCTTGCTGTTCATAAAGTGTAGCTAAAGAAGAATGTGTTTTGATATATAGTCCGAGAGACAAAACCTTAATCCGCTTTGAAGAATTGGTTTCAAAAATTGATTGATATCTATTTATCGCTTCCCGGTAAGCGGCTTCGGCTTGCAAAAAGTTCTTTATGCTGCGCCTGTATTTATCAGCTATATATAAAGGCATAGCTAACCCCTGGGAAGTATAAGGATATTTTCTAATTATTTCATTATAAATCTGAAAAGCCTTTTCCCAGTCGTCTTGGATTTCGTAAAGACTGCCGATTGTGGCCTGAACCTGGGCACAAAGTTCTTCATCCTCAGAATGTTGTTTAATGATTTCTTCCATCTCTGTTTCCGCTTTTTTATAATCTTTATTACTGATATAAAGCTGAACTATGCCCCATTGGACCTTTACGATCCCGGGCCAATCCGGATGTTTTTGAATAATTTTCCGGAATTTGTTAACCACCGTTTCAACCTGGCCCGGCGGAGCCGTGCCGGGATTAGCCATAATCTCTTTAGCCGCTTTCTGGGCATACCACATTTCTTTTTCAGCCGTATAAGAATCGTCACTACAACCGTAAAGGCCGACAGAAAGTGTAAAGCTTATTATAAAAAAGATTACTCCTCTTATTCCTGTAGGTTTACCTTTTATCTTGGAGATGTAAACTCCTGGATGTCCTGACACCTTATTTCTCCGTTTCCTTATTTAACACAAACAAAGTGGTTACTGAAGTTAAAACAATGGAATCAATAATAAAAACGGCGATTATAGCCGTAGCCAAAATAAGCATAGTAATTTCCGGGAAAAATCTAATCATTAACTTAGAAAGGTCATATTTCAGTAATGTCACCGGCAAGCTTAAAAAAGTAGGTAATAAAACCACAACATAAGTGGAAAAAAATAATGTTTTCATTAAAGATAATGACCTTAATATGCTTTTCAAAAATCCTTTTTTTTCAATCACTATAGAAGGGGTAGAAAAAGCAAAAAAAGTATTAATTAATGCGGCCAGAAATAAATTTACGTAAATTAATAAATAGTTAATTTGTTCAACATTGAATTTTAGAAAAGAACTGTGAACGGTAAAATATTTTTTTAATAAAATCCCCTGCCCTTTAAAAATACCCATAGCCAGCATTATAACAACCAGCCAGACCGTGACTAAACTTAAATAGCGTGAAAGAGCTGTTTTAAAGCCTTCTTTCAATTTTAAAGGCTTATCTAACACATAATTATTAACCAGATAAGTCATCCAGCCGGTAAAGAAGGATATTATAACAATACCTAATAATAAATTTAAATAAGTGCTGGCTTTAGCGATGAAAACAAAATTAGCCGGATAATGTAAATAGTGTTCCTTATTATAATACCGTAAAAACGGGGCTGAAATAAGAGAGAGAGGTTTTCTTGGATAATAATAAAGAAAAGCTAAGGCTACACCTTTAATCATAGCACCAATAGCTAACGGAAAAGCAATGAGCGGTTTCTTTATTAAACCGGAAAAAGAAATCCTTAAAACAACAATAATAAGTTCAAACTTCTCTTTAATCTTCATGGATTTAGATTAATATATCATATCCCTGGTACCTTGTCAAAGTATAATATCCAGCTTCACGGCTATCTTTAAATTACCCCTTATTTTTTGTAATTTACCTTCATTTACGGATAATTAATCTTGCCCGGTTTTTTCTCTATCATCCCTATTTCTAAAGCTCTTATATTGTGTAAACCACATACTATGCAAAATATGTCCTTTAAAATTTTCAGATACGCCCAAAATGACGAGGTTTCATTACTTAAACCAGAGAAATTAAACCGATTATTTCTCCCTATTGTTTTTTTCGAGTTTTAAAACCTCTATTCGTAACTACCATTAAACCTAATAAACCGGCTCCCATCAAAAATAAACTAGCCGGTTCAGGAACGATCGGAGAGGCCGAAAAATGAAACATATCCGGGTTACTGGGGTTGCCGTTTTGACCGGTTAAGTTTGCTTTTACGTAGAACCCGATGTTAGTTACGTTGTTTAATTCCGCAACGCTGGTTAAATCCAGGTTAAGTTCGGTACCCGTTCCGGAATTCAAAGTAATCCAGCCCGTCTGGTATTTATTGGCTTCACCGACTCCCGTATGTAAATAGAGACTGACCATCCAGGTATCATCATCATCATTCGCCAAATTCAAACTAAAAGTGTCAAATCCGGCCAGGCTATTGGTCGGCGATATTCCTAATGAATCGCCTATTATTTTGGCGGTCGTCGCGCCCGTAGTCCCCAGAGTCGGAGAAACCCCGGTAGAGTTGGCTCCAATCTGCATTTCGGCATAGGGATAATCAGGACTTCCAAAAGTACTGTAGAGTGTTCCTACAAACCCGACGGTTCCAATCATTGTGGCTCCACCGTATATTCCCGGATTATCAGTCACAAAAAAGAGAGAACTGACGGCGTTAACCGGATTTTCATCAACTTCCCATAACTGTAATAACGCCACATCACTCAGGGTGAAGGTCGTTGCCTGTACATTTACTGCTCGAGGTAACATCCACAAAATGGTCATGACTAATATCAAAATAAGTTTTTTCATTGAATTATTTTTCCTTTCAGTTTTTATATGTTCTAAGTTTTTGTTTGTCCCTTTTTCAAATTACCTAACTCTCCTCACCAGAAATCCAACCTTTTCATTTTTCACCTCCTCTCTAAAAATTTTATTTACCGTTTAAACAAATAGTCTCATTCACAACACATCCGTTCATTAATAGTTTTATGGTTATGATCAAATATATCTAAAATTTGATATCTCCTCTTCTTTTGTCCAAAACCTGCTATTCCAAATAAACCGGCACTGAGTAAAAATATACTTGTCGGCTCAGGAGTAAAATCGGATGGTGCCGTTATAAAGAAACCCTCCGGGAAAACCAATCCGCTGTATTTATCACAAAGATCATTCGTTGGCGTTACGGTATTTACTGGAGTCAGCGAAACAGAACAGACACTATCATACACATTATCTTCATCACTGATTTCCGGAACTAAATCACAAAATCCGTAATACGGTTTAGTATCTGAAGTCCAATCGGTATGATTATTAAACCCGGGGGTACATAACGAACCGGTCAGTACTATCAAACCGGTCGTATCATTTGTTCTTTTAAAATTTTCGCTTATAAAAACAGCGTCTACCGGCTGATTAATTAAAAGAAACACGACAGTTAAAATCATTAATGAAACAAATCGAAAAATTTTCATCTTTCATCTTCCTTCTTTCTGTCCTGAACCTTTGTAATTATTAACTAAATAAAATCAGATTCAGGAATTTTCTCCACCTCATCTTTAAAAGATTCATTGTTTTTTGATTTATAAATCTTTAAATACATCAGATTCTCTCCCCTTTTTTAAAATATGCTGAACAGACAGGTCACTTGAACTAAATGATTTTATTATTTCTTCCAAAGTGAACATTATATATTCTCCTGATAATAACTTTGTCAGCGAAAATATTTCTACAAAAAATATCAATGAATAAATTATGAGTGCGTATAAATTTTCATACGGTAAATTTGCCTTTTACAAAAAAAGATGCTAACCGTTTTCTTAAATTATGACTTAATATCTTCCTTACTTCATCGTCAAGAAATAATCTGTTCTGCATAAAATCCTGCTCTTTCTTACGCTTTTTTGTTATTAACATTTCTTTTTCTTAAAAAAGAAGTTAGTCCAACTAAACCACTAGCCATCATTAACCAGGTTCCCGGTTCAGGAACGTTTTCATCCGAAGATAAATGTATGTTTCCCACGATAACGTCATTGGCGCAGGTAGCCGTTGACCAGTAAACCCCGATATCACCGGTAAATCCGGCCGGTAAGAAATCAGTGGTATCTAAAGTGAACGTTATCCTGTTATCCGGACTTGGAGTCGGGTATGCATACCAGGAAACCGCGGTAGTCCCAACTATATTAGTGCCATTAGCTCTGACATAAGCGGGACGAGTCGTAGCGGGAGAACTTTCCAGTCTCCAGTTGGTCCCGTAATAACCGGTAAAACCGGCCGGCATGTAAGCACTGGCTAAATAAAGACTACTAATTTGATATAACTGCCCGGCACTAACCGTACCGTCATTTATCCCGTCAGGAATGGAAGGGTCATTATGTCCGACTAAAGCCAGAGCGTATTCATAAGTCCCGTCCAGATTAACGTCAATCATAAAATCCCCGGGGGTAGTATGCCAGCTTACGCCGTTTCCTCCTGTATATCCGGACTGCGGGTAATTGCTGAAGATTTTAATCTCTAAATTATTACCCGTTTGAGTGTATTCAAAACCATAACTTTCAAACGCTTTGTTGCCAAGCATATCAGCCCAGTTACCGTTATCAGAACGCTGAACAAAAGCAGCGTTAGAGCCAGCATCCTGAATGTAAGTGGATGCTTCGGCACTAAAGCTCACTAAAGATATCACGGCAAAAATCAACATTAAATTTACCGTCGTATATTTCATTAAACTTTCTCCTCTTTTAGAGAACTTTCTTCTGAATGTTTTATTTAAAATAAACCGTAATCTTCTCATTTTCTTCTCTCCTTTTTTTATATGGTTTATAAGTGGAATTTAACCTGATTATTTTTCTTAAATCTGAAAGACACCAGGCCAATTAAACCACAGCCCATCATTAACCAGGTGCCGGGTTCCGGAACATTTTCATCCGAAGATAAATGTATGTTTCCCACGATAACGTCATTAGCGCAGGTAGCCGTTGACCAGTAAACCCCGATGTCACCGGTAAAATCAGCCGGTAAGAAATCAGTGGTGTCTAAAGTGAACGTTATCTTGTAATCCGGATTTGAAGTCGGGTATGGAGTCCAGGAAACCCCGGCGGTTCCGACTATATTGGTGCCATCAGCTCTGGCATAAGCAGGATAAGTCGTTGCCGGAGAACTTTCCAGTCTCCAGTTGGTCCCGTAATAACCGGTAAAACCGGCCGGCATGTAAGCACTGGCTAAATAAAGACTACTAATTTGATATAACTGCCCGGCACTAACCGTACCGTCATTTATCCCGTCAGGAATGGAAGGGTCATTATGTCCGACTAAAGCCAGAGCGTATTCATAAGTCCCGTCCAGATTAACGTCAATCATAAAATCCCCGGGGGTAGTATGCCAG
>CAZDKO010000049.1:0-7666 GCA_964506075.1 uncultured bacterium
CCTGGCAGAAAATGAGGATATAACCAGAAGAATCCGGCAGGGAGAAGAAAAACCTTTGGGATTCCTGGTCGGGCAGGTTATGCAAAAGAGTAAAGGTAGAGCAAACCCGAATTTGGTTAATAAGATTTTACGGGAGGAACTTAAAAAGTAAGAAACGAGATACTAGATACGGAATAAAAAAATACGCAACCATGGAGAACAAGATGACCGTAGACCAACAAAGAACCAAAGAATTAGAAGAAAAATGTTGTCAGATACGCTGTGATGTTTTAGAAATGCTTAACATTGCCTGTTCCGGCCATACCGGTGGTTCTCTTTCTTGCATTGAGATCCTGGTGGCTCTTTATTATGCGGTGATGCGGCATAATCCCAAGGATACAAAATGGACTGAACGAGACCGGTTTCATCTGTCTAAAGGACACGCCGCGCCAGTCTGGTATGCGGTTTTAGCTGATTCAGGGTATTTTCCTAAAGAGAACCTGAAAACCTTACGTTGTTTAGGAAGTATTTTGCAGGGGCATCCTGATATGACCCGTACCCCGGGGGTAGAAATGACCAGCGGTTCTCTGGGACAAGGGTTATCTATCGGGGTCGGCATGGCGCTGGCGGCGAAGCTGGATAAAAAAACTTCCCGCGTTTACGTTTTAATGGGCGATGGAGAAATACAGGAAGGACAAATCTGGGAGGCCGCTATGAGTGCCGGACACCATCACCTGAATAATCTTTGCGCTATCGTTGATTACAACAAACTCCAGATTGACGGCAAAGTTGAAGCGATTATGAGTATTGAACCATTAAAAGATAAATGGCAGTCTTTTGGCTGGCAGGTTTTTGAAATAGACGGGCACAATATAAAAGAAATTATTGAAACGTGCCAAAAAACAGAAAGGATTAAAGATAAACCGTCGGTAATCATTGCCCATACCGTTAAAGGTAAAGGTGTCTGTTTTATGGAACATGTCTGTGATTATCACGGGGTGGCACCGAGTGACGATGAATATAAAAGGGCCATTAAAGAGCTTAAGACGAGGAAAGGATAAAACATGGAACTTGTTTCTTGTCGCGATGTTTACGGAAACACACTGATTGCTTTAGGGAAGGAGAATGAAAATATTGTTGTGCTGGATGCTGATTTGGCCAAGTCAACCCGGACTATTAAATTTGGTGAAGTTTTTCCTGAGCGGTTTTTTGATATGGGTGTAGCTGAACAGAATATGATTGGAGTAGCTGCCGGTTTAGCGGCTTCTGGCAAGGTTGCTTTTGCCAGTTCTTTTGCCATGTTTGCTACAGGAAGAGCCTGGGAACAGGTTAGAAATACGGTGGCTTATTCAAACCTTAACGTAAAAATTTTTGCTACTCACGGCGGCATTTCCGTAGGTGGAGATGGGTCCAGCCATCAGTCATTGGAGGATGTTGCTTTGATGAGAGTTTTACCTCAAATGAAAGTAGTTGTTCCTCTAGATGGATATGAGACGGAAAAGGTGGTGCGCCTGGCGGCTGAACATCCAGGGCCTTTTTATATCCGGGTCAGCCGGGAAAAAGTCCCCCAGTTAACCAACAAACAAGGCCAATTTATTTTAGGGAAAAGTACTTTACTGCAAACGGGAAAAGATATAACCATAATTGCTTATGGGTTAATGATTATAGAGGCTTTAAAGGCCAGAGAAATTTTATCGCAGGAAGGTATCAGTGTGCGGGTAATCAATATGTCCACTATAAAACCTTTGGATGAAGAAGCAATCCTGCAGGCAGCCGAACAAACCGGAGCGATCGTTACGGCTGAAGAACATTCGGTCATCGGTGGGTTAGGAAGTGCCGTGGCGGAATTATTGTCGGAAAAAAATCCAACCCCGGTTATTCGAATCGGCACTATGGATAGATTTGGCCAGTCGGGTGAACCCAAAGAGTTATTTGCGGAATACGGGTTGTTAGCCACGGATATTGTCAAAGCGGTAAAAAAAGGACTCAAGCTCAAAGACGAAAGAAGAAGTAAGCCGTAAGGATTCAGGATTAAGAAGTAAGTGTTAAGTAGAAACGAAAAATTCAAAACCATAACGTAAAACTTAAATTACAATACACAAATCATATTCGATAACTTTTTGTTTATTGTATATTGTAGTTTGTTTGCCTGCCTGTTGGCAGACAGATAATTTTTATATTGGAAATTGGAATTTACTGGAACGCGCCTGTCTGCCGACAGGCAGGTTAATCCTTAATTCTTGGGATATCTAAAGGAGCCATGTATGTCTATTAAATATAGTGTCAGACTTCTTAACTTCACCTTTGCCGTTATCCTTTTAATTGTATCCGCCTTATTTATCATTAATCTTGATGCTTCTATGAAAAAAATTGATATATTTGTGTTTTTGGAGAAGAATTTAGAAGAGGAAAAAGTCAGGGAAATAGGCCAGGCACTTAAAGAGCTAAAGGAGGTTGAATCCGTCCGTTTTTCCTCTTCCGATGAAGTAGTTAAAGACTGGGTTGATAATGAAGGAAGAAAGCAGCTTATAGAAATTATAGCGGAAAATCCTTTTCCTCCGCTATTTAGAATAAATCTTAAGAAATCAGGAAATATAAAGGAACTTCATCGAACAGCCAGCGCCATTAAAAACTTTAACGGGGTAAAAACGGTGGAATATGGTGGGCAAAAAACAGAAGAAGCGATAAGAAAGACCAAAAGATTTCTTGTGGCTTATGTGTTTGTATTTTTAGCCTCTCTGATAAATATTTTGAATTATTTTTTTACCATAAAAGACCTGTCGTAAACATATGGCCAATAAATTAAAAAATGATAAGGCGGTGCTGATCATCATTGCTTTTTTCTTTTTTATTTCGTCTGTTGCCTTTGCGGCAGAAGATGAGCACAAGAAAATAATCCAGCAGCAAAAGACCCTCAGCAATATTCAGAAGAAGATTAAAAATTATCAGGACAAAAAAGAGCAGGTGCAGAAAAAGGAAAAAAATACCGCCAAAGATTTGCAAAAAATCGGAAATCAGATTCAGGCTCGTAAAAAAGAGGTAGCGGTCTATGATTGGAACCTGGCGCAAAATGAAAAAGAAATGACAGCGGTCAGCGCTTCCATTGAAGAATTAAATGTCCGGCGCAAACAATTGACGGATTGTTTGGCGGAAGAAGTGAATGCCAGGTTTAAGAAAAGTCTGGTGCCTCAGTTTTTTATTTTTCCTGCAGAGATGGGGGAAAACACCCTTCAATCTGCGCTTGAGAACATGGTTGACCTTAGTATTATTATTTTTGCCGAGACATTTGATGAAACATTAGAATCCAAAAAGGAAGAGAAAAACAACCTTGAGGAATACAGGCAAAAGGAGCTCATCTATAAAAAATCGGCTGAAGAAAAAAAGAATAAAGCACAGAAAGACAGCCAGAAAAAACAAAAACTTTTAGTCCAGTATAAAGCAGAAAGGCAGAAACAGGATAAGGAATTAAAAAAACTCCAGGAAGAAGCCCGTTCTCTGGAAACATTAATTAAGAAACTTGAAGGCGCCCGGCAGAAAAAAAGCTTCGGGGGGGGAGCTTTTTCTAAACGTAAAGGTCATTTACTCCGGCCGGTCACAGGTGCTCTACTTAAAGCCAGTTATGGCAACAGCAGTGATATTTATAAGGGTATCATAATAAAAGCCCCTCGGGGTAAAGAAGTGTTTTGCGTGGCTAACGGGCAGGTTATTTATAGCGATTGGTTCCGGGGTTTCGGCAACATTGTCATTATTGACCATGGGGGCGGTTTCTCTACTCTTTATGCCCATCTGGAGGAAAGTCTGGTTAACCCGGATGAGCAGGTAAAAGAAGGACAGGTTATTGCTAAAGTAGGAGATACCGGGTCGTTAACCACTACCCCCAGGCTTTATTTTGAAATACGCCGGCAGGGAGAATCTTTAGACCCTCTGGAGTGGTTAGAAAGATAAAATATCAATGAAACCGGCATCAATATGGATAAAAAATATCCGGTTGATAGCTTTGAAAGGGAGGTTATTTAGATGAAGAAAAAAATAATTGTTTGGAGTTTAGTGGCGATTTTAGGTTTTTTCGTGCAAGGACAGATTCAGGCGGAGGAAAATTTATATGAAAATCTTAAGGTGTTTACCGACGCCATGAGTTTAATTCAGGCCGAATACGTTAAAGAAGTGCCGGCCAGGGATTTAATTTATGGGGCTTTAAAAGGGATGCTGGCTTCTCTGGACCCCCACAGTCAATTTCTGGATCCGGAAGCATATAAAGAAGTGCAAGTAGAAACTAAAGGGAAATTCGGCGGAGTTGGTATTGTCATAACCATCAAAGACGATTACCTGACCGTTATCTCTCCTTTTGAAGGGACCCCGGCTTATAAATTGGGCATAAAGGCAAATGACCGAATTGTAAAAATTAATGGAGAAAGCACCAAAGGAGTTACTCTTTCTGAAGCCGCCCAGAAATTACGGGGGCCGAAAGGAACGGAGGTAACAATTACCGTGATGAGGGAAGGAGCTCCAAAGCTTCTGGACTTTAACATTACCCGTGATATTATTAAAATTGAAAGCGTGCGGAATGTACACGTAGAAGCTGACGGTATAGGTTATATTCGTTTGAGTGAATTTCAGGAAGGGACCAGCCGTGATTTGGAAAAGGCCTTGCTGACGTTAAAGGAACAAAACATAAAGGCCTTAATTTTAGACGTCAGGAATAACCCGGGCGGACTTTTTGATGAGGCTGTGGAGGTAGCCGACAAATTTTTACCCAAAGGGAAAATGGTAGTTTATATTCAAGGGCGGGATAAAAACGTTATAAGAAAATATTTTACCAGAGAAGACCCGATCCTCCTGGATTTACCCTTGGTAATATTGATTAACGGAGGCAGTGCCAGTGCTTCAGAGATTGTAACGGCTGCTGTCCAGGACTGGAAGTCCGGGGTAATATTAGGGGAGGAAAGTTTCGGTAAAGGGTCAGTCCAGACTATTATTCCTTTAAAAGACGGTTCGGCTTTACGGCTGACTACCGCTAAATATTTTACTCCGGGTGGTATCTGTATTCAGGACCAAAAGATTCAGCCGGACATTGTGGTGAAAATTTCTGAAGAAGACCAGGTGAAATTAATGCAGCAGGCAGAGCTATCAAAGGATGAGCGTGAAAAACTTCGCAAAGAAGGAAAGCTGGCCGAAGATACTCAGTTATCCAGGGCCATAGATTTATTAAAAGCGATGGAAGTGTATCAGGAAAAATTAAAATCTGAAAAAGAGCCGGTCGCTCCTCAGGGATAAATGGTTTACAAAAAGAAAAAAAGGGTTTTAAAAAATCTTAAAATTCTTCTTTTAGTTTTATCAGTTTTAAGCGGTCTTTTTTTATGCGATTACTGGCGTATAAAAAAAGGTTATTCCTCTTATTTAAAACGCTGGCTTCCCCGTTTTGATTATACTTTTCAAGCCCATCAGATTGATATGGCTCTTGAGGCAGGTTTAGTCAAATTGGGGTTATCTACCGATAGCATCATCAGGAGTTACCGGGAAGAAAAAAAAAGAGGAAGAAAGAAATGGATTGAGGTTTATAAAGAATTAAAGGTCCCTCTGGAAACTGATTTGAATTATTATGCTGAGGTAATGGAAAATTCAGTTTCAGAAGCCGGAGGGAGAATTATTAGCAAAGAGGTTGCTCCGGAAAAGGGACAGATAAAGTTAATTTTCGGTATAAAAAATATTCCTGTAGCCACTCTGATTTTCAAAGCCCTTCCCCGGGCAAAAATTGCTATTGTTATTGACGATATAGGTTATGGGGGGAAAACGACAGAGAAGTTATTGCGTCTTCCCTTCCCGGCGACTTTATCCATACTGCCGAATCTGGCTCATTCCCGGGACATTGCGGAAAAAGCTCACCGGCAGGGCTACGAAGTGCTTCTTCACCTGCCAATGGAATCAATAAAAGCTTCGGAAAACAGAGGGCCAGGGATTATTTATGCCGATATGGATAAAAAAGAAATTATAGATTTGATTGAAAAACATTTAGAGAGCGTGCCTTATGTTGTTGGTGTCAATAACCATATGGGTTCCCGTGTTTGTCAAAAACCGGAAGTTATGGAAATAATTCTTGGGCAGATTAAAAAACATAAGTTATATTTTATTGATAGTTTAGTAATCGTCAATTCTCAGGCCTACGATATTGCGCAAAAAATGTCTATTCCTTCAAACTACCGGAGTGTTTTTTTGGATAATCAGAATGATCCTGATTACATTAAAGGGCAGCTTGAAGAACTGAAAGAAAAGGCTATTAGTGAAGGGGAAGCTATTGGTATCGGGCATTGCCGTATAAATACCCTGGAGGTTTTAACTGAAGTTGTTCCGGAGATGGAAAAAGAAGGGATAAAATTTGTTTTCGCTTCGGAACTGGTTAAATAATTCGTGGCTAGTATCTCGTAGTTTATAATTTTACGATAGACGAACCACGAGATACGATTCACGAGCGACGAGATACCTGCCTTCGACAGGCAGGCGGACGACTAAATATCAAAGGGATAAAAATTGCAATCATGTTAATCTGCGGTATTGAAACTTCGTGTGATGAAACGGGATTAGCCATTGTTGAAGACGGCAAAAAAATAATTGCTGAGACTTTGTTTTCTCAGGAAGCCATTCACCGTCCTTTTGGCGGGGTGGTGCCTGAGGTTGCCTGCCGGACCCACGCGGAAAGGATATTTATTCTTCTTGAGGAGCTGTTTAATAAAAGCGGGTTTTCTCAGAAAGATATTGATGCCTGGGCGGTTACCTACGGACCCGGTTTAGTGGGCGCTTTACTGATCGGTATTGCCGTAGCGAAATCTTTAAGTTATGTAAATAATAAACCGCTTCTGGGGATCAATCATATTGAAGGCCATCTTTATGCTAATTTTCTTGAGTATGGAGAAATTGCCTTTCCCTGGGTCGGTTTAGTAGTTTCCGGCGGACATACCAGTTTATATTTTTCTTCCAAGCCGGGTGAATATAAATTGCTCGGAGCCACAGTTGACGATGCGGCCGGAGAAGCTTTTGATAAAGTGGCCCAGATGCTTTCTTTAGGTTATCCGGGTGGCCCGGTTATTGAGGAAAAAGCTCAAGAAGGGGACAAAAACAAAATTAAATTCCCGCGCCCGAAGAGTTCAAAGAAAAATAAAAATTCGTTTGATTTCAGCTTTAGCGGACTAAAAACCTCGGTGCTTTATTATTTACGCGACCATCCTGAAGCCCGGGAACATCCGGCTGATGTTGCCGCCGGTTTTCAGGAAGCCGTAGTAGATGTTCTGGCGCTTAAAACGATTGAAGCCGCTAAAAGGTTTAATGTCCAGAATGTTTTGGTTTCTGGCGGAGTGGCCAGGAACAGCCGTTTAAAAGAAGAATTATATCGGTCGGGGGAAGCAGAAGGGATAAAAATTTTTTTTCCTCCCCCTCTTTTGTGTACTGATAATGCGGCGATGATTGCCGGTCTGGCTTTTTCCAAATTACAAAAAGGAGAAGTCGCTGATTTAGATTTAGGACCGGAGCCGGGACTGAAGTTATAAACCGTATTTCGTATCTCGTTGCTCGTATCTCGTGTTTAGTATCTACGTTTTCATGTTTTTACGAGATACGATTCACGAACGACGAGATACGAAGAATAAGGAGTAAAACAATGTTTACTTTACCAGAAATTGTTATCCGTTTAGTCTTA
>CAZDKO010000050.1:0-6180 GCA_964506075.1 uncultured bacterium
ATCTTTCTAAATTAATAAAGGAACGTAAAATTCCTTTAATGTGTTGGTTTGAGCTCACCAATTTATGTAACCATGAATGTATCCACTGTTGCCGGGATAGAGATACGGAAAATGAACTGTCCGCTAAAGAAATAAAAGATATTCTGGATCAGCTGAAAGATACAGGCTGCATGCAGTTAATCTTTACCGGCGGAGAACCTCTGGTCAGAAAGGATTTTTTTGAGATAGCTGAATACGCGAAAAAAGGAGAATTCAGTATAATTTTATATACCAACGGCTTCCTGGTTCCGGAGAATATTGACCGATTGAAAAAATTACCCATCAGGAGGGTAGAAACAAGTCTCTACGGGGCCACAGAGACTATCCATGAGAAGATAACCGGGGTAAAACATTCTTTTGATAATGTTTTAAAGGCGATAGAGCTGCTGCGTAAGGCGGGGATACCGGTTTTAGTCAAAACTTTGATAATGAAGGAAAACCTGAAAGAGATTGAAAAGATAAAATCTCTGTGCCGGTCTCTCAATTTAAATTATATGATTGACCCTCTGGTATTGCCGAGGTTTGACGGAAATAAACCTTCGCCTCAAAGATATGCGATTGACCGGGAACAATTGGAAAGACTGAAAGAAAGAGATATTTTCGGTGTCCCGGATGGAGAAGCCTTGAGGGCACGGCTGGGAGGGAATGTGGAAAAGTTGTATGATTTATCCATGAGGGTAGCCGTTTCTTCCAGGGGAATAGTCTATCCTTCAATCATATTAAGAATGAAAGCAGGTGATTTGCGAAAACAGAGATTCGCAGACATCTGGAATTTTTCACCTCTTTTCCGGTACCTGCATTCTCTAACTATCAATGATTTTGCAGAATGTGCGAAATGTAAATATCTTGATTTCTGTCCGCTTTGCGTCGGCTTTTCGTATCTGGAAAATGGCGAGCTTCTTCAACCGAGCCCGCAAGTTTGTAATTTCATAGATGTTCTTTATAAAGGAATCAGACATGAAGAAAAAATCAGCCAGAGACAAGAAAATTCATACGAAGAAAAAATATGTCAGGGCAGCGTTAACTAAACACGGGAGCTTAAAGGATATTTCTCCGGTAGCTTTTCAGGTAACCTGTGCTGTTATTGTTGACGCTGTGATGGTTATCTATTGATGAATTTTTTCTGTGCCATTTACGGAATAAAAGTTCATATTATAACTGATTCCGAACATTTTCTTTCTTTAATAAAAAACACACCCCGCTATTTTGTTCCAGGCGGTGATGATAAGCAGCCGCCGGATTTTACCATTCGTTTACTGGAAGCCGATAAAGATTATATAAGAGACAAAATCCGCCGGCAGCCCAAAGCTATTTTTTATCATCGGAGAGTAAGATATTATCAATGCGGAAACAGTATTTGTTTAGGGTCTCCGCAGGATGCGTTCTTTTTTAACGTCAATTTTGACAAAGGGAAAGTAGAAGGCATTATTTATAAAGGGATAGGGATGCTTTCTTTCTTCTTCCTTTTTGGTTGTCTTACGGAAGTTTTATTTAAAGAAAAGAATATATTTTCCATGTGGGGGGTAAGTCTCGCCAGAGCCGGCAAGTCGGTAATTCTTCTGGGAGCTCACGGGAGCGGGAAAACCACCTCCGCTTTGATTTTATTAAAGAGCGGATTTGAATTTTTAGGAGACGACTGGCTTTTTTTCTCTTACGAAGGAAAGAAGATAAAAAATTTCTGTTTACCTCTTCATTTTAGAGTAAGAAAGAAAACAGTCAGATATTTCCCCGAACTGGGGCTGGTAAAAAACATGCCTTACTTTCAAAAAGAAATTTTCCGGATTGAGAAGGCTTTTCCCGATTGTTTTGTTACCGAAGCAGAACCCAGGGTGATACTTTTCCCGGAGATAAGGTCTTCGGGGACCGGAATAGAGAAAATGTCCAGAAAAAACGCTTTGATTGAAATTTTACCCCGTTGTTTCATTACGTCTTTATTTGGCCGGCAGTTATTAGAGAGGAATTTTAAAGCAGTCTGCCGGCTGGTCGAACAGACCGATAATTACAGACTTTATCTGTCGGATTTAAAAAGAGACATTAAAAAGTTACCGGTTATTTTAGAAAAGATATTATAAAAGAGGGGGGAGATATTATGAGTAAAAAATTTTATAAGCCGGGTTTGTTGGTTTTGAGCGTGATATTGATAGGCGGTCTGTTTTTTGTGTTTTTCCTGAGACAGAATATCCGGAGAGAAAAAGGCATTGCCTTTAAGAATGTTTTTTCGAAACTTGAAAGTTATGAATATGTTCTGATGGATAATGAAACGGAAAAAGCGGTGGGAGGATTGTTTTTTACCATTAATCAGCCGACGGGAAGCTCCCTGTCAATTCAGGGAAAGACCACGGTTGACGGGCTGGTGATAACCGAATATAAAGTTGAACTTAACCCTAAATCTTTAAAACCCGTCACCTCCCACATGGAATATAAGGGTAAAAACAGGGAAGATGTTTACGTTGTAGACTCCGTATTTAAACCCGAAGTTATTTCCGTTAAAGCCAAAGGGCCTGAAGGTACGGAAGATTTAACCGTAGTGACTCCGACCGATACTTATGAAAACAGTTCCCTTTTAAACGTTTTAAGGGGAATGGATTTTACCTTAAATAAACCGTTTCAGATTTTTGATTATCTGCCTCATTTGAAGGCGCTTCTTAAGATGAATGTCAAAGTTTTAGCCGAGGAAGATGTAGAAGTTCCGGCCGGGAAATATAAGGCCTATCACGTAATCATTGATTTTGAAAACATAAACGGTGAAATTTTCACTCATCATGTCTGGTATGACACGTCTCCCCCGCATGTTTTGGTCAAATATTTAAGGAGCGATATCCAGTATCAGCTTAAAAAGATTCAATAGTGATTTTATCTTCGGCCGGTCAAAACAGGTCATCTGCCGGCCGGCGTTAAATGAACTGTTGCAGCTACAGCGGTAATATATAGATAATGTCCAGGATACATCTCATTCTCATGCCGCAATATTCCAGTCCCGTTACGGTTACTCTCCCTCCCCTGGGAATCGCCTGCCTGGCGGCTTATCTTAAGAGACACGGGATTAAAGTGGAATGTACCGATTTCAGGCTTCTTTCCGGTAATGCCGTTGTTTTCTACCCCGAGGATTATCCGGGGAGGACGACCGATATTCCGGAAATTTCGTTTTTACCGCTGATTCTCTCTTTATTCAAAAATTATAAAGAAGGCCGGCCTTTGTTACACGGATTTGAAAGTGTAATTTTAGAGTACATCCGACGGTATAAATCCTTGAATTATTTTGATTTCAAGGCGTGGCTTGATGAAACTTATAATGTCGTGGCGCTTCGCGTTAAAGCTCTTGCCGGAGAAGAAATTATCGGTTTTACCACGGTCTCTTCCAATTTATTACTTACGGTTATGCTTTCTCTGATGCTGCGCCGGGAAAAAAGGAACATAAAGATTATTTATGGCGGCCCCCAGGTTACGTTAAGCGCAAGTTTTTCCAGGCTTGTTTTGAAACTTGGTATTGCCGACGCCGTTATTCCCGGGGAGGGGGAGGATGAGCTGCTTGAGATAATACGGGCGTACGCGCAGAACAAACCTCCGGGAAAAAAATACAGGGTTGAATCACCGGCGGTATTCCCGGATTTAGATGCTTTACCGGACCCGGATTTTTCGGTCTTCCCGCTGGAGAAGTATAGCCCCTTGACGCTGCCTCTCTATGCCAGTAGAGGCTGTCTTTTTAACTGCCGTTTCTGTAATTATAGTAAGTTAAGCCCGTACCGGTCCAGAAGCCCCGTTAAAGTAGTTGATACTATGGAAAACCTGCATAAAAAATATGATACGGTCAGGTTTCATTTCAGTGACAGCGCCCTGAATACCGAGCCGGATTGGCTCGAGGGATTTACGGAAGAATTGATTAAACGCGGATGCGGTTTTCAATGGGGTGGATTTTTTAAACCTTGGCTGGATAATAAATTGCTGGGTAAGTTAAAACAGTCCGGGCTGTATCAGGTTAATCTCGGGGTGGATTCTTTTTCGGATAAGGTATTAAGGCGTATGGGCAAAGCGAACACCGCAAGTAAAGAGATACTGAAGACGATAGAACTTTTTTGTTCAAGTGGTATTTTAGTCTGTGCCGGGATTATCGTCGGGTTCCCCGGAGAAACCAGGTCAGATTTTCTCTTTACATGGGAACAGCTTTTTAAACTTAAGAAAAAATATCGGGATTATTTTCTCATCAATCCTCAGGCCTTTCAGTTGAGGCCTCCGTCGGAATGTTATGAAAAATATACCGATTACGGCCTCAAACTTAAAAAATGGGATAAGAAAGTTACCCGCATCTTACCGGAGGTCGGAGGTATTGTAAAAAATATACCGATGAGTTTTTCCGGGTATAATCCTCCGAATGAAGAAGTAGCCGGTAGACTGGAAATGATAAAAAACATAAACCAGCCTTTCAGGATAAAAATGAATGAGAACAACAGAAGGTTCTTAAAAGAATTTCTGAAATATATCGGTGAGTCTTCTACGGTAAAGGTTTCCGGAGAAGATTTTAAGATTTATGACGCAAAATTGAAGGCTGGCCAGAAGGGGTATTTTTTTGTGGCGGATTCTTCCGGCCGGAAGATTCTTTTGACCGAGAAGGAATTATTTGTTTTTCAGCATCTTAACGGAGGCGTTACTCTTTCAGGGATAGCCGGAAGATTATCTTCAGGCTATAAGCTCAAAAAAAACAGAGCCCGCGCCGCTATATTAAAATTCCTTAATTATTTAGTTGATAACGATATTTACTTGGAAATCAAACGTTGAACTTTCCGAACCAGCCCGATAAGGGTCAGGGATTAGTTCCAGTGGATATGAAAATAGTCTTTTTAACCCGTAAATGCGAACAGGGCGTGATATTATTAAGTTATCTCAAAAATAGCGGTATACCGCTTGAAGCCGTGTTTATTGAAAAGTCCCGTATATACGAAAATATCAGAAAAGGGAAGAAGTTTTTAAAATTAATAGGCCTTCCCGGCGTGATAAAAGCGGTCTGCAAAAGATTTAAGAGAAGATTGATTATATCTACCTCCAGCCGTAATTTTTTTCAGAATGATTTTTATCGTTCTTACGCGGATAGAGTCTATGTAGTGGATGATTTTAACGGGAATGATTGTGAGCGCCTCTTAAAAGAGATTCGTCCGGATATAATTATTCTGGGGGGAACGGGGATAATCCGTCGCCATATTATTGAAATTCCCGGGATTGGAATCCTTAATGCTCACCCGGGTTTATTACCGGATTATCGCGGCAATGATGTTGTTGCCTGGGCGGTTTATAACGGGGACACGCCCGGTGCTACCATTTACTTTATTGATGAAGGGGTTGATACGGGAGACATTGTTGCCCGGGGAACAATTAAGATAGACAGCGGCGATACTCTTATTGATTTAGAAAAAAAATGTATGTGTCTTATGGGAGATTTAATGGTCGAGACCGTCGGCAAAATAAACAAAGGAGAAAAATTAAAGGTTATACCACAGGTAAAAGAGGAAGGGAAACAGTATTATAAGATGCCCGGAAAGTTGTTTCGGGAAACGATGAAGAAACTAATAACAGGGACAGGTCCCTATTCATAACGAGGACAATATGATTAAAAATTTAAGATTGGGGACAGGAATTATATTTTCGGCTTTTATTTTTTCACCGTTAGCGACCAATGTCCAGGATGAACACAGGCATCATCTGTCTATGGCGGGGGAAGTAGCAGAAAAAGACTTTGCCCGGATTAAAGATTTCTTGACGGCCGAACTTAAACCTTAGAAGACAGGAGTAGAATTTTAAAACAGGAAACAGGCAAGAGCCGGGGAGGCCATATGTCCATCATTAAGGAATTTAAAGATTTTGCGGTTAAGGGAAGTGCTGTGGATATGGCTATCGGCGTTATCATCGGCGCCGGGTTTGGTAAGATAATTACTTCTCTGGTCAACGACGTGATTATGCCACCCATAGGATTATTACTCGGCGGCGTTGATTTTAAAAACTTGAAAGTAACCCTTAAAGCCGCCACTCTAGAGGCGCCGGCCGTGACCTTGAATTACGGGCAGTTTATCAACACGGTGGTTGATTTTCTGATTATTGCCTTTACCATCTTTTTAGTCGTCAAAGGGATAAACACCTTGAAAAGAAAAAAGG
>CAZDKO010000051.1:0-6149 GCA_964506075.1 uncultured bacterium
TCACTTTAAGATAACTGGCGTATCCTATAGATATTTTACTTTCAAAAGTTCTAACGCCAAGATAATTTATCCCTCCGAAATTAGTTAATTCGGTAATTTCACAATGCTTTTTTCTGCCTTCACTCAGTATCCCTTGATTGGTAACTGAGGTATCGATTGAGTTTTCAACGAGTATCTCCACCGGCTTATCTAAAGGTGTGAAACAAATTGTCATTACACCGATATGCGGAGCATCTTTACTTAAAAATCTGAGAGATTGATAATCAAACTTATGTTTTTTAGCGTCCAAAAAAAGTGTTCTCCGTTTAAGAAACCCTTTTTTCATATCGAGGATTCTTTCGTGCTTTAAAACATCCATCGCCACTACGTCAATTTTCTCTCCCTGAATGGATATTTTGAAATTTACGGGGTTAGGCAGATTCACCAGCTCCGTAACCTGAGCACCGGCCCTATCGTAAATACCGGTAATATAAGTCCCCCGGTTGGCATCATAAGGGATTTCCTCCAGTATTCCCCGGCTGCCCAGATAACCGTTCCCCAGGGCAAAAAGAGACTCCCATATATTCTGAAGCCGCCGGTCCCAGCTTTTCTCTTTAATTAACCATTCCTCTGCCGAAGTAAAAGTTTTAAAGAAATCTTTCATTTTATTTGATTTTCCAGCTGACTATAGCTCAACTCTCCCAAATCTTTGACGACTATATCCGCTTGATTTAACCGGTGCGGATCCTCATAACGGTTGATTCCGACCGTTTTAAAACCGCCCCTTTTGGCCGCCTCTACCCCTAATTCCGCGTCTTCAAAAACTATGCATTCGCTTATTTCCAGGCTCAATCTGTCTTTAGCCATTAGAAAAATCTGGGGGTCCGGTTTACCTTGAGTAATATCATTTCCGCTTATGGCTGCGTCTATATATTTATACATATCGGCTTTTTCAAGTATCACCGGACAATTCTTACTGGAAGAAATGACGGCAATTTTGATTTTGTGTCCTCGCAGTTCCTTTATTAAATTTAACGTGCCGGGATAGACTTGTATCTTTTCTTCTCCCAGATAATCTAAAAAATACCGCTGCTTTTTAGCCGACGCTTCTTTTAATTCTTTATCCGGAAGTTCCGTCAGAATGGCCCGGGCTCCGTCTAACCGGGGGATACCGTCTACTTTCGCTTTATAATCATCAAAAGTAAAACTATGTCCGTATTCCTCAAACATTTTTTTCCATGCTTTAAAATGAATGGGAACGGTATTAACTATAACGCCGTCTAAATCAAAAATAGCGCCTTTAAAAGACATTTTCTCTCCTTGAATTCTAGATAGCAAATCAACCGGACAACCGCCAACCGGTTAACTAACAACCCTGCCCCTTTCTCCTCCCTCCTGCTCGTAATTTATAGCCCGAATAGGATAAGGAATAATAATTCCCTCCTTTTTATATCGTTCGTGCAGCCTTTTTATAAATTCGTGTTTAATTAAATAATTATCCACAAACTCCTTGGCTCTTAAAATAACCGAAAAATTTATACTGAAATCATCAAAGGTATGATAACGTATAAAGGGTTTAAATTCGGGAACACCTCCGGGAACAATTTTCATTATCTCTTCACCCACCTCTACAGTTATCTTTTCGACCTTTTCCAAATCAGAATTATAATGCACGCCAACCTCAACTAAAACAGCCAGTTCCTTTTCGGGGTAATAATAATTAAGAAGTTTACTGTTTACCAGAATTTTATTGGGAATGACAACTAAATTATTAGGTAGCATTCTTAGCCGGGTAGAACGCCAGCCGATTTGAGTTACATAACCTTCCTCGCCGGAATCAAGTTTAATAAAATGCCCGACTTTTACAGGTTTATCAATGACCAGCTGAATGCCAGAAAAAAAATTCTCAAGGGTCGGTTGTAAAGCCAGCGCTACGGCTAAAGAGCCGATCCCTAATGAAGCCAGAAGGGGGGTTATAGAAACACCGAAGCTATCAAGAAGTATCAACAGTCCCAGACTGATAACTATCACTCTGGCAACGCCTTGAGCCACTCCGGCAGAAGTTTTAAGGATATCAACCTGACGGGAATATGCCTTTATTAAATTTTTAAAAAGTTTATCTAAAAATATAATGACGGCAATGATGGTGGTCGCTTTCAAAACCATCATAAAAGATTTGGTGAGAGTCGCATTTTCTTCCAGGGGGGAAATTTTTTCTAAGATTACGGCACCGCTGACAAATATCAACAGTAACAAAGGAATATCTAAAGCGTTTAAAAATACATCATCAATTTTCGACCTAGTTTTTACGGCAATCCGCTGTATGCGGATGAAGAAAACTTTCTTAATTAAAAGAAAAGAGCTAACCCAGACAAAATATACTACCGGTGCGTATATCCAGGCCGAAACAGAGATACCCAAAATATCGATATTTTCCATATTTCTTCCCTTCCTTGTTGATTATTGAGCATTTTGTCTGAATAATATATCTTTCAGGCGCTAATTAGTCTATGTATATGGAAAAGTATGGATAATAATGACCGGACTACGCAAAAATTGGAAGTATTGTATTCTAACACAGGCGGCTTAATTAAGCAAGGTTTTTACCGGCTTATCTATTGACAAAAACAGAATATTAGAGTAAAATTTTTCATCTTTAAAGATATTGATTATGCTAGAGGAGATAAAATTAATGCTGGTAAGCTCTTATCTAAAAAAAAATCAAATAGAACTTGACCTTAAAGCTACTAATAAAGAAGAAAGCATAAAAGAATTAGCCGCCCTTTTAAAAAACTCTAAAGAAATCATAAATTTTGAGGCTTTCCTTAATGACGTTTTAAACCGGGAAGCTTTAAGCACTACCGGTGTCGGTAACGAAATAGCCATCCCGCACGCCAGAAGTTCTTCTGTATCTGATTTTATTATCGCTTTCGGGCGGTCAAGTAAGGGGATTGAATTTGGTTCACTGGATAAAAAGCCGGCAAAACTTATATTTCTGATGGGCACTACTAAAACTAAAAATCTTCGCCAATATCTGCAACTTCTGGCTAAACTCACCAGATTGCTAAAGGACGAATCTTTTAAAAATGCTCTGATGAAAGCCCAAAATGCGGAAGATATTTTAAAAACTTTTAAAAAAGCAGGGGAATAAACCTGATTCTAATGAACACGTTTTTTCCGGAACTGTATAGAAGCTTTAATAAAAGCATTAAAAAGAGGATGGGCTTTATCAGGTTTAGATTTAAATTCGGGGTGGAACTGACAGGCAATAAACCAGGGGTGGTCTTTTAATTCAACTATCTCCACCAGGTTACCTTTGGGATGAATACCGGAAACAATCAATCCCTTTTCTTCACAAAGTTGCCGATATTTATTATTAAATTCATATCTATGCCGGTGGCGTTCTAAAATTTTAACTTTTCTATAAGCTTTAAAAACCCTGGTATTCTTTTTTACCCGGCAAATACATTTACCCAGACGCATCGTCCCACCTTTAACCTTCACCCTTCTTTGTTCTTCTAAAAGTGAAACGACCGGATACCTTGTATTTTTATCAAATTCGGTAGAATTGGCCTGCTTTAAACCGCAGAGAGACCGGGTAAATTCTATAATGGCGATTTGCATCCCCAGACATATACCAAAAAAAGGAATTTTATTTTCCCGGGCATACGTTACGGCTTCAATTTTCCCTTTTACGCCTCTATAACCAAATCCGCCGGGAATAAGTATGCCGTCTACATCTTTTAAGTATTTTCCGGCTCCGTCCCGGGCAATATCTTCTGAATCCACCTTTTTAATTTCTACTTTAACATCATTAGCAATGCCACCGTGAACCAGAGATTCATATATTGATTTATAAGCGTCCTGAAGCGCTATATATTTACCTACCACGGCGATATCAACCGTTCCCCGGGGAGATTTTATTCGCTTGATTACTTCCTTTTCCCATTTCTTTAAATTACATTCTTTGCTTTTTATACCAAGCAGGCTTACAATTAAATGGTCAAGTTTTTCTCTGGCAAAAATAACCGGGATTTCATAAACACTTTCTACGTCTCTGGCGGGAATAACGGCTTCTTCGTTAACATTACAAAATAAAGCTATTTTTTCTCTGGCTTCTTGACTTAACGCCTTCTCCGTCCGGCAAACCAATATATCGGGCTGAATTCCAATCTCCCGGAGCTTTCCCACGCTGTGTTGAGTCGGTTTAGTCTTAATCTCACTGGCACTTTTCATGTAAGGAACCAGTGTCAGATGAATACTAATCGCATTATTACGCCCCTCTTTAATAATAAACTGCCTGATGGCTTCCAGAAACGGCAAACTTTCAATATCTCCAACTGTCCCGCCGACTTCAACAATAACCACATCCACTTTTCCGGAGCGGGAAACTTTTCTGATTCTGTTTTTTATTTCATCAGTAATATGCGGTATAATCTGAATTGTCCGCCCCAGATAATCACCCTTTCTTTCTTTGGAAATAACCGCGTAATATATCTGACCGGTAGTCAGGTTATTATCCTTACCAAGCTTACAGCTGGTAAAACGTTCATAATGTCCCAGGTCTAAATCCGTTTCGGCTCCGTCATCAGTGACGTAGACCTCTCCGTGTTGATAGGGATTCATTGTCCCCGGGTCAACGTTGATATACGGGTCGCACTTAACCATGGTTACCTTTAGCCCTCTTGACTCCAGAAGTTTACCTATGGAAGCTGAAGTAATGCCTTTGCCTAAACTGGATACGACCCCGCCGGTTACAAAAATATATTTGGGCATTTTATTTCCCCTTATCAAAAATATTTTTAGAGAATCTTTTGGGTAACTCGGTAGAATAAGAACCGTTAAAACAAGCCGTACAGAATTGATTTTTCGGCAATAACATCGCCTCGAGCATCCCCTCCAGACTGAGATAAGAAAGACTGTCTAAACCCATAAAATCTTTTATCCAATCGATAGAATGGCCGGAAGCAATTAATTCTTTCCGGGTCGGAAAATCAATCCCGTAAAAACAGGGAAACTTAAGCGGTGGACAGCTAACCCTCATATGAACTTCCCTGGCTCCCGCCTCACGCAAAGCTTTTACTCTCAGCCGGCTGGTCGTTCCCCGGACAATAGAATCCTCAACGATAACTATCCGTTTACCTTTAATCACATCTTTGATAGGGTTAAGTTTAACTTTTACCCTGAAATCCCGGATAAGTTGTGTCGGCTGTATAAAAGTTCTTCCTATATAATGATTTCTTATCATCCCTATTTCGTAAGGAATTTTAGATTCTTCAGAATATCCCAGGGCCGCGTAATTGCCTGAATCAGGTATCGGCATAATGATATCCGCTTTAACCGGACATTCCCGGGCGAGCTGCCGGCCCAATCGCTTCCGTGATAAATAAACACTCCGGCCGAATATATTACTATCCGGTCTGGCAAAGTAAACATACTCAAAGATACATAATGAGTGTTTCTTTTCAGGAAAAAGCTTAACAGACTCTAAACCGTTTTTATTAATAAACAAAATCTCACCCGGTTCTATGTCTCTTATATATTCGGCCTGAATTAAATCTAAAGCGCACGTCTCACTGGCTAAAATAAAAGCCCCGTCTAATTTTCCCAGACATAAAGGTCGGAACCCATGAGGGTCTCTAGCACCGATTAATAAATCGTTAAACATTAAAATCACCGAATAGGCTCCTTCTAACTGGGATAATGACCAGATTATACTTTCCTGATAATCCTTTTTCCCGGAACTGGCAAAAAGATGAGCGATTATTTCAGAATCCATCGTAGTCTGAAAGATAGAACCTTTTTTCTCCATGGCCTGGCGCAGGGTGACCGCATTGGTAAGGTTACCATTATGCGCGATGGCTAAATTTCCTTTCTGTAAATTCGCTAAAAATGGTTGCATGTTTTTGGGGGAACTGGCGCCGGTAGTGGAATACCGGACATGGCCGACAGCAACTTGCCCTCGTAAAGATTTTATGATTTTCTCATTAAAAACATCCCCCGCCAAACCCATATTTTTATAGGAAACAACTTTTTTACCGTCAAAAGCGGCTATCCCCGCACTCTCTTCGCCCCGATGCTGAAGGGCATATAACCCGAGATAGGTAAGTCTGGAAGCATCTTTATGCCCGGACACGCCAAAAACTCCGCACATGATATAACCTCATTTC
>CAZDKO010000052.1:0-5900 GCA_964506075.1 uncultured bacterium
ACTATCTGGTTTCTGCATTAGGCGTTAAAGAACTCCAGATTATGGATGACGTATTCACTTTATACCCGGAAAGAGTAAAAGAATTGTGTAAAAAAATGATGGAAAGAAAGAAAAGAATTAAATTTGCCTTAGGAGGCGGGATAAGAGCGGATCTCGGCGACCAGGAAATGTTTGAGCTTTTGAGGAAAGCCGGATGCTATATGGTTCCCATAGCGATTGAATCAGGGTCTCAGGAAGTTTTAGACAGGATTAATAAAAAACTTAATCTTGAAAAAGTTCAGCATACAATCAACATAGCCAAGCGTGCCGGATTAAGGACCCCTTTATTTTTTATCGTTGGTTTACCGTTTGAAAATTTAGAAACAATGCGCCAGACGGTCAATTTAGCTAAAAAAATAACGGTTGACCAGGCTCATTTTTTCATCGCCACCCCTTTTCCCGGGACAAAATTCTATGAAATAGTGAAAAATAACGGCTGTTTTTTAATTGATATGGCTACAACTTCTACTAATTATGAATACGGCCCGGCCGTTTATGAAACCGGTTCTTTAAAGGCAAGAGATGTTGAAGATGTATATAAGAAAGCCCAGAAAGAATTCCATTTTAGATTTAAATACATCTGGTGGATATTAAGCACTCCTATTGTCGATTTTAAAATTATGCCGGGTTTACTCTGGGAGAGACTCTCCGTTCTTTTTCCGAACTACAAAAAGTAAGGATACCGATATGAAAATAGTATTGGTTAATTCAACCTCCGCCTTGGTTAAACAAAATTTTATATACAAAAATTTTGTTTTGCCTCTTTTGCCGGCCGGCTTGGGATATATTGGTGCTGTGCTCAAAAAGAATGGTCACCACGTCACGGCAATAGATCTTCTGGCAAATAAAATCTCAGATGATGAGTTCCTTGGAAAAATTTATCATGATAAGCCTGATATCGTCGGATTTTCCTGCCTTACCAGTTCAGCCAGCAGAGCGGTTATTCTGGCCAGAAAGATTAAACAGTTTTGTCCGGAAATAATATTAATCTGGGGGAATATGCACGCCACCATATTTGCACAGGAATTACTTTCTGAGGGTCTGGTTGATGTAGTTGTCCGTGGAGAAGGCGAAAAAACGATGTCTGAACTTGTTCTGGCAATAGAAAATAAAACCGGCCTGCAAAATGTTCAGGGTATAAGTTATGGAAAGGATGGACAGGTTTTTCATAATCAGGACAGGGAACTTATTGATGATTTAGACGATTTAATCTATCCGGCGTGGGATTTATTTGATTTTAAATATTACCGGAAGGGATGTCCGATGATATCTTTAAACGACATGGCCATACCCATTGTCGGTTCAAGAGGATGTCCTTATGATTGTATTTTTTGTTCTCAAGAGAAGTTTTATAAAAAGGCGCGGTTTAGAGAGACAGTTAAAATTGTTGATGAAATAGAGTATATGCATGAAAGATATAAGGCTAAATTTTTTGGATTTACCGACGCTAATTTCCCATTTTCCATAAAGCAGGGATTGGAATTCTGCGACCGGATAATTAACCGGGGCCTCCATAGAAAAATTAAGTGGGTCACGGAAACCAGAGCGGATTTAGTGAATGTAGAACTGCTGAAAAGAATGAAAGAAGCGGGTTTACACGCCATTATGTATGGATTTGAAGTCGGGAATGCCGAGATTTTGAAAAGTCTTAAAAAAGGGACTACTCTGGAGCAGGCCAGAAAGGCGATGGAAGATACTAGACAGGTAGGCGTGCTTAGTTTGGGTTTATTTATGCTGGGTTTACCGGGAGAAACCAGGTTAACCTGTGAAGATACAATAAGATTTGCCAAGGAATTAGATTGTGACTTCGCAAAATTTAATATTATCGTTCCTTATCCCGGCTCAAAATTATTTGAAGACTTTAAAGGAAAGAACTTGATTATGCAGAATCCAGACGCAGCTACGGCCTGGCTTGACTGGTTTGGTTATAGCGATGGCAACCTTATTTATGCGCCGGAAGGAATGACCGGTAAAGAATTAATAGATTTTCAAAGGAAAGCCATGTTTCAATTCTACGTGAGACCTAAAATGATAATGAAGCATTTATTTAAAAGGACCATAAGTTTAAGAAATATTCTGCTGGGAGGGTTTTTATTATTGACTAAATATTTGAACTCCCTGTTCACTCAAAAGAAAGTTTAATGATAATGCCGACAAACTGTTTGTTAATTCACACGCCAAAACTTAATAGCTTTTATAGATTATACGGTAATCATATGTTTGGTATGTATATGCCTATGGGATTGTTGTCAATTGCCGATTATGTTAACCGAAACGGGTATCCAACCGAAGTTATACATCTGGGTATAGAATTAATCAATGACAGGCATTTTTCTATCGTTGATTATGTAAAAAAATGCTCACCCGGACTTATTGGTTTTAATGTCCACTGGCATCAGCAATCTTACGATGTTATTGAAATTGCCAGAAAAATTAAAATAGAATCTCCCGGAATTTTTATTGTTCTGGGAGGATTAACAGCCGGTTATTTTCATAAGGATATATTAAACAATTTTAATTATATTGACGGAGTTATTCAAGGCGACGGGGAAATACCTTTTTTAAGGTTAGCGGAAAAAATATGCGGAGAAACTGAAGATTTGTCCGGTGTCCCGAATTTAACCTGGAGAAAAAACGGGAATATCATGATAAACGAGGCGTTTTTTGTTCCGGATTCAAAAGATTTGGATAGCTTTAATTTTACGAATTTCAATCTTTTGAAAAATTATAAACTTTACATGGAATATGCAAAGATTCCGTGGTTCTGGATTCACGGAATTAATAAATGGCTGAACATGAGACTTTCTCAATTAAACCGGGTATTCCCTTTACCTATGTTTAGAGGATGCCCGGTCAATTGCAGCTTTTGCGGCGGCAGTAAAATGTCGCAAAAACTGATTAACAGAAGAACCGATGTGTCAATCCGCTCTATTGATAAAGTTATCGATTCGGTTAAAGAAGCTAAAAAATACGGTTACAACACGATATTCATCGAGCATCTCTGTCTTGAGGAAAGAGAGGAATATTTTTATTCTCTGTTTCGTAAGATAGAAGAAGAAAAGATAAAAATAAATTGTATCTTGGAATGCGGACCGCTTCCTTCCGGACGTCTTATTAATTTATTTAAGCGGACATTTTTAAACCATACCTCCATGATTTTACTTTCACCTGAATCCAGTTCTGAAACGGTCAGAAGAATAAATAAAGGCTATTATTTCAGTAATCAGGAATTGATGGAAACACTCCGGTTAACGAGTGTTCTTAAGATACCGGTTGAAATGTGTTTTGCCGTTGGTTTACCTTTTGAAAGCATCCGTGAGCTTGAAGAAACCAGAGAATATCAACGTTTTTTAAAAAACAAATTCAAAGATACCGTTACCATGCGAACTCAACTGATAGAACTGGATCCCGGTTCGCCGATGTATGAAAACCCTTCCAGATATCATATAGTGAGAGAGAAAACATCTTTTCTGGATTTTTATTACCAGAATCAAATGCCATTAGATAACCGCTTCGGCATCAAACTCGGTTACCGCCATCAGAATAGCGGCCAGCCGCCGGAAACAATTTCTTCTTTAAACGAATTAAATCAAACGGAGAAGTTATTGCAAACAAAAATGTGCAATGATTTTTGCCGGATAAATAATCTTTTTAAAACAAGAGCGAGGTTTGTTGAGCCGTATATTTCTTGTTTGTCAAAATGCATTTGCTGGCTGATGCATATATTCTGGAAGATAAAACGGCAGGATAAAATCATAATAAAATGAAGATAATTCCTGAATTCCTGAGAACCTTTGAAGAAAAAGTTGTTTATGTGTGTTTTCCGCGCTTATTTGATTTTATCGTCAGGAACCGTTTATCCCCGGTAAATAGAAACCTTGCTCTCATGCCGTTGATTGAGAATAAAATCACCCTTGATTTAGGCTGCGGTACGGCTCATCTACCGATTAAATTGACAAAATTAAGCAACAAGGCCTTTATAATCGGAGTGGATAATTCTAAAGATTTGTTAAAAGTGGCGTTAAGGAGAAAAAACGTTGAAAAGCTGAACGGCCAAAATCTTTATTTTGTCCGCGCCGATGCTCATTGTATTCCGTTCCCGGATACGTCTTTTGATTTTATAATCAGTACCGGTTCTCTTCATCATTGGAATGACGTCTCTAAAGTTTTAAATGAAATATTCCGGGTTTTAAAAAGAAACGGACAGGTACGCATATATGACCAGAAGAAATGCGATTCTTTTAAAAAAATAAAGAAGGCATTTTTTGATTATAAATTTATAGGTCTGGGACTAAGTGCCTTACCGGATGATAAAATTAAAGAATATTTACGAAATTCCAATTTTAATGATTATGAGATTATGGAAGACGATGTTTCTATTGAAATAAGGCTGCTAAAAACTTAAAGAAGAAAGATTAAGCGAGGTTTAAACCCCTTAAGATATAATGAAAAAAGTTATTCTTATAAACCCACCGTACAGAAGAATTCTCCATAATCTCAGCGGGGTCTATCCGCTGCCTCCTCTGGGGTTGGCATACATTGCTGCCGTCTTGGAAAAGAATCACTTTGATGTTGAGATTATAGATATGCCGGCTCTTAATATGTCCGTAGAATCATTAAAAGCCTATTTAAAAGGTGACCGGGGTTTCTTATACGGAATAAGTTGTAAAATTATTAATCTTAACCATGGAATCAAAATCGCCCGGATAATAAAAGATATAAATCCGGGAGCCAGGGTAATTCTTGGCGGCCGATGTAATGTTTTCCCGCCGGAACAGATTTTAAAATACGGTAAAGATTTTGACGTGCTGGTCAGGGGAGAAGGTGAAGAAGTCACGTTAGAGCTGTTTAATAATCTGCGGGACAACGGGGAATTCAAAAATTTGGGTAAAGTCAGGGGTATTTCTTACCGGGATGGAAATCGTGTTGTTACGACCGGTACACGGCCTTATCTGGATTTAAACAATCTTCCGCTGCCATCCCGGCATTTATTACCAAATAAAAATTACAGGATGCATCCGCCTTTTAACCTTTATCCGCCGGTTACTCTGGTGGAAACGAGCCGGGGATGTGAATATAATTGTATTTTTTGCACCTTGCCTGAGCCGTTTCGACAGAGAACCGTTAATAATGTCATGGAAGAGCTGAGAGAATTGGTGAGTAAATTTAAAATAAAAGAAATCCATTTTGTTGACCCTAATTTTACCTTTGATAAAGAACAAACAATTAAATTATGCGATTGTATTTTGAAAGACGATTTAAACATTAAGTGGACCTGTAAAACACGGGTAGATCTGGTCTCTGAAGATTTATTGAAGCTTATGGTTCGGGCTGGTTGTTATATGATTTCATACGGAATAGAATCAGGTTCTCAGGAGATTTTAAACAGTTTAAATAAAAACATTACCGTTACTCAAATTGAAGACGCTTTTAATTTAACGAGAAAACATAAAATCAGAACCCTTGGTTATGTCATTGTTGGCTCTCCTGGAGAAAATGATAATTCCATTAAGGAAACCTACAAACTGGTTAAAAGAATTAAACCGGACTTTGTTTTATATGGAGAATTTTTACCTGACCCGAAATCGGCATTTGCTAATCAGCTAATAAATGCTGCCTCTTTACGGCATGATGATTTATTTGAATTTTATGCTTTGGATGTTAATATCTTTAGGGACAGAACTGTAGCCGGTATCAATAGTAAAGATGTGAATAAATGGCTTTCTTTTCTTAACCGGTCGTTCTATTTTAACCTTTTCTATATTATGCAAAGATTAAAAAATATCCGTAATATGAATGATTTGCTGAACCAGATAAAGGGTGCATACTTTATCCTGAAAGATAAATTAAGCGCCGGTGCC
>CAZDKO010000053.1:0-5715 GCA_964506075.1 uncultured bacterium
GCCTTTACCATCTTTTTAGTCGTCAAAGGGATAAACACCTTGAAAAGAAAAAAGGCCTGAGGATTACCGGGATGATGCCGGTGTATTTTCCTATTCGAAAATTTCCCCGTCAAAATTAGTTGTTGTTTGGGGTGTCATTTGCTATAATAATATTACTTAAGCCAAAATATTTGATTTTAATTTTTATGCCATAATATATTAAGAAATGCCCTTAATCATCCGTAATAAAATAGAGCCGGAAACCCTCAAGAAGATAGCTGAAGATTTAAAAGGCTATATAAAAATTGTAGTTGATGTCCGCCGTGAAGTCCTGGCTGCCGGTGGAGAAAAGCATGCCGACGGCGAACAGCTTCTTTTGGAAGACGGGAGCTTACAGGAAGATTTATGGGGAGCCGGTTTAGATCTGGAAACAGGCGGAATAGATTTTGATTCCCTGATTAATTTAAGGCCGTTACGGAATAGAAGCCGTGAAATATTAGATGAAGAAATACGTAAAAAGGTTGCCGCGATAATTCAATCTTTATTGAAGGGTTAATTGAATGGACGCCCGGGAAATAATTTTAAATATTGCCGTAAATTTAGGCCGCTTGTGCCGCTTCGCTATGGAAGGCCGTCAGGCGCGAGTGGAACAGTTTTTAGCTCAAACTGAAGAATATCTCAAGTCCCTGGAATCCCTCCCGAAAACAAGCCGTTTCCTTCCCACCTATGAATGGTTCAAGAATGACTTTGAACGTCTCTCCCGTGATGTCCGTATGGATGCCGATTGGGCTGAATCTATGCTTACCTGGGCGAACATCCTGTCTCATCGGGCTTCTTTATTAACATAATTATCCCCAGGCGCGGGGTGGCTATAAGGTTATAGTTCGTAATTATTGGAATATCTGATTTATAGACGAAAGGGGGGGAGTAATGAAAAAAATCTCGTTTATTGTTGTTCCGTTAGCGTTATTTATCTTTAGCGTTCCGGCAATGGCCGATGAAATTGAAGAGTGGAAATTTTCTATATCCCCCTATTTATGGATGCCGCATATAGACGGTGAAATAATTGTCAAAAACCACGAAGCCAAGTTTGATATGGATTTTAACGATATATTTAACCTTGTTAACTATGGCCTGATGCTCCGCGGGGAAGCCTGGCATGGAAAATACGGATTAATGGCCGATGTAATGTATCTAAATCTCAGCAAAGAAGTCAATATGGAGCACCCTTATGTGAACGTGGAGGCTAAAATTTCCGGTAAGGCGGTGTTTTCTGATTTTACCCTGGGTTATCAGCTGAAAGATTTTCCGCAAATGTCGGGTGTCTCTTTTGAAGCGCTGGCCGGGTTTAGATATGTATATCTTCAGGCCAAATTAAATTATGAAGGGACGGCCGGTCCGACGGTCTATGACGGCAAATGGCAGGACAGAGAATACTGGTTTGACCCGATACTTGGCGGCCGTGTAAAAATAAATCTTACGGATAAACTTTTAGTTGCCGTCAGAGCCGACGTGGGTGGTTTTAATGTCGGATCTGATATGAGCTGGCATATCCTTTCAGAAATTGATTACCGGATATGGGAAAATGCCTCACTTAATATCGGCTACCGTCTTCTGGATATAGATTATAAATCCGGAAACGACCGGGATGAATTCCAACTGGATACCCGGTTAAGCGGGCCGACGGTAAGTATGACGTTTTTCTTTTAAGGTGTCTTGACGAGAGGGGGTATAAATGAATAAAAAACGAATTATATGGCTAGGGGTGATGGTTTCATTTTTTATAGTTGCCGGCTTTAAGGTATCTTTTGCCTGCACGGATTTTCAGATTAAAGCCGAAGACGGTTCGGTAATAATCGCGCGCACGAATGAATTTGGCGTGCCGGCGGATTCCGGTATCGTTTTTGAACCGGCCGGTAAAGAGTTTTCCGGTTTGACACCGGACGGGGGGAAGGGTTTAAGCTGGAAATCTAAATACGGGTTTCTCGCTATTAACGGACTGGGTTTAAAAGAAAATTTTATTGATGGAATGAATGAAGCCGGACTTTCCGCCGGATTATTATTGTTTGTGGAGAGCGAATTTGAAACCGTCAATAAAAAGAATTCTAATCAGGCGGTCAGTATTTTGAATCTATGCTCGTGGGTTCTGGGTAATTTTTCATCCGTGGAAGAAGTAAAAAAAGCCCTTTCCGGGATTTCTGTTTTTGGTGAGGTGGTGCCGCAGCTGGGCGGGCCGCTCCCTTTACATATGGCCGTGCATGATGCCGCCGGAAATAACCTCGTTATTGAGTTTATAAACGGAGAAAAGAAAATATACGATAATCCCATCGGCGTAATGACGAATATGCCCGAGTTTTCCTGGCAGATGACGAACCTCCGCAATTATCTTAACCTGAACTCACTTAACGCTAAGCCCAAGACTTTTTCCGGCGTCCGGATTGATAAAACCGGACAGGGTAACGGCTGGCTGGGTCTTCCCGGTGACTGGACTCCGTCTTCCCGTTTTGTGCGCATCGTGCAGATAGTCAATGCCGCTTTTCCGGCCCAAAACGCCAGGGAAGCCCTTATTCTTTCCGGGCACATTATGAATACCGTAGATATACCGCACGGCGTGATAAAAGAGGAACAAAACGATGAAAAGTCACCGGTCATCAGCGAATACACTCAGTGGACAGTTTACAAAGACCTGACGAATAAAATATTATATTTCCGCACTTACGAAAATCCGAACTTAAGATTTATAGACCTGAAAAAGCTGATAGCTATGCCTTCTGGAAAATTTCAGCCGGTACCGATGTCAACCGGCCCCGGAGCTGAAGATATTACCGGTATAATGGTGTTACACAAATAAGGTTGAACCTTAAGTGTGAAAAATTGGTGTAAAATGAAGGGTAAGCGAATTTCCAATTATAGAAATAAGATTATCAGCGCGGGAGAAGTCTATCATATTACGCAACGGGCACCGGGAAAAGAAATGCTTTTTATAGAGGATAACGATTATCTTACCATGTTGGCCCTTATAAAAGAGAGGGCTAAGGAATTTAATTTAGAGGTTTTCGCTTTTTGTCTTATGCCTAATCACTTTCATCTTCTTTTAAGGATAAGAGAACCTAATCTTTCCGCGGCTATGCATTCTTTGAATACCTCTTACGGGATGAGATTTAACAAAAAGTATCAAAGGAAAGGCCATGTTTTTTGTGGTGTATACAGGGCATCAAACTGTTTAGATGATGTGCATTTAATTGGGAGTTCAATTTATATCCACCTCAATCCCGAAAAAGCAGGGATAATAAAACACGCTTTAGGCTATCGGTGGTCGTCGGCAAGTCTTTATGCTAAGATGGGAATCAAAAGTTTCGTTAAGCTCGATTTTATCCTAAAAATAATCAGCGAAAATTTACAAGAGGCTTCCTGTGTCTATAAGAGGATGTTAATAAATTCCTCTAAAGTACCTTATGATAATATTATGGAAATCCCTAAGGCGGGATTAAATTTTTCCAAGTCGATATTTAAAAACTTATTGGAGGTTTTGCCAGGAAAAACAATAAGGAAAGATTTTATATCTGCCGAGATAACCTTAGATGAAATGATAGAAAAATTTAGAAATAAGAAACAGAGAAACAAACCAGAGGAGAAATCAGCTCTGATCTGTTTAGTTGAGCAATTAAAAAGCCGAAGGTTTAATATGACTGAAATAGCTCAAATGTTAAATATTAACCGGCGAACCCTATATTATTACACAAATAAGGTTCAACCTTAAATGTGAAAAACAGACTTTTTGCAGTCTTTCTACCTTAAGGGAAAACATAATGAAAAAGAATAATATAAAAAAAATTGTCCGGCAGGGTTATACCGAAGTAGCCAAAAGTAACCGCTCCTGTTGCGCTCCCAAGGATTCTTGCGGATGTACACTTACCGGTGAAAAAATCAGCCAAAATATAGGTTACTCTGATGACGATATTAGGGTTGTTCCCGGAGGGGCAAACCTGGGGCTTGGTTGTGGTAATCCGGTGGCGCTAGCCTCTTTGAAAAAAGGCGAGACAGTTCTGGATTTGGGGTCCGGGGCAGGATTTGACTGTTTTCTGGCGGCCCAAAGAGTGGGAAAGAGAGGAAAAGTTATTGGTATCGATATGACGCCGGAAATGGTAAAAAAGGCCAGGGCGAACGCTAAAAAAGGTGATTATAACCACGTTGAGTTCAGGCTGGGAGAGATTGAAAATTTACCGGTGGCGAACAACTCTATAGACGTTATTATTTCCAATTGCGTGATTAATCTTTCACCAGACAAAAAAAAGGTATTTAAAGAAGCTTTTAGAGTTCTTAAGCCGGGAGGCAGATTAATGGTTTCGGATTTAGTTTTAGAGACGGAATTACCTGATTTCATTAAAAATTCCGTTGAGACCTATGTAGGTTGTCTTTCGGGCGCAATTATAAAAGAGTCGTATTTGAAATACATTAAAGAGACGGGATTTAGCCATATTAAAGTTATTGATGAAACGCATTTTCCGGTAGAAGATATGCTTAATGATGTCACGGCAAAAGCAGTTATTGAGAATCTTAAAATGAAACCGGAAAAAATAAAAGAGGTGGCTAAGTCAGTGGTAAGCATTAAAATTGCCGCTATAAAACCAGCGAGGAAAAAACTTTAGATAATTCCCACCTGAAGAGCCCCATTTTTTAACGGCAAGCGCAAAAATACCCTCTTAGATTCAAGCCAAATCTTACCTTGTCCATAATGAACATAAATTTGATTTTTAATAAGCCAATATGCTATACTTAAGCTACATAAAACCTCAGCATAAAATATCCAAATGTATAATAATCCAAGTGGACTGATTTCAGGCAAAAAGTGAAGATGTCCTTATTTTAAATTTATATAATTTTTTATTAAGGTAAGGAGCGATATAATGACTAAGAAATTAGGTTTAATTCTGGGTATAGTGGGGATATTATTATTTACCGGTAACGCCAATGCGTATATAGTAACCGATGGACTAGTGGCGTGGTGGAAATTTGATGAAACCAGCGGCATCACGGCAGATGATTGCTGGGGAACTCATGATGGCACCCTGATTAACTATCCGACCTGGTCAACCGATACGGCCGGTTCCGGTTCTTCGGGGTCACTGGAATTTGACGGGACGGATGATTACGTTAATACCGTTAATAATATTGGAATTAGTGGAAAACAAGATAGAACCACTGAATTTTGGGCTAAATCAAATACCGCGAATTATTCAGCAGGGTATGGGGCACATGTTGTGTCCTGGGGGCTATGGAATAATTGGACCTATTGGACGCTTATGGCCAGGGGAAACGAAGCAACCTGGTGGGTTGGAGATGGAGGGCAGTTCCATGATTCAGGAGCAGCGGTGAGTACGGCTGAATGGCAACATATCGTTGCCACTCTTACCGGGGCAGATAGAACATTGAAAATATATGTAAATGGAATTCAGGTTGGCGGAAATTTTATATTAAGTCCGAGTGTTAGTACAAATAACACTTCTGTACGGATTGGGGCGGGGACGGGTTTAGCCAATATTTACCGTTTTGATGGTTTAATTGATGAAGTCAGGATTTATAATCGCGCTTTGAGTCTAACTGAAGTGCAGCAAAATTATGAAGACATGGGGGTAGAGGAGGATATTATTATTCCCGAACCCTCGGCCTTGTTGCTTCTCGCTACGGGATTACCCGGTTTATTGATTTTTAAACGTAAAGTTAATTGCTAATTTT
>CAZDKO010000054.1:0-5594 GCA_964506075.1 uncultured bacterium
CCGTTAAAGAACGGGGAAAATTAGAAATAATAGGTCTTTCTTCCGCCCGGGGTTGTCGCGGGCAATGCACTTTTCGTTTTAGAGCAATTCCTCTTATTAGAGAAATGAGCCCGTCCAGGTTTGGCCGGCAAATTAGTTTTTTAGTAAAAAAACATGGTTTAGAATTTTTGTTTTTAAATGACTTAACTTTTGCCAACGATAGAAAAAGAGCGCTTGAGCTTTGTAAAGAACTTAAAAAAACCGGGATAAAATGGGCTTGTGATATAAGACTGTGTTCCACCAGGACTGATGTTTTAGACGAGAGGTTGTTTCGGATAATGAAAGAAAGCGGCTGCCAGGAGATTTATTACGGTCTTGAATCTGTTAATCAAAAGGTTCTGGATATAAATTTTAAAGGGGTGAATATAAAGGATTTAGATACGGCCATAAAAGTGACCGGTCAAGCAGGTATAAGAACGATTGTTAATGTCGTTATCGGTTTACCGGGAGAAACAGAGAAGTCTTTGGATGAATTGGTCTCTTTTATGGAAACAAGGAAGATTATCCCTTCCGGCATAAAATATTTTGTGCCTTTACCGGGTACCTCCGTATATAGTTATGCCCGGAAGAATGGTTTAATAAAGGATGAACCCGGGTATTTTAGAATGTTAAGCCGGCGCAAAGGGAATACTCTTGAAGATGAAATAATCAACTGTACCGATATACCTGAAGAGAAACTCAAAGAAACATTTATGAGACTTGTTCAAATACGTAATAAAACTTAAAATCCGACAGAAAAAAGTTGCAACCTATATTATTATAAGTTATAATTTAAATGCTCATACGGGCTTAGACTATATTTATCAGAAACGAATCAGCGGAAAATTATGAGGCACCATCCAGAAAATACGGTTACTTATTCCCGGTTATTAGACATAGCCAGTAAAACGGAATTTCAGAAAAAATACAATTTAAGAATCGGAATTGTTGTTCCGCCGTCTCCTTTTGTTGTGCCTAGCGGTTGGGAATTTGTCCATACGGCTCCATTTGAAGGACCCTCTGTAATTGCGGCCGTCCTTAAAGGCTTGGGTTTTGAAGCGGTTATCCTGGACCAGCGGGCTGATTTTGACCCTCAGTCGTTAGCCGGAGGAACGCTTAAAAATTTAGATATTGTGGCTTTTACCACTTATGAAGACAGCTTCCCTTATCTTAAGAGAGCTATAGAGATTGCTAAAGAAGAAGAGCCGCAAAGGCCCGTAATTCTTGGCGGTCCACTGGTAACCTCTGTTCCCGGTTTGATTATGGAAAATACGCAGGCAGATTATGCGGTAATCGGTGAAGGGGAATTGACCATAATCGAGCTGATGGATTTTTTAATTAAAAAGAAAGAAAGTTTACCTGAAGAATCTATAAAGGGCTTAGCCTGGAAAGATAAAGAAGGGAAGGTTAAACTTAATTCCCGCCGGGCCCAGATGCGTAATCTTGATGCCGTTCCCATTCAAGATTTAACCGCCTGGCCGGCTGTCCGGGAAACGGGGGAAGCGCCGGAAATTTATATGACCTCAAGCCGGGGCTGTTCCGGGCATTGCAGTTTTTGCTTTAGAGCGATGCCTTTATTAAGTTACAAATCTCCCCAACGAGTCCGGCGTGAACTCCAGTATTTGAAAAAATATAAATATCGTTTTACCTGGTGGAGCGACCTGACCTTTGTGGAAGATAAAAAGAGAGTTCATCAATTGATGGAGGAGGCTTTTAACGGTATAGATTTTCGCTGGAGTTGTTTCACCCGGGTAGATGGGGTAGATTTACCCGTGCTTGAGCATATGAGAGATAAAGGTTGCGATATAGTTATGTACGGGTTTGAGTCTATTACCAATGAAATATTAGATTATTTCAGGAAAAAGGTGACGGACAATCAAATTATCAAGGCTATTATGGTTACCCGTGAAGCTGGTTTAAAAGTAGGGGGCCTTTTTATTATCGGCGGGCCGGGAGAAACCCGGGGAAGCCTTCAGAGGGTCATAGATTTTTCTAAGGAATTTAAGGAGGTTACCAGGGTTAAATATCTTTCTGCTTTGCCGGGAACTTTCCTTTATTATGATGCTTTGAAAAAGGGTATTATCAAAGATGAACTGAAACATTTATATTTTTTATCCAGAGAACACTCCGTTGAAGAAGATGAATTTCTAAACTTTTGTAATCTGTCGGAAGAAGAACTCCGGATGGCTTATCACCTGATTAATCATCAAATAGAAGTTCGCCCGTATGAATACTGGAATCCGGCTAACCGCTATTTAGAAAAAGAGCAAAAATTCAGAAAAAGACCCGATATCATTTTATCGACTTAAAAAGGCAATAATGAAGATTAGCGAATTTACCAATCATTATTTTTATTCCAATGAAAAGGATTCTCAGGAAGATATCTTAAGAGAAATAACTTATTCTCCCGGGATTACCCCGCGGAAAGAAACAATAGCGTTAATTATTCCTCCTTCCCCGCAAAAACCCACCCCCGGCCGCGAATTTTTAATTACCGGTCCCTTTGAAGGTTTTACTTATATCGCGACCTTAGTTAAAAAAATGGGATATCAATTACGGGTTATTGATTGCCGTTTAAAAAATGATATTTCAAATTTTGTTCTTGAGAATGCCCGGGATGCTTCCATTATCGGGATAGCCACTTATATGGATTCTTTTGTTTTTCTTAAGGAGATAACCTCGTTGCTTAAAAAAGAATTTCCTGATAAGTTGGTTTTTCTGGGCGGTTCACTGGTTTCGTCTTTGCCGGAAATTTTACTTTCTCATACTGCCGCTGACTGCGCGATTCTGGGGGAAGCGGAGCTTACGCTGATAGAATTCTTAAACCGCTATTCTGCAGGATCTCCCGTAGAGTTTAAAAATATAAAAGGGTCGGCTTATAAAGAAAAAGGCCAGGTAATAATTAATTCTCCCCGGCCGCAAATTAAAAATCTTGATAATCTTCCTCTTCTTGATTATACGATCTGGCCCAATTACGAAAGTATTGTGGCTAATGGACAGATTTTGATTTCTTCTATGAGAGGGTGTCCGATGGAATGCGCTTTTTGTTTTAAAACCATCCCGGCTCTCCGGTTAAAAAGCCTGGAGCGTTTTGAAGAGGAAGTCGCTTATTTTAAAAAAACAACTAAATTTGATTATACCTGGTTAAACGACCTGACTTTTAATATCAATGAGAAACGGGCCATGCTTGTCTGCGACGTGATGAAAAAATACGGGGTTAAATATCATTGTTTTGCCCGGGTAACTCACTTTAACCGGGACCTGGCTTATCGGCTTAAAGAAACGGGCTGCCTGGGGATATGGTTCGGTATGGAATCTTACGACCAGAAAATTTTAGATAATTGCGGCAAGAATATAACCGTAGAAGATATTAATAAAGCTCTGGCGGTTTCCCAGGAGGCCGGTTTAGCCGTCCGCGGACTTTTTATTATCGGGTTATACGGCGAGACGGAAGAATCTTTAAACAATATGTTTAATTTTGTTAAAGAAAATAATTTTTTGCCCCTGGTTAAATATTTAGTTCCTTTTCCCGGGACGGCATTGTATAATTACGCCGTTAAAACCGGTAAAATAAAAGACGTCATAGAATTTTTAAATATGCTTTCCTGCAGGAAAATCAGGGATTATGACGATGACGTTATTAATCTTACTTCTTTAAAAGAGGAATCCTTGAGAGATTATTTTCATCGGATATGGAATATAACCCAGGAAAGGGAACTTCTTTTTCAGGTATAGGCAGTTAGTTTAACCGTCAGGCAAGGAGATTTAATGGATAAATTCAGGTGCAGATTAAGGGAACAGTTTCAACAAAGAGCTAATTTCTTTGAAGCGTCGGCTAACTGGGTAAAAAATGAGAATCTGCTGAATATTCATAAGGAATTGGCCGGCAGTGACAGGCAAAATCTGATTCTTGATTCTTGCTGTGGAACGGGCGTAGTGGGGCACAGTTTATTACATAACGGTTCTAAAGTAATCGGTCTGGATATAAGTCTGCCGATGCTTAAGAAAGCCAGAGAAAGACTGCATTTTTGTATTAATGGTGATATAGAGCATTTCCCTTTTTTGGACGGTATATTTGATGTAGTGATATGCAGGCAGGCATTTCATTTCTTTGATATTAATCAGGCGATGAAAGAATTGTATCGGATTACCAGACCCAAGGGAGGAAAAATTATAATCAGCCAGATTGTTCCCTTCGGCAAAGAAGACAGCGACTGGCTGCAGAAAATACATAAGAAGAAGCAGTTACTGTTGAAAAATTTTTTATGTGAAGCAGATCTAAAAACCTTATTATGTAACTTTGGCTGTGTGGATATAGTATCTCAGCATTGCTGTGTGGAAGAGTCGGTTAATAATTGGTTAAAAGATACTTTTTTCCCGCCGGAAGCAATAAAAGACATTAAAGATATGTTTCTTAACGCTCCTCCCGAATATAAAAATTCACATCGGGTAAAGATAGTGAACGGAGATGTTATTGATACGATGAAATGGGTAATTATCAGGGGAACTAAGATGTAACTCCGTGGTTTAAACCCAGGTTATATCGGGAAATAAAATTTTTTATGGCGGTAGATTAATATCTGCCGCTCTATATTTTAGAGCGATAAAATTTTATACCGGAGGTTATCGGGTAAATATATGAAAATTAATTTTAAATATATTATATTAGCGGCCGGGTCTGTTTTTTTAATCTTTTTTTCTTTTATGGCTTTTTCTCAAGATAATCCTCTGATTTTAAATGATGTGTTTGAAGAACTCGGTATTTCCATAAAAGGGACAGGTGAATTTAATATCCAGAAGAATATTTTAAGAGAAGGTCTGCAAAATACCTTCTGGAATATTACGGCCGGTAAAAACGGTAAAGTGATTAAAATAGAAGCCATAAGAAATATTGAAGCTAAAGAGGCAAAAAAACATATTGAGGGGAAACAGGATGTAATTAAATCGTTGTATGTGAACATCCCTTCTCCTTATCCCGGGATGGTTTCAAAAACCATAACCTGCCCTGATGAGTTTAAACCCGAAATAATTTATTTGAAGGTTTCAGACGAAACAGTTCCCGTATATTTACTCTACAGCACCCCCAGATTTACCTACGGAGCGGGCGTGGAGGAATTAATAAAATACCGAGGTGCTCTGCTTTTTATTTATTCCCCGGATAGTAAAACCTTATATCAGATTGAACTTTTTATCCCTAAAGAGGAGTTTAAGAGTCAGGAGCTTCTTGATGTTTTAGAATCAATAAGTCTACTGAAGACCAAAGTAGTTTTTAAAAATAAACTGGTGGATATGGCCAAAGCATCTTTGAAGCCCCGGGGAAAAACGGCGGATTTTAAAGGTTATAATTTAATCATAGTCGGTTTTGACCCTCTTGGGGCTAATCATATTAGCGCTTATGGCTATTTTAGAAATACCTCCCCTAATATCGACCAGTTTGCTAAAAAAGCGGTTTCTTTCAGTAACGCCGTCAGCCCCTCAAGCTGGACTTTGCCGGTATTTATGTCCTGGTTTACTTCACTTTATCCTTCTCAGCATAAAATTGTTAATAAGTACGTATCTTTTGAAAAAGGGAAAGA
>CAZDKO010000055.1:0-5086 GCA_964506075.1 uncultured bacterium
CCTGATACATGCGTAAGGTACAAGCGGTTGATTTTCAAATTTTTTTGATAAGAGCCGGTTTAAAACAATTTCTAAGTGGTTTTTATTATTTTAAATGGTTGGAATATCCGCTTGCATACAACCATCTGGAATTAAACAGGGAAGAGCAGTACCTGGATATAGGCAGCGGTAAGTCTATTTTCCCTTTCTTTGTATTATCGCACACACAGAGTATTGTTAATATTATTGATAATCAATCGATTATAAAGGATAGCCTCCAGTATTACAAGGATACGGCTAAAAAAATGGGCTGGGAAGGGATTCTGGGAAAAAGACTCTTTATACATGAAGCCAGAGGGGAAGAGGAATTTAATTTTCCTGACGGTTATTTTGATAAGATTTCCTGCATTTCTACTATTGAGCATCTTAAAGACAATGGCGATAGCCGGATGATGAAAACAATTGAAAGAATCCTTAAAAAAGGAGGCCGGACAGTTGTAACTTTTCCTTTTAGTAACGGTGAATATATAGAGGAGGAGAACGCTTCGGGGGTGGGATACTTTCAGAGGAAATATAATATTAGTCAGATAAAAAGACGTTTGATAGACCCGGTAAACTTAAAGGTTACGAAAGTTATATATTTTGGCGAACGTTTTCCGTCATTTGGCGGTTTATATCTAAAAAATAAACTTGTGAAGATAAATTGGCTGCTCCCTTTATTTTCTCCGTTCTTCTGGAGAGTGTGCTATTCCTATCAAAATGGATTTCGTGATTTCCATGAAAAGGCCATAGATAAAAAGGGTATCGGCGTTGCCTCTATAATTTTTGAAAAATGACCAGTATGGATTTAAAACTTCTCAGCCTCTATACCGACCAAAATTGCCGGCAGAAATATTATCTTTCTTATTATGGAAAGACTGGTGGAGATTTTAAAAGTGCCAAACAGTTATTCTGGGAGGTTAAAAGATATTATAGCGAGTGCGGAATTACAGACTTTGAGTTTCAGGAACCGATAAATAGTGACTCTCAAACCCTGATTGGGTTTTGTAAAATGTTGAGAAAAATCAGGGGCCGGGTTAAATGGAGTGCCCCTTTATTAATCAGGCGGTGGATGGATGATAAAATTTTCCGCGAGATGAAATCAGCCGGGTGTGAAAAAATAATTTTAAGTTCAATCGGTATTTCCGATTCTTTGTTTAAAAAGATGGAGGTGGATTTTACGACTCATGACCTTTGTGATATGTTAAGACGGTCTTTTGAAGCCGGAATAGTAACGGAGCTCAATTTACTCTTTGGCCACCCCGGCGAAACCATTACTGAATTTGAGGAAGGCGTTAAATTTATCAGCGAAAACAGCACTTTTATCGGAGCGGTTAATTTGGATTATTGTTTTTCCAGTTACATGGAAAAACATTATCTGCCCGGGAAAAATCTTTTATGCCGCTCTTTCAGGCAATGTTGCGGTCAAAGAGAAAAAGTAGATAAGACCCCTTATTTCTGCTTTGAAGAGCAGATACGAAAAGTAAAAGCTACCGGTAATACCATTAATCTCTCAAACGCGACCAATTTATTTACCGAAACGTTATCCCGTTACGTTAAGCCGTATTTTATTTCTTCCGGCGCTTTTAGTGCTTTCGCCGATTTAAAGGAAAAATCATTCAGGCTCTGTTACTATGAAAGGGAACTCACTGCCAAAAGAGGGGTACACAGCTGCTTCCAATTTGAGAATACCTGGTTTGACCCTTTGTTCGCCGAATGGCAGGTAGAGAAAAAAGGAGAAGCCCTGTTTATCAAGCTTTTCTGGAAAAGGTTTAACTTTAAACAGACCTGGAAACTTTATTTCAAAAATAACGTTCTTTTCTGGCAGGTTGTTTCTTTTTTAAACGATACGGGCAAATTTAAAAATTTTAAATTCGGCATTATGCTTAAGACCTTTTATAAAAAATTTTTCTGTGGCCGGCAGCAGGGATTTTTCCCTTTGACTTCTTCATGGAAAGAGTTGAATCTGGACGAACCTCTTTCTTCAAGGCTTTTCGGGGTGCGAAAAGAAAATATTTTCCCGGCGGTGGCTTTAGAAAAAGAAGAAAAAGAGCCATTCCTTTCTATTATACAAAGCGGCGGTATAAATTATCCCTGCCGGATACTTCAACTTAAACATCCGGAAGATTTTTCCTCACCGAGTGCGTTTAATTTTTCCGGTAAGATCGTATTTCTGGAAAATGAGGTTTCGATTGAAAAATACCTGAAAGAAGAAAAACAGCCGTTTTATGATTTCTATATACTGTCTTCCAAGGATAAAGATTTAACCCTGGCTTTTGATGACGAGGGGTTACATTTATTCTGGCAGGAATTAAAATTGACCAAGGGGTTCGGTTTATATACCTCTGTTTTTTCACGTAATTTGTGGCAGGATTCCGGTTGCGCTGTCTGGAAAGTGACCGAAAACGACGGACAGAAGATGACCCTGAAAGGTAAATGGCATCTTTTACCTTTGATCCAAACCTGGAATTTAACCGTAAAGGAAGACAGGAGTATCCTCTGGACGATAGAAATGGAAATTTTAGAGAACTTGATATTTGAAAAGGAACAGCAGACAAACCTGATGTTATCGGAGGAATATAAACAGTGGATTAGCCAGAATGGTTTGGAAGGGATTCTTTCTGATTCGTTCACTGAAGAATGGGCGCCGTTTTTTTTCGGAAGCGCCGATTCAGTAAAATCAATCCTGGTTAAAAACCCCTCTTCTCGGTTACCTTCGGTGAGTTTAGAATGCGATGGTTCTCGGACCGACTTTTTTCTCGGGATTTTGAATTCTTCGTCTTCTTTTTATACCCGTAACTTGAAATGCTATAAAATGATACCCAAGGGGAAAAAATATTTACCCGGTCAATATCCGTATTTTAAAGGAAAAATAAAGGTTATTATTTAGTATGAAATACGACGTGATTTTAATAATGGTTCCTCCGTGGGAGCCCAGTATGCCGCCTTTGGGGCTGGCTTATATATCGGAATATCTGCGTTCCCGGAACTTTAATCCCAAAGTGATAGATTTTAACCTGGAGCTATTCCGGAAAGCTTCGCCGGAGAAAAAAATTTTCTGGGAAATTTATAATATCAACTCGATGACGGTGCCGGAAATAACCGAGAAGATATCGGCTCTTTTTAAGAGGGAAATAGATGACCTCGTTGAGCAAATCAATTCTTGTGATTGTAATTTAATAGGTTTTTCCGTCAATGTTACCAGTATTGCCCTGGCGGCTAAACTGGCCACATTAATTAAAAAGAGGGATAAAGGTAAAAAAATTATTTTAGGCGGAAGCGGCTGTTTCTGGAATTACGACCGCCGGCTTATATTTGGTGAAGACGCCGGGTCCATTGATGCTTTTGTAATAGGGGAGGGAGAAAAACCCCTGGTAAACATCATTGAAAATCACCAAAAAAACAAAACTTTTGAAGGCATAAAAGGGGTAATTTGCCGAAAAGGAGATTTTTTTAAACCGGCCGTTCCTTTTTATACAGAGAATATAGACGAACTGCCTTTCCCGAATTTTTCTGATTTTGAATTCAATTCTTATAAAAAGAAACAGCTGCCGATTATAATCAGCCGCGGTTGTATAGGCAGATGCGCTTTTTGTATCGACCATTTAATGTGCGGCCCTTATCGTTTTCGGTCTCCGGAAAAACTTATCAAGGAAATTGAATATCATGTTAAAACAAACAAAAAAATAAATTTTGTATTAAATGACTTAATCTGTAACGGTAATTTAAAACAGCTGGACAGATTCTGCGAACTTGTTATTGAATCCGGGTTTGATATCAGCTGGGGCAGTTACGCGATGGTGCGTAAGGAAATGAGCCTTGAATTATTGCGAAAGATGAAAGCGGCGGGTTGTGTTCAGTTATGTTACGGGGTAGAAAGCGGCTGTGACCGTACTTTAAAGAGAATGAACAAATTTTACTGTGCGGCTGATGCCGAAAGAGTAATAAAGCTTACTCACGAGGCAGAGATCCTGGCTAGCATTAATATTATCGTTGGATTTCCTGAAGAAACAGAAGCCGATTTTCAAGAGACATTATCCTTCATAAAGAGGAATAAAGATTATATTTATGAAGTCACCAATATATCTTCTTTTGTGATAATGTCCCCCTCAAAATTAGGCTCAAATCCGGAACGGTATGGCGTGAAACTGCCTTTACCTGACGATTTTAATTCTTGTTACGTTGATAATAACGGGGTTGACATAAAAGAGAGAATCAGGCGTGCCCGGAGAACAATTTTTTTAACGGCTAACCTTGGGCTTAAAACCCTGATTATTAATTATAATTTAAGAAATGATAACGTCCGGGATAGCGGCACTTTAGTTTTTTGCCCGGTGGCAAAAATAAATTCGCCGCCTTTAGAAGCCGCCAGGTTATTAAATAATTTCAAGCGCATGAAATTTACCTCTTTTTTCTACGATTTTAATATAAAGTTGTATAAAGCCGCACCTGATAAATTTAAGGTTTTATGGGATTATCAGAATTGGTATCTCTGGGTTTTTCCTGACCATCTGGAGAATATTTTTGAAGTGCTGGGAAAAGAAGTGTTTGCATTTTGTGAAGAATTAGCTTCTTTAGAAACTAATAATTTTTATTTTTTGTTAAACAGAGAAAATTTTATGTTTTCCATTAAAATCGGAGCGGTTATTCAAAAATATAATCCGAATGTAAACATTAATTTTATCAGCTCCGTATTTAAAAAAGAAGACTGGCGTGCTTTAGTGCCTAAAGGTTTAACCGGGGTGAAATTCATATATGACGATGAGGGAATTATCAAGGCGATATCGGACGTTTCCCCCCGGAAGAAAAATTTATCGGGTGAAATGATTGCCGCGGCGGAGTCTGTTGATTTTAAAGCATTTAATTTAAAAAACTATGAATCTCCAAAATTGCCGTTGTCAATTTATATAAATGAAAAATAATACGACGGTGGGATTTCCTGAATATTTATCTGCCCGGACAAACTTGGAGAAGGGAAATAGTACTGAGGAACATATACCAGAGTCGATAAACGATGACCAAGAAAGACGTATTGCGAACTTTATTTTTACTTGACCTGTGGGGAGTT
>CAZDKO010000056.1:0-5075 GCA_964506075.1 uncultured bacterium
AAAATGATTGACGAGATAAAGGTTGGTTTAGATACGGTCTGGGTGCTTATGGCGGCTTTTTTAGTCTTTTTCATGCAGGCCGGATTTGGTATGGTGGAAGCTGGTTTTATCCGCGCCAAAAATACCTCTAACATTCTTACCAAAAATTTTCTGGATTTTTGTATGGCTTCGCTGGGGTTTTTTATGTTTGGTTACGCCCTTATGTTTGGTGCCGGAAACGGTTTTATCGGTTTAAAGGGATTTTTTCTGGTTGGAGCGGAATCAGGGGCGGGTATTCCGCTTTATGCTTTCTGGCTTTTCCAGGCCGCTTTCTGCGGTGCGGCGGCTACCATTGTTGCCGGAGGAATGGCCGAAAGAATGAAATTCCCGGCTTATTTAATTTATTCTTTTATAATATCTTCTTTTATTTACCCGGTGGTCGGACACTGGATTTGGGGCGGCGGATGGTTGGCAAAGCTCGGCTTTACTGATTTTGCCGGTTCCACGGTAGTACACGCTGTGGGTGGTTTTGCCGCTCTTATAGGAACGATTATCCTTAAACCCAGAATAGGAAAGTATAATCTTGACGGCACACCTAACGCTATCCCCGGGCATAACATACCGCTGGCTTCTCTGGGAGTTTTTATTCTCTGGTTTGGCTGGTTTGGTTTTAACCCGGGTTCAACTTTAGGGGTCGGTAATGGGAATTTAATCGCCAGAGTAGCTATCAATACTAATTTGGCCGCGGCAACCGGAGGGATTTTTGCCATGATTACCGTCTGGAAGAAGTTTGGTAAACCGGACCTTTCCATGGCGATGAATGGTGCTCTGGCCGGGCTGGTGGCGATTACGGCCCCTTGTGCTTTTGTTGACCCCTGGGCAGCCATTGTTATCGGTGGAGTGGGTGGAATTATTGTGGTTCTGGGTGTTCTCTTTCTGGATAAGCTGGGAATTGATGACCCGGTTGGGGCAGTTCCGGTTCACGCTTTAAATGGAATATGGGGAACCTTAGCCGTTGGTTTATTCGGAAAAGAAATTTTGGGATTGGTTAACAACGGGCTTTTATATGGAGGTGGTTTTAAACAACTGGTAGTTCAGGCTCTTGGGGTTGTTTCGGCCGTAACGTTTGTTCTGGTATCAATGGGGATTCTATTTAAGTTACTTGAAAACACCGTTGGTTTGAGAGTCAGCCGGGAAGAAGAATTCAAGGGACTAGATATAGGAGAACACGGGATGGAGTCTTACGCCGGATTCCAGATATTTACTACCGAATAAAGAGAAAAGAACTGAGTACAGATAAACATCCGCCAAAAAGCGTGGCGGACAGGGAATACGGAGAGTAAAGATTAAATTGTTTTAGGTTTTGGATGAGAGGAGGAATAGAAATGAAGCTGATTATAGCCATGATTCAACCGCATAAGCTTCCCGACGTTAAAAAAGCTTTATATGACGCCGAAGTTTTCAAAATGACGGTTACCAATGCTTTAGGCTGCGGACAACAAAAAGGTTATACCGAAACGTATCGCGGCGTTATCCACGAGGTCAATCTTCTTAAAAAAATCAGATTGGAAATAGCCGTTAACGAAGATTTTGTTGAACCGACTATAAACGCCATTATCAAAGGCGCCAAAAACGGTAAAATCGGCGACGGTAAAATTTTTGTTCTGGACCTGCCGGAATGTATAAGGATAAGAACGGGAGAAAGAGGAAATCAAGCGATCGGTTAAGAAAAATGGTTACCAAAAATAAGCTTTTTTTACTTATAATAGAGGAACTTAAAATAAGCACAGAGTTTGTGCAAAATGCAATTAAAACAAGGGTGTTTTAAACTTAAACGGTTAAAACACCCTTTTTTTTAATGACCGGGTGAGTAAAATTTTAAAAAACGGAGGCATAAAATGACGAAGAAGACAAAACAGGATATTTTAAAATTGGCCAAGGAAAACGACGTAAAGTTTATTCGTTTATGGTTCACTGATTTACTGGGGCAGGTAAAAAGTTTTGCCATTACCGATAAAGAACTGGAAGGTGCCCTGGAAAACGGGATGGGGTTTGACGGTTCATCCATCACCGGTTACCAGGCGATAGAGGAATCTGATATGATTGCTTTGCCTGACCCGGATACATTTCAGATTTTGCCTTGGCGTCCGGCCGAAAAGGCAGTGGCCAGAATGATCTGCGACATATTAAGCCCTGACCGGACACCTTATGAAGGTGACCCGCGTTACGTGTTAAAAAAAGCGATTGCCAGAGCCAAAGAAATGGGCTTTGACCATTATTATTTAGGGCCCGAACTGGAATATTTCTATTTCAAAACAGATGTGGCTACAGAGATACTGGATAAAGGAGGATATTTTGATCTGACCACCCTTGACGGTGCCAGTGACCTGAGAAGGGAAACCGTGCTGGCTCTTGAAAAGATGGGGATAGACGTTGAATATTCCCACCATGAGGTGGCTCCGTCTCAACATGAAGTTGATATGCGCTACAAAGACGCCCTGACTATGGCCGATAACGTCATAACCTATAGAGTTGTCGTCAAGGAAATTGCCAGTAAGTTCGGGGTATACGCCACCTTTATGCCCAAGCCTATTTTTGGCGAGAACGGGTCAGGTATGCATACCCATCAGTCTCTGTTTAAAGGAGATAAGAACGCCTTTTTTAATGCCAAATCTGAAGATTACCTATCCGACGTGGCTCACAACTATATAGCCGGTCTTTTAAAACACGCCCGGGAGATATGCGCTATATTTGCCCAAACCACAAATTCATATAAAAGATTGGTCCCCGGTTATGAAGCACCCGTATACGTGGCCTGGAGTCGCAGAAACAGAAGTGCCCTGGTCAGAGTTCCTCTTTATCATCCCGGACAGGAAAAGGCCACCCGGTGTGAATTCAGAGCCTGTGACCCGGCCTGTAACCCGTATCTTACTTTTGCCGCTATGCTTCAAGCCGGATTAGAAGGAATAGAGAAGAAATATAAAGCACCTAAACCTATGGAGCAAAATTTATATCATTTAACTGATAGCGAAAGGAAAGCTAAAGGTATTGAAACCCTTCCGGATAGTCTGGGACACGCGATTTCCCTGGCAGAAAACAGCGAGCTGGTAAAAAAGATTCTGGGAGAGCATATTTTTCCGCGATTCATTACCCTTAAAAAGAAAGAATGGGATGATTACCGGATTCAGGTTTCGCAATATGAACTGAATAAGTATCTTTCTGTTTTATAAGGCAGAGAAAAAATGAAAGACACTAATTTTTCAAAAAAGCCGGGGTTTTACCATAGCGTTATAGAATCGGTAGAGAAACCTCTAATTGAAAAGAGCCTGGAAAGAACTTCCGGTAATCAATATAAGGCAGCCAAGTTACTGGGTATTAACCGTAATACTTTGAGAACGAAAATAAAAAAATTAGGGATTGAAGTTGACCGATGGAAATATTGACCGGTAAGATTTTTTTAGAGGTGAGTGATTAATGTTTAGGCAATTGCCTCAAAAACAAGGACTTTATGACCCTGCTTTTGAAAAGGACTCCTGCGGGGTGGGATTCGTTTGCAATATCAAGGGAGAAAAATCCAATTCTATCGTTGAACAGGGAATTGAAGTATTGCATCGTCTATCTCATCGCGGAGCCGTGGGAGCAGATCCTAAGACCGGAGACGGCGCCGGGATTTTAATTCAGATACCGCATGAATTTTTTGTTAAAGCCGCTAAATCCTACCGCATCGATTTACCGCAACCCGGTGCGTACGGAACCGGATTAATATTTTTACCTCAAGAGGCTAAGGAGCGGGAGTTTTGTAAGGAAGTATTTGAAAAAGTTACCAGAGAACAGGGGCAGATTATTCTGGGATGGCGGGAGATTCCGATTGACAATACCGATATCGGAAAAACAGCCAAAGATACCCAGCCTTTTTTTGAGCAGATTTTTATCGGTATAAATAAAAATATTAATGAGCAGCTGGATTTTGAACGAAAACTTTACGTTATCAGAAGGCAGGTTGAAAAGATTATCCGGGGTTCTAATTTAAAACGAAAGCGGTCTTTTTACGTCACCAACCTGTCCAGCCGGACTTTTTCCTATAAGGGGTTGCTTATGCCCGGGCAGCTTAAGAATTTTTTCCTTGACCTTAACGATATAAGCATAAAGAGTTCTTTATGTTTAGTGCATTCGCGTTACAGCACCAATACCTTTCCGACCTGGGACCTGGCCCAGCCTTTTAGATTTTTAGCCCATAACGGAGAGATTAATACTTTGCGTGGTAATATAAACTGGGTAAGCGCCCGGGAGAGGTTATTTTCCAGCGAATTATTCGGCGGCGATATAGAAAAACTAAAGCCGGTGATTGTTGAAGGCGGAAGTGATTCGGCGGCCATCGATAACATCTTTGAACTTTTAGTCTTGTCAGGCCGGTCTCTGGAGCAGGCGATGATGATGCTTATTCCGGAGGCCTGGGAACATAACAAATTTATGAATAAAGAACTTAAAGAATTTTATAAATATCACGCCTGTTTTATGGAACCGTGGGACGGCCCGGCCGCCATCGTCTTTACAGACGGGAAAAATATCGGTGCTATTCTTGACCGGAATGGTCTGCGGCCGGCCCGTTATATTGTCACCAAAGGTGATTTTGTAGTGATGGCTTCTGAGGTCGGTGTGCTGGATATAGAACCGGCTGATATTAAGACTTCCGGAAGGCTTGAGCCAGGTAAAATATTTTTTATCAATGCTGAAACAGGACGTATCGTTGACGATGCTGAAATAAAAATGAAGGTGTCGGTCCGTCGCCCGTACGGGAAATGGAACTCGGAAAATATGGTTAACCTGGATAAACTGATAAGTAGCGGAGCTAAACATCAGACCGGTGAAGATATAATTCCTCGTCTTAAGGCTTTTGGTTATTCCAGAGAAGACCTTAAGGTCATTATAAAACCTATGGCTGAAGAAGGTAAAGAGCCGGTGGGTTCTATGGGTAGTGACACTCCCCACGCTTTTTTATCTACGCAGCCGCAGCTTCTTTATAACTATTTTAAGCAGTTATTTGCTCAGGTAACTAACCCGGCGATTGATTCAATAAGAGAGAAACTGGTGATGAG
>CAZDKO010000057.1:0-5011 GCA_964506075.1 uncultured bacterium
AAAAAATTCCGCGGGGTTAATTTAGGCAGCTGGCTTTTAATGGAAGGTTATATTCTGGGAGGCAGAAATATCCCTGAGCATAATTTTAAGCACAATTTTAAGAAATTTTACGGCCAGGATGGTCTCGGTAAATTTGAAGAGCAATTCAGAACCAGTTATATCACTAAAGAAGATATAAAGACAATTGCCGGTATTGGTTTTAACTGCATCAGGGTTCCTTTTAATTGCCGGTTGATTGAAAAGTCTCCTTTTAAATATGATAAAACGGGACTTGGCTATCTTAAAGGATTAATGGGGTGGGCCCGTGAATTTAATATTAAAGTAATTTTAGATTTACACGCCGCCCCGGGCAGTCAGAATGCTGATTGGCATGCTGATTCAGCCGGAAAGACGCTCCTGTGGGATAATAAAAGTTATATAAAACGGACATACGCTTTATGGGAATATCTGGTTGATAATTTCAAAGAAGAACCTGCTTTAGCAGGGTACGATTTGTTAAACGAGCCGGTGATGGAGAAATCTAAAATTAAAATATTAAAAGATTTCTACCGGCATTTGATAAAGACAGTCAGAAATATTGATAAAAAGAACGTTATCTTTCTTGAAGGAAACCTCTGGGCGCAGGAAATCGATTTTTTAAGCGATTTGGTTGCCGATAATGTCTGGATAAGTATCCATGTTTATCAGCCGATAAATTTCACCTTCACTTTCCGGCCGGCTCTTCGTTACCCGGGTTTAATTGACGGAGAATTCTGGGATAAAAAGAAACTGAGGCAATCTCTGGAAAAATATATGTTTTTTTCGCGAAGGTTCAATGCGCCTGTATTAGTCGGTGAATTCGGAATTAATTATAGAGGGGGGTACTGGGGAGAATTAAATTGGTTAAGAGACGTTCTGGATATCTTCAGGGAATTTAATTTTTCGTGGGCATACTGGACGTATAAAGCCGTGGCTAACCCGGGTTATCCGGACGGTTTATACCAGTACCTGGATAATTCTCCGGTAGTGCAAAGACAGGGCCCCCTGTACGGATGGGAAAATTATTATGATTTATGGAAAAAAAACAAAAAAGACATATTACTCTCCTGGCAAACCAAGAATTTTACGGCCAATAAACTGTTGATTAGCTCGATTAAAAAATATCTCTGATAAAAAACCTCTGGGTCCGGGTGGAGAAATCTTCCGTTTCCTTATAGACTAACCTGACAGGCTAATCTGTTTTAAGATTGTTCTAGTGTAACTATTCTAAGCCTGTTCCAATGCGCCTGCCCGCCGCCCGCCTGTCGGCGGACAGGGTAGACAAGACAAGCGGGAGTTTGGAACAATTACCTGTTCCAGTGTGTCTACCCGCCGATTTTAAGCTGAAGTATGCACATCGGTTTGTTTTGTCAAGTAAGACAGCAAAATGCATTTAGTCCTGTCTAATCTCGATTTTCGATTCTCGATTGCTCTGCCATCGCCGGTTTGCAGACGGGAGCTTGGAACAAAAGGTCAGTTGATAATGGAGTAGAGTCCGCTCTAGGGATTAATGTTCTCTTGATAAGAATAATTAAAGTTGGTATAATGTGGCAGCTACAAGGAAAATTATGAATCATAGAATTTATAGAGTTGTAGCCGGAGAGCTACAAACCAACTGTTACATATTAATCGATATAAAATCTAAAGTTTGCGCTATTATAGATCCGGGTGGGGGTTATCAAAAAATAAAAGACTTAATTACCGCCCGGGATTTAACTCCCTCTTTTATTATTAACACTCACGGTCATGCTGACCACATTATGGCGAATGAGAAATTTAACCTTCCGGTGTATATACATAAAGCTGACGCAGTTTTTTTGACCGACCCGAATAAGAACCTTTCTATTAACGGTTTTATAATGGAGAGAAAGCCGAATAGATTTTTAGAGGACGGGGACGTAATAAAACTGGGGCTTTTAGATATAAAAGTTATTCACACCCCGGGTCATACTCCGGGAGGCGTTTGTCTTTTATGTAATGGAGTTCTTTTTTCCGGGGATACTTTGTTTGCTTCCGGTATCGGACGGACGGATCTACCCGGCGGGAACCTGGATAAACTTTTGGAATCTATCAAGGGAAAACTTTTCAGGCTTGATGATAACATAATAGTGTATCCCGGACACGGACCGGCGACCACTATCGGTAGAGAAAAAAGGAATCTGGATAATTTGGTTTAAATGGTTAGTTAATTAGTTAACTGGTTAATTGGTTAACTGGTAATTAGTGAATGGTTAAGTTACTTACTATTTACCAATTAACCGCTCACCAGTCACCATTAACCACCCAGTGCGCCCGTAGCTCAGCTGGATAGAGCGATAGCCTTCGAAGCTAGAGGTCGGGGGTTCAAGTCCCTCCGGGCGCGCCATACTAGCTTATAGCAGAGGGCTGATAGCTGATGGTTTTTAGCTATCTGCTATTAGCTATAAACCATTAGCCAGAAAGGGGTTTTGTTGCCAGTACTGATGTTTCAGTTAATAATCCTGATGTTATTACTTTGTTTATCGGCCTTTTTTTCCGGCTCAGAAACGGCTTTATTTTCTTTAAGCAAATTACAGATTCACCGTTTACAAAGAAAATTTACTCACCGCGGAGCTTTTGTTTCTTCAATGTTATCCAAACCCTATCAGCTCTTAATAACCATTTTAATCGGTAATATGCTGGTAAATATTGGGGCTACTTCTTTTGCTACTTTAATGTCTATCAGATTCTGGGGCGAAAGCGGTGTTAGTATCGCTATTGTTTTAATGACTTTTCTGATTGTTATTTTTGGAGAGATAGCCCCTAAAATTTATGCTGTTCAACAGGCGGAAGAGATGGCTTTAAAGGTAGCTTATCCAATCAGAATTTTTATGAAGTTATTTTTCCCTGTTCGTCAAGTATTGAAATATATCGCCGGTTTTTTTATTGTTCATCTGGGAGGGACAACGATTTTTAAAACGCCGTATTTGACGGAGAAGGAGCTTCAGAATTTAATTAAAATTGGCAAGAAAGAAGGGGTAGTGAAAGAATCGGAAGAGAAGATGATTTATAGTGTCTTTGAATTCGGGAATACAGAAGTCGGCGAAATCATGGTTCCCCGTGTAGATATGGTAGCGATAGAAATAGATACCCCTTTTGAAGACATCGTTAAATTAATGCAGGAGGCAAAGCATGCCCGTCTCCCGGTCTATAAAAAAAATCTTGATGATATTGCCGGGATTATATACACCAAAGAGTATCTTCTCGCAGGAGAAGGCCGGGATATCAAAGGTTTAATGAAACCGGCAGTATTTATTCCCGAGACAAAAAAAATCGACGAGTTACTCAGAGAATTCCAGAATAAACAATTACAGATGGCTATTATAGTTGACGAATACGGCGGAACCGCCGGCTTAATTACTCTGGAGGATATTCTTGAAGAGATTGTTGGTGAACTACAGGATGAATTTGAATCTAAGGAAAGGTTAATCGAATTTCTTGACGATAATAAGATTATACTGGATGGCAGATTAGAGTTATATACTGTTAACCAGGAACTTCATTTGAATCTGCCGGAAGGAGAAAGTGATACCCTGGGAGGATTTATTTTTTCACTTTTTGGACGGATTCCTCATGAGGAAGAAAAGATTAATTTTAAAGATGTGGTTTTCACCGTTAAAAAAATGGGTAAAAAAAGGGTTAAAAAAGTTATTTTAGAGCGAAAAAAATAAAAAATGGAAAATTTCGGTTTTTTTGTGTCAATTATCATCTGTATGCTTCTGGCTGGATTTTTTTCCGGAGCTGAAACAGGTATTATCTCTATTAACCGGCTCCGGCTTAAAAGTTTAGTAGATTCAAAATTAAAAAAAGCTTTGTTATTGAATGAATTTTTAGAAAACCCTGAATATTTTCTAAGCAGCACCCTGGTAGGAACCAATCTTTTTATAATAATCGCTTCGGCTCTGGCTACGTCATGGGCGGTTAAGTATTTTGCCGACCGGGGAGCTATAATTTCAACCGTTATTTTAACCCCTGTTATTTTGATTTTCAGTGAAATTATTCCTAAGAGTTTATTTCGTCAACACGCGGACCGGATTACTCTGGCTATATCACCGGTTCTTAAAGGTTTTTTTGTTTTACTTTCCCCCCTGGTAAAAACCCTTAATTTATTTACCCGGATTTTATTAAAGCCGTTCGGCGGTAAAAAAACAACCAAGAGTCCTTTTGTAACCAAAGAAGAGTTGAAGTTCCTGGTAGAAGAAAGTGCCAAAGAAGGGGTGGTAGAGCCGGATGAAAGGAGAATGATTTATCGTATTTTTGACTTTGGGGCTACTTTAGCCAGAGATATAATGGTTTCGTTGAATAATGTCATTGCTATTGAGGTAAATATACCTTTATCTAAAGTAAAAGATTTAGCCAACGTTAAAAAATTTTCTCGTTATCCCGTTTATCAGGGAAACGGGTCCAATATAACCGGTTTAATAAATATTTATGATTTAATTTATGAAAGGGATCAAAACAAAACCAGTATAAATGATTTTATCCGCCCGATTATTAAAGTTTTGGAGAATACCCCGATAGACCGGGTGCTTTCCCAGTTAAGAAAAGACGGGCAGGTAATGGCTCTGGTGATAAATCAGTTTAATCAGCCTCTGGGGGTAGTGACTCTTGAGGATATTTTGGAAGAGATTGTTGGGGAAATTTAGTTGATTTTTTAAGTATAAATTGATAGAATTGAATTTCTCGCCCGCATAGCTCAATTGGCAGAGCAAGCGCCTCTTAAGCGCGAGGTTCAAGGTTCGATTCCTTGTGCGGGCACCAGAGAATGAAAAAAACCGTAATCCGTTAAAGAAACCCCGTTAGAAATAGGTTACTGAACAGATACGTCATCCCCCTGCTTTCTTGCGAAAGCAAGAGGGGGGGATTATTTCTAACGAGGTAAACGGAAGCGGGCGTAGCCGAATTGGCATAGGCGCTAGACTTAGGATCTAGTCCCGACGAGGGGTGGGAGTTCAAGTCTCCCCGCCCGCACCAT
>CAZDKO010000058.1:0-4975 GCA_964506075.1 uncultured bacterium
ACCTTCTTCACAGCCCCGGACAATTAAAAATTCCGGTTTTTTATCTTTGTCTTCCCATTTGCTATTTTCCCTTTCAACATACCAATAAAATCTTTTTAGTTCCAATGGCTCCAGGAGATAATCTATAAACTTTTTCCCCCGGCCGATGGGAACCAGTCTTCTCGTTCCTAAACGAGCAACTCCTAATTTTTTACATAATTTAACCAGAGAAGGGATATCGGAAAAATTTTGTTTGGTTAAAGTTAAAGATACCACGACCTTCATTTTAGATTCCACTAATAACTCGATGGCTTTGATTGTTTTGGAGAAAGTCCCTTGGCCTCTTATCGCGTCGTTATTTATCTCCATTCCTTCTAAACTTACCTGGACTGTTTCTACTCCCAGTGATTTTAATCTTCTGGTGTTTTCTTTATTAATCAGAGAGCCGTTGGAGAAGATAGATAACAGGAAATATTTATTGTGTTTATACAGTTCCTCTAAAAAAGAAAAAAAATCTTTCCTTAATAAAGGTTCTCCGCCGGTAAGATTTAATCCGGCGCGATGAAGACCGAGGGTATCAAAATGTTTAATCAATTCTAAATACTGATTAAATATCTTAACGAGGCTTTTAAGTGGTAATTCTTCTCTTATATATTTCGGGTCCTGGTAGCAATGTCGGCAATGCCAATTGCATCTTTCGGTTATATGCCATTGAAGAGTAAAACTGACCGGGCGCAAAACGGAGTCTTTAAGAACCGTATTCATCTTGAATCCTTCTATGAACTTATAACTTTTTTATAAAAATCCGGAAATAGCATTTAGATAAGCTCTGCCTGTATTATTATCAATCAGAGATATCTTTATTATTTTAAAATTTAATTCTCTGGATACATTCGCGGGCGGCGGTTATAAATACTTTCAAACCCTATAACACCTTCTACCAGATTAAAAGGCACTTCCTCCCGATTATAAATATATCTTAAAAAGCGGGGAAAAGACCTCTCTAAATAAGCCAACGACATCGTCGTTTCCTTCCGGCTCTTCCGGTTTCTATCCCCCCTCCATTTTTTAAATTCCTGAAATAAAACTACCGGTTTTAATTTAAGCTCTCTCATGGTTATATAACAAGAGACGGGATGCATATGACTGATTTTCACAAACGTATCCGCCATCTGATAGGGAAGATTTAAGGGGAGATATTTAGGCTTAAGCGTATAAAAACCGCTAAAGATTAAAGGATATTTTCTAATCAAAACCATATTTTCTTCTATTTTCGCTAATGGGCCACCAGTCATATCGGACAATAAACCCGTAAAAACTAATCTTCCTTTATTTTCCTCAAATATCCTGGTGCCTGCAAATGGAGCCAGAAGATGCAATTGAACGCTACAATTGGAAAAAGTGTAACTTTTAAATGCCAGCTCTATGGTTTCGTTTATATCTTTTTCTCTTTCTTCCGGAAAACCGATGATAAACGAAAGAATTGTTCTTATGCCGTATCTTTCGCATTCCTCAAGAGTTTTCATCATCTGCGAGATATCTAAATCTTTCCTGATAGATTTTCTAATCCGGGAGGAAGCGGATTCAATGCCCAAAAATATATAATTGCATCCACTTTCAGATATCATTTTTAATAACTTTGAATCCAGCTTATTAACTCTGGCGTTGCAGCCCCAATGAATATTGAGCTTCTCCTTCTTCAAAAGACGGCACAGTTTTTCTACATTCCCCCTTCTATCTAAAAAATTATCGTGTGAAAATACAAAATAATTAATCCCGTGTTTTTTTTTCAACAATTTTATTTCTTTTAAAATATTTTCAGGCGTTTTAAAACGAGGGCGGCTTTGATTCATCAAACTAACTATACAAAACGTACAGTTATAAGAACAACCTCTGCCGGTAGGGATAGGTATATAACGGTATTTAAACGGCCTTTGACATTCAAAATAGTAATCCATTAAATGATACGCAGGCAATGGTAATAAGTCCAGATTTGGAATAAAGGCTCTCTCTTTATTCCTGATTATCTTACCATTGGCCCTATAAGTAATCCCGGGAACATCCTTTAAATCTTCTTTATTTTTAAGGTGTTGCATCAGGTCAAGGGTAGTTAATTCACCCTCGCCCCGGACAATTACATCTATGAAAGAAAAATTTTTTAAAGTTTCCTCATCTACAAAAGTTGCCTGCGGGCCTCCTAATAAAACTTTAGCCTGGGGTCTGGATTCTTTACATATTCTGGCAATATTTAAAACAGAAGCATAAGTATCGCACCTGGTATTAAACCCTAATACGTCAAAACTTTCCTTTAAGATGACTTTCGCCGCATCCCGGTGAAAATTCTTATTGATATTTATCCGTCCCTTTTTGATAAATTGAGGTAAATCAACGATTTTGGTCCGGTAATTGTTTTGTTTCAAGACTGCCGCCAATGACAGTAAACCCATAGGTAAATCTATGATATCGGGATGAAGAAATTTACCTTTCATAAAATCAGAAATAGCAGGAGAATAATTAGAATTTACCAGAATTACCTTCATATAAAATATTTATTTCATTTGCTCCTCTATTCTTTGTAACTGCTTTCTTGCCCGGACATAAACTATGGCTTCCGGGTTGAGCGAGGTTAATATTACTTTCTTAAAATATTCAGCGGCCTTCTCTAAATTGCCTTGCTTCTGATACTTAGCCGCAATGATACTAAAAACCTCTTCTTTACTGAAAAAATCAGGAGTACCGGCCAGTTCTATCAGCGCCTCATCTGTTATCTGACCGAGTTCAAATTTGGCCAGAGTAGCAAAAGCACTTTCAGGATAACTATCTATTAATCTCTGCCAGCTTTCTTTTCCCTTTTCTTTTTCGTCTAAACTATAATAATATCCGGCTCCCATTTCATATAACGCCTGGGCACCACATTGAGGAAAATCCTGGTATTCGGATAAGACAACTTCAAGCGCTTTTATCCCTTCCCGAACCTGCTCTCTGGTAACTTCATTTTTAGATATACTCACATCAATTCCGACAAAATCTACTTTGGCCATTCGTATGTAAGAAATACCTTTGAAAAGCTGGGCTACGGCCGATATCGCCCTGGACTCTCTGTGAGTAGCCAATATAGCATTAAAAAGAGCCAGCGCTTCTTCATTTTTATCTTCTTTAAGATATTCAAAGGCCTTCATCATCTGGGCGGATACTTCCCGTCCCTGGCTTCTGGAGTCAGCTTTTTTATCAACCAGGAAATATTTGATGAACGCAAAAATAGCCGGGTCTTTTGATGACTCCAGCTGTTTTTTAAGGACCCCTTGCTTTATAAATCTGATGCCTATAGCTCCCCCTATGACCAATAAAATAAAAACACTTAATAAAATAACAATTACCCCTATTGTCTTTTTCATATCTCACCCCCATTATTTCATTGGTTTTAACCGGTTTTTTATCCTTAACCTTAGCATCCCCGGATGAATCCCAGGACCTTTTTTCTGGGAACAAAATGTAATGAGAAACAAGGTATCTTTTGTGCCAGCTCGGTGCATGATTCTAAAGTTTCCTCCATGGCCTTCTTATTCCAAACAGGACAGCAAAAATGATTTAAAAGTTTCTGGAATGCCTCTCTATAAGAATATTGCACCGCTTTATTTTTTGAACCATGCTGGAGAAAAAAAATTTTCTCCAGGGGTACGCCCTTATTGGCAGAAACCCGTTCGGCTGTTATTCCGAACCAGGGAACAGCATATACGTAAAAACAACCGTTAATCTTTCGGACCCCGATACGCTCGTCACTTAAGACAACGGCCTCATTTTGCCACAGCTGACTCATCGTAGATTTTCCGCTCCCGGAATAACCAAGAAACAAGTAGCCTCGTCTTTTATCCATAACGCCGCAACCGTGAAACAATAGCCCCTGGTTTAAAGATAATAAATTTGCTATTATGCATTCACAAAGCGGGTCATAGGGAAAACCACCCAGGAAAATAGAAAAAATTGAATCACCTTCAGGCAACTTAAGAGATGGAGAAAATCCGCTGTAAATGTCCCCTTTTCTAAAATCGGAACTAAAAATAGCGACGCGGCGCGCTTCTGATAATAGATTATTTTTACTGGTGGACGGTAATTTTACCTTTATCGTTCTCTTTAACCAGACCGGGGTACCCTTTTTATAGCGACCCATGACTCTCCACGAAAGCTTTTTGTTATCATCAGTAACTATCGGGTCGCAGACAAAAATATATTTTCCGTTGGCTCGATATATATCCCCTCCGCCCTTCAATTCCCGGCCCTTTAGCCCGATAACATAGTCCTTCTTTTCAAGTGATAATTGCGGCTGGCCGTAATGTAATTGAATCTTTACCTCTGGTTTCCGGGAAGAGGGCAGCTTCTGATAAAACTCTATAGCTATTTTCCGGCTTAGAGAGGGGGGAATGATAATTGAAATAAGAATATCTGCTATTTTTATAATCAATGCTTAATTTTGGATTCTTAAGGATACTCAAATTTATCAGGCTGCACTACCGCAACTGATAGAAGAGGTGTTTTTGATTATCCGGCTTCATATTTACACCTTTATTATGATGTCCCGGCCTTTTTTTAACTTTTTTTATCTCGGGTTTTAAACAGCCGTAAACTCATCAAGCCATACTGCCACAACTACTGGAAACGGTTACGGAAATAACGGCTATATTACAACTGGGGTCAGTCGTCAGCTTCACCTTCCGTATCCTGGGCTTCTGGTATGCCTTTTTTTTTCGTTTGAGATGTTTTTGGTTCTTCGGTTGCATCATTCCACCTTTATTACAATACCCACCCTTTTTATAATGATACGGATCCGGCCCCCCCGCCGCTACTGCCATTAACAGTTGAAACAATTATATTACAGCTAGGGTCAGTATTCAACTCCACCTTCCGTATCCTGGGCTTCTGGTATGCCTTTTTTTCTCTTTTGAGACGTTTTTGATGCTCGGGCCTCATTTCCTCTGACCCCTTACGAAAGTATTCTTTT
>CAZDKO010000059.1:0-4851 GCA_964506075.1 uncultured bacterium
CTTGATGAATCGTTTTCTTCCTGATTAGTATTCATCGGCGTTACAGGCACAGCGGTTGGTGGAAATTGAGTTGTTTCTTCGGTAAGAATTTTATCTATAACCTGACGGGGACGCCGGGCGGAAATCACCGTTAAAGTGATAGAAGTAATCATAAATCCGATAGCCAGAACGGAAGTAATGCGGGTCATAATATCTCCTGAACGAGGCCCGAATAAAGGTTGCCCGGACTCTCCGCTGAACAACCCCCCTAAACCGCCTTCCTTGCTCGGTTGAATCAAAATTATAAGTATTAAAAAAACACAGATAATAATGTGAATCGCCAAAACTAAAGTCGCCATTTTTTTATCCTTCAGGAATTCAGTTTGTTAGATGCCTTTAAAACAATCATAGAAAAATCAGAAGATTTAATGCTTGCCCCGCCGACTAAAGCCCCGTCAATATCTTTTTCAGAAATTAAAGATTCAATGTTATCCGGTTTGACACTACCGCCATATAATATTCTGACGCTTTCGGCGGTTTCTTTATCAAATAGTTCTTTAAGTTTGGCGCGGATAAAAGAGTGAACCTCCTGAGCCTGAACCGGGGTAGCTGTTTTCCCCGTACCGATAGCCCAGACCGGTTCGTAAGCGATAACTATTTTCAACACATCTTCTTTTTTAAATCCGCTTAAACCTTCTTTAAGCTGTTTTTCTACGACCTGTTTAGTCAAATTATTTTCTCTCTCTTCCAGTTTCTCTCCCAGACAGAAAATCGGGGTTAAATCACCAGCTATCGCGGCCTTTAATTTTTTATTAATCAAGCCGTCGGTTTCATTAAAATACTGTCTTCTTTCCGAATGTCCTATGATAACATATTGGCAGCCTACCTCTTTCAGCATCAAGGGTGAAATCTCGCCGGTGTAAGCCCCTTCATTTTCAAAATACATGTTCTGGGCACCCAGTTTCAAATTCGTATCCCTGAGCATACCGGAAATTTTATACAGGGCGGTAAAAGGAGGTGCCACCATAATTTCAACATTATCTATTTCCTTTAAATTGGCTTTGGACTGGTTAACCAGTTCTTCGGCCTGACTGACCGTTTTATACATTTTCCAGTTACCGGCAATTAAAGGAAGCCGTTTTTCTTTTTTTATGGTTTTTGCTTTCTGACGGTCGTCTAAAGCGGCAATCCCGGGAAGAATTTCACCTGACAAGAATTCCAGAGAAGCCCCGCCCCCGGTTGATAAATGGCTAATCTTATCCGCCAAACCGGCCTTATTAAGAGCGGCGATGCTATCACCACCGCCGACGACGCTATAAGCCCCTGATTCAGCTACGGCTTTAGCAATAGCTATTGTACCTTTGGAAAAAGCGTCAATTTCAAAAACACCCATCGGCCCGTTCCAGAAAATTGTTTTGGCCCCTTCTATATATTCGCTGTATTCCTGAACCGCCAGAGGACCGATGTCAACCCCGGTCCAGCCATCCGGAACAGCGCCTCTTTCCGTGACTAAATATTTAGCCCCGGCATCTACTTTATCGGCAATAATATGGTCAAGCGGGGTATGAAGGTCAATCCTTTTTACTCTCGTTTGTTTCAAGATAGTTTTGGCGGTATCAATTTTATCATCCTCAACCAGGGAATTTCCCACACTCCAGTTTTTGGCTTTAATAAACGTATAAGCCATTCCGCCGCCTAAAAGTATGGTATCAACTTTATCCAGTAAATTTTCAATAATTTCTATCTTTCCCGAGACCTTGGCTCCACCCAGTATCAATACAAAGGGACGTTCCGGACAGGAAAGTAATTTAGAGAGATTTTCAATTTCTTTTTCCATTAAAAACCCGGCGACCCTGACTTTTAAAAACTTAGTAATTCCGACTGTTGACGCGTGAGCCCGGTGAGCCGTACCAAAAGCGTCATTAACATAAATCTCCGCTAATTTAGCCAGGGAGCGGGAGAATCCTTCATCGTTGGCTTCTTCCTCCGGATGAAATCTAAGATTCTCCAAGAGAAGGACCTCACCGTTCTTTAGCGATTCAGCCATCTTCTCCACTTCCGCCCCAACACAATCCGGAGCGAATTTAACCGGTTGTCCTAAAAGTTCTTCCAGTCTTTGGGCTACCGGCGTCATTTTTAATTCCGTCACCACTTTCCCTTTGGGACGCCCCAGATGGGAAGCTAAAATCAACCGGCCGCCATTTTTCAGGATAAAATTAATGGTTGGCAGAGCCGTTTGTATGCGGGTATCATCGGTAATTTTTACGGTTTTCTTATCTAAAGGCACATTAAAATCAACGCGCATAAAAATGCGTTTACCGGTTAAATTAATGTCTTTTACGGTTAACTTACCCATACTTAGAAACCCTTTTCTATGATATATGCGGTCAAATCAACTACCCGGCAACTGTATCCCCATTCATTGTCATACCAGGCTAACACCTTGACGAGATTACCGTCAATAACCTTGGTAGCCAAACTATCTACCACAGACGACTTATCAGATCCATTAAAATCACGGGAGACCAATGGTTCATCTGTATAGCCCAGGTACCGGCCTAATTTACCTTCTGAAGCTTTTTTTAAAGCGGCATTAACTGTTTCTTCATCAACTTTCTTATTAACCAGTACGCTTAAATCAACTAAAGAAACATTGGGAGTGGGAACCCTTATAGCCAGGCCGTCAATTTTACCTTTTAATTCCGGAATAACCAAAGCCGTAGCTTTAGCGGCACCGGTGGTGGTTGGAATCATATTGACCGCGGCGGCTCTGGCTCTTCTTAAATCCTTATGAGCGAAGTCCAATATCCTCTGGTCATTAGTATAAGAATGGATAGTGGTCATAATTGCTTTTTCAATGCCGAATGCCTCCAGAATAACCTTAGCTACCGGAGCCAGACAATTAGTCGTACAGGAAGCGTTAGAAATAATCTGATGTTTCCTGGGGTCGTATTTATCCTCATTTACTCCCATCACGATAGTAATATCTTCATTTTTGGCCGGCGCGGTGATAATGACCTTTTTGGCCCCGGCGGATAAATGTTTTTTAGCGTCTTCCGCCTTGCTGAATTTTCCGGTAGATTCAATGACTACATCCACCCCCAAATCCTTCCAGGGAAGATTCGCCGGGTCTTTTTCGGCTAAAACTTTAATTTCTTTGCCGTCAACTATAAGATCATTACCTTTACAAGACACCTCTTTGTCAAACTGACCAAAAGTGGAGTCGTATTTTAAAAGATGCGCCAGGGTTTTGGCGTCAGTTAAATCATTTACAGCCACAAAATCAAACTTTTCTTCACCAAAACCGGCTCTAAAAACCAATCGTCCGATTCGGCCAAAACCATTAATAGCCACTTTTACCGCCATATCATACTCCTTTCCTCTGCCTTATCTTTAAATTACCAAAAATTCAAATTCCCTGCGTGTTAAAGATGAGATTAATATTATATATATATACTTAAATTAGTCAACATTTTTTTTATCACTTTAAGCGGGGAATCTTAAAATCCGTTGACTGAGAAACTATCTGGCTAGATACAAACGCGGGCCACTGTCAGAACTAAAACCTCCTCCGCGCCAGCTTCTTTTAAAACCCTGGAACAGGTATCAACAGTACTACCGGTAGTAAAAACATCGTCAATTAATAAAATTTTTTTATTATAAAACCGCTTGGGTTCATTCAAATAAAAAGAATCCGCTACGTTTTTGGTCCTTTCCTTACGGCTGCTTTTTACCTGGCTGGAAAGAAGACCTTTTCTTCTTAAATTATCAGCGGAAAGCTTTATCTTTGATAATTGAGATAACTCCCGACTTAAAATTTCTGACTGATTATAACCCCTCTCTTTCAACCGCAATTTATTTAAAGGAACAGGAACTAAAAAATCCATAGCCATCCAATCCGGATTATGGATTAAAAATTCCCATAATAAATTACTTAAAAATCGAGATAATCTCTTCTTCTTTCTATATTTAAAAAAATGGATGGATTTTTTTAAAACCCCTTCGTATATACCGAAGGCCCGGGCTTTAGTAAAAAAAGGCGGGGAGTCTTTGCACTGATAACAAATTGTCTGTAAAGTCGGCTGACCGCAAATTTGACAAATGGGTTCGGGTACAGGTTTAATTTTTTTAGAACAATCTGAACAGACAGGATAATTAACTACATTGATTATTTTATTTTCACAGATAAGACAAGATGGGGGATAAAAAAGGTTTAGTAAATTTCTAAACATAATTAATTACACTTATTAAATATATAGTTTATCCGGTTTACCCGTTAGCCGGTTAACCGGTCAACTGGACAACCAGATAATTTAGAATTTTAAAAAAGCCGAGCAAGTTACGCCCGGCTTTTAAATTTTACCCTAGCGACGTCCTACTCTCTCGCCCCGTCTCCAGGACAGTACCATCGGCGCTGAAGAGCTTAACTGCCGTGTTCGGAATGGGAACGGGTGTTTCCTCTTCGCTATGGTCACTAGGAATTATTGTCGACTAAAGAGTGCTTTTCAAATTTATGGTCAAGTCGATTGGCAGATTAGTATTCCTAAGCTCAAACCCTTACAGGTCTTACACATGGAACCTATCAACCTGGTAATCTTCCAGGTGCCTACAGGCCTTGCGGCCAGGGATATCTATTTTTAAGGGAGGCTTGGCGCTTATATGCTTTCAGCGCTTATCCTTTCCGAACATAGCTACTTAGCGATGCAGCTGGCGCTACAGCTAAAACACTAGAGGTTCGTCCATCCCGGTCCTCTCGTACTAGGGACAGCTCCTTGCAAATATCCTACACCCACGGCAGAAAGGGACCGAACTGTCTCACGACGTTCTGAGATCGGAAGAGCGTCGTGTAGGGAAAGAGTGTAGGATAGGGTG
>CAZDKO010000060.1:0-4762 GCA_964506075.1 uncultured bacterium
TGCTGGGTCAGGATTTGACGGATAAATCATTTCTTGACCTTTTTGCCGGGGTGGGATCTGTGGGAATTGAAGCCCTTTCCCGCGGTGCCAGCCCGGTTGTTTTTGTTGAGAAAAATCAAAATAATGTAGATTATATACAAAGCAATCTCCGGAATTGTAATTTTATAGATAGAGCTAAAATTTACAATTTGCCTTTTAAGGATACCCTTAATAAACTTACTCGGAATTATTTTGATTATATTTTTTTAGACCCGCCTTATGATATATACAAAATGGGAAATATCTTGCATGATTTAATTACGCATGATATAATAAAACAATTTTCTATAACAATTGTAGAGCATAGTAAGAAGGATATTGTTCCTCACGAATTAGAAAACCTGAATCTTTTTCGTCAAAAGATTTACGGTCAAACGGTCCTTTCTTTCTACAGAAAAATAAAAGAATATGAAAAAAATTGCAGTCTACCCGGGGAGTTTTGACCCTATTACTTATGGGCATATAGATTTAATAAAAAGAGCCGCAGCTATTTTTGACCAGTTAATTGTAGCGGTAGTCTCTAATCCACAAAAGAAAACACTTTTCAATATAGAAGAAAGGGAGGCTATGCTCAAAAAAGCGACCCGGGATATTCCTAACGTGGTTATAGATGATTTTAGCGGCCTCTTAATTGATTATGTCCGCCAAAAAAAAGCCAGGGTAATTATTCGGGGGCTAAGGGCTATTTCCGATTTTGAATTTGAATTTCAAATGGCTTTGACCAATCAGAGATTAGCTGAAGACATAGAAACATTTTTTTTAACCTCTAATGAAAAGTACGCTTATTTCAGCTCCGGGATTATTAAAGAAATTGTTAAGCTGGGAGCGAACGTCAAATATTTTGTTCCTCTGTTCGTAGAAAAGGAATTAAACAGGAAATTAAAAGGGAAATGAAACCATTAGAGATTATTTACGGAAAAGCCAGACAAAATAAAAAAAGGGTAATCCTTCCTGAGGCAGACGATAAAAGAGTGTTTCAGGCTGCATCTAAAATTGCTGATTTGAATCTGGCGAAACCTATTTTGCTGGGTGAACCGGATAAAATCTTAAAACAGTCAAAAGAAATAGACGGGAAGATAAATTTAGATAAAGTCCGTATTGTTGATTACCTTAAAGATCCCAGGCGTGAAGAATTTATTGAAAGTTTCTATGAAATGATCAAATCTAAGGCGTTTGATAAAGATAAAGCGGAGCAGTTTTTAAATAATCCTTTATATTTTGGAGCAATGATGGTAGCGAAAGGGGCAGGGGATTGTATGGTTGCCGGCGCGGCTAACACAACTGCTGATGTTTTTCGAGCTGCTTTTCAGATCATAAAACCTTCTAAAGATATGCCTACCGTTTCAAGTTATTTCTTAATGATTATTCCTGATTGCTCCTACGGAGAAAACGGTCTGTTTCTTTTTGCCGATGCCGGTATTATTCCTGACCCTTCTTCTAAACAGCTGGCTAATATCGCTATCAGCACGGCCAGGAATATGTCTTTATTGTTAAATTACGAACCGAAGGTAGCAATGCTGTCTTTTTCCACTAAAGACAGTGCCAAACATAAAACGATAGAAAAAATTCAGAAGGCGACAGAAATACTTAAGGAAAAATGTCCCGATTTAATCGTTGACGGCGAATTACAGGTTGACGCGGCTATTATTCCTGAGGTAGCCGCTCAAAAAGCCCCGAGCAGCTCGGTTAGAGGAAAAGCGAATATTCTAATTTTCCCGGATTTAAGTTCAGGTAATATAAGTTATAAGTTGGTAGAACGTTTAGCTAAAGCGGAAGCTTATGGCCCGGTTCTCCAGGGTTTAAACAAACCGGTCAGTGATCTTTCCCGCGGTTGTTCTACCAGAGACGTTATTAATTGCAGCGCTATTGTAGCGGCGTCGTGTAAGGATTGAAATCGTATTCCGTATACCGTCGTCCGTGTTCCGCCTGCAGGTATACCGTAGAATTAAGTAGTAAGGATACAGAATTAAGAAGTAAGGATTAAGGAGTAAAAAACAGTACTATAAAAATACTTACTTAATTCTTAAAGTTTCCGTAGGAAACGTCTTAATTCTTAATCCTAGGAGAAACTTAATCCTTTAGAAAGAGTTATTGAAATGAAAATATTGGTCATAAATTGTGGCAGTTCATCTCTTAAATATTTACTTTTTAATGTAAAGACCAAAGCCCTTTTAGCCAGAGGTTTGGTAGAGCGGATTGGATTTAAAGGGGCACGCTGTCATTATTATCCTCAGGGAAAACTCCAGATAGAAGAAGAAAGGCGGATAATCAATCATAAAGCGGCGATTAAAGTGATGAGTGATTTTCTTACCTCTTCTAAACATGGAGTGATTAAAAGTATTAAAGAAATTAGAGCCATCGGCCACCGGGTTGTTCACGGAGGGGAGAAATTTAAAGAATCCATCATAATTGATAAAGCGGTAGAACGCAGCATAAAAGAATACATCCGGCTCGCCCCTTTACATAACCCTCATAATCTTGAAGGTATCTTTGCCTGTGAAAGCTTATTCCCGCGTATTCCTCAGGTAGCTGTTTTTGACACTGCTTTTCACCAGACCATTCCTCCCTACGCCTATCTTTACGGTCTGCCTATGGATTTATATAGAAAAGACGGGGTCAGACGCTATGGCTTTCACGGTACCTCCCATAAATTTATATCTTTACGGGTAGCCGAACTACTCAAGAAACCGGTGAGTAGCTTTAGAATAATTTCCTGTCATCTGGGTAACGGCTGCAGTATGACGGCTATTAAAAACGGAAAATCAATAGACACTTCTATGGGATTAACCCCTCTGGAAGGTTTAGTTATGGGGACGCGTTGCGGAGACGTAGATCCCGGAATAATTTTTCATTTAATGGAAAAGGAACGACTGGGTTTAAAAAAAATAAATATGCTTTTAAATGAAAAAAGCGGTCTTCTTGGGCTTTCCGGCATCAGCAATGATATGCGCGATATTTATAATGCCGCGATGAAAGGCGATGAACAGGCTAAATTAGCAATAGATATTTTTGTTTACCGGATAAAAAAATATATTGGTTCTTATGCAGCGGTAATGGATGGTCTGGATATTCTGGTTTTTACCGCCGGCATTGGACAAAATCAGGAAAGAATCAGAGAACTGGTTTGTAAGGATATGAATTTTCTGGGTATCAAGATTGATAAAGAAAAAAATGAAGCTAAAGACCCTCCGGAGAAGTTAATTAGTACGCCTGATTCCAGAGTAATGGTTTTAGTTATCCCTACGAATGAAGAGTTAAGGATTGCTCAGGAGACGTATGAAGTAGTTAAGTCCAGGGTTTGATTTAGAACAGGGTTTTATTTGTGTTTATAGCCAGCCCTGAATGTATTTTGCGAAGAGATGTATTTAAAAAGATAGGAGAAAATATGGGTTTACCGAAAAGAAGACATTCAAGTACCAGACAAGCCAAAAGAAGGACGCATTACAAATTAAATGCGCCAAGTATCACTCGCTGCCCTCAGTGTAACCGGCCTAAACTACCCCATCGTATCTGTCCTCATTGCGGTTTTTATAGTGGAAAAAAAGTTTTAGAAATAAAAATAAAAGAAAAGAAAGAAAAATAATTATTCTGAGGCGGTTGAAAGGGTTAAAAACATGAAAATTGCTATTGATGCTATGGGGGGGGAATGTGCTCCTCAGGCAATTGTAGAAGGAGCTGTGCAGGCAGTAGAGCATATTAAAGCCGGACTTATTCTGGTTGGTAAAGAGGATGAGATAGGTAGAGAATTAGCTAAATATAAAGGGTTTAAAAATATCTCTATTCATCCAGCTTCTCAGGTTGTAGAGATGTCTGATTCTCCCACTGAAGTGCTGAGAAAGAAAAAGGATTCTTCTATTGCCGTAGCGGTAAAATTAGCTCAGGATGGTAAAGTAGCCGCTGTTGTTAGTGCCGGTAATACCGGCGCAGCGGTAGCCACCAGCGTGATGAATCTAAGGTCTCTTAAAGGGGTGCAGAGACCGGCAATAGCTATCCCTTTACCGACGATGAAAGGAACATCTGTCCTGCTTGATGTCGGAGCTAATGTGGATTCAAAGCCCAAACATCTCTTTCAGTTCGGGGTGATGGGAAATGTTTATGCCAGTTATATTTTAAAAAAACGTAACCCGCGGGTTGCCTTATTAAGCATCGGGGAAGAAGAAACTAAAGGAAATGATTTGACCAAAGCAGCTTTTAAGTTGTTTAAAGATTCATCAATGAATTTTATTGGTAATATTGAGGGGAGGGATCTTTTCCAAGGTAAAGCTGATGTCATAGTCTGTGACGGTTTTGTTGGTAATATTGTCCTTAAAGTCAGTGAAAGTTTAGAACAAACTTTTAAGGTGCTTCTTAAAGAAGAAATATCGAAGGAACTGGTTACTAAGATAGGTGCTTATCTTATGGGCAGTGCTTTTAAAGGTTTGAAAAAGAAAACCGACTATTCAGAATACGGCGGGGCACCTCTCCTGGGTATTAACGGGGTTTGTATTATTTCTCACGGCAGTTCTTCTGCCAAAGCTATAAAAAATGCTATTTTTGTGGCTGAAAAATTCATTGATTATGAAGTGAATAAGCATATTATAGAGAATCTCTCTATGTATACTTAGATTACCAGGATTACCCGGGTTGGGTAAAGGAGAAAACATTGACAAAAACTAACGCAGGAATTATCGGGGTGGGGTCTTATCTTCCGCCGAAAATTTTGAGGAATGCAGATTTAGAAAAA
>CAZDKO010000061.1:0-4695 GCA_964506075.1 uncultured bacterium
AACAAAAAATTAATGATATTACCAGATTTGTTTTTAAAATATATCAGAAAGCGAAAAAAATCCTTTGAAAGAAAATATATTCACTAATAATATATTAAACGCTATATTCTGTCAAGGTACTAATTGATATTCTAACGGTGGGCTGTTTATTTAACCTTTTATTTGTAATTATTACATTATTTTAGCGGTGTTATGTAAAACCGAAGGGGTTAAATTTTCTTGGAACTGACTTTATCAACCGCATTAGAAATGATTGTTTTCATCTCCTGTAAATCAAACGGCTTGGCGATTGAATTAAGCGCGCCCAAACGGGCCGCTTCAAGGTTGGTTTCCAGAGTTCCGTGGGCACTGAGCATTATAACCGGAATGTCTTTATCCAGTTTTTTAATCCGTCGTAAAGTTTCAATACCGTCCAGCCCCGGCATTTTGATATCCAGTAAAATTAAATCTATCGGGTCTTTTTCAATCAAGCTGAGCGCCTCCTCGGCGCTGGCAGCCGTAAGGACCCTGTATTCCGAGAGCGTGCGAACAAAATAATCCCGGATGACCGGTTCGTCGTCAACGACTAAAATAGTTTTATCCTTTTTTATCTTCATGAAACCCTGGAGGTCTTCAAATTCCGGCTTTTCTTTTAGCTGGCGCATTAACCACTCGTCTATTAAATCTTTTCTAAAGCGCCATTCACTGGCTACTTTAAAAGCGGGTATTTTTCCATCCCGGGCGAGTTTATAAACCGTCATTTTATTCATCTGTAAGTAATCAGCTAATTCCTTTATGTCCATCAATTTATCTGACATGTTCGCTCCTTAACTAATTCCCCCCTGACATCTATCAAGTGGGTAAATATGTTTTTAACGCCTTATCCACGTGTATTTTCATATCTTCCAGGTCAAAAGGCTTTTCTACGTAGGCATAAGCACCCAGGCGATTACTCAGGTCCCTGGTTTTTTCTGTTCCAAAGCCGGTAATAATTATTACCTGGGTATCGGCTTTCAATTTTTTGATATTTTTCAGCACCTGCAGTCCATCAATGAGTCCCGGCATCTTTATATCAACGATAGCCAGATGGACGTCGTTCTCCTGAGCCTTAGCCAGGGCTTCCTTTCCATTGGAAGCCAGAAGCGTATTATAGCCCCTGCCTTTTAAAAATTTACTTAAAAGCTCCTGGACCATCTTTTCATCATCAACAATTAAGATGTTGATATGCCGGTGTTTTTCCTTCTGCTGAGAATCCGTCCCGTGTACAATTGCATCCAGGTCACTCTTTTTAAACCGGCGATGCCCCCCCAGAGTGCGGAAACACTTAAGTTTACCCTTTTTCTCCCAGTTCCTGATGGTCAAGCGAAATACCCCTAAATATTCAGCCGCCTCTGAGATCGTTAAGATTTCATCTCCCATATTGCCCTCCCCCCACTTAAGTTAACTTTAAGAATTTATACAACATCTCCTTCAAATTGTATATAGTATATTAAAAATGAATAATATATAATATATCAAATTGTATTTTCCTGTCAATCAAATAATGCTTTAAATTCCGTAAATGAGGCTACCACCAGGTAATTAAAAATGTTCCGGGCTTAAAATGGCTAAGGCCTTTTTCGTCTGTGTTTTTATGATTAAAATAATCTTATTAAGAAGCCCTCTTAAAATAAATAAGTAAAATTTTACCAGTCTTCCTTTCACAATATTATTTTCCCTTGTATTTTTATCTCATAGAGATATAATATCTATATAATTTACATAAATTATAGGGCAGGGGAAATGAATAAAGTGGTAATTTTATTTTTAGGGTTGGCCGTATTTTTGAGTCTCACCGTCCCGTCGTCTTACGGGGCCCAGACAATTGTCGCTCAGAAAGTGGATAAGGGGCCGGTGATTGACGGAGCGGGTAACGACCCGGTCTGGGAAAAAGCGACGGCCATAGTTACTCATGAAAAAATAGCGGACGTTGATATCACTCTGAAAAGTGTTTATACTGACCAGGAAATTTTCTTTTTGGTGAGTTTCCCCGACCCGGACGAATCCAGAGAGCATAAAACCTGGACCTGGGATAAAAATACACAGAGATATAAAATAGGGCCGGAACGCGAAGATTGTTTTGTTTTTAAGTGGAATATGGAAACAAAACCGGTAGATTTAAGTATTTATGCCAGTGAACCGTATTCGGCCGATATCTGGTTCTGGAAAGCCCATCGGACAGACGCGACGGGTTACGCCGACGATAAAATTGACCGCCTGAGTTTCGATAAGCTCCCTGATTCCAGAGAAATCGTCAATAAATCCGGGCAAACAATGTATCTCCAGAGGTTAGGAGATGAAGGAGAAGCGCCCTATAAGGACGTTCTCTATTCCGAATATAAAGGAGATAAGGTGTCTCATTTTGAATATCAGTCGCCTTCAGGAAGCCACGCCGACATTAGAGCCAAAGGGCTCTGGTCTGGCGGACGGTGGACTATAGAATTTTCCCGGGCCCTGAACACAGGAAATAAAGATGACGTGCAATTTGTCCCCGGCAAAATTTATCAATTCGGCGTCAGCCGGTATGAAATGGCCGGACGGCTGGCTGAACCTGAAGCAACGCAACCTCTTTATGGCTGCGGGGACGTTTCTGAAAAACTGGGTCTAATTTTTAGCCAGTAATTAAATTTTTATCGCCTCATCTGATTAAAACTAACATAAGGGACTGTATAATCTATGCCTGTATCATTCCGGACGTTCCGTAATCTGGGCGTGGGCTCAATGATACTAATGTTAGCGGTAGTTTCCTTTATGCCTTCTCTGATTATGACCAGGCTCTCCCGCCCCAACGCCATGATATCCTTGGAATTATCGGCCTTAATAGAATCTGCCGAAATAAATAATTTGTTTAAAAAGGCCCGGGGAGATTTTGATAAATTTATCAGTCAGGAAGAAAATACCGTTCCCTCCGTCATTGATAGCCTGGATAAAGCGATGGTAATTTCGCAAGCCCTCTTCATACTATTCGAAAACAAGCCGGAAGAAAGAGAAATGGTCTTAAAGTTTGGCGCCGAGGCAAAACGTTTTAAAACCGCTATTATGGCCTATAGAGAAGAGATAGAATATGATCCAGCCGGTTCAAGTGCCCTGGCGATGAAACAAATCGCTACCAATGCGGAAATAAATAGCAATGAGATTTTATCCAGATTAATAGCCAATGTTTATCAGGATACGCGGACGGCGTTCAAAATTCAAGATAAAATATTAAAAGAAAGCCAAATTCTAGCCTGGGTGGTCTTAATAGTCGGCATAATTTGTTCCCTGTCGTTTATTTTCCTTATGTCTCGCGCTTTAACCCGGCCGATAAAAAGTCTCCTGGAAGGAACAAAAAGAATCGCCCGGGGAGACCTGACTTCCAGAGTCAAGGTAGAAACTAAAGATGAAATAGGACAATTCGCGGCGTCTTTTAATAAAATGGCTGAGGAAATAAATCTTTATATACAAAAAGAAAAAGAGCTGACCACGATTGCCGTTGTCGCCGCCGAAGCAGAAAAGAAAAAAGCGGAGGAACTGGAACAAGCTTACCAGAACCTGAAAGAGATGAAGGATATGCTTATCCAGGCTGAAAAACTTAATGCGGTCGGCCAATTAGCCAGCAGCATAGCCCATGAAGTCAGAAACCCTCTATCAATAATCTTGCAGGGAGTGGATTATTTAGAGAAAACTCCCGCCTTAATAAAAGAAAAGGACGTCATGGACGCTCTGGGGGTATTAAAATATAATGTGGAAAGAGCTAATAAAATTATCACCGCTTTACTTGATTTTTCCAAATCCACAGAATTAAGTTTGCATCCCCAAAGCATAAATTCTGTAATAGAAAGCTCTTTACTTCTGGTGGGACATCAAGTTCATTTAAAAAACATCAAAATTACCAGAGAGCTGCAAGAAGGTCTGCCCAGGGTTTTAGTGGATATAACAAAAATAGAACAGGTCTTTATTAACCTTTTTTTAAATGCCGTGCAAGCGATGGCTGCCGGAGGCACTCTTTTTATCCGCAGTTATCCAGGCCAGTTAAAACCCGCTCAAAACGAGCTGGACACAAAGAATAAAGCTGCTTTTGCCTCGGGAAATCAAGCCGTAATCGTCGAAGTGGAAGATACGGGGAGCGGAATACCGGAAAAATATATTACCAAAATTTTTGAGCCGTTCTTTACCACTAAAGGTCCCCGCGACGGCTCTGGTCTGGGGCTGGCGGTCAGCAAAAATATTATTGATATGCACCAGGGGTTTATTGCCGTAGAAAGCCGGGAAGGCGCAGGAAGTAAATTTATTATAACCTTAAGACTGGCAGAATAAAGGATTAAAAATGGAAAAGAAAAAAAAGATAATCGTGATCGACGATGAAGAGGACTTTCTGATGTTTGTAAAACTAAATCTGGAACGAACGAAGAAATACCGGGTTCTTACTTTCTCGAACGTGAAAAATATCCTCTACCAGGTAAAAACTTTTCAACCTGATTTGATTCTCCTGGATATTCTTATGCCGGAGACAGACGGCTTAGAGGTTTGTGAAATGCTGCGTAAAGACTCCTCCGTCCCCGTTGTAATCCTTTCTGCCCTGGATAAAGATATGGACAAGAAAAAGGCTTATGAAGCCGGCGCCACAGACTACATCAGTAAACCCGTGACAACCAATATTCTTCTGGCCAAAATAGAAAAAATTCTTTCTTCAAATCC
>CAZDKO010000062.1:0-4654 GCA_964506075.1 uncultured bacterium
TCTTACAATCGTTAAAAATTAACTCGCGCGTAGCCGAAGCTCTGATTCCTAACTTATTTTCTTTTTTACCAAATTCAAAACCAGGAGTTCCTTTCTCTACAATGAACGCTGAAGCTCCCCGGCTCCCTTTGGATTTATCAGTTACCGCAAAGATAACGTAAGTATCGGCTTCTCCTCCGTTAGTAATCCACTGTTTGGTTCCGTTTAAAACATAATAATTTCCATCTTTACGCGCCGTCATAGCGATGGCCGCAGCGTCACTACCGGCATCCGGCTCAGTCAAACCGAAAGCCGCTAATTTTTCTCCCCGGGCTAGCGGCGGAATGTATTTCTTTTTTTGTTCTTCACTCCCAAAAAGTAAAATCGGATAGCAACCTAAGCCGCTACCCGCATAACTCACCGCTACTCCGGCACAAACTTTACTTAACTCCTCCACCACCAAACACTGTTCAAAACAGCCGCCGCCGGTCCCTCCATATTCTTCAGGAATATATACTCCGAAGAGATCAGCCTGAGCTAAAATTTTCATAATTTCATAAGGGAACTCTCCTTTTTCATCTAATTCCGCTGCTACCGGGGCAATCTTTTCCTCAGCAATTTGGCGGGCTAAATCTTTAATCATTGATTGCTCTTCTGTTAACTTATAAATCATTCTATCCCTCCGTGTTCAAACTTACTTAGAGCTGCCTTGGCTGACTGCTGTTCCGCCTCTTTTTTACTAAGACCTTTACCTCGGCCAAATATCTCTCCTTTAAATTCCACTGAAACTGAAAAAATTTTTCTATGGTCAGGTCCTTCTGTAGCCACTACTTTATAATGAGGAATAATTTTATATTTCCTCTGGATAAATTCCTGTAACAAACTTTTAAAATCCTGGCAATACTGGGGACTACCTGCTTTTTCCAGTTCTTCCTTAAAATTATTCAAAACAAACTGTTTAGCTTTTTTGAAACCACCGTCAATATATATAGCGCCTATTAAAGCTTCTAAGGTATCGGCTAAAAGACCTGCCCTTTTTCTTCCACCGCTTTTTTCTTCACTGCGACTGATTAAAAGAAATTTATCTAAATTTAAAGAGAGCGCTTTAGGATATAAAACGTTGCGGTTAACAATATTAGCCCGGAACCTTGAAAGTTTCCCTTCTCCGGAATTAGGAAAACGCCGGTAAAAAAATTCTGAAATTATCAAACCTAACACCGCATCCCCTAAAAATTCTAACTCTTCGTTAGCTTCAAAATCTTTTTTACCTCTATATTTTTCGTAACCAAAAGACCGGTGACTTAAAGCCTGATTTAATAAATTTTTCTTTTTAAATTTGATTTTGAGCTGGCGCTCCAACTGCTTTAACTGCTTTAAACGAATACTATCCATAAATTAACTGGAAAAAGTTAGCCTTGAAATTTTTTAAAAACTAAACTGGCATTATGCCCGCCGAACCCGAGAGAATTAGAAACGGCAACATTTACTTTAAGCTTACGGGCTTGATTAGGCACATAATCCAGGTCACAGTCAGGGTCCGGATATTCATAATTTATGGTCGGCGGTATTATATCTCTTTCCAATACTAAAGCACAGATGGCCGCTTCAACTCCTCCCGCTGCCCCTAAAAGATGACCGGTCATTGACTTGGTAGAACTCACCGCTAATTTATAAGCATATTCCCCAAAAATTGTCTTGATTGACAGGGTCTCAAATTTATCATTGAGCGGGGTAGAAGTACCGTGTGCATTTATGTAATCTACTTTTTCTATGGAAAATCCGGCATCTTCCAAAGCCATAGCCATACAACGAGCAGCTCCTTTTCCTTCCGGGTCAGGAGCAGTCATATGATAGGCATCTCCGGTTAAACCGTAGCCGCAAATTTCAGCATAAATATGGGCGTTACGCTTTCTGGCGTGCTCCAGATTCTCTAAAACGATAACCCCGGCTCCTTCTCCCATAACAAAACCATCTCTTAACTTATCAAAAGGACGGCTGGCTTTCTGAGGTTCATCATTACGAGTAGATAAAGCTTTCATGGCACAGAAACCGCCAAAGCCTAAAGGGGTAAGCGCCGTTTCTGTCCCTCCGCTAAGCATTATCTCTGCATCCCCCCGCTGAATAATTTTAAAAGCGTCACCAATAGCGTGGCTGCCGGTACTACAGGCCGTAGCCACACACGAATTAGGACCTTTAATACCCAGATGCATAGAAATTTGCCCCGGAGCCATATTAACAATTAACATCGGGATAAGAAAAGGGCTGACACGGGAAGGACCTTTCTGGAGAAGAGTGGTGTGTTCTCTTTCAATCGTCTCGATACCGCCAATACCTGAACCGACTACGACTCCGACTTTATTTCTATCAACTTTATCCAGGTCTAAATCTGCATCTTTAACGGCCAGTTTAGCCGCGGCGACGGCAAACTGGATAAATTTATCCGTCCGTTTGGCTTCTTTAGGAGAAAGAAAGTCAAGAGGGTTAAAATTTTTAACCTCAGCGCCAATTTTACTGGGAAAATTCTGGGTATCAAAATGGGTAATATAATCAACGCCGCTTTTACCGTTTATTAGATTCTCCCAGAAGATTTCTTTATCATTACCTATGGGCGTAATAACGCCAAGGCCGGTTATTACTACTCTTCGGTTATCCGTCAAATTTTCACCTCAGTTACAAATGCCCGGATGTATACCTTGCGGTATAACCCGGATAGTTAAAAAAGCCAATTAAGGAAAAATTAACGCCCAAAACAAAAGTAAAGTGCCTAAGGGAAATCATTCAGGCAAAGCACATGCTAAAAAAATATGTTAGGCACTTTTTAAATTAGGTAACGCTATATTATTCTTTACCTGTTTTTTTCTTGATGTAGTCTATGGCCTGACCAACGGTAGCAATCTTTTCTGCCTCTTCGTCAGGAATTTCTAAACCGAATTCTTCCTCCAAAGCCATAACCAGTTCTACCGTGTCTAAAGAATCAGCCCCCAAATCATCAATAAAAGAAGCTTCCGGAGTTATCTCATCTCTGTTAACACCAAGTTGTTCAACCACTATATCTTTTACTTTTTCAGCAACACTCACGGTTTTCCCCTCCCTTCTGTATTCTATATCTCTTATGATATTTTCTTACTTCTGTTTGTTAGGTTCCCTATTAACTACATAAAAATCATGTTATCGCGGATTTAGCCTTACATCACCATTCCGCCATCAACTCTAAAAACTTGACCGGTAATATACCTGGCAGAAGGACCGGCTAAGAAAAGAGCAACATTAGCCACATCCTCAGGCTCACCAAATCTGCCTAAAGGTATCTGCTCTAACATTTTGTTTTTCACTTCTTCAGGTAAACCATCGGTCATTCGCGTTCTGATGAACCCTGGAGCGATGGCATTAACCGTTATGCCTCTGGACGCCAGCTCACGGGCTACCGACTTGGTTAGTCCAATAACCCCGGCCTTAGAAGCAGCATAGTTAACCTGGCCTACATTTCCAATTTGACCGATGATAGAAGAAGTATTTATTATTGAACCTTCTCTCTGCTTAATCATCATTCGGGAAATCACTTTGGTACAGTTAAAAACCCCTTTTAAATTAACCGCTAACACTTTGTCCCACTCCTCTTCTTTCATTCTAATCAATAAGGCATCACGAGTAATACCGGCATTGTTGATTAGTATATCAATTTTTTTAAATTTGTCAAGAATCTTCCCGACCGCTTCCTCAACCTGGCTTAAGGAAGAAATATCCAGTTGGATAGCCAGACAATCTGTCCCTTTTTTGTTTAGTTCTTTAGCCGTCTCCTCGACTAATTCCCGATTAACGTCTATCAAACACAAGGAAGCTCCTTCCTGAGAAAACCTTTCCGCGCAAGCTTTTCCTATCCCTTGAGCCGCACCGGTGATTACCGCTACTTTATCTTTTAAAATCATCTTCAGGTCTCCTTAATCTTAATCCTGATTGTAATCAGTAATATCCCAGGAATCGTCAAATTTTTGTCGGCATCAAAGCTTTTTTAGCCATCTCTAAAGAACTTAAATCTTCTACATTTAAAATATTAACTTTTCGATTAAACTGGATTAAAAGCCCGGAAAGAATTCTTCTGGGACCAACTTCAACAAAAGTATCAAAACCCCAGTCAATTAAATTATTTATAGAATTTGTCCATTGAACCGGACAACTCACCTGTTTAATTAAATTTTCCCTGATTTCTTCCGGGGTTATCTCCGTCTCGGCATTTACATTACTTACCACCGGAACCTGGGGAGCGGTTAAAGAAACCGAATCCAATAATCCTTTGAGTTTCTCCCCTACCCCTTTCATCAGTTCGGTGTGAAAAGAACCGGAAACTTTAAGCATTACCACCCGTTTAGCCCCTTTAGCCTGAGCTAACTTCACACCCTCATCTATAGCCACACTCTCTCCGGATATGACCGTCTGCAAAGGAGAATTAAAATTAGCGATTGAAATTACTCCTTTAGATTTAATTTCGCGGCAAATTTCTTCTACTTTTTCTGCCGGAAGACCGATAATGGCCGCCATTTTTCCCGGGTGTCTCTGAGAACTCTCCGCCATCCATTGACTGCGTTTTTGAACTAACTTTAAACTGTCCGGGAAAGATAAAGCTCCAGCGCAGGTTAAAGCTGAATACTCACCCAGACTATGCCCGGCCATCATCTCC
>CAZDKO010000063.1:0-4596 GCA_964506075.1 uncultured bacterium
GATGCCGGCCGGACCGGCGCCAATAATAATTAAATCATACATTTTTTAAACCCAGTGCCTCACCTATCGCTTCCTTATCAAAACCGATAATAATCTGCCCTTCAATATCCAATACCGGAACGCCCATCTGGCCCGAAACCTTTATCATTTCCTGGGCCGCCTCGTGGCTATTAGAGACGTCTATATCTTCAAAAATAACGTTATTATCCTTTAAAAACTGCTTCACTCTGGTACAAAAAGGACAGGTAGGGGTGCTATAGACTTTAACTTTCTTATCCATTTCTTCCCTCCTTAAAATTATAATGTTTTTTTGAGGTCGGATAATTTCTTAAGATGTTCCTGCTCCTGCATAATCAGCGTATCAACTGTTTTCTGGTCATTCTTTGAAACTACCTCTTTAAGCCCCACATAAAAAAGGATAGAGTCTTTTTCAAATTTTATGCCTAAATCAACCGCCTCCTTATCGTTTTTTACTCTTTGCGCTATTTCTTTACCCTTGTCTTTCCGGGTAAAAACATACTCGCCGGCTAAAACGTTCATATAAGCAAAATATTCCCCCGGATAAAACTCGGGCGGTTCATATTTCTCATCCATTCGGTCAAGAATACCCTGAAACACGCTTATGTGCTTTTCTTCCTCCCCGGCCAGATATTGAAAAATCTCTTTTGCCTTTTCGTCTTTTGACTCTGTAACTAAAGCGGTATAAAAATCTTTGCCATTTTTCTCTATCTGAATGCCTAATTCCACTATTTCACTGCCGGCAAAAATATTATCCATTTTGCCCTCCTTTTTTAACCATTAATAATTTTCGCAAAAAAGTTCATAATAAGCTTGCGGATGAGCGCAGGCCGGACATTCCTCGGGGGCCTCCTGTCCCTGGTGAATATATCCGCAATTACGGCATTTCCATTTAACAACCGTATCTCTTTGGAAAACCTTGCCTTCTTTTATATTTTTCAGTAACTTTCTGTATCTCTTTTCGTGTTCTTCCTCTACCTCGGCAATCTCTTTAAACTGAACGGCTATCTCTTCAAACCCTTCTTTTCTGGCTACATCCTCCCCCTCTTTATAAAGCTTTGACCACTCAAGATATTCACCGTCGGCCGCTTCGGCCAGGTTTGCCGCTGTATCTCCGATGACGCCGGCCGGGTAGGCAGCCGTAACCTCTAATTCTCCCCCCTCCAGAAGCTTAAAAAATCTCTTGGCGTGCTCTTTTTCGTTATCAGCCGTTTCTAAAAATATGGCCGCTATCTGTTCATAGCCGGCCTTTTTAGCCACTGAAGCAAAATAAGTATAACGGTTCCTGGCCTGTGATTCTCCGGCAAAAGACGCCAGCAGATTTTTTTCGGTCATTGTTCCTTTAACACTCTTCATTTCTATCCACCCCTTTCTTTATAATTTCAAGCTTTCGTTTTGATGTGTTCCGGAGTGAGATTTACTACCTCCTCTAATTGCATGATAATAATATATTCCGGGGTAGGCAAAAAAATCTCGGGATGCCGGCGCGCCCCCGGTTCCCCATGAATATTTTTTATAATTCTGGAAGTAATTCTACTGCTAATCTTCTCCTCCCACGCCTTTATAAGACTATGAGTCAGCTTACCCTCTTTTATTATGCGGGCTTTACCTTTCAGACAATAACCTTTAAACCTGTGTCCATCAACAGCTGTAATCGCTATATACGGATTTTCTTTCAAGTTCGTATAGGTATTTTTTTTATACAGGTCCAGAAGATAAACTTTACCGCTTCGGGTCATCTTTATTATCCCTTTACAGGAACTATGAGGGAAACCCTTTTTATCAATGGTGGTCATAATAGTATAAGGCTGCTTTCGGAAAAATTGTATTATTTCGTCCTTTAAGATTTTCATCTGCGAAACTCTCACTCATTAAATAATTTTGGATAAATTATATTAACAGAATTCAGTCCAAATTTAAAGTTTGTTTTTACCCGGCATCACCCGATTCTATTTTTTATTAATCTAAAAAATTACCGGGCTTTTTTTATTAACCTTCTATTTTTTCCATGGGCTGCCCGCAGCAAACCAGCTCTCCGCCGCCGACTTCGGTAACCTTAACCTCGTTACCGCAAACGTTACACCGGTATTTTTCTCCTACTTTCTCTACGGCCATAATCAAATCCTCCTTTTTCAAGAATTAAGAACCAAGGATTAAGTAGTAAGGATTAAGAAGTAAGTAAAATAAATGCTTAATTCTTAGAGCGAACAACGTGAGCGTCTTAATCCTTAATTCTTTATTTTTAAATTCCCAGCGTCTTTATCACCCCTTTTAAAGTCTCGGCTGATTTTTTTAACTGTTCCTGTTCAAGGGCAGAAAGGTCAAGCCTTAAAAATTTTGCCGCCCCCTGACCGTTCACTATGGAAGGGATACTCAGACAAACATCGTTAATGCCGTAATAATCGTTTATTAAAGTGGAAACAGGCAAAACCGAATTTTCATCCCTTAAAATGGCCGAAACAATCTTTACTAAAGCCAGGGCAATGGCGTAATAAGTCGCCCCTTTAGATTCTATGATTTTATAAGCCGCATTTTTTACCTCTTCAAATAAACTCATCAACTCATTTTTGTAATCACAATGGCTGTTACATATCGGACAATATTTAGATAAAACCATTCCGCCGATATTGGCGTTACTCCAGACGGGAAGTTCGGAGTCTCCGTGCTCCCCGATAATATAAGCGTGCACGTTTCTGGGGTCTACGTGGCAATGCTCACTGATTAAATATCTGAAGCGGGAACTATCCAGGACTGTGCCTGAACCGATGACCCGGCTGGCCGGGAAACCGGATACCTTTAAGGTGACGTAGGTCAGGATGTCCATCGGATTGGTGACCACTACTAAAACCGCTTCTCCGGCACAGCCAATTATTTTCGGGATAATATCCTTAAAAATTTCCGTATTACTTTTGACTAAATCTAACCTTGTCTCTCCCGGCTTCTGCTTGGCCCCGGCGGTGATGACGACAATGTCGGCATCCCGGCAACCTTCATATCCGGCTTCATAAATTTTTACCGGCGGGACAAAACTGGCTCCGTGATTTAAATCCATACATTCGCCCCGGGCGCGGTTTATGTTCCGGTCAACCAGAACTATTTCCCTGGCTATGCCGCTTATCATCAGGGAAAAAGCACAGGTGCTGCCGACATTACCAGCACCGACTATAGCTATTTTCGCCCTTTGTTTTTGCATGGCCTACTCCTTTCCTTACTTGATAAAGTCAATATACACGGCTAAAAGCAGAGCCGCGGCTGAAAGGACAAATATAAAAAAATAGTTGACGGTTTCTTTTCTTGAGCTTAAACCGCAAAGGATAGCCCCGATTAAATCATACTCATTTTTAGACAACGGCTCCCGGCGGCTAATTTTTTCTACCAGTCTTTTTTGATTGATAAGTTTAAGCCGTGTTTGGTTAACTTTAAATTTATAAATAAAAAACAGAAAAAATCCGCACACCCCCGTATACCAGGCAATCTTACCGTAAAGAGGATCAAGATAGATTAAAACCGTTACCACCCGGATGGCTACCGTCGCCACTAAACCAATAATAAAAAAAAGCCACGACACGTAAGAATCCCGGCATCTTTTATATTCCGGACAGGTGGTGCATTTTTTATTGTCCATTAATCAATCTATTACCTTTTTCAATTCAATAATGTCGTCTATGATATAATCCGGGTCGGCTTTTACAATATCCTCCTTCTTCCCCAGTCCGTAAGTAACGGCGCAGGTCAATATTCCCGCTTCCTTACCGGCCAGAACATCCAGATCCATATCACCCACGATGATGGCTTTTTCTTTTTTTACTTTAAATTTACTGAGCGCTTTATTTAAAGGACAGGCGTTGGGTTTGGAGCACTCTACGTCATCCCCTCCCACCACATCTATAAAATACTTGTATATACCTAAAGCTTTCAGGGTTAAAACCGCAAACTGATGGTTTCTATTGGTGACGATAACTTTTTTCTTGTCTTTAAAATAATTCAGTATTTTTTTTACGTTGGGATATAAAATAGACGTATCGGCGTAATGCGTGCTGAAATATTCCTGAAAAACCGATAGAGCCTTCTCAAAAAATAAATCCTTCTTGCCTCCCAGAGACTTCTTCAGTAAATCATGCACCCCCGTTCCTATATATGAACTTATCTCGTGGCTTTTCCTCTCCTCAACGCCAATCTTCCGAAGAGTAAAATTAACTGCCTGGATAATGTCATTTTTAGAATCAACCAGAGTGCCGTCTAAATCAAAAATAATAAATTGTATTCCGCGTTTTATTTTTTGCACATTAAGGACATATCTTTTTCAATGGCTTGAAGGTCTTCTTCGTGTTCCACTTCATCCTCAAGTATCTCCAGAACCAGATGAGCCGTAATCGGATCTTTATCTTTGACGGCATCCAGTATCTTTTTATAAACGTCAATAGCGCACTGTTCGCCTTTGATATTCTGTTTTAGCAAAGCGCCCACAAAAGAGTCTTTCGGGGAATCATAACCGCAATTAGACATTTTATACCAATCCTCTGGTTTAAGAATCGGGTCTCCCCCGAGTTGAATTATTCTTTCGGTCAGCATCCCGGC
>CAZDKO010000064.1:0-4582 GCA_964506075.1 uncultured bacterium
TAGAAACATGCATCAAAGAAATTGAACAGTCAGGACTGGATGTGATAGTTATTGACATTACCCGGCCCGACATAGGATTTCCGGTCGTAAAAGTGCTGGTCCCGGGGTTACAATCAATTGATGCCCCTCCTTTTTTCAGGTTTTCAAGAAGACTTTTTGAATTACCGACCACTCTCGGCTACAGAGGTTCTAAACTTAAAAACACTAAAAAATTGCCTTATATGATTGGTGTTGTTTATCAATTGGACAATGAAAGGAAGACTTATGCCTTATCAAAAGAGATAGATATGAGTACAAGAAATATCAATGGAAAATTCCCGCGCTCTCCTAAAGTTGTTGACGATTACGATATCATCCTTATAAATAAATACAAGGCCTGGTTTAAATCCTCTTCCAGTTCATTTGTGGTCGGGGTCAATAATCAAAAACAATTTAAGAAATTTATTTCACGGCTTGATGGGAAAAAAGAAATACCTGACCTGATAAATAGTTTAAAGTGTTAATTGCATACGAGCCAATTTTTTAAAAATAATCGCTGAGGATTACATAGTAAGACTGAAAAGCAGGAAATTATTTCAGGGATTACAAAAAGAAGTTTTGTCCGGGGGGAAGATGGAACAAAAAATTGATTTTTTTGAAGTAGTCAAAAAAAGAAGGTCGGTCAGATGTTTTATTGAAGGGAAAATACCCAGGAAGGATTTAAAGAAAATTATAGATACGGGGAGACTGGCTCCTTGCGGGGGTAACAAACAGGCCTGGCATTTTATAGTGGTCACCGACCAAAAGCTAATTACTAAAATATTGATTCTTTTAGAACTTAGCAAGACGTTGTTTTATTTGAAAACGGTTAAAAAAATATATAATCCCGTTGGGTCAATTGGTTTTCTTAACGCCTCGGCCGTTATTGCGGTTGCTTTTGATAGAGAATGGTCTTTTTATAAAGAAGACGGCAGTGCCGCTATAGAAAACATGTTATTATCTGCCAGTGCTTTAGGTTACGGGGGGTGCTGGGTTCACGGACAGATGCTGCCTTACGTAAAAGAGATTGAGAAGATGTTAAATCTTCCGTCTACAATTAGGTTATTTTCTATGATAGTAATTGGAAAGATTAAAAACCTGACTCAGGGGCCGTCTAAAAAGAAGCTTAAGGAAATACTTTATTGGGACAAATTTTCAAAGAAGCTATAGATTCAAAAATTTTAATGTAAGAAGGCTTATAATGAAAAATAATACGACGGTGGAATTTCCTAAATATTTATCTATCCAGACAACATCTATCTGTAACGCCAACTGTATCTTCTGCCCTTACGATGAAATCAAAGATTTGTTTCCCGGCGCAATAATGTCTGAAACCTTATTTAAGAAAATTATCGACGAATGCAGCCGCTATAAAGATATTGAAAGAATCATCCTTTATTTAAACAATGAGCCTTTAACCGACCCTGATCTGATTAAACGGATAAATTATACCAAAGAGAAGGTGCCCTGGGCGAATCTTCACATATTAACTAACGGGAGTTTGTTGACCGAAGAATTATCCCGGAATTTAATAGATTCCGGATTAGATTGGATCGGATTCAGCCTCCACGGAGTAAAAAAAGAAACAATTGAAAAAGCCATGGGGTTAAATTACGATTTGGTTTTTAACCGGGTGGCAAATTTTATTGAAAAAGCCAGAGCCAAGAGAAATATCCGGGATTTTATTATGGTTACTTTTTTGAAACACAAATATCTTACCGAAGAAGAGCGGGATGAAACTATAAAATACTGGCGGGATAAAGGGATAGAGCGTATCAGCTATTTTGAGGCACCGATAAGCCGCGCCGGTAATGTTAAAGATTTACCGCCGGCAAAACATAAAGAAATAGGGGGGTGTAATTCCATCTGGGCGAATGAAATGATTCATATTGTAGAAAACGGGGACGTAATTTTATGTTGTATGGATTGGAAAAGAGAGATAAAACTGGGGAATATAAACGAGAAAAATATTTATACAATCTGGAACTCAAAACGATATAAAGATATCAGAGCTAAAAGAGACGGCCGGAAGGAATCGGAGGATAACTTTCTTTGTAAAAGATGCGAAGCCGCAGTTATCCCTGAAGGAGCCGGCAAAATTGATACAAATAAAGCCGGTCTTAACCTGAGAGAAAGAGAAAACCCTGATATTCTTCTGGTCATTTGTCCTCCGTGGGGAGTTGATGTTCCTCCTTTGAGCCTGGCCTGTCTTTCTTCTTATCTTAGGCAAAGTAAATTTAAGACACAGGTATTTGATTTTAATGTCCACCTTTACAATCGTGGTACCGAAAAACATAAATATTTATGGGAGATGGGCAGCGCCAATTATTGGCGTAAAGAGGATTCATTTGAACAGTTGCTTTCTATATTCCAAGAGGAGATAGAATTTTGCGTTAAGAAAATTATTTCTTCGGGTGCCAAAACAGTCGGATTTTCTATATCTTCCAATTCTCAAGATAGAATAACGATAGAGGTAATAAAAAGGGTGAAGAGAAATGCTCCTGATATTAAGATTATTTTAGGAGGTGTTTCTGTTTCCATTCCCGAACAGCGGTTTTTATTTGAGAAAGAAGTACCCGGTTTGATTGATGTTTATGTAATTGGTGAAGGAGAGGAAACTTTAAGCGAGGTTTTAAAAGCGATAAAATACGGAAGACCGCTTGAGGAAATTCCCGGGGTCTTAATTTACCAAAACGGCAGATATATTTCTTCTCCTCCGCGCCCGCTTCAAGACAATTTAGATAAACTACCTGTTCCCACCTTTGAAGAATTTGAATTAAGCAGTTATTTTAACCGGGGTAAGGGTCTGATTATGGAGTGGTCAAGAGGCTGTATCGGGAGTTGTTCTTTCTGTGCTTTTAAGACAGTCTCACCTGATTTTAGAATAAAAAAACCGGAGGCAATCGTTAAAGCGATAAGATATTATGTCCAGCGTTATGGTGCAGAACATTTTTCCCTGGTAGATTCAGCGATTAACGGGGATTTAAAATGGCTTGAGAACATTTGTAATTTATTAATCGAAGAAAATCTTAACATTAGATTTTCCGCCTTAGCGATTCCCAGGAAAGGCATGGATTACAGGTTATTGGAAAAAATGAAAAAAAGCGGCTTTGTAAGAATTGAGTATGGGGTAGAAAGCGGTTCAAACAAAGTCTTAAAAGCAATGAGAAAAAATTATAATTCTAAGGATGTCGAAAAAGTAATAAAAGAAACACATCAAGCCGGCCTTTTGACGGTGATTTACTTGCTGGTGGGTTTTCCCGGAGAAGGTGATAAGGAATTTAAAGAGACGGTTGATTTTTTAAGGACCAACGCTTCCTATATTGACCTGGTGAAATCAATTAATCCTTTATACTTAATGGCTGGTTCACCGATTTATAGCCGGTATCAAGAATACGGGATACTTCTTCCCAAAATCGACCCGGATTTTAAGTGGTCCATAGGAAAAGAGAATACTTATGATATAAGATTGGAAAGGGTAAAGAAAATAAGAAGTACTTTAAATAAACTGGGAGTTAAATATTTTTCCGAAGATGATATGTTTGAAAGAAAAATTTATTACCAGAAAATAAATCCGGGCGGTTCATTCGGTAAAATGAACGGCTGTAAATTAAACCGGCTACAGAAAAAGATGAAAAGCAATAGAAGAAGGGCGAAAACACATAATCTGTTTAAATTTGTTATCCTGGGATGGCTTTTTATATACATTCTGGGTTATATGGCTTATTTCTGGGCTTTTAAAAAAATAAGAGGCAAAGCTCTTTTAGGAGGGAAATAATGTACCGAATCCTTATGGTTCATCCTCATGATATTTATTCTTCGGTTGAACCCTGGACGAGACGCATTAAATCTTTAGCTTCCGAACTGATAAAAAATGGATACGAGGTTAAAATTATTTATTTCCCTGTTTCGTATAGTAAGGTTTCTAAAGATTATTCTGAAGATGGATATGGGGTTATCCCTTTTAACCGGTATCCCTCCCCCTTCCTCTTTTTGAAGAATATTTTAAAATTTATCCAATTGGGAAGATGGGCAGACGTTATTCATCTCCAGAAATGCCATCACTACGCCTCTATCCCGGCGGTAATATCAGCTTATTTTAATAAAAAGCCGTTACACTATGATTGGGATGATTGGGAAGAAATGATCTGGTATGAGTCCTGCGGTACCAATCGTCATTCCAGATTTATCGGTTTATCCTTTAAAATATTGGAGAGATTTTTACCTGTCCTGAGCGATACGGTTTCTGTAGCCAGTGAGTGTTTGAAAGAACTGGCTTTAAGTTTTGGTTTGAAGGCAGAAAACATTTTTCCGATTCCGGTGGGAGCGGATTTAGAACAGTTTAATCCTGTTATTGAAGGGGACAGAATTAAACAAAAGTATAAAATAACGGGACCTTTAATTTTATATGTCGGTCAGCTTCATGGAGCCCAGTATATAGATTTGTTTATAAAAGCGATGAACATCGTTTTACATAAGAATAAAAAGGTTTCTTTTATGATTGTAGGTGAAGGATTTATGGAGAGGAAGCTTAAAAGCCTGGTGGCGGAATTGGGAATTGCCG
>CAZDKO010000065.1:0-4377 GCA_964506075.1 uncultured bacterium
AAGAATCACCATTATGGCGTTGGCGAGCGCCCAGCCCAGACAGAGATAAAAATTACTCAGTATTAAATAAGGAAAAATTAAAAATAATACGGTGATAATATAGGTAAACCCGGTATAAATGGACGCCTTTAGGGGGTTCTTGCTTTCGTTTTCAGATTTAGTGGAAAGATATTCTGAAGCCGCCATAGATAAGGAGGCGGCGATGCCGGTCACCAGTCCGGTGGTAGCGATTAAACGGGTATTTTGTAAAGCCAGGGTAAATCCGGCCAATGCCCCGGTTAATTCTACCAGAGCGTCATTTAATCCCAGGACAATAGAACCGACGTATTTTAATTTTTCTTCATCTATTAAACTGACCAGTTCCCGTTCATGCGCCTCTTCTTCCTCGGCTATTTTCTCCGCTTCCGGCACAAATTTAGCGATTTCCCGGTAATTAATCCCGGCTCCCTCTTCTCCTTTCTCCATCAGTTTAATACCAAAAGTAATTCCCAGAATCCGCGCTATAAGGTAATATTTCCAGACCCTGAATTGACACGGCTTAATTTCCACGCCGGTCTCGCCCTTCCAGAAATGATAATGTTTCAACTCCTCTTCGGAAATTTTTTTAAGCAGCTCTTTATTATGAGCATCTTTCATTATCTCCGCTAACTTCTCATAGATAATGTATTCGGTAATCTCATTCCTCTGAGCCGCCAGGACTTTATTTTTTATTTTCTCATCTAACATTTTGACTGTCCGTAATTTATTCCACGTCCAGGTTTTTATGGTTCTGCCAGAGTCCGTGTATATTACAATAAGAAGCCGCCAGCAGGGTGCCCGGTTTATCGCTTTTAAAACTCAAGACCACCTCAGGATGCGTATAAATTGTGCTGGTGTCAGGACCCTGAACAGATTCGCCGTGAGCGCTGAAATCGGCTTTCCCGATCTGATAAGGGAATTTTTCCCCCTGGGGTAAAAAATAGATTTCTATCCAGCGGATATGATGTTCGGTGGTATTGGGGTGCGGAACCTCTTCCCCGACTTCAACCTTAATCTGAAAAAATTCGCCTTTCTTGACTTTGTCGGGCGCTTCTATCACCGGCACGTGCTTTTCTTTTTTCCAATCCGCGCTTTGAAACAATTCTTTTATCTCTGACATGGTTACACCTCCTTAAAGTTAGCTTAACAATTTAAGGATTAAGTAGTAAGGATTAAGAAGTAAGTAAAATAAATACTTAATTCTTAAAGTGAGCGGAGCGAACGTCTTAATCCTTAATTCTTTGTTTATCTTTAAAACGCATCTTTCTCGCAGGCATCAATGGCTTTATCAACTTCTTTCTGCAAAACGTCGGGCAGGCCCATTATGGAAGTATCCAGGAACCCCCTCACTATCGCCGCCTGGGCTTCGCTCTGGCTTAATCCTCTGGACATAAGATACTCTATTTCCTCCTGGGCAATTTTCCCCACGGCCGCTTCGTGCGACATATCCACTCCCTGCACCGTCCCTTCTAATTCAGGGATAGCGTGTATCAATCCTTTTTCCGCCAGCATCAGCCCGCGGCATTCCAGGTGAGCTTTTATCCCCTTAGCTTCGCCGCGAAGATGGCCCCGGGCGATAATATCTCCCCCGGCGGAAATTGTTCTGGCAATGACCTCGGCTTTAGAACCTTCAGCCTTCAATATTACCCTGGAACCGACGTCAAGATGCGACCCCGGGTGGGCAAAAAGAATTGAACTGAACCGGGCTAAAGAATTCTGTCCTAATAATTCCGCTTTAGGATACATCTGTAAATCTTTCACCGGCTTAAGGCAAATATAGTTGGAAAGAAAAGCCCCTTCTTCTTCCACCGTAACCGCGGTCCTGGGCCTGACGGAAACGTCTTCGGCCCAGTTGTGTATCATCGTAAAAGTTAACTTCGCTCCCTTTTTTACGTACATCTCTGAAACACCGATGTGCAGGCCTCTTTTAACGTCACTGGCCGTGGCGCAGCCGGTAATCACCTGTAACTCCGCCCCTTCCTCCACAATAATGATATTATGGACGTTCTGAATGATATTCTCATCGCTGATAAAAAGGCAGGCCTGTAACGGATAAACTGCTTTTACCCCCGGAAGCGCTCTTAAAAAATAGCCGTGGTGGGGTTGCTGGCGGTTTTGGCGGGTAAATTCATCCGCCTCAGGATTAACCAATCTCCAGAAATAATTGTTAAGCCACTCGTATTTTTTTAAAGCCTCCGTGGTGCTCATCACCTCAAGCCCCGGATAAAGGCTTTTAGAATGAACGACACTGTGGTCCATCTGGACATAAGTCCCGGCGCGTTCCTTCTGGGTGGTATCTACCCCGGCCGACAGCATACTTTTTTTCTGCCCGGGCTCAATTTTCTCAAGTTTATCAATATAAATATTTTCTTTCGCCCGGGTATGATAAGATTTAATATCAACGCTATCAGTTTTTAAGTTTTTTCTTTCGGTTTTTTCTCTTGACATGTCACGCACCATTCATAGCCATGTTCTTTTATGGTTTGTAATATAGTCTTGGGGTCACCCATACAATGAAGCCGGCCGCCGACGATAATGCAGCCCGAAGCCGGTTCCACGTAATCAAAAATGTAACCGGTATGAGTAATAATCAGTCCCGCGTTATCACTGTGGGCCTTAAGAATCCGGTTCATCATTTTACCGACCAGAACAATGTTCTCCAGATCAACGCCTGACTCCGGTTCATCAAAAAAACAAAGCTCCGGAGAAAAAGCCTTCAGTTGAAACAATTCAGAGCGCTTTATTTCTCCGCCGGAAAAACCAAAATTTACGTCCCTATCCATAAATGATTCCAGGTCAAGTTCCCCGGCTTCTTTTTCCGCATCAAAACCGTCTTTCTTAATTAAATCTACCATCTGCCTGATTTTAACCCCTCTTATAACCGGTGGCCGCTGAAACATAACCCCGATTCCCAGACGCGCCCGCTCATCAATGGGTAAATCATTTATCTTTTTACCTTTAAAGATAATGTTTCCGCGGGTAATTTTATAATTAGAAAAACCCATAATGGCCATCAGAAGCGAGGTTTTCCCCGAGCCGTTCGGACCGAGAAGGGCCATAACCTGGCCCTTTTTAATCTCCAGATTTATATCGGTTAAAACCTCCCGACCGGCAACGTTAACGGTCAGGTTTTCTATTTTTAACACGAAACACCCCTAATCAATTTAAAATGCAAAATTAGCAATCAGCAAGTCAAAATAAAAAACATAAACAATCAATGCAAAATGCAAAATTAGCAATTAGCAAGTCAAAATAAAAAACATAAACAATCAATGCAAAATGCAAAATTAACAATTAGCAAGTTAAAATTACCTTTTTAATAAAAAACGATCAATTTGTCTTAGCAATTACAAAATGTAAAATGCAAAATCAGCAACTATCAATGTAAAATTATCAATTAGCAATGAAAAACTAACAATAAAAAATTAACGACTGATAAAACAGCAAGTTAAAATCATTTTTTTCTTGCTGTCAGAATACTTTTAGCGATAACAGCACATAATTCCTGACATTCTTGAATAAGCGGCTCAACATTTTTAGAATGAATAATTTCACTGCGTTCAATCAATCTTAACCAGAAGCGCCTTTCCTTAAGTTCTTTTAATACAACTCCCAACTTATGAATAAAATCTGCTCTTGATTCTGCTCCGCGCGCTTCTTCATAATTAGAGCCCGGCGAAGTTCCGGAGCGAAGAAGCTGGCCGCCAATATGTCTACCTGTAAGAGTTCTTGGTAAAGTATTAACCAGGTTGATAATTCTTAATGCAAAACAAAGTAATCTTTCAGCTAAATCCTCTCCACTTTGTTTTAACCCCTGCTCCTTATTCATTTTAAACTGTTATTTGTTGTTTTTACATTGCTCATTTTGCATTACTAATTTTAAATTTTAAATTGTTATTTTCGCATTGCTAATTTTGAATTGTTAATTTTGCATTTTAAAATACTATATTCGCTAAAACTCCCATTACCACCACCTGCGGTACGGCGATAAGCGGGAGCCAGATAGCTACTTTTTTCCCGACGTTAAACCATAAAAGTCCGATTTCGGTGTAATCGGTCACCACCCCGGCCATTAAAAAGACAAAAGCATTACCTAAAGCGCCGGTTTGCCGGTAAATTTCAAAGGCGAGCGGCGCCGTCCCTTCCGAACAAACCTCCAGTATGGTCGCCACGCAAAGAGTCACCAGTAACCCTAATGCCGTCGGCCCCATATAGCTTTGAAAAATATTCTGGGGAATATAAGCCGCGGCTAAACTGGCCAAAGCCATACCAATCAGTATCCACCATAATACCATATTACCCAGAGAAATAGAACCGGAAAAAACCCCTTTTATATCCTCTTTTATTTTTCCCGGAGTG
>CAZDKO010000066.1:0-4340 GCA_964506075.1 uncultured bacterium
GCCGCCCGCCGTCCCTCTGATATCGCCCAGACTACCAGTGACTGGCCACGGCGCATATCTCCGGCAGAAAACACTTTTTCAACCGAAGACATATAATTTTCATCTGTTTTGACGTTACCGCGGTCATCAAACTGAACGTTTAACTCACCCAGCAAGCCACCGTGTTCGGGATGTAAAAATCCCATGGCCAGAATAATCATATCGGCCTCAATTTCAAATTCGCTTCCCGGAATTTCTTTCATCACCGGACACTTTTTTGACTCTTCGTTAAAATCCAATTTAACACAGGAAAGCTTTTTCACCCGGCCTTTTTCTCCGATAAAGCCTTTTGTCAATATTGCCCAGTAGCGCTCTCCGCCTTCTTCATGACTTGAAGATGTCTTAAAGAGCAAGGGGTAGCTCGGCCAGGGATAAGTTTCAGTTCGGCACTCAGCCGGCCGGGGTAAAACCTCAATCTGCACTACACAAGCTGCTCCCTGACGATGAGCGGTACCGATACAATCAGCGCCGGTATCCCCACCGCCAATGACCACGACCTTTTTGCTTTTGGCGTCAATTAACTCACTCTCTTTAAACTTTTCACCGGCGACGCATCTGTTTGACTGCGTTAAATAATCCATAGCAAAATAGATACCGTTTAACTCTCTTCCCTCAATGGCAAGGTCTCGTGCCACCCGCGCCCCGCCGGCTAAACAGACCGCATCAAATTCATCCATAATCTTTTTCAGCGGATAATCCCGTCCGACGTCTACGCCCGTTTTAAAAACAAGCCCTTCTTTTTTCCATATATTAATACGCCGGTCTATAAGGTGTTTTTCCAGCTTAAAATCAGGAATACCGTAACGTAATATACCGCCGGGTTTATCATCCCGTTCAAAAACGACCACGTTATGTCCGGCTCTGTTAAGCTGGGCCGCACAGGCTAAACCGGCCGGTCCCGAACCGATAACAGCGACTTTCTTACCCGTCCTTTCTTTTATGGGGTGGGGTTTAATAAGCCCGTTTTTAAAACCGAATTCTACAATCGCCAGTTCATTTTCCCGGATAGTCACCGCCTCATCATTTAAACCCAGAACGCAGGCATATTCACACACTGCCGGACAAATCCGTCCGGTGATTTCGGGTAGAGTATTAGTCGCTTCCAGCAATTCCAGGGCTTTCTCCCAGTGTCCACGGAACAGATAATCATTCCATTCAGGGATATAATTTCCTATCGGACAGGCCCAGTGACAAAACGGTGTGGCGCAATCCATACAGCGTGAAGCCTGTTCCGGTGAATGTTTTTCAGCGCGCAATTTTGAAACCGGTTTAAAATCCTGGATACGTTCACAGATTTCTCTATATTCGCCATCCTGTCTTGCCACTTTTAAAAAACCTCTCAGATCACCCATCAGACGCCTCCGCCAGACCAAGTTTTTTCTCTATTTTTATTCCTTCCGTGATACGTTTATATTCTATCGGCATCACTTTAATAAACTTCTTCAGTTCTTCATCCAGGTTATCAATAATTTTTTTAGCTTTCTTACTCCCGGTATATTTGAAGTGGTTGTAAAGCAGATGATATATTGTATCTCTATCATCATCTTTTACTTCTTCCAGTTCAACCATATCCAGGTTACATTTATCCCTGAAGGTTTTATCTTCGTTGTATACGTACGCTATTCCGCCTGACATCCCGGCGGCAAAATTCCTCCCGGTTTTCCCGAGAACGATTACTCTTCCGCCGGTCATATACTCACAACCGTGGTCACCGACACCTTCAACCACGGCATAAAGTCCTGAATTTCTAATGCCGAATCTTTCTCCGGCGACACCGTTTATATACGCTTCACCCGATATCGCCCCGTAAAAAGTGGTGTTACCTATAATTATGTTTTCATCCGGTTCATAGTCAGCTTTTTTATCCAGATATATAATAATCTTTCCCCCGGAAATACCTTTGCCTACGTAATCGTTAGCCATTCCTTCCAGTTCAAAAGTAATCCCTTTAGCCAGAAAAGCCCCAAAGCTTTGACCGGCAATCCCCCGGAACTTACAAATTATAGTATCTTCCAGAAGCACACCGTCGCCGCATTTTCTCATAATTTCACCACTCAGCATTGTCCCGGTGGCCCGGTTGGTATTGTTAATCCCTATTGAGATTTTCACCGGTTCTTTCTTTTTAAAAGCAGCCTGGGTCATTTCTATAAGTTTTTTATCCAGGACGGAATTAAGTTCATCCTCCGGGTTATTTATGTCTCCGGCTTCCTCAGGAAAATCCGGCCGATAAAGAATCCGGGAATAATCTAATCCTTTCGCCTTTAAAGGGATAATCTCTTCTTTTACCTCCAGAAGGTCTGTCCGTCCAATCATTTCATCAATGGTCCTAAGGCCTAAAGAAGCCATAATCTGACGAAGCTCCCGGGTTACAAAATGAAAATAATTAACTATGTATTCCGGCCTGCCTCTAAATTTTTTCTGTAAAACATCATCCTGCGTCGCTATACCGACCGAACAGTTGTTAAGATGACAGTGTCTCAACATCACGCATCCCATGACCACCAGTACCGCCGTGCAAAAACCGTATTCCTCTGCTCCCAGTAAAGCGGCAATGGCCACATCCCGGCCCGTGCGCATCTGCCCGTCAGTCTGTATCCGGACCCTTGAACGCAGATTATTAAGTACCAGCGTCTGGTGCGTTTCCGAAAGCCCTAATTCCCACGGCAGCCCCGCATATCTTATTGAACTCCTCGGGGAGGCCCCTGTTCCTCCGTCTCCGCCGGAGATGAGAATCACATCGGCATGTCCTTTGGCCACGCCGGCGGCGACGGTTCCGACGCCTATTTCCGAAACAAGTTTGACACTTATCCGCGCCCGGGGATTGGCATTTTTTAAATCAAATATCAACTGGGCCAGGTCTTCAATAGAATAGATGTCGTGGTGAGGTGGAGGCGATATTAAAGTAACCCCGGGGGTCGTATACCTGGTCCGGGCAATTACTTCGCTCACCTTATGCCCCGGTAACTGACCTCCTTCACCCGGTTTGGCTCCCTGGGCAATTTTTATCTGGATTTCATCGGCATTAACAAGATAGTTGATGGTCACCCCGAAGCGGCCGGAAGCAACCTGCTTGATGGCGCTTCGTCTTGAATCTCCGTCAGGCAAAGTTATAAATCTATTCGGGTCCTCTCCGCCCTCACCGGTATTGGATTTACCGCCGATTCTGTTCATGGCAATGGCAATCGTCTCGTGTGCCGCCCGGCTTATTGAACCAAAACTCATGGCCCCGGTAGCAAAACGCTTCATAATGTTCTCAACCGGTTCAACTTCATCGATAGAAATCGGTTTTACTTCCTTAAACTTAAGTAAACTTCTTAAAGTCGTCGGGTTCTCTTTCTGGTCGTTTATCATCCGGGCAAATTCTTGATATTTTTCATCGTCGTTATTACGCGTGGCCTCCTGTAAAGCGGCTATACTCTCCGGATTCCAGAGATGGAATTCCCCGTCTTTTTTCCATTGATAAATTCCGCCGCCCGGTAAATAAGAAGCGCCGGCGGCTCTTTCAGGATAGGCGGCTTGGTGTCTTTTAATCGTCTCCCCGGCTATTCCCTCAAGACCCACTCCTCCAATCCGTGACACCGTCCCGGTAAAATACCGCTCTATAAACTCGTTATCTAAACCCAGGGCTTCAAATATCTGCGCTCCACGGTAACTCCTGAGGGTTGATATTCCCATTTTAGAAAGTATCTTTAAGATACCGTCGGTCAAAGCTTGCCTGTAATTCTTCAGCGCCTCTCCCGGACTTAAATTAATCTCTTTTTCTTTTATAAGATATTCTATGGTTTCGTAGGCCAGGTAGGGATTGATACAGCCGGCGCCGTAACCAAAAAGTAAAGCAAAATGATGCACTTCCCTGGGTTCGGCACTTTCAACTATTACTGCCACCTGGGAGCGAATGTTTTTTCTTACCAGATGCTGATGGATAGCACTCGTAGATAGAAGAGTCGGGAGGGCAATATTATTTTTATCAACCCCGCGGTCACTTAAGATTATAAAAGAATATCCTTTTTCTATGGCATACTCGGCTTCAAAACAAATCCTTTCCAGTGCCCGGATAAAACCCTCTTTATCGCTTCCCTGGTCGAAGAAAGTGTATATTGTCTTTGTCTTAAAACCGTTTATACTGATGTCGCGTATCTTCTCAATCTCCTCATCGGTCAAAATGGGATTTCTGACCAGAAGTTTATGGCTGTGTTGGGGGGTTTCTTCCAGAATATTCTTTTCCGGACCGATAAAACTCTCAAGACTCATCACCAGTTTCTCTCTTATTGAATCAATCGCCGGGTTAGTTACCTGAGCAA
>CAZDKO010000067.1:0-4213 GCA_964506075.1 uncultured bacterium
CATATTTATAATAAGTTTTCTTCTCAACCTCACCATCCTTATAGGTAATTTCCGGCGTGCCCTGACTGGCCGTAGTTATTGCTGAGGAGGTAGTTGAAGTCACTGCCGAAGAAACTGAATGTACGGAAGTGCTTGTGCTTACTACGGAAGAATCTGAACTGACCACAGAAGAACCTACACTGACCACGGAAGAACCTGAACTGACCATGGAAGAACCTACACTGACCACGGAAGAAGAAACTGAATTTACCACGGCAGAATCGGAGCTTATGTATGATACGGCGGTGCCGACAAAAGAAGAATCTGAGCCCACGAATGTTGTGGCTCCGCCACTAAGAGAAGAATCTGACCCCACCATTGTTCCGACAGTACCGGTATACGTGCTTCCGGTTATCTTTTTCGTTTCTTCCGCGCTTAATGTTTCATAGCTGCCTTCCGCCGGAACCTCGTCGGAGACAATATAACCTTCCCACTGAGCCATAAAATTTTCTTTTGAAATATTAATTTCTTCTCCACCGTCTATTAACGTTACCCCTTTCTCCCCGGCGGAAGTGATAACCACATAGTGCCCTTCACCGGTATCCAGTTTCAGATGAGCAATCACCGGCCCTTCCAGGCCTTCCAACTGCTCATAACTGGTCTTTATACCGTATAATTTCTGTCCCTGAGTTGCCGCCGTCTGTATGAGTGCATAGAGAGAAGTTGAGATTGGACCGGCTGAACCCGGCTCAATAAGCCCGGTTAAAGTATCAATTAAAACAGCGCTGGTCGTAATTTCCGCTTTATCAACGTTAGTCCCTAAAAGATTTAAAAAAGTGCCAAGGGCATCAGCCGCACAATTTATTACCAGAGAGCCGGCTTCTTTTAACATATTAATAGTTTTCTCGATATCCAGATTGGTAAAAGCCACGTTTCCAAGGGTTAAACCCAGGGTTGAGAGAACGATTTCTTTCTGCGGTTCTGAAGAACTAACGAATTTATTAAGGTAGGCTTTAACCTTATCTATTACCGCCTGAACAATAGAAACCGGCGTTTCTGCTTCAGTTCCTACTTCCTCCTTGACTTCTAATTCTTCCTCTGCCTTATCCAGCGTCTCCGGAGCAGTTTCTTCTAAGTCTTCACCCTCTAGAATCTCTTCCTGTGTTTCTCTCAGCCCTTTAAGCTTGGCAAATCTTTCTTTCAGTTTTTGAATCCACGGCATCTCCGCGAATTTACCCATAAAGTCTTTGATTTTATCGGGCTTACCAAAAAATTCCCTGATGTTCTCAAAAATTCCTTGAGTAAAGATGGAAAAGGACCGCTCTGCCGTAGCCCCCAAATCCCCCTCATCCTTAACTTCTTCTGTTTTTAGTTCTTCTTCCTTTAATCCCTCTTCAAGAGTTAATCCTATTTCGGCTCCGACCTCTTCTTCTTTCACCGCTAACGCTTCATCCTCTTCTCCGGCCTCCAAAAGTTCGGGTTCGGTCACTTCTCTTATCTCTTTAACTTCACCTTTTTCAACTATCACTTCTTTGCCTTCAACATTAACAAAAATCCCCTGATAGGCAGTGAGCTTCCCTTCCCCATTGAGTCTATAGATATTGCCGTTAGCTTTTGTCACCTGGACAGTGGCAAAATTCTCAACCTTATATTCATCTCCGTCTTTGCTGACGTATTTACCTTCAGATAGAACTAGCTTTCCCTCTGAATTTAATTTATAAATATTCCCGTCACTTTTTTCTATATAGGCAAGTTTACCCGTGCCTTCCTCATAATGGTAGTAAGTCACCTGTCCGTCTGCATTTATTACTCTGTCAACGACCTTCTGGCCGTCAACCCCGCCGACCCATTTATAAACTACTGTCTCTCCCGTTCCCCCGACTTTACTTACGTCGGTGAAAGACATGGGCTGAGGTTGAGTTTCTTCAAGCGAAGTAGATTTAAAAGTAGTCAGACTCGGGACAAGTTTCTTCTCTTCCTGCTTCTCTATCTTTTTCTTCTGGGTACTAAGTTTATCTTTAGTAGATATTTTGGGTAGCGCCGGAAGAGGTGACTTTTTCTTCTGGAGAGAAGGAATTGACTTGGTTTTACTGGAAGGCGTCCGCCATTTACCCCAATCAAGAGCCCAGACAATATCTGACTGGGTAAGCATAAAGGCCACTATTACGACTATAGAAATAGCTTTAAGAACCAGTCGGTGTCTCTGCCATAGAGTAATGCTTTCGACCGGGGTATCCCCGGGAGTCTTTACACTCTTATTATTAAAGCTATAACTATCAGAGTAAAAACCCACCCCGGTGGCCGATTTTTCTTCTTCTGTCATATTCTGGTTAGGTCTTATATCTTTTTTATCCATTGTCCTGAAAATAATTAAGCCGGGTTACCGCCGCTTCCAGCTTTGCTTCGGCAACCCGGCTATCCTTAAACAAACCAAGGACCCGTGGTTTTGCGCCCCCGCCTCACGGCGGATTTGCCTTTTCGGGCCTCTCCTTTGCTTATTTAGTGTCTTCCCAGCTTTACCATTTTACTGCCTCGTAGTTTCTCAACTTCTCCCCAAAAACAAACAGCCGAATTACCTCATTCGCTTCGGCAACTCGGCTTTCCCTGAGCTCAGTGGGACCCGTGGTTTTGCGCCTCCGCCTCACGGCGGATTTGCCTTTTTCGGGCTTTCCTCTTTTACTTCCAATATAACTATAGCACATCATGTATTTCTTGTCAAATTATTTTTTACAAATTTTTTAACTAATTTCCTCTTATCTACAAAGGCCCTTTTAAGGCTACTTAAACGTAAAAACCTTTCTTATTCTGGCCAGTACCTGCCAGGTACATTTAAGCCCTTTAGGGAAAGTAACTAAATCACCTTTATTTATTTCCACTTCCCCGGCCGGTGTTTTTACTCTGGCCTTACCTTCTAAGAGGTAACAAGTCTCCTCTGAATCGTATTCCCAGTCAAAAACAGAAGGTTCACATTCCCAGAGACTCCATTTATCAACACCGAGAGACTCTAATTTCTTTTCCGCGGGTTTCTCAATCCTGACTTTAGACACCTCAGCCCTTTCTCCACTCTGAAAAATACCCTGTCTTTTATAATATTCAGCTTGTGAAAAATTTCAAAAAAGATAAAAGGTGCCTTTTAAATTATATCGCTTGCCTTTCAAATTATCAAGAGATAATTTTAAAAACTGTAAAAAATTTATAATTTAGAAATTAACCTTTACTCCTCCATAAAAAGACTGCCCTCTAGTGCCATATCCGCTGACTTCTTCATAATCCTCATCCGTCAGATTCTCTGCCCGGGCAAAAAACTCAATATTTTGATTAAGTCGATAGGATACGGTTAAATCTATCTTGGTGTAATCCTTTAATTTCACTAAAGTCACCGGGAATCCGGTTTTATCATACCTCCCTTTGAAATACCCAACGTTTAGATTAATATTTAATTTCTCAACAGGGATATAGTTCACGTTTAAATTAAATTTATTTTTCGCTCTTCTCAGAAGAGGCTCGTCGTCCGTCTCATTTTTAGCCTCAAGATATGTATATGACAATCTGGTTGCTAAGTTCTCATAAGGAATAAACGCTATTTCGGCTTCCACTCCTTCTGTTTTGGCGTTATTAATATTTTTATATTTGGAAGTTACAAAATCATAATCAATCAGTGCCTCAAAATTATTATGAAAATATACCGCACCGGCAAAAACTTTATCGTTGAACATTGCCTGTTCAATTCCGATATCATAACCTTCGTTCTCTTCCGGCTTAAGATTTTCATCGCCATAAGAAGAAAATAACTGGTAAAGAGAAGGGGCTTTATAACCGGTGCCGTAGGTCCCTTTAAATTTGGTCCCTTTATCGGTCAGGTAAGCCGCTGTCGCTCTCCAGGTGAACTGCTCTTTAAATCTGGAGTGGTCGTCAATTCTTATGGCCAGGGTGTTAAAAAACACCTCTTCTAAATTCAACTTGTTTTCCAGATAATAACCTTTATTATCAGCTTTTTTTTCAGGAAGATTATCTTCATAAGGTCCGAACACAGTCTCTGAGTAATAGTAAGATTTACCTTTTTCCTGGTTGTATTGAAAACCACCTACCACCGTATCCCAGTCTGATAATTCAAAATTATGTTGCCAGTCCAGAGCTAAATTTTCTCCTTTATACCAACTTCTCAAATAATCCGTTAAAAAACCATTATTCTCGTCGTCATCATGGCGCATACTTTTAAGCCATGAGACTTTAA
>CAZDKO010000068.1:0-1993 GCA_964506075.1 uncultured bacterium
AAACCATTATTCTCGTCGTCATCATGGCGCATACTTTTAAGCCATGAGACTTTAAGACTGTGTTGCCACCAATCAGTCAAGTCGTGATTTATGTACGGAGAAATTAGAACCTGTTCTGTTTTATCTACCCGGTTCTCATCGTCTCCGCCTGCACCGCCACTATCGTCAATGTCAAATTTTGCCCGCATGGAATAACCATATAAACCCATCTGAACGGTATCAGATAAATCATAATCTAAATGAATGGAACCCGAGGTATTCTCATATCCGTCCTTTTCCACATTTCCGTCTTTTTCAGCCGCTTTAGAAATACCTTTACTATCTTTACGACTCACTTCAAACGAATAACCCAATTTATCAATTTTACCGGAAGAACCAATCCGTTCCTGGAAAGTATTATAGGAACCTCCTTCAAAGGAAAGTTTCACTTTAGGTTCACCCTGTCCTTTTTTAGTAATAATATTTATCACTCCACCCATAGCGTCAGAACCATACAGGGAACTCTGAGGACCTCTAATAATTTCAATTCTTTCAATATTATCAATGGCCAGATTGGCAAGATCAAAACTGGCGTCAGTGGATATAGGGTCATAAATTTTGACTCCGTCAATCATCACCAGAGTCTGTCCGGTATTAGCCCCTCTTACGTAAACCGAAGTCGGCCCCCCAAAATCTCCTGAAGCCGCCACGTCAATTCCGACCACTTCCGTCAGGGCTTTTTTTACGGTATTAATTCCTCTTTTTTCTAATTCTTCAGCCGTAATTACTGTTCCAGAACTACCAATTTGCCCTAAAGATTCTTCAATTCTTGATTCACTGATAACTACCTGGCCAAGATTGTACCCGGCAAGTTCTTCTGCCCAAGCTAAAGAAGCAAAAGAAAGAAATATGTTCAAAACACAAAAAATCAATAACCTCTTCATTATTCAATCTCCTTTCTATAATTAAACTAAGGAATTTAAAGTGAGGAAATTATCCAAAACCGTCTAAACTTAGGTAAGTCATGTAAATTTGTTCATTTTAATCACCTCCTGCCCCGAAGGATTTAACAGGTTTCCTGGCTTACGGCTTCTAACCTGTTCGCCTTCCCATTCTGAAAGCCTGATTTTAGACCTTTCAAGAACAGTGACTAACAGGCATTACAAATTGCCGTTTACAGTTGCGGGGACAGCTGCGGTTTTCCGGCTTGCTCGCCTCTCGGCGGAGCTGAGGGCTCGCCTCTCGGTGAAGCTGAGGGCTCACCTCGCTTGGCAAAGCGGGTCACCGCATTCCCTGTTTAACAAAAATCTCTTGAACTAAGAAAACAAACGATAAAATTCCTTATCAGAGAGTACAGAAAACAGAGTACGGATTACAGAAAAAATTATGTTATTTTAGAAATCCCTCTTTTCTTCATTGAGTTATGATATACGGAAAAACCTGCTTTCTATTATCTGGTTTCTGTTTTCTGTTATCTGTTTTTCTCCTGCTTCAGCAGGCTAATATTCTATTCCTCTTCTGGCTTTAACCCCCTGGCGATAATAATGTTTTATCTCTTTCATCTCAGTTATTAGGTCGCCCGTCCTTAAGATTTCCTCCGGGGCAAAGCAGCCCGTAAAAGTCAGTTCCACCTGTCCGGGTTTAATTTTAATCAGTTTTTTCACTTCATTAGAAGACAAAAGCCTCAATTTTACGGCTATATTTATCTCGTCCAAAATTACTAAATCGTATTTCCCGCAGGAAAAAATTTGTCTTATCCTTTCTAAACCATTCTGAGCTAACTCTATGTCTTTTTTCGCCGGTACACCCTTTATAAAACAGCCCCGGCCAAAATGTTCAATTTTTATGTTCTTTATTTTTTTCAGGATTTTATTTTCACTATCAGACCCGTCTTTTATAAATTGCCCTATATACACTTTTAGTCCCGCCCCGGCGGCCCGTAAAGCCAAACCCATAGCCGCCGTAGTTTTCCCTTTGCCATTACCGGTATAAATCTGAATCAAACCTTTTCGTT
>CAZDKO010000068.1:2093-3886 GCA_964506075.1 uncultured bacterium
ATTTACATCGGCGCCGTATATCTGTTTTATATTTACTTTACTGATTACCTCTTCCGGTTTCCCCTGGATGGCAATTTGCCCCCGGGAGAGAAGAATAATATGTTTGCAAAACCGGCTGGCTAAATTAAGGTCATGAAGAACACTTATGACCGTAAAACCGTTATCGTCGGCTAAACGTTTTATCAATCTGAATATTTCCAGTCGGTGATTGATATCCAGGTGAGCCGTCGGTTCATCTAAAAGCAGTAATAAAGGTTTCTGAGCCAGGGCTCGGGCTATAAAAACCCGTTGTCTTTCCCCGCCGCTGATTTCTCTTATATCACGCCCTTTTAACTCCAGGATGTCGGTAAATCTCATGGCTTCTTCTACTATTTCCTTATCTCTTTTACCCTCTAACAACTGAAATCTATGAAAATGAGGAATTCTTCCTAAAAGAACAATTTCTTCAACGGTAGCATCAAAAATCCAATTGTTGTTGATTTGAGAAACAACGGCTATCTTCTTGGCCAGGTCTTTATACGTCATATGATGGATATCTTTATCTGTTAAAATTACCGCCCCACTTTTTAAAGAAATAATTTTGGTAAGAGTTCTGATAAGGGTGGTTTTTCCTGAACCGTTAGGACCGATTATACCGGTAATCCCGCCCTTATTTACATTAAAGCTGATGTGTCTTAAAACTATATTTTTACCGTATCCTGAACTTATATCATTAACTTTTAATACTATTTCACCCATTTGAAGCTCTCTCCCCTGACTAAGAAATAGATAAAAACGGTTCCGCCGATAATTCCCGTAATTACCCCCACCGGCAACTCAATTGGAGCAATGATAGTTCGGGCAAAGGTATCGCTTAAAACGAGAAAAATGCCCCCTAATAAAAAAGAAGTCGGCATAAGCACCCGATGGTCATTACCGACAAACATCCTCATAAAATGAGGCACCACTAAACCGACAAAACCGATGATTCCGGATATGGAAACAGCTACCCCGGTAAGAATTGAAGCTAATATAAAAAACGTTCTCCTGGTTTTATTTATATCTACTCCCAGATGTAATGCCTCTTCATTCCCCATAGAAAGGGCGTTTAATTCCCAGGACTTAAACAAGGAAATAATAAGTATTATCGGTATCACTGTGCAGACTATTTTTAAAAGCAACAAGTCATTTTGTTCCAGGCTACCCATCGTCCAGAAAAGAATTCCATGTGCCTCTTGAGCTCTGGTTAAAGATAATATAAGCATGATTAAGGATGAACAGATAAAAGAGAACATCACCCCTACCAGTAAAAGACTGGTCATCTTAAGTTTATTCCAGTTGCCGGCCAGGGAATAAACCATGGTAATGGCTAAAAAAGCTCCCAGGAATCCGGCCAGTGGTAAACTTAAAAATGACTGCCAGCCAAACGTAAAAGCAACACTCACTGCTAAAGCCGCTCCTCCTGAAACGCCCAAAGTATAGGGTTCAACTAAAGGATTTCTAAACATCCCCTGGAATATTACTCCGGCTAAAGCCAGGGCCCCGCCGACTATAAATCCCAGGATTAAACGGGGAATTCTCAAACTAAAAATTACCGTTGCCTCCGGCGAAATTATCCTTTCTCCCTGAAAATACCTCCATAAAAGTATAAATACCTCTTTGGAGGAAATATCGGCTGAACCACTGGTTAAAGCTAAAAAGGCGGTAAACACCCCTAATCCCAAAAGAATCAGTATCCACCAAATCCAGCTTTTATATTTACCTGTCAAAAGCCACCTCATATTCACCGGTTAACTGGTGAGCGGTTAATTGGT
>CAZDKO010000069.1:0-2632 GCA_964506075.1 uncultured bacterium
ACAACCTATCACAATTTAGCTATCAAAAAAATTGATAAGGGGTTCACGACAGAAATCATCTTTGATGTATAGGTAAATCGTTAGCGGTTATGTGAAAGGGGGGGGGCAATGAAAAAAATGTTTTTTATTTTGGCCGGTGTTGTCCTGGGATTATTTTTATCCCAGGAATCCCCGGCACAAGAAAAAGCCAAGGGGCTGGAAATCACCATTTATAATCAGAATTTAGCTCTGGTCAAGAAACAAGGACCGATGGTTCTTTCTAAAGGACTCAACCACATTACCATTTCAGAGGTGGCGGCCCTTATTGACCCGACCAGCGTATATTTTAAATCTATTACTTATCCTGACGCCTGCTTTATCCGGGAACAGAATTATGAATATGATTTACTTAACGGTGATAAACTTTTAGATAAATATATTGATAAGAAAATCCGCCTTCAGACTAAAGACGGAAAATTATACGAAGGAAATCTTTTAAGCTTTGACCAGAATCAAATTATTATCGGTACCGGGAAACAATCAGAAATAATTAATCTTATCCAGCGGGACGAGAATCTTCAGATAATCAGCTTTCCCTCGTTACCCGAAGAGCTGATTACCAAACCGACTTTAAGCTGGGAGGTAATATCGGAAAAAGCGGGGGAACAGGTTGCCGAAATCTCTTTTCTGACCGAAGGAATTAACTGGAGCGTAGACTATATAGCCGTGGTTAATGATAATGATACGAAACTGGATTTATCCGGATGGGTGAGCATTAATAATCAAAGCGGGGCAACTTATAAGGAGGCAAAACTTAAATTAGTGGCCGGGGAAATACACCGGGCCAGGAAAGAAGAAACTGATGTTATCCGGGAGAAGCGGGTTATGATGGCCGCAGGGGCTGAAGAAGAAGGGTTTAAAGAGACGCCTTTTTTTGAATACCATCTTTATAGCCTGCCCCGTTTGGTAACATTAAAAGATAAACAGATTAAACAGATTTCTTTATTGTCTGCTCCGGGAGCAGGGGTGGGAAAACTTTATATTTTTGACGTTTCTAATCCTTACGGCTGGATAACCAGAGGGGACAAGAAAAAGGTTAATATAAAACTGGAGTTAGAAAATAGCGCCAAAGTGGGCTTAGGGATGGCTTTGCCCAAAGGGAAGGTGAGAGTGTATAAGGCCGATCCGGACGGCAGTCTTCAATTCGTAGGAGAGGATTTAATTGACCACACGCCGAAAGACGAAAAGCTCCGTCTTTATGTAGGAGATGCTTTTGACGTCGTCGGTGCCAGAACACACCTGAAGACAGAGATGATTAGCCAGCGGATGCAGGATGATACCTATGAAATTAAATTGAATAACCATAAGGATAAGGATATAGAAGTGACGGTCGTAGAACATATGACGAGAGGTCGGGAATGGCGGATTGTCCAGGCTTCACATGATTTTGTTCAAAAAGATGCTTATACCGTTGAGTTTAAGGTGGCGGTTGGCAAGGATAAGGAAACCGTCATTGCTTATACCGTCAGGAGTAAGTGGTAAAAATGCCAGAGAGTTGGGTTGGAAAATTAGAAAAAATAGATGATTACCGCTGGAAGATTCCGGCTACTTATAAACCGGGGATGCGGGTGCCCGGAATAATTTTTGCCGATGGGGAAATGATTAAGCAAATTCAGCAGGATAAAAGCCCTGAACAGGTTGCTAATGTAGCGTGCCTCCCGGGAATCGTTAAGGCCTCTTTCGCCATGCCTGATATGCACTGGGGATACGGTTTTTGTATCGGCGGTGTGGCCGCTTTTAATTTAAAAGACGGCATAATTTCTCCCGGGGGAGTGGGTTATGATATAAATTGCGGCGTCCGGCTGGTAAAAACTGATTTATTCAAGGAAGAAATTACCGACAAAATAGAAAGCCTGATTAACGGATTTTTTAATCAGGTTCCGGCCGGTGTGGGTGTTGAAGGCAGAATAAACTTATCTCCTAAAGAAGAGGAAGAAGTGATGGTTAAGGGTTCTGCCTGGGCGGTTTCCCGGGGTTTTGGCCGGGAGGAGGACCTGGAGGCAACCGAGGATAATGGGTGTTTAGCCGGGGCCGACCCGGATCAGGTCAGTGAGCGGGCCAGACAAAGAGGACGGGGACAACAAGGGACCCTGGGAGCCGGGAATCATTTTGTAGAATTACAGGAGGTAGAAGAAATTTTTGATGAAAAAATGGCGGCGGTTTTCAACTTAAAAAAAGGACAGATTACTTTTATGATTCATTGTGGTTCCCGCGGCTTTGGCCATCAGATTTGCGACGACTATCTCCACCGGATGATGGGAGCGGTCAACAAATACGGGATAAAATTACCCGACCGGCAACTGTCCTGCGCGCCGGTGATTTCTCCGGAAGGGCAGGACTATCTGGCCGCTATGGCTTGTGCCGCTAATTATGCCTGGGCTAACAGGCAATGTATTATGCATTGGGTAAGAGAGGTGTTTAAAAAATTATTTAAGCTTTCCGGGCGTGATCTGGGGTTGGATTTGATTTATGATGTCTGTCATAATATCGCTAAGATTGAGCAGCATGAAGTTAATGGAGACAGGATGAATCTTTGTGTTCACAGAAAAGGGGCGACCCGGGCTTTTGGTCCGGGGCATCCTTTGATTCCCGA
>CAZDKO010000069.1:2732-3795 GCA_964506075.1 uncultured bacterium
ATGAAAAGCGAAGAGAACTGATCGGCCGGGTTGAAAAGCTAAAAAACGAAAGAAATCTCGTTTCCCGGGAAATTGGGAGCCAGGTTAAAGATAAAACCGGGATAGAAAGCAAAATCGCCGAAACTAAAAAACTCAGTCAGCAGATTAAATCTTTAGATGAAAAACTATCTAAAATTGAAACAGAATTAAACGCGCTTCTTCTCACTATTCCCAATATCCCTCACGCTTCAGTTCCGGTAGGGCGGACGGCGGAGGCCAATAAAGTGATAAAAAGCTGGGGGGAATTTCCTCACTTTGATTTTAAACCCTTTACCCATATGGAGCTGGTTGATTCTTTGGGGATTATTGATTTTCCCCGGGGGACTAAAATTACCGGCCGGGCTTTTCCTCTGTACGTCGCTGAAGGAGCCAGACTGGAAAGGGCCCTTATAAATTTTATGCTTGACCTGCACACCCAAAAACACGGTTACACAGAAATTTTTCCTCCTTTTCTGGTAAATAGAGAAAGCATGACCAATACCGGGCAGCTGCCCAAGCTGGAAGAAGATATGTATTGTTTTAAGGAGGACGATTATTTTCTTATTCCTACGGCCGAAGTCCCTTTGACTAACATTCATGCCGATGAAATACTGGAGGAAAAACAACTACCTCTTTACTATACGGCTTATACGGCTTGCTTTCGCCGGGAGGCGGGGTCTTACGGAAAGAGCACGGTCGGATTAACCCGGGTTCATCAATTTAATAAGGTGGAGCTGGTTAAACTGGTTAAGCCGGAGACGTCCTATGAAGAACTGGAAAAATTACTGCAAGACGCCGAAGAGGTTATTCAGTTACTGGAGATCCCGTACCGAGTTTCTTTATTATCTACCGGGGATTTAAGTTTTGCCGGCGCTAAATGCTATGATATTGAGGTCTGGGCGTCGGGGCTGGAACGATTTTTAGAAGTTTCCTCCTGCAGCAATTTTGAAGATTTCCAGGCCAGACGGGCCAACATTAAATATAGACCGGACCGGGGAGATGAAAAACGAAAAATAGAATTTGTTCACACTTTAAATGGTTCCGG
>CAZDKO010000070.1:0-3779 GCA_964506075.1 uncultured bacterium
TCAAGGTATTCCCGGCCAAGTTTTTCGGTCCCGAATATTTTAAAGAAATAAAAGGTCCGTTTCAGGATATAGAATTGCTGGCTTGTGGCGGGGTTACGCCGGAGAATATCCGGTCGTTCTTTGCCAGCGGGGCCTCGGCAGTCGCCTTCGGCGGCAGTGTGTTTAAAAATGAATGGCTTAAATCCGGAGAATTTTCACGGATAGAGCAGGGCATAAAAGCGCTCATAGATAATTTTGATAAAAAATAAAACTAACGAAATGTCTTGATGATTTCCTTTAATTCGTCCATCCTTTTCTCTATGCAGCGGCTGCATTTATTACAGTAATTACATAAGTCCACAAAAGGATTTGTAAACGGCTCTTTTAAAAAATATTTTTGAATTTGAACTGATTTTTTATAGTTTCCCAGAAGCTCTTTTATTTTTTCCCGTTTTATATTAACCCCTTCTTCTGATTCCAGAATCCGGCAGATACCGTGATACTGCATCAGCGCTTCTTTATTACTCCACGAAAGGTTCCTTAAGACTCTAAAATATTGCCGGGATTTTTTTATATCGCCGATAGCCAGATAAGCAAAAGCCACCACAGCAAAGAGATTGATGTTTTTGCAGAAAACAGTCATTTCTGTACCCAGTGGCCTGTTATAACTGGACAAATATTCTTCCATATCTTTAATGAATCGTTTTATCGTTTGTCTATTTTTTAACCAATTATTACTTTTTAGATAATAATTTAGATTTTCAATATTATACAAAGAAACAGTAAAAGGGGATGAATTGATTATGGTATTCGCAGTTATACCCTTCTTAAAAAACCTTAACATATCGGAAATACCGGGCGCAATAACTCTAACCACGGGGAATTTTAATACCGGGTGGGTATGGTCAACCACCAGCAAGTCCCATTTTTGGGTTTTACATATTTCTTTTATTCTCCGGATTTCTTCCAGACAATCTTTCAGATGAACATTCTTTAATTGCTTCCAGGAAATCACCCCGCCTTTTTTTTCTAACCAATCAACATGTTCTTTAAGAATTAAGGCCCCTCTTAAAAATAAAGAGAAATTATATCTTCTTTTATGCGGTTTTATGGCCAGTTCCGAAAGATAATTATTCATAAGGTCTTTACCCAGAATAATTTCCTTTTTATTTCTCAGGTTAGCGGGATATATATTAATCAGCTGGAATGCTTCCGTGAAACATCTGACCAGGGCGTTATCTAAATTTAAGTCCGAGCCGATAAAAAGCTTATAAGCTTCAATGCTTTTTATAAAGGCATTATCAATTTTTTCCAGGTCTTTATTAACAAAGAAAACACCCACGCAGGGCAGAAGATTGTTTAATGAAAAGTCCTTGATGAGCACTTTATAATTGGCGGATTTGAAAAAATCGATATATTCTAATATTCTTTTGTTTTTTATTGTTTTTACGTCAATCGTGGGGGTTGATTTCTTGTTTACAATAATCTCCTGGGCGGCGAATCTTTCGAATATTTCATAGACGCCGTGTAAAATGGCTTCTTCAATCATATTGCCGGCGGCCAGCCCGGTAGAAATCTGTATCTTTGAAATAAGTCCAACAGGGATATTTTTATATTCATTTTTCAATAATGAATATGCCGGCACCCAGTGTCTGGCCACATCCGCCTGTTTGATTTTTTTTATTTCTCCGGCGGATAAATTCATCCGGTGAGCGATTAAATCTTCGACGGATAGGTTAAAATTTTTTTGATGACCGTATTTATAACCTTTTAAATTCGTATAATGGCCGAAGAAATCGTCAAATATTTTATTCTGAACGGGGGGTTGGTAATAAAGCGCCTGGGAATTAAATATATTGGCGGAAAAACGCTCAGCGAGTTCGGCATAAGCGCTCGCCCTGGCCAGAGTCGCAGAAACGCCTTTCCCAAACTGAGAAATAATAAAATGCTTTTTTCTGGCTTCTACTCTTCCGGCAAAAAAAAGTTCCTTCTCGGCCCGGTTTACGCGCCGGTATTTTTTTATTTTTACGTAATTTAATCTAAATCCCATCTTTCCAAAGCCTTCAGTAATCCTTTTAACGGTATTTTCCGGGTAGTCGCATTTATACCCCTTATAAATCCTGGGTGAACTCTTTAATTTCATTTTTGCCTCTTCTTTGAGTTTCATTTAAATATATACCATTTTATCAATTTAATCAATTTCTTAGTTTTATCTGACAACAAAAGGACAATGACGTGGTAAAAGACAAGACCGGAAGGCTTGCAAAAAGCGGTTATTTATGATAAGTATATAATATTATTATAAGATAAGGTCCTGCCGTCTGGAGCTTTCTGACTACCGCCGGCAATAAGGCCTGGTCGTAATGCCGGAATTTTTAGGCGGCAATTAAACAGTTCGCGAGTTTAAAAATATGCAAAATAAAAATTTGGAGAAAGAGGCAAAATTAATTTTAGATATTGTTAAGGAGGAAATCAGGAATAAAAAAGACCCCTCCTTAAATAGAGAGGATTTTAAAAACATAAACTGGTCTTTATTAAAAGAAATGGCTATTTATCACGACTTAACACCTTTTGCCTATATGTATTTAAAAAGTTTTTCGTTTGCTTTACCTCAAAAGTTAATGTCTTTTTTAAAAAACGAATACTATTTCAGTCAATTAAATAATGTCCTTTTTAAGGAAGAATTTTTAAGGTTAAACCGTCTGTTTATAGAGAAAGATTTGATAATGGTCCCCATTAAAGGGTCGGCTCTTCTGGAAGATATATACAAAAAAAATACGGCTAGACCGATGATAGACATAGATATTTTAGTCAGAGAATCGGAATTAGAAAAAGCCGAGGCGCTCCTGATAGAATCGGGTTATGAGAAATTTTTCGGGCAGGGAAATTACTTATACTGGAGGAATAAAAATTGTGACATTCCTTTTAAAAAGAAAGGAGGAAATTGGCTGTTAGAGTTACATTTTGCTATTGACCTGAAAAGATTCAATAGAAACATTCTCCCGGATTTATGGAAGCGATTTAGACCGTTAAGTCTTGATGGAAATCAAATTAAGATACTATCTCCGGAAGATACCCTGTTTAGTTTAGCCCTGCATCAACGCCGATTTGGAAAGCGGCTGGTACTTAAAAATGTCCTGGATGTGGCTTTATTGATGCAGAAATATAAAGATGGTTTTGACTGGGATTATGTTATAAAGGAGGCAAAAGCAGGTAGAATGTGTGCCGCTATATTCTTCGTGCTGTTCCAGGCCGACACCCTGTTAGATACAGTAATTCCTCAGGATGTCTGGAAAGCTTTAAAAGTTCCCTCATGGAAGAAGAAACTTATGTATGTATTTATAACCAGGGATACTTTTTCCCCCGCCGCTTTTAGAAAATTTCAATATATCTATCTTAAAAACCATTTCCTTTTATATGAAAATCTCTGGGAGCCGATACTCTTTATCCTTAATATCCCTCAAGAGCAGTTTGCCAAATTTTATAACCTGAAGCCCTATGAGAAAAAGACCGAGTTGGCCTACAAATTTCGGTTGTTTTACATTATCTACAGGACATTTATAGTGATGGGGAAACGAATTTTAGGTAAGGGGGGCTGAATAAAAATGAGGGGGCATGGTTAATAATCGGGATGTTATTTCTCCCTTGCTATGCTTCTCTTTATAAGGTATAATATAAGTGAGGAAATGGTGTTGTCCTTGAATCGCTTTTCAAAAGAAGTTAATCTAAAAGGTAACCTCTGGGGAAAAGAATACTTTCGTAAGGGGTCAGAGGAAATGAGGCCCGAGCATCAAAAACGT
>CAZDKO010000071.1:0-3745 GCA_964506075.1 uncultured bacterium
TATATAAATATCTGCGTCTCCCTGACTACTTCCTCTAAGCTGGTGGTACCCTGTAAAACTTTCTGAAAACCGTCCTGCTGTAAACTTCTCATCCCGAGTTCCCGGGCTTTCTGGCGGATTTCCTCCGTCTGGGCACGGCTAATAATCAGGTCGCACATTTCCTCGTTGAGCTGTAATAACTCAAAAATACCGGTCCGCCCCCGGTAGCCGATATTACGGCACAAAGAACAACCTTTGGGACGATATAAAGTTATTTCTTTATCCAGGTCTATGTCTATCTCGGCTAAATCTTCAGGTGTAGCCTGATATTGTTCTTTACATTGAGGACACAAAACCCTTACCAGACGCTGGGCAATAATTAATTCCAGGGTTGAAGTAATCAAAAACGGCTCCACGCCCATATCAATTAAACGGGTAATGGTTTCCGGAGCATCATTAGTATGTAAGGTACTTAAAACCAGGTGTCCCGTTAAAGCGGCGTGAATAGCAATCTCAGCCGTATCCTGGTCACGAATTTCCCCAACCATAATAATGTCGGGGTCCTGCCGCAGAATATGACGAAGACAGGTAGAAAAATTAAGATTTATCTGCGGCTTAATCGGGACCTGGATTATCCCGGGAATATTATACTCCACCGGGTCCTCAGTGGTAATAATTTTATATCCCGGTTCATTTAACTTTTTTAAAATAGAATAAAGTGAAGTGGTTTTCCCGCAGCCGGTCGGGCCGGTGGTTAAAATCAGCCCGTGTGGTCTTTTAATTTTATTTTCTATGATTTGCAAATTATCCGGCAGCAAACCAATTTCGTTTAAAGAAAGCATCACGTTACTCCGGTCAAGAATCCGCAAAACCACACTTTCGCCAAAAGCAGTCGGTAAAGTAGAAACCCGGACATCAATCCGTTTGCCTTCCACGTTAATTTCCATCCGTCCATCCTGAGGGAGACGGCGTTCGGCAATATCCAGATCAGACATTACTTTTAGACGCGAAGTTATGCCCAGACCAAGGCTGAGAGGGGGCGGACTCATTTCATAGAGAATTCCGTCCAGACGGTAACGAATTCTAAAAACATCTTCATAGGGCTCAAAATGAACGTCACTGGCCCGGTCTTTAACCGCCTGAATTAAAACTAAACTTACCAGTTTAACGATGGGCGCCTGTCGGGCCAATTCCTGAAGACTGGCAATATCAGGTTCAGCTTCTTCTTCCTTTATTTCAACGGCGGGCATCGTCTCCATCTTTTGAAGCAATGATTCCAAACTTTCCGTATCTTTTCCATAATATTTTTCTATGGCCTGGTCAATATCCTTATCCCGGGCAATGGCACCCCTGACTTCACAATTAAGGATAAAACGCAAGTCATCCAGAATCTGGGTATTAAACGGGTCGGCTAAAGCGACAATCAGACTTTTTCCTTCCCGTCTTATAGGAATAACTTTGTATAGCTTGGCTAAACTCGGCGAGATTTCACTGATGACTTTAGGGTCAATCTTCAAACGGTTTAAATTCACCTCCGGCATACCGGTTTGAGCTACCAGCGCCTCCATAATTTCCTTCTCGGTGGCCAGCCCCTTATGAACAATGATTTGTCCTAAAAGTTCCCCGGTTAACCGCTGTTCCTGCATTAATTCTTCAAGTTGTTTTTCGTCAATAATCTGCATCTCTATCAGCAGCTGCCCTAAACTTTTATATTTCCGAAGGGTCCTTTTATGGGGTGTAAAATCTTTTCTATCCATAATTAAGCCTTAATTTTTTCTTTTAAGGTGTCAATGTCCCTGGCTTTAGCCATCGCCTCTTCCTTGGTAATTATATTTTTCCGGTAGAGCTCAAATAGCGAGTCTTCCATAGTTTGCATCCCGGTTTTTTTACCGGTTTGAATTTCAGAAGTTATCCGGAAGGTTTTTTTCTCCCGGATTAAGCTCTGGATTGCCGTGGTCGCTACCATTAATTCAAACGCCGCCACCCGGCCCTTACCGGAAGCACACGGAACCAAAACCTGAGAAATAACGGCCAGAAGACAATTAGACATCTGAATTCTAACCTGTTCCTGATTCTCAGAAGGAAAAGCATTAATAATCCTGTCCACCGTTAAAGCCGCACCTATCGTATGCAAAGTAGCCATAACCAGGTGCCCCGTTTCCGCCGCTACCAAAGCGGCTGACATCGTATCCAGACCGCGTAATTCCCCGATTAGAATCACATCCGGGTCCAGCCTTAACCCGGACATTACTGCTTCTGAGAAAGAAGGAATATCTATCCCGATTTCTCTCTGGGTCATAATTCCGCCATGGTGCTCGTGATAATATTCTATGGGGTCTTCTACAGTTAAAATATGACAGTTCCTTTTTTCAAGAATATAATTAATCATACTGGCCAGCGTAGTTGTTTTCCCGCTGCCCGTCGGTCCGGTAACGAGAATAAGACCTCTCTCCTGTAATAGCAAGTCATTCATTACGGGCGGTAAACCGATTTCTGCAAAGCTCATCATCCGGTAAGGTAGAAGACGTAAGCTTAGCCCTATTTTACCCCGCTGCTGATAAATACTGACCCGGAAACGGGCGACATCCTTATAATTATAACCAAAATTTACCCCTTTAGATTTTTCTATTTTTTCCTGATAAACCGGCGTAACTAAAGATTTCATAATAATTTCCGTATCTTCAGCCGTTAATACCGGACCGTCTATCGGTTTTAATCGGCCGTCAATTCTAAAGACCGGGGGTTTTCCCACGGTTAAGTGAACATCTGAAGCATTAGACTGAAAAGCTTTATCCATTAAATCTTCAATTTTCATTTTATTCTCTTCCTTCAGTTAATATCCCTTAACGTCAGTCTATATCGCCTATGGTCACCCTGGCTACTTCCGTCAGGGTGGTAATACCGGCAAAAACCTTTCCCCAGCCATCTTCCCTTAAAGAAAGCATGCCTGATTTCTGGGCGTAAGTCCTCATCGCCAGACTGGAAGGTTTACGGTGGATGATGTTTCTCATCTCATCATTCACCGTCAGCAGTTCAAAAATGGCGATTCTGCCCCGAAAGCCGGTTTGATTACATTCCGGGCATCCCCGGCCATGATAAAAAGTGATATCAGGAATATCTCCTTCTTTTAATCCTACTTCTTTTAATTCACTTAAACCGGGTTGATAAGCTTCTTTACAGGAAGGACAAATGGTTCTTACCAAACGCTGTGATAAAATCGCCCGTAAAGAAGAAGCTACCAAAAATGGCTCTATCCCCATATCTACCAGGCGGGTAACCGCACTGGGTGCGTCATTGGTATGTAAAGTACTTAAAACCAGGTGTCCCGTGAGGGCGGCCCGCATCGCGATTTCGGCGGCTTCCAAATCGCGTATCTCTCCAATCATCAGGATGTCCGGTGCCTGTCTTAAAATTGACCGCAAACTTTCAGCAAAAGTTAAACCGATAGCGGGTTTCACTTCAACCTGGTTGATACCTGAAATTTGATATTCAATCGGGTCTTCAACCGTGATTATTTTACGGTCCGGTTTATTAAGACGGCTTAAAGCTGAATACAGGGTGGTCGTTTTCCCGCTGCCCGTCGGTCCGGTTACCAGAATTATCCCGTTGGAAATGGCCAGTAAATCTTCAAACTTTTCCCGGTCGCGCACAGAAAATCCCAGTTCACCCAAATCCTTCATTAAACTGCTCCGGTCTAAAATTCTTAAAACCACACTTTCTCCATAAAGACCGGGTAAAGTGGATACCCTTAAGTCTAAATCTTTAC
>CAZDKO010000072.1:0-3657 GCA_964506075.1 uncultured bacterium
ACCGCTCGTAATAATTTTTAACCTGATAGTCTTTCCATTCGGGTCTGGGGCTGAAGGTTTTTACTCCGTGGTGAACCATCATCGGAAAAATAATAGCTATACCAAAACCTAAAGCGAATTTTTTAGCCAGCATATTCCCCTCCTTTGATTTGGTTAATCGGTTATTACGGCTTTAACAGTTCAAAACCCGTAGCCGCATCCGGCGCCCGGACTGCCCGGGTATCAACTAATTCAAAAAGGATAACCTCCAGTACCTGCCAGGTCTTTACGCCTCTACGGACACATCCGGTGACGGTTGACGATTTCCGGCCGCAGGCGATATGCATATGTAAAACGGGCTTACCATTTTTATCAGGAAAAATAGTTCCGGTTCCGGTTATCTCGTGGACGTTGGAAAGAATATGCTCCATCGGGATAACCGGTTTTTCCCGCCCGTCTTCGGGACCGACTACCAATTTACTATTCTTATCAACTCCCCCGAGAATAACTAAAGCCGCGGCTTTAACGGATTTTTCGCGGGCAAACCCTTCAATTTCCTGATGAATAACGTCTCCGTCTTCAAGACGGATAACAAATACTCTACCCTGTTTAGCTTCTGAATATTTCATAACCTTATCTAATTTTAAATAGCTTTAATGTTTTAAAGGACGAAAAATAAAATTAGCGCCGCCCAGGCCACCGCAATCATCGCCCAGATATTGTCAAAAACATTATACACGATTATGGCGGCCAGTGGACCGATAATCGGTATAAATATTTTAATCAGTTTTCTCATACCCATAGTTTTTTTCTGTCTCCCTACGTCCCCGTGCCTGCCCCTGTGTTTCGTTTTACATGCTTAAGCAAAGTAAAACTACGGGGGTTATTTTAATATAAATCCTTCCCTCTTCATCGCTTCAATTGACAGCTTATTACTTGGTCCATCACCTCTGGCCACGGTCACGGCAACTTTACCGCCAGTCGCCTTAACAATTTCTGTAACGTCATTATGGGTAAAGCCGGGGCAGAGTAAAATCCCGTTAATATTTTCTTTATCTATCAGTTCATTACAAACTTCAATCGTCTCTTTTAAATCTTTTATCACCACGCTGAATAATTCATATTTACCGGTTTTTATAACACTTCGGTGCTTTTTTTTATCCGCATCCGGCGCATAAGCCAGAAATAAAGTTTTGTAAGCCATAGTATCCTTTCTATCTCCCTTGTCCCCGTGTTTAGATTCTGCAAGAATCTACGGGGGACTGTCCCCGCGTTTACGAAGTCCTCACGCTTAGTTTTACTTTGTCCCCAAAGGGGATAAATAAAACTGTGAAGGACGAAGTCCCTTGCGCTTGTTTAATATTTACCCCGCGCATAGTTTTATTCTTTCCCAAAGGGTAAGAATAAAACTGCGGGGGGCGCAACTCCTGTGTTTATTTTGTTTATCCCTATAGCTCTATTTTATAAAACTAAAAATGGGGATAAACAAAATTACGGGGGCCAAATTAATTTTATTTTATTTTCCTAAATACCCCCGGATAGCGAAAAAGTTCTTTATGGTTTATATTGACTAAAATTCTACTTTTAAATTCCCGGCTGGTTTTACAATTTTTATCAACGACATCAGAATTGAGAATTTCTATGGTGAGCTTATTCCCTTCAAGGTTATATTTTATCAGGTTATAAACAGAATTCTCTGTTGCCTCTACCGGGCTATTCTGAAATCCGAGACATTCTACTTGAATTAATGAAGTAAAACCTTTTAATCTGACATGATATGCCCTGAGATATATAATTTCCTCTCCATCTCCATATCTAATTATATATTCATTAGGAGTAAATTTCAACACTAACATGGTAAATTCTTTGTCATCTTCTTCCACCGGTTCAAACTTCCAGAGACCTATTAGCTCATTCTTAATGGGCATATCGGCCTTGGGAGACAAAGGAACGGTATATTCACACCCGCACAATACTAATAAAGATAGTAAAACTATTAAAATTTTTTTCATATTCACAAAGTCCCCATGTTTAGTTTTACTTTGTAAAACTGTGGAGGACGAAGTCCTCCGTGCTAGTTTTATTCTTTCCCGAAGGGAATGAATAAAACTACGGGGGATAGTTTCATCTCTTCCCCTGTTCGGCTTTATACGTATTGATGATTGTTTTTAGATGTTCAACATAATTTTGCGCCCCGCCGGCTTGATATCCGGTTTGTTCTACAAATTCTCCCTCCGGGTTTAAAATAATAACCGTGGGATAACCCATGATTTCGTATTTCCTGGCTAACCCGGCATTCTGCTGTTTTAATTGTTTACTCTGCGGTTTTCCTCTGGGAAAATCCAACAAAACACAGACCAGATTCTTTTCAGCAAAGGTTTGGAAAGCACTCTGGCTAAATACTTCCGCCTCCAGCTTCTTACACCAACCGCACCAATCCGAACCGCTGAAATCAAGCAGCATATATTTGCCCGTGCTTTTAGCCGTTGCCGCCGCCTTGGAAAAATCCGTTTCCCATTCGGCGGCGTTTGCCGCGATACAAACCAACATCATAATAATTACTCCTAATCCTGTCACCACCCTTTTTTTCATCGTTTCCTCCTTGCCCCCGTGCCAGTTTTATTCTTTCCCGAAGGGAATGAATAAAACTACTGGGGGCGGGGGATCAGTTAGAATCGTCCCCAACCCACCCGGTGGCTTCCAATTCCCGGGCTGATATAGTAACCGTGACTGCTGGCCCACTTTCTTCCACCTTCGGATAGAGATGCCGAACCTGAATTAAGATAGTCTTCGGCCATTTCTTTATCACCGTAGGCTTGAAGCACATCATTAAGACATTCCTCCGACCCTGATATACCGAGTTTCACGGCCAGAAAGAGAACCCGAAGGCGGTTTTCATCTTTAATCACCTTGCGAACGATGGCCTTGGTGACAATCCCCCCATCCATTCCCTGCAGGGCATCGTACATGGGAAGAGCTCTTTCAGTATCGGTCCAGTCTCCCTCTCCGTCAAGAAGGGCTACCGCCGAGAGAACAAGTGTTTCTGCCTGGGCGATTTTCTGCATATCTGCCGGGGCGTCGCCGCTATAGTTCAAAATTGTCAAATCCGCACCATAAGCGGTAAGACGTTCAATGGCTTCTTTTTGTCCATAGTAGTAAGCGTAGTGTAAAGGGGTGTTACCCTCCAGGTCCTGTTTATTAACAGAAATTCCTCTCTTGACATATTCGTCAATACGAGTTACGTTTCCCTGCATAGCCGCCTCGTGTAAAGGCGACGTCGTCGCACAAGAAGTAAGCAGTAAACCAACGGCTATCATCCCTATGCGCCAGGGAATTGTTCTATAAACTGTTCTCATCAATTATCCTCCTTTACGGTCTTTTTCACTATAAGGATTTTATTATAATTTCCGTCCAGTCTCTGGCCTTTTTAATATTTTCATCGGTATTCTTTTTGAGAGGTTCTTTAAAATCAATTTCACCTAAAATATGATTATCTTTTAAAACTTCTTTCATTTTATCAAAAATTTTTCCTTTTCCACCGAGATGGCAGCAAAACAGGGCGATTTTCTTATTGGATAATGGATGCGTCGCAAAAAAGGTGTTTAACGCCGGCGTATATGTCCCGGCCCAGACCGGCGTCCCGATAAAAAACAGGTCATATTGCCCGGGGTCTTTATC
>CAZDKO010000073.1:0-3557 GCA_964506075.1 uncultured bacterium
AATAAGGAGTAAAACAATGTTTACTTTACCAGAAATTGTTATCCGTTTAGTCTTATCCGTTTTTTTAAGCGGTTCGGTTGGTTTTGAAAGAGAAACCCACGGCCGGGCCGCAGGACTCAGGACCCATATTTTAGTGGGTGTAGGGTCAACTCTTTTTATGTTAGTTTCTCTTTATATAGCTGAGGTGTACGGTGGTGGTTCGGCGGATCCGGGCCGTATTGCCGCTCAGGTAGTTACCGGAATTGGTTTTCTCGGTGCCGGAACTATCCTTCGCTTTGGTTCATCCATACGGGGATTAACTACGGCGGCCAGTATTTGGGGGGTGGCGGCGGTGGGAATGTCTATCGGTTGCGGTTTTTTTTCTGCGGCTCTGGTGACCACCCTGGTTATTCTATTTGCCCTTTACTTTTTATCCAAGTTAGAATGGCTAATGCCGGCACAGATTTATTTTAAAGCTTTAAGCATAAGAGGGCTGAACGCCGATAAACATCTGCAAAAAATCAGAGATATTTTAGAACAAAGCAAAATCGGCATAGAAAAGATTGCCTGGGAGAGGGATTTTATTAAAAAAGAGATAATTGACATAGAAATATTTTTGAAATTTCCCCGGAAGCTTTTAGAAGAAGGGTTAATTGAAAAAATAACTAAACTGGAGGGGATACAGAAAGTTATGATAGAATGACGGGGTTTTCCCTGGAATTTTGCCTTAAAGTTAAGAGTAAGAGAGGGTAAGCTTTATGTATAAAGATTTAATTTTCAGTATGTTCGGCGGCTTAGGATTATTCATCTACGGTATTCATATGATGGGCACGGGTTTACAGAAGGCCTCGGCTAACAAGATGCGTAAGATTTTAGGCGCATTAACCAAAAATGCTCTCACCGGGGTTTTGGTAGGTGCCGGGGTAACTTCAATAATCCAGAGCAGCAGCGCCACTACCGTGATGCTGGTCGGATTTGTCAATGCCGGGTTGATGACTCTAAAACAGTCTCTGGGAGTCATTTTAGGGGCGAATATCGGAACGACCATTACGGCTCAGCTGATCGCTTTTAAATTAACCGATTACGCTCTACCCATAATCGGTATAGGGATGTTTACCGTGCTTTTTGCCAGGAAAAAAAGTCATAAATCCATGGGTGAGTTTATGCTGGGTTTTGGCATTTTATTTTTAGGTTTAAGCTTGTTAACCCAAAGCGTTCAACCGCTGGGAGCTCTCCCCCAGATAAAGGAGATTTTTGTCACCTTTAGCACCCATCCTTTTTTAGCGATATTAGCGGGAACTATTTTTACCGCCGTGGTTCAAAGCAGCAGCGTCACCACCGGTATAATTTTAGCCCTGGCTATGGTTAATCTTGTTAATTTACAGGGGGCGGTCTATCTTATTTTTGGCTGCAATATCGGGACCTGCGTTACGGCCTTAATCGCCAGCATCGGAACTACCATTTCTGCCCGCCGGACAGCCCTGGCCCACGTTATTTTTAATTGTCTGGGGGTTTTAATATTTTTACCGTTGGCCCCGGTTTTAGCCCGCCTGGTCCAGTATACCTCAACCAACATAATGAGACAGTGCGCTAACGTGCATACTTTATTTAACGTTGGCATAACCGTTTTATTTCTGCCTTTCATAGGCGGTATGGCGAAGTTCCTTACCCGTCTTGTTCCAGGCAAGGAAGTAGAGATAGAATTCGGCCCTAAGTACCTGGAAAGGCATCTTTTAAATACCCCTTCACTCGCTTTGCGGGTAGCGACCGAAGAAATTGTCCGGACATTAAAATTGACTCACTTCATGGTCAATCAAAGTATGGAGGCATTTTTTAAAGGAGAAAGCCACTTTTTATCCAAAGTAGAAAGAGGAGAAGACGCCGTTGATAATTTGCAGGAAGCCATAACTGATTATCTGGTTGAATTAATGCAGGGTGGTCTTAGCGAGGAAGAGTCGCTGAAGATTCCGGCTTTGCTTCATATTATTAATGACGTGGAACGCATCGGGGACCACGCCGAGAATTTAGCCGAACTGGCGGAACGAAAGATTGAAAGCAAATTATCTTTCTCTCAAGAAGCCGTTGAAGAACTTCACGGTATTCTGAAGGAGCTGGAAAAGATGTTTGAAGCCAGTCTTCAGGCTTTAGAGGAAAATGATTTAAGAAAAGCAGAAATGGTTCTGGAACAGGAAGAGACGATTAACCGCTTGCGGGACCAATTGAAGAACAACCATATTAAACGTCTGGAACACGGTAAATGCATAGTTTTATCAGGGATCGTTTTCCTGGATACTATCAGTAATTTTGAAAAAATCGCTGACCACCTCACTAACATAGCGCAGGCTGTTTCAGATGCTCTCCAGTGGGAAAGAAGACGGGTTGGAGGAATATAAAAAGGAAACAATGAAACCCAAGCCGATAATTGAAATTGCCAGAAAATGGGGGTTAAAAGATAAAGAACTCAGACTCTTTGGCCCTTATATTGCCAAGGTATCTTTAGAAATTTTAAACCGCCTTAAAAATAGTTCCGAAGGCGAATTAGTTATTGTCACTTCGATGACCCCGACCAGTAAAGGCGAAGGAAAAACGACCACGGCCATTGGTCTGGCGCAGGCTTTAAACCGTCTGGGGAGAAAAGCTATCCCGACTCTTCGGGAACCTTCGCTGGGTCCGGTGATGGGAATAAAAGGGGGAGCAACCGGCGGAGGAGCGGCCCGGGTTTTCCCTCCGGAAGAAATAGATTTACATTTTACCGGCGATATCCACGCCGTGGGGGCAGCCCATAATTTATTGTCCGCCCTCATTGATAATTCCATATACAGAGGGAATAAGCTGAAGCTCAATTTGAAAAAGCTTTATTGGCCGAGAGTTATTGATATAAATGACCGGGCTCTAAGGGAAATTTTGCTTAGTGCCACCGGGAAGGTCAAAGATAATCCTTACAGAGGATTTTTTGAAATTACCGCGGCTTCAGAAATTATGGCTGTTTTATGTTTGTCTGAGAGTTTTTCTGAGCTAAAGGAAAGAATAAGGCGGATGGTCATTGGTTTAAACTTTTCTGGAGAGACGGTCAGAGTGAAAGAGCTCAAAGTTCAGGATGCCCTGGCTTTACTTTTAAAAGAGGCGATTAAACCCAATCTGGTTCAGACCAGTGAGGGGGGGCCGGCTTTTATTCACGGCGGGCCTTTTGCTAATATTGCTCACGGGTGCAATAGTATTTTAGCGATAAAAATGGCGCAGAAATTGGCCGATTTAGTTATTACTGAAACAGGTTTCGGTCTTGATTTAGGGGTGGAAAAATTTATACATCTGGTCGCTTCTCCTTTTAAATTGTCTCCCCGGGTTTTAGTTATTGTGGCGAGCTTGCGGGCACTCAAAGCCCACGGAGGGGAAAAGGCTGATTTGAAAAGCGGTCTTAAAAATCTGGAAAAGCACATAGAAAACGGTCGAAAATTTGGTCTTCCGGTAGTAGTGGCACTGAATAAATTTTCTAAAGACAGTTTTCAGGAGATTAAATGGCTTAAAGATTTTTTTAGAGACCGGAACGTTCCTTTTTCCGTCTCAGAAATCTGGGAGCG
>CAZDKO010000074.1:0-3243 GCA_964506075.1 uncultured bacterium
TTAAGTATCTGCCTGATGACTTCCCGGTCATCAAAAGGAACTACCGTATCCCGGTAAACCTGATAAGCTTCGTGACCTTTCCCGGCGACAATGACCATATCCTCCGGCTCTGCCATTTTTAAAGCTGATTCTATGGCTTGATACCGGTCTAAAACTACCTGATAATTCTCTTTTCGGCTGAAGCCTCTTTCAATGTCTTCAATAATATCTTGAGGGTTCTCGCTCCTGGGATTATCAGAAGTCAAAATACAAAAATCAGCTAATTTTTCTGCTACCTTGCCCATTAAAGGACGCTTAAGCTTATCCCGGTCACCCCCGCAGCCAAAAACTAAAATTATCTTTTTAGGATTTAAATCTCTGGCTGCCTCTAAAATATTCTTCAAAGCGTCTTCGCTGTGGGCATAATCAACGATTATTTTAAAAGGCAGACCCCGGCCGATAAGTTCAAACCGCCCGGGAACATTTTTTACTTCTTCCAGTCCTTTTTTTATCACTTCCGGACTCAAACCTAAACTTACTCCACAGGCAGCGGCGGCCAAAGCGTTAAACACATTATGCTCGCCCGGGAGTGAAAGCTTCACTTCAAAATTTATAGCCCCGTTCCGGATTATAAATCGGCTGTGAGTCAAAGCTTTTTCAATTATATCGGCCCTGAAAACGTTTTTATCGCTCAAACCAAAAGATAAAACCTCAACCCCGGAAAAATTCTCAAGGATTTTTAGAATTCTCGGCGTTGAAAGGTCATCTCCGTTTACCACCGCCACTTTTTTACTTTTTTGAGTTGATAGTTTACCGAGGTCTTCAAAAAGAAGACTCTTACTATAGAAATAATTTTCCATATTTTTATGATAGTCTAAATGGTCCTGACTTAAATTGGTAAAAACAGCTACGTCAAAATCTATTTGAGAAACCCTCTTTTGAGCCAGGGCGTGAGAAGAAACCTCCATAACTACGTGGGTTATACCGGCATCAATCATTTCCCCCAGTAAAGAGTGAAGTTCCAGAGCTTCCGGTGTGGTGTAGGACGAAGGAATTACGCGTTCCCCGATACGATAGTTGATTGTGCCGATTAAACCGACCGGAAGAGCCGCTTTTTTAAGAATTGACTCAAGAAGATAAGTCGTGGAAGTTTTACCGTTCGTTCCCGTTACCCCGATGACTTTAAGTTTCCGGGAAGGAAAATCATAAAAAGCCGCCGATAATAAAGCCAGTGCCTCCCGGGCGTTATCAACGACAGCATACGATATCCCTTTATATTTTAAATAATCCTCTAATTTTTTTTCGGTAACAATAGCTTTTGCTCCCCGCTCTATGGCTTCATCAATAAAATCGGCGCCGTTATTTTTTAAACCGGGCATAGCTACAAAGAGATAGTTGTTTTTTATCTTGAGGGAATTATAGGCTATCCCTTCAATTTTATCCCTGTTCAGAATTTCAATTTTCCCGGCCGGAATATATTGAAAAAGTTTATCAATTGTCCGGTTTTTATCCATTAAATGCCTCTCTGTCCGGATGGTTTAAATTTCAACAGACATTTTTTTTCAGGAATTATTTTTTCTCCCGGCAAAGGTTCCTGGGAATAAAGGAAGCCCGAGCCCTGAATATCAACAACTAAATCAAACGGGGATAAAATTTCCAGGGTTTCCCGGATAGTTTGTCCTTTAAGGTCCGGCATAAGCCGGGAAGAAACATCAACTAAATTCCCTGATTCTTTTTTCCCTCTTACAAATTCTGCTTTTACATTCTCTTTAGTCGGTTGTTCCGGAGAAACCTGTAAATAACTTAAAGTTTTCTTTAAGACGCGGCTAAAAACCGGACCGGCCACCGTGCCTCCCCAGGCTTCTCCCTGAGGTTCATCAACCACGACTAAAACAGCGACAGCCGGATTTTCTACCGGCGCAAAACCAACGATAGAAACAACCGATTTCTGACGCGAATATTCCCTGTTTTTAAAATCAAATTTTTGAGCTGTCCCTGTTTTAGCTGCCACCCGGTAACCGGGAACCGCGGCCGATTTCCCGGTGCCGGAAATCACCACCCCTTCAAGAATTTTAGATAGAACCTCGGCTGTTTCCGGAGAAATAACTCTTTTCGTTATTAGAGGGCTTGTTTCTTTGATTAATTGGCCGTTTTTATCGCGAATTTCTTTGACTATATAAGGCCTCATCATCAGTCCATTATTGGCGACACAGGCAACAGCATTAATAAGTTGAATAGAAGTTACCGAGGTTTCCTGACCGTACGGTATCGCTCCCAGAGAAGCATTTGTCCACTGGTTGAGCGGACGCAAAAGACCCTTAGCCTCGCCGGGTATATCTATTTCAGTACAGTTCCCAAAACCAAACTGGTAGATGTATTTATATAATTTTTTCTTCCCTAACAGTAAAGCCACTTTAGTCATCCCTATATTACTGGAATGCTCCATAATCTCCCGGAAAGTAAGCCACTTTTTAGGACTGTGGTCATGAATAATCCGACGATAAAATTTAAAAGCACCATTTTCACAAAAGAACTTATCCTGAGGCTTAACTATGTTTTCTTCCAGAGCGGCGGCGGCAGAGATAATTTTAAAAGAAGAACCGGGCTCATAAGCATCGGTTACCACCCTGTTTCTCCAGCAGGAAGGAGAATAATCTGTAAATTGGTTCGGGTTAAAAGTCGGCCGATTAACCAGAGCCAGAATTTCCCCCGTCCGGGGCCGCATTATAACCAGATGAGCCGCCTGGGCGCCGGTTTCCTTAAAAACCCGGTCCATTTCTTTCTCCGCAAAATGCTGTATAGTCTCGTCAATAGTCAATACGACGCTAAACGGCCTGTTGGTGGAGAATTCCTCCTCTTCCAAACTTATTCTCTGTCCCAGGGCATCCCTCTTGACCAGATATTTTCGCTGGCTGGAAGAAAGTATGTTTTCATAATACCGTTCTATCCCTTCTAAACCGTGATTATCAAGCCCGACAAATCCCAGAAGATGAGCCGCTAAATTACCCTGGGGATAAAACCGGCGGAATTCTTTTATGATGCCTATTCCCTCTAAATTTAAATCCTGCACCGCGACTGAAACTTCGGGCTCCACTTTTCTGGCCAACCAGACAAAATAACTATCTTTGGAGAGCTGTTTCTTTATCCAGCGGTAATCTTTCCGGATTACTTTTTTGAGTTCCCGGCTGACGTGCTCAGGGTCTTTTATTTTTTTAGGTTCGGCGTAAATTGAATCAACCTCAATACTTATAGCCAGGGCTTTAC
>CAZDKO010000075.1:0-3073 GCA_964506075.1 uncultured bacterium
AAACAAAGAACTTACTGAACTTCCTTCATGGATTCTTTTAATCGCTTCTCCAAGAAGATTAGCTATGGATAAAATTTCAATCTTACTGCATTTTTTTATTTCTTCTCTTAAAAGTATAGTATTGGTGACCACTAATTTTTTAAGGCTGGAATTTTTTATTTTCTCAACAGCATCCCCTGAAAGAACCGCATGAGAACAACCGGCGTAAACCTCTGTGGCTCCTTCCTCCTTAACTGCTTTAGCGGCACTAACCAGGGAACCGGCCGTATCCACCATATCGTCAAGAATCAACGCTATTTTCCCTTTTATCTCTCCAATAACATTCATCACTTCAGCAACATTGGCATCCGGGCGGCGTTTATCAATTAAAGCCAAACCTAAATTCATCTTTGAAGCAAACGCCCGGGCCCGTTTGGCACTTCCCATATCGGGAGAAACGGTGACAACATCGTCTCTGTTATTCAAATTCATTTTTTTAAAATATTCAATGAAAACAGGAGCCGCAAACAAATGGTCAACCGGAATGTCGAAAAAACCTTGAATTTGTCCCGAATGTAAATCAATAGTCAGAATACGGTTAGCTCCGGCACGGGTAATTAAATCAGCCACTAATTTGGCGGTAATAGGTACCCGTGGACGGTCTTTTCTGTCCTGCCGGGCATAGCCAAAATAAGGTATAACGGCCGTGATTCTATCCGCAGAAGCCCTTTTGAAAGCGTCCAGCATAATCAGAAGCTCCATATAATTATAGTTAACCGGATCACAGGTTGACTGAATAACAAATATATCCATACCGCGGACATTCTCTTCAATCTTAATAGAAATCTCTCCATCGCTGAATTGCTTGATGGCAATTTTACCTAAACTAAGCCCCAGGTAATCGGCAATCTCATCGGCTAAAGGTGGATTAGAATTACCAGCAAAAATTTTTAATTGTCCATTCATTTACTTTCTCCTTTTAATCACGGAAGTTCTATCCCATACAGATAAAGAAGGATTAATTAACTTTGTTCCCGCTTCTATGCACATTCCCTTCTTTAATTCTACCGGCCCGCTTATATTAGTATGACCTCCGATGACAACGTCTCTTTGAATTAAAGATTTACGCGTTTCGCGCTCATCGAGATTAGTAATAATAGTTCCTGCTCCAATTTCAACGTTTTCTTTAATATTACAGTCACTAACATAAGAAAGATGACAGATTCTGGAATTCTTCCCGATGAAGCTATTATTAACTTCTACTAAATTTTCAATAACAGATTTTTTTTCTATAATGCAATTACCGCGAATATTTGAAAATGGACCAATAGTCACCTGGTCTTTTATCTGGCTCTCTTCTATAATTGACATTAAAACCTTAACGTTATTGCCTATATGAACATTTTTTATGTGCGATTGAGGCCCGATTTGACAACCCTGGCCAATCGAAGAATCCCCTCTTATAAAAGAAAAGGGATAAATAACTGTATCTATGCCTATTTTTACCCCGCTATCAATAAAGGTATTATCGGGGTCAATAATGGTAACCCCTTCTTCCATTAACTGGTCTAAAATTCTATACCGTAAAACCCGCTGAACCTGTGTCAGTTGTTTACGGCTATTGACTCCCAGAACTTCGGAAGAATCAAGGATGGCTAATCTTTCAACGGGTAATCCCTGTGACACCAGAATCTCGATAACATCGGTTAAATAATACTCCGCCTGTTTATTATTCGGAGTAACCTTCTTTAAGGCTTTAAAAAGAAGCTGGTTATCAAAACAATAAGTACCGGCATTAATCTCTCTTATTTTTGTTTCCTGCGGCGCTAAATCTTTATCTTCAACGATTTTCTTTATTCTTTCGTTGGAGTCTAAGAATATCCGGCCATAACCGGTCGGATTGGCAACTTCAGTGGTTAAAACAGTGGCGGCTGCTTTTTTAATTTTGTGCTTCTGGATAAGGTCTCGCAAAGTCTTAATGGTTAAAAGAGGGGTATCCCCGCAGAGAACCAAAACTGTCCCGGAAAAATCTTTAAGTAAAGAAAACGTTTGCATAACGGCGTGGCCCGTGCCTAAACGTTCTTTTTGTAAAACGAAACTGATTGATTTATTTTTTTCAAAAACTTTCTGAACCGATTTTTTACCTTCTTCGCTTACTATGACTAAATTCTTTCTTAACGGGATTTTTTCCAGTGTGTCAACTATATATTTAATCATCGGTTTCCCGACCACTTCATGAATAATTTTCTGATAATTGGATTTAAGTCTGGTCCCCTGACCCGCAGCTAAAATTATACCGATTACATCCTCCATCTTTTCACCTTTCTAAAAAGATTTGAGCTCTTGAATTTAATTAGAACTTCCTGCTATGAGATTTTTGCTTTTAAAAGGTTGTGTTTTACTAATCTATGGCAGCGGTAGAACCCGGCTTCACCTTCTCCTGTTCGTAGGCTTCCAAAACTTTCTTCTGCACATAATCCCGCATTTCTACAGAAATAGGATGGGCAATATCTTTATGAGTTTCCTGACGCGCCTCATCATTATTAACCGCTGTTTCTCTCTGGTAATCAACCTCTATAGCACCCCCGCAATTATTACAGAATTTACTTCCTAATACATTGGGATGCCCGCATTTAGAACAAGCCCGGCGTAATTTGCGGCTGGGCATAGCTACAAAAAGTCCTTTTTTACCTTCAATTACCTTTAAATCTCTAACGATGAAACAATTATCCAGTGTGATACTTGCGTACGCTCTAAGTTTACCCTCTTTAGAATCCTTCAGAAATACCCTGACCTCTGTAATCTCCACTGTCGTCACTCCCTTCTTTATTGAAAACACACTTAATTTAAGTTTTCCAATTCCCCCCTAAACTCCTGACTATATACACCCCCTTTCTAAAATTAAGTTTATTAATAAAGTTCTCAGCTTCGGTAACACTTTTTACCGGGGTAAACAAAGTCGTGCCACTACCGCTCACCAGAACCGGTTTTAAACCGGTTCTATAGAGTTTCCGGCGGTAAGCCATGAGGTCCGGTGACAGCTTAAAAACGGCTTTTTCCAAACCGTTATATAAATTTTCTTTCAGTAATTGAA
>CAZDKO010000076.1:0-3060 GCA_964506075.1 uncultured bacterium
GAGATGGAATCTCGTGACTGGAGTTCAGACGTGTGCTCTTCCGATCTGATAACGCCCTGGCGGATACCTTTTCTATCTTAAAATATAACGCTAAATTATCAAAAAATTTTTTATGCGAAAACCCGGAAAGATTATAAACCACCCGGTGCGTGGGAAGTATGGCTAAATTGCTTTTCCCCATATCCATAAAGGTCATCATCATATAATTTGCCATTTGCCCGTTAGATAAAGATTTGGAACGAGATAGTTCCCGGGCGAAATTCAAGGCCGCCTGGTACCGGTGGTGTCCGTCAGCGATAAATAAGATTTTTTTCGCCATTTCTTTTTTAATAACCGCTATGTCCCGGGGGTCGGAAAGAGAATAAACGGTGTGTTCAATGTTTTGCTCGTCTTTAAATTTCATCATCGGCCTAGATTTTACCGCTTTTTTAAGAATTTTTTCAATCTTAGCTGAGGACGGATAAAGAGATAAAATGGATTCAAAATTGGCTTTTGTAGCCCGCAGGAGATTTAACCGGTCGGTTTTGAATTTAGCAAAGGTATCTTCATGGGGCAGAACTTTTTTACGCTGCCAATCTTCCAGGCGGCTTAAGGCAATAAATCCCAAAGAGGTGTGCTGCCTGTTTCCATAAGGGTAGGTAAGACGGTAAACATAAATGGCCGGGGAAAATTCCTGCTTTAAGATTTCTTTAGAGACCCAGGTTTTGAAAAAATGAGCGGCGCGGATATTTCGGTTATCCTTTCCGTTATCTTTTGGCGATTCTTTACCCAGTATAAGACGAATGACGTTATAAGGATGGAGCCGGTAAAAACGGTCCTGCTCTTGCGGAGATATTACGTCATAGGGCGGGCACGTCACCTTTTTAAGATCGTTTGCTTTTTTAAAATTAAAATAAATGCCGCGAAAAGGAAGAATACTGGCCATTTTCCTTAAGTAACGCTCCTTATAACATTATTTGTTTGATATGTATCAAATCAATAACCGAAACTTTTTATAATCTTATCAAATCTATTCCTAAAGAGCAAGACATTTTCTTTAGCGCTCTATCTAAACACAAAAAAACCCCCTGCTTTTCCGTTTCCGCAGGGGATTTTTCTTTTACAATGAAATAAAATAAATTACTTACATTATCTTTTTTTCTTTTTGGCTTTTTTCTTCTTCTGACCACCCCGAGCCATTTTTGCTCTGGAGATATCACCTTGTTTATCTATAAAATAGAGATAGCCAGCTTGTTTTTTAACTCCGCACTTTAATACTTTTTCTGCCATCCTTATCACCTCCTTTGTAATTTTTTTAATTTTATCACACGACGGTAAATTAGGCAAGAAAAATTTATCGCTCCTCTATATATTTATGGAGTTTGTCCATTTGTTTTAAATTGCCCAAAACAATCAGCGTATCTCCGACGGAAACAATGGTATTTGAAGTCGGGTTATAAGAAAAAGAAATATCGCCTTTCTTCCAGACAGCAATAACCATCAGCCCGGTTTCCTGAGGAATTTTGATTGGTAATTCTATTAGCAGGCGTATTCTCTCGTTCTTGCTGAATAAAAAAGGGGTGATTTCCTTCCTGCGGGAACACCCCTTTGTCAACTTATCTGGAGAACATTCTCATTTTCTTCAATAACTTTTTTTAAATCCGTCAGGAAAAACCAATCTCTCTCTTTTATCCTGACGATAATTCTTTCCCCTCCCCTGTTTCATCAGAGGTTTACATTCTTATGCTAATAAAACCCTAAAATTAAAGCGTATTTTTATTTCTTCTTTTTGAGCCCGGACAATAAAATTTCAAATTTGGCACATCTATCCTTGGCCATCTTTTCATCTACAGCTTTCTTTGAAGCCTCACTTTTACCAATGCTTTTTACTTTAAGTCGGTCAGCGGAAATACCCTGGTCGATAAGATAGTTTTTTACCGCTTTGGCCCGTTTTAAACCCAGCGCACTATTAGCCTCGGCTGAGCCTCTCATGTCTGCCGAACCAATAATGAGAACTTTTTTCTGGCCGTTAATCTTTAAAAGACGCGCCGCCCGATTAAGTTTAAAAACATCTGGTGAAGTTATTTCTGCATTACCGGTAGCAAAATAGACGTTAACCCATTTCATTTTGGGAGCTTTAGGCTTTTGAACCTTATGGGCCTTTTTCTTGGCTTCTTTTTCTTTTAACATCTTCTGGGCCTTAACAGTTTCTTCCCCGTGACGGACATATATGTAGCCTTTGTTGCCTTCACACGCTGAACTCTTTGAACCCGCCCAAACAATATGACCGGTACCTACAAAAGCCATAATTACTATCGCTACAACTGCTATTTTCCATAAAGATAATCGCAAAGACATTCACATCCCTCCTTCCTTTGTGAAAATACTTTCTATTTTTGTTTAAATTTTAACTCAGCCCCATCTCTAGGACAGTATTTGACGTTAGCCGGAAAAGCCTCTCCGCAAACCGGACAGAATTTAGTTGATTGACTTTCACCTATTAATGCTCCTCCTGCTGCTCCTGCCGCTCCGCCAATCAACGCTCCTTCGGCGGTATGACCTGACTGATGACCAATAATCGCTCCGGCGCCAGCGCCGAGTGCCGTCCCTAAACCGGCTCCCTTCTGGGTCATCGTACATCCGGCAATCATTAACGAGAAAACGAAGAGAACGCAAACTAACCGTTTCATTACAACTCACCTCCTCTAAACCAGTTTTAATTGTTGTTATTATACTCACACCATAATTATATGTCAATAGAAATTCACAGAATAAAAACCTAATTCATTTCCTAACTCTTGAAAATAAATTTATCTCCTTTAATATCAACCGTAACTTCGTCCCCTTCTTTAATTGCCCCGGTTAAAATTTCTTTCGCCAGATGATTCTGGATTTGACGTTCAATCAGCCGCCGTAAAGGCCGCGCTCCATAAACCGGGTCATAACCGTCCCTGGCTAATTTTTCCTTGGCTTTGTCGGTTAACTTAAGGCTGATGTTTTTTTCGGCCGTCCTTTGACTGAGAAGAGACACTTGAATATCAACTATTTTTTTAAGTTCTTCTATCCTTAAACGGTTGAAAA
>CAZDKO010000077.1:0-3036 GCA_964506075.1 uncultured bacterium
TCAATTATATTTTTCGTTCCGGCTAGAACTAATACAGCGTTAGGGAATTTATTCCTGATGAAGTTAAGCGCTTTAATACTCGTATCGCACCCTTTAGCTAAACCCATCCTGGCCGGGTGAAATATTACCCGGCTGTTTCTCAATCGGGGGTATTTCTTTTTTATTATTTCCGTGTTGACATTCGGTCTGAACTTTTTCGTGTCAATGCCATGATGAATGACGCTTATCAACCGGTCCTCACAACCTATCCCGATTAATTCTTTCTTTATGTAGTGGCTCACGGCAATTATGTGTGACCATTTGATTTCCCGGGTTAATTCTAAAAATAAAATGTCATCCCAGACATTATGAGCGGTAAGAATAAGAGGAATTCCCTTGGCCATGGCCAGTTCTTCAATGGTTTTAGAGTGCATTTTACTAAAATAGTGCATGTTATGACAGTGAATTATATCCGGCCGGGATACCCTCAAAAACCCATTGAACATTTCCAGAATATCTTCATGCAATCCCTGGAGACCTCTTTTATAGAGCCAGTTTAAATCCATTAAAGGCGTCCGATAAACACTTACTCCCCTGAATTTATATTTAGCTCTGACGCCTTCGACAGAACCGGTTAGTATACTCACTTTATGTCCGCGGTGTACCATTTCGGGTAATATTATATTGAGATGGGTTTCGACGCCGCCAATAATGGGTGGGAATCCCCAGTGTAAATGGGCAATATTCAATTTTCTCTCTTTTTTACCGGACATGTCTCACCTTTACAAGTAGTCAGTAGACAGTAGTTAGTAGACAGTTATCAGTCTTCAGTAGTCAGTTCTCAGTTTTAAAACGATATACGAAATACGGCCGACGGTATACGAAATAACGTTTTGAATTTTGAATTATGGTTACCCGTTTTGCGTTTTTCACTTTTCGTTCTTTATAATCCTTAATTAATAATAATGCCCCAATAATCTCTCGATAACATCCTTCCGGCTGACAATGCCAATAACCTTTCTTTCTTTAACCACCGGTAAATACCGGAACGATTTGTCACTAAAAATTTTAGCGGCATCTTCGATAAGCATGTTATCCTTGACCGCCTGAACCTTGGAATTCATAATATCCTGAACTTTCTTCCCGACAAAACCCTTCTCGCAGGCTTTGGCAATAATATCTCTTTCAGAAATAAACCCGATTAACTTCTCATTTTTATCTACCACGGGAACCCCGCTTAATTTATTCTTAATAAGTATCCGGCAGACCGTTCTTACGTCTATGTCAGGACGTACCGTCACCACATTTTCATCCATAACATCTTTTATCTTTAACATCATTCCTCCTTTGAGATTTATTTTTTCAATATCTAAAAATATGCTTCCTGTTATTACGAAGAGAATAAATCTCATTACTAATTTTTACTTTTATCTTATTGCCTTTTTTCAACCGGGGTGAAATCTCTATCTTTTTTTTACGAATATAAACAGAAAGGATATTCCCTTTTATTTTCAGCTTAAACTTAATTGACTTTATGTCGGGCGGTAAAAATGGATTAAATAATATGGCTTCTTCATTGAGTCTGAATCCGGCAAACGCATTTATCATTACCTGCCAGCTTCCGCCCAGCGAGGCGGCGTGAATGCCTTCCTGAGTATTACCATGATAATTTCTCAGGTCGGCGTAAAGACCGTAGCGGAAGTATTGAAATGCTTTTTGATAATTACCTGTATTCCAGCCTACGGCCGCACTAACGGAAGGACTGAGGGAAGATTTGTGGAGGGTTCTCTTATCATAATAGACAAAATTCTCTCTCTTCTGTTTAAAAGAATAATCCCCCGGAAAAAGATGAAAAATCATTATGACGTCGGCCTGTTTAACAAACTGGGTCCGACCGATATTTTCAAGCGGAAAATTCCTGGGCAGAACCGGCATAAAATTATTATCCAATTCTTTAATAGGAATATATTTCTTTTTGAAATATCCGTGAAAAGCTTCTATCAAACCCTTTTGGCTTGGAATAACTATTTTAGAAGCAATCTTTTCCCAGAGTTTCACCTCTTTATCCGTTAATTTAATCTTTTTAATCAGCTTTCTAAACAACCGGCTGTTGTTTTGTTTGTTATACCGGTAAAACTGGCTGGCTTTGGTTAAATTAAATTTTGCCAGAGTATTGGTATAAGCGTTATCAGTAACGTTGATATGGAATTCATCCGGACCGATGACGCCGGGAATATGATAGGCAGTCTTATTTATATTGAACCTTCCCCGGCTGGCCCAGAACCGCGCCGTTTCAAAAAACAATTCCAGCCCGAATTTTGCCATAAACTCTTTGTCGTTGGTCGCTGAGTAATAATTATAAACCGCATAAGCAATATCACCGACTATGTGCTGTTCCATTTCTCCGGTATGAATTTTTATTACACTGCCGTTTAAGTCCCTGTGCCACTGAGGGGTTTCTTCCCGTCCGGTATCGGCTGACTCCCAGGCAAAAAAAGCCCCGTTATAACCCGCTTCTTTAGCGTTTAATCTGGCCTGATTCAAAGCACGATATCTATATAAAAGCATATTTCTGGCTACCAACGGGTTGGTATAGATAAAAAAAGGAAGAATAAAAATCTCCGTATCCCAGAAAATATGCCCTCTATAACCCTCGCCGCTTAAAGTCCGTGCGCCGATACTGGACTTACCGTCATTTTCAGTGCTGCAGATTAACAAATGATAGAGGTTAAATCTTAAAGCCCGCTGTATTTCTCTGTCAGATTCAATGGAAATATCGGCTAAGTCCCAGGTTTTTGCCCAGGCTTCCACATGTTTATTCAATAAACCCTTAAAATCCAATGATAGATTTTTTCTTAAAGCTCTGACCGCCTCTTTTTTTACGTTTTTAGTATCCCTGGAAGTATAAACGGAAAAAAATTTGGTAAAACATACGGTTTCTCTTTTTTTAAGTTTTAAATAAAAAGAATGCTCCGATGTACTGAAAAACCTGTTTCCTTTGTTCACTTTAAGATAACTGGCGTATCCTATAGATATTTTACTTTCAAAAGTTCTAAC
>CAZDKO010000078.1:0-3035 GCA_964506075.1 uncultured bacterium
TTTCTGTCGTGAACCCCTTATCAATTTTTTTGATAGCTAAATTGTGATAGGTTGTTGCTTTAATTTCTCTCTCTAAAAATTTCTCTTTATTATCTATTTTTATTCCTTTAACCGTGGCCGTCAGAAAAAATTCTCCTTTTTTTTCTTCAAGAGAAATTATTTTCCCTTCAATCGCCAGCCAGTTATCCACCGATAATTTAAACAGTAATTCATTTAACCAGGTAACCAGGAGTTCTTCCCGGCTCAAGGCTTTTAGCGCTATTTCGATTGTTTCTTTCCCTTTAAGCGTATCCAGATGTTTAACACTCAAACTCATCATCCCTAAAGCAGCATTAGAAAAGAGCTCCTTTAAATCCCGGCCGAAAATACGCAAACCTAAATCGGCCGTGTGGGTGATGGCTTCATATTTCCGCATTGGCCTCTTTTTCGTAATTAATCACCGGGGCAATGGCCATGACCGTATCGCCGGGCTTTAAAGAGATCAAACGCACCCCCTGGGTACTCCGGCCGATTATCCTGATGGTCTTGATAGGAATACGGATTATCATTCCCTGGGTGGTCATAATCATCACTTCCTCGTCGTTTTTTACCGATTTGATTCCAATCACTTCGCCCTTCTTCTGGACTACTTTTATATTAATTACCCCGCTGCCACCCCGGTTTTGCAAACGGTACTCGGCAAACTCGCTCCTTTTACCATAACCCCGGCTGGTAACGGTAAGAAGAGACATATCTTTTTGGGCTATTTCCATGCCGACCACTTTATCGCTCTTATTCAACCTTATTCCACGCACTCCGCGGGCGGTCCGGGCCATCGGCCGGACATTTTTCTCCGAGAAATGCACCGATTTTCCCTGCCGGGTAGCTAAAAGAATTTCCTCCTGGCCATTGGTTAAAATAACATTAACGACTTTATCCCCTTCATTAATTTTTATGGCCGCGATTCCTCCCTTTCGAGGGTGGCTATACGCTTCTAAATTAGTTTTTTTCACCATGCCTTTTTCGGTCGCCATCAGTAAAAAATGCTGGCTGTCAAACTTGCGTATGGGAATAGTGGCCGAGACACTCTCCTGACTATTAATCTTTAAAAGATTAACTATGGCTTTGCCTTTAGAAAGTCTTCCCGCCTGGGGGATTTCATAAACTTTAACCCAGAAAACCCGTCCTTCAGCCGTAAAGAAGAGAATGTAATCATGGGTGGAAGCAATAAAGAAATGTTCAATAAAATCCTCCTCTTTCATCCCCGCGCCGGTCACCCCTTTGCCTCCCCGGGCTTGCCGGCGATAAGTACTTAAGGGTAATCTCTTTATGTATCCGGCGTGACTCATGGTAATAACCATATCTTCTTCGGCAATTAAATCTTCTACATCTAACTCCTCCTCTTCTTCAATAATTTCCGTCCGGCGACTGTCCGCGTATTTCTTTTTAACCTCTGCCAGCTCCTCTTTTATAACTTCCTGGATTTTCTTTTCGCTTCCCAGAATGGCTTGTAAACGTTCAATGGTTTTGATAACCTCCAAGTATTCAGCGTCAACTTTATCTCTTTCCAGCCGGGTTAACCGCTGTAAACGCATATCAAGAATCGCCTGGGCCTGCTCCTGGCTTAGCTTAAAGCTAACCATTAACTTCTCCCTGGCCTCCTCTGGACTGGAAGAATTACGAATGGTGGTAATGATGGCGTCCAGGTTTTTTAAGGCTATTTTTAGCCCCTCCAATATGTGCGCCCGTTTTTCCGCCCCCCTAAGCTCAAACTGGCTGCGCCTGATGACGACGATACGACGATGCTCCAGATAATGAGACATCATCTGGGGGAGGGAAAGAACGCGCGGTTGCCCATGAACCAGGGCCAGCAGAATTATCCCGAAAGTGCTCTGGAGCTGGGTATGCTTATATAGTTGATTTAACGCTACCTGGGCTTCTGCATCCCGCTTTAACTCAACGACAATCCTGATGCCGTCTTTATCTGATTCATCCCTCAGATTACTGACCCCTTCTACCCGCCCGTTACGAATAAGGTCCGCCATAGACTCAAGCAGAGACGATTTATTCACCTGAAAAGGAATTTCGCTAATGACAATATTCTCTTTTCCGCCCTTTATCTTTTCAACGTTGGCTCTGGCCCGTAATTTAATAATACCCCGCCCGGTTTTATACGCTGTTTTAATCATCTGTCTCCCCAGAATAAATGCCCCGGTAGGAAAATCAGGCCCGGGAATAAATTCCATTAACTCTTCCACCCCGGCCTGGGGATTATCAATAAGATAAATCAACCCGTCAATCACTTCGTTTAAATTATGAGGAGGGATGTTACAAGCCATCCCTACGGCAATCCCTGAAGAGCCGTTCACCAGAAGATTGGGAAATCCACAGGGCAGAACCAGCGGTTCTTGAAGGGACTCATCAAAATTAGGCATAAAATCAACCGTTTCTTTATCCAGGTCTTTCAGAATCTCCTCGCTTAAAGCCGCTAAACGCGCCTCTGTATATCTCATGGCTGCCGCCGCATCACCGTCAATAGAACCCCAGTTACCCTGACCATCAATCAAAGGGTAGCGGGAAGAAAAATCCTGCACCAGACGAACCATGGTTTCATAAACAGCGGCATCTCCGTGCGGATGATACTTTCCAAGTGTTTCTCCGACGATACGGGCCGATTTTTTATACGGCCGGTTAAAAAACATTCCCATGTCATGCATGGCGTAAAGGATGCGCCGGTGAACCGGTTTTAAACCGTCCCGAACGTCCGGAAGGGCTCTGCCGACAATGACACTCATCGCGTAATCAAGATAAGACTTTTGCATTTCCTCTTCTATATTGACCGGGATTATTTTTTCTTTTTTCTCTGTTTTTTGTTCGGCCATAGTTGTCTCTCTCTCTTTCTTTTATAAGCTATTCTTAAGCTATTTATAACCAATAATTATATGAATAAGGGCGTAGCTTTTTTCGGTAGATTTCCTGCTTGAGGTAAACGGTTTAATTATCACATAAAAAAAGATGCAAGTCAATAAAAAAACCCCGTCGAAAAACGGGGTTTT
>CAZDKO010000079.1:0-3031 GCA_964506075.1 uncultured bacterium
CATAATAATATCCCCCTCTCTTATTTTAGAGCGATTTCCTTACCTGGTTATGTTTTTAGAAAAAAGTAGCCTGTCCCCTTTTACTTTTACGGACTTTACAATTATGTTAAGATTTTTGCTCAAGAAAAAAACAATCCCCGCGATGACCAGAATAAAGATGCCTCCAATAATAAATAGTTTCTTTTTCATCTATATCTCCCGTAGGCCCCCTTGTTTAAATTCTGAAAGAATTTAAGGGGGATTAAAGTATTATGTCCTCCGATTTTCATTATTATATCTTCAGAAAATGAACCCGTCCCAATTTTATAATTGCATCAATAATGCTTGATTCTGTTATCCTAACTTTAGAGAGTGAAGATAAAGCTGCGACTATACGAGAAAAAGATGTCTCTGATGTGATACACAGGCCAACATTGTAGTCCATTTTTGACAATTCAATTACAAGAGCGCTAACCAATAACTCAAGTTCTTGAAATTTTACAACCAACTCACCAATGGGAGCATAAATTTGTTCTATGGATTTACTCATAGCAAAATGTATATTCCCCCCCCAATAATTAATATCCGAAATTCACAATTGCTGAAATTTAGATAAAAAATATTTTACTAATCAAAAATTAACTTGATAATATTTTTTGATAAATCTATAATGAAAAAATAAGAATTGTTTTTGCGGCAGAAATTTGGATGGTTCAAAACTAACCTTATTATACCACATAATAAAGCAGGATATTAAATAATGTGTGATAACAGCGATATTCTCCAGCCAATTAAGTCCAGACGCGCCATCAGGAAGTATAAACCTGAACCGGTTCCCCAGGAGCTGATTGATGAGATTTTAGAAGCCGGGCGGTGGGCGCCTTCGGGTTTAAATAACCAGCCCTGGAAGGTTATGATTATAAGTGATGAGGCGCAAAAAAACGAATTGTCTTCATTTACCAAATACGCTAAAATTATTCAGTCGGCACCGGTAGCGATATGCGTTTTTTTGGATAACAACCAAACCTATAGCCGGGATAAGGATTTAATGGCTATCGGTGCTTTTACGCAAAATATGTGGCTGGAAGCCCATTCGTTGGGCTTGGGGTGTTGCTGGCTGGGGGAAATCCTTAACCAGAAGGAAGCAGTTCATAAATTCCTGAAATTAGATAAAAATTTAGAGCTCGCGGCGATTTTAACCGTCGGCTTTCCGGACCAAAGTCCTAAAGGTTTAAGGAAAGAGCTAAAAGATATTACTTTATAGGATAACAGAGAACAGAGTACGGAGAACAAATTACAGATTGCACCTGTCTGCCAGCAGGGATTTCAAATTTCAGATTTAAAATTACTGTCTACTAACTACTATCTACTGACTACTTTTAACTAATAAGCGAGGTTACCATGGACATCTTTGACGCCATCAAAAAAAGAATCAGTATCAGGGAATATGCGGATAGGCCGATAGAAAAAGAGAAACTGGAAAAGATAGTTGACGCCGGAAGGTTAGCCCCCACGGCCCGGGGAGAAGAGCCCTGGGAATTTATCGTGGTGACTGACAGAGAAAAAATCAAGGAATTGGGCAGTTTGACTGACCACGGAAAGTTCTTGGCCGGAGCCCGGGCGGCAATTGCCGTTTTTTGTAAAGAGACCAAATACTATCTTGAAGACGGCGCGGCGGCCACCGAAAACATCCTCATTGCCGCCGCTGGTCTGGGTATCGCTTCCTGCTGGGTAGCCGGGGATAAAAAGTTTTACTGCCCGGATATTGCCAGAGCTTTAGGGGTGCCGGAAGGTTTTAAATTGGTCAGTCTCATCTCTCTGGGCTATCCCCAAACCGAGCCCACGCCGCAGGAAAAAAGGCCTTTAAAAGACGTCCTCCACTGGGAAAAATTTTAAAAAACACAAAATATTTTTTATTTTCTGCTTGACAAAATGACACTATAATGGTATCATTTGTTAGCAGAGAAGATATAAACTCTTCAATCAGGAGGTGCGTATGAAAAGGACGAAAAAATATATGCTTCGGCCGGTAGCTCATTGTAAAGAGGGCTGCCAGACAGAGTCCTGGGCAAGACGCTAAACTGCCCAGATTTTTTTATTAAATAAAATAACCTTAAATATTTATATTATGAAACTGATTACCCGTAACACCGATTACGCCATCAGAGCTCTTTGTTATATCGCCCGGCGCGGTAAAAACATCGTCTCCGCCTCTGATTTGGTCAAGGATTTAAAAATCCCGAGGCCATTTCTAAGAAAGATATTACAGATTTTAAACCGGAAAAAGCTTCTTCATTCGTATAAGGGCCGGGAAGGCGGGTTTAAATTGGCGGTGAAACCGGATAAAATCTTTCTGGTTAATTTGATAGAGATTTTTCAGGGTGAATTTAAACTTAACGAATGTATTTTTAAAAAGAGAGCTTGTCCGAATATAAAAATCTGTAAGCTCAAGAAGAAAATAGATAAGATACAGGATTACATCGTAAAGAAATTTAAAAAGATTAATTTAAAGGATATATTATAAAAAGGAGGGGATAAGATGGAAATAAAAGATTTCTTGGACCGGTGTGTAAAGGAAGGGTATGAATGGATGGAAGAAGAATATGATGGGAAAGCGGGGTTTTTGGTCGGTTCAAAAAAATTTGATACCGCCGCCCATTTTACCCCGGAAGCGATTAAAAATAATGACTGGCCTATTCTTAATAGGCAAATCGTTCAGGGCCGGAATGTCAGCCAGGTAACCAGGGTAGTCGGGTATTTTTCCAAGGTCAACAACTGGAACCAGAGTAAAATCGGCGAGCTTAAAGATAGACACGAAGGAAAATATGGCATAGAATGATTTTTGTTTAAAGGAGATTTTAAATGGCTAAAGACCCGGTCTGCGGGATGGAAGTAAATGAAAAAGAAGGCTTAAAATTAGAAAAAGACGGGCAGACTTACTATTTCTGCAGCCGGCATTGTCTGGAAAAATTTGCCGCAGAGCATAATATCAGCCGGAAAATAGTAGAGGCCTGTGCTATCCAGCCCGGAACAAAATGGTATAAAAATAAGA
>CAZDKO010000080.1:0-3028 GCA_964506075.1 uncultured bacterium
TTTTTCCTTTAATCGCTGAAGCGGCGACGGTAGCCGGAGAACCAAGATAGATAAAAGCCTCGGGGTTACCCATTCGCCCTTTAAAATTACGATTGGCGGTTGATATAATCCGGTATCCTTTAGCCGGAACGCCGGCATGAGTCCCGACACAGGGCCCGCAGCCGGGATTAATTACCACTGCCCCCGCCTTAATGAAAGTAGAAAGTATTCCTTTCTTAAGCGCTTTCAAATATATATTCCGTGAAGCCGGAGCAATAATCATCTCAACGCTGGAATGAATTTTTCTTCCTTTAAGGATTAAACTGGCTATTTCCAAATCTTCCAGTCTCCCGCCGGTACAGGTACCGATAAAAGCCTCGTCAATTTTAGTTACCGGAAGTTTTTCTATGGAACAAACATTATCAACCCGGTGCGGCCGGGCAATTTGCGGCGAAAGCTTACTCATATTTTCTTCTATAATGTTTTCATACCTGGCGTCTTTATCCGCTTTAACCGGGCTGATTTTTTTTCTGGTATATTTGCGCAACCAGAAAATTGTTTTATTATCCGCTTCCATTAAACCAAACTTTGCCCCCATTTCTACAGCCATATTAGAAATGGCAAATCGTCCGTCCATACTAAGATTTCTAATCGCTTCCCCGGTAAATTCCACTGATTTATAGGTGGCTCCATCCGCGGAAACTTTACCGATTAAAGACAAAATTAAATCCTTTCCCATTACCAGGGGCGGTAACTTACCGGTCAGAACAAATTTTATCGTGGGAGGAACCTTAAACCAGAGATTACCGGTAATTATTGCCGCCGCTAAATCAGTTGAGCCCACCCCGGTAGAAGCCACGTTTAAAGCCCCGTAGGTACAGGTATGAGAATCCGCTCCAATCACCAGATTTCCGGGAAGAATTTTCCCGCTTTCTATCATTAATTGATGACAAACCCCTTCGCCGATATCAAACATTTTAATTTTATGTTCCCGGGCAAAATTACGCATCAACTGGTGAAGTTCAGAAACCCCGATATTGGGACTGGGGGCACTATGGTCTATCACCAGGGCAAACTTTCCGGAGGCAAAAACCTTTCTGGCCTCCATATTATTAAAAGCCTTAATGGCTAAAGGTGCCGTTCCATCCTGGGCAAAAGCAAAATCGATTTCAGCGATAACAAAATCATCCGCTTTTACCGGTTTTTTGCATCCGATACAATGACTGGAAAAAATTTTTTCTATTATTGTTTGTGACATAACGAACCTTTAAAGTTAAGGAGTGACAGTCATAATTTTCCGAGCCATTTCGGGATATTCAGCAATAAATCTTAATTCCACTTCAGTTAAAGGCTTCTGATTATGAACATTACCGTATCTGACTAATTCCAGAATTTTAGTCGCCTCATTTTCATCATTAAATGTAACTTCCAGCTTGTCGTATACGTTTCTAAATCCTTTGATACCGCTATATTCCCCGGCGGTAATTTTTCTTCCGGTTTCAATAATCTCCGGTTCTCCCCGGCCTAATTCCTCAAAATCATAAAGTTCATAATTACGTCTGGCTTTAAGAGCGCCGTCGGCATGAATACCGGATTCGTGGGCAAAAGCGTTAGCTCCAACACCCGGTTGATTGATGGGAATAGGGATACCAAAAGCGTAAGAAGCATATTTACAGATTTTCCAGGCTATTTTTAAGTCCACCTTTTCATCCAGGATATACTTATTCCTAATTTCACTTCCGTATTTTATGGCCAATATTACCGCCACTAAATCCGCATTACCCGCTCGCTCTCCCATACCGTTCACACAGGTATTAATATAGGCATCCACACCGGCATCATTGGCCGCCATGGCCCCGCATACAGAATTGGCCACTACCATCCCTAAATCGTTATGACAATGAATTTCTATCGGGATTTGAACAGATTCCGCTATTTTCTTTATGCGGCCATAGATGCTAAAAGGAGTATCAAACCCCAGGGTGTCACAATAACGCAGTCTATCTGCACCGGCCTCTTTGGCCGCCTGAGCAAAAGAAACAAGATAATCCAGTTTTGTCCGGGAAGCGTCTTCAGCATTGACTCCTATTGCCTGCGCCCCCAATGTTTTAGCCAGTTTTACCGCTTCCGTCATTTCCTGGATTATTGAAGCGTGGTCTAATTTCCCCTTAAATTTATGTTCGATCATTTGGTCTGAAGTAGAAATAGAAAGGTTAAGATATTTTATTTTGGGTACCAAGGTAAAAGCCATTTTTACGTCTTTTTCAATTGCCCTGATCCAGCCGCTGAGGCGCATTGAACCGAATACCCCTCTTTCCGCTAATTCCAGGTTGGCGTTCAGATAATTAGTTTCGTGATGGGTTACCGGGAAACCAAATTCTGACTGAAAAATGCCCATCTCGGAAAGGTATAGATTGACGATGGTTTTTTGCAATTTGGACAGGCATATCCGTGAAGTCTGCACCCCGTCCCTATTAGTCACATCCACCAGATATATTTTAGACATCTTAAAAACCTCCTTAATTAAAGCTTTACTAATTTTACCTCTCTAATGTTAGTACTATTTTTTATCTCCGCTAAAACCTCTTTGGGCACAGCATTATCAACATTTAAAACCGTAACCGCTTCTTCCCCCCGGTTTTTTCTACCCAAAGTCATATTGGCAATATTAACGTTACTTTTTCCCAGGATAACCCCTATATTACCGATTACACCCGGTTGGTCAGTGTGAAAGCAGATAAGCATATAACCAGCCGGCACCGCATCCACATGATAATTATTGATTCTTACTACCCGGGGGTCATTTTTGCCGAATATGGTACCGGAAACCAAGGTTTTCCCTTTATCTGTATCTAACTCTACAGAAATAAGACTGGCAAAATCTTCCGTAAGACTGGTTTTACTTTCAACAACCTTTATTCCCCTTTCCTGGGCAATAAAAGAAGCATTAACGAAATTAATTGAATCTTTAAAAAGGGGCGTCAGTAACCCTTTCATTAAAGCTATCGTCAGAGGTGAAACATCGTATTCCAAAACCTCTCCGCTATAA
>CAZDKO010000081.1:0-2921 GCA_964506075.1 uncultured bacterium
GCACGGCTAAAATAAATAAAGCCGCCGTTTTCTGAAGATAAATTTCTTCCAGTGTTTTAAAATCTACTTTTTTATCTTTCAGGGATAAATCTTTCGCCTGACCGCCAATTAGCCCTTTTTCACCGATTGTTTTATTAAACTCAAAAATTAACCTGGGAAAAATATCTTCCGACAGATTTTTTCTCGTATATCCCTCTCTTAAAGAAGTGTAAGCCTCATTTAAAAGGGCATCGCCAACCAATAAAGCAATGTCTTCTCCAAAAACACGGTGGCAGGTCAACTTACCCCGGCGGTAATCATCGTTATCCATACACGGGAGATCATCATGGACAAGACTAAAGATATGAATAAGTTCCACCGCGCAGGCTGCGGCCATTGCTTTTTTCTCTTTACCACCGAGTAACTTCATCACTTCTAAAGTTAAAATCGGGCGAAGCCTCTTTCCTCCGGGAAAAACACTATATCGCATCGCCTGCCTTAAAATATTTTTACCGGGCGATTCAGGCAGTAATTTATCCAGTGCTTTATCAATTTCTTTTCGCTTTTCTGTCAGATATTTTTTAATTTTCATAGTTTAATCAGCCCTGAAATTAACCGGCAGCTTAAAATAACATTTTAGACATGGATACTCTCCTGGTTCATCTTCATATTTTTAATCCTCTCTTTGATTAGCAGGTGTTTTTTAAACAGCCCGGGCATTGAGGAAAATATTTCCCTTAAAGCTTTCAAGAAATATCTATTAAAAAACAGCACATAAAAAAACCTCAACGAATCATAGGTGATAATATAAGGGGCATCTTTTAAAAGCCCGGTTAAAGTATCATTTTTAACGATTAAAAAATATCTGTTGCGGAACGAGAGGTATTGCCTGAATTCATTCTTATATCCGGAAGAGTTCCCCTGATGGTAACAAACAGCCTCAGGCACAAACAAGGCTTTCCAACCTGACGAGTGTGCCCTCAAGGATAAATCAACGTCTTCCAATAAAAAGAAAAAATCCTCATCAAAATATTCATTTAACAATTTGATGTCTTCAAGCATTTCTCTTTTATAAATAACCGAAGCGGCACAGCAGCCTAAAATATTTAACTCCGTGTCATATTGCTTTTTATCAATCTCCCCCTCGCCTCGATTATAGAACCTTCTGCTTCTGGAAATGAGGAGGCCAGTTGAGTATATAGTTTTTCCGTCACTCTGCATAATTTTAGGACCAGCCATACCGATAGCCTTTTCTGAATCATCAAGCGCCGTCTTCATCTGCCCCAGAAAATTATCACCCAGTATTACATCGCTGTTTAAAACAAATATATACCGGCCTTTAGCGAGATTTATCCCTTGATTATTGGCTTGACAGAATCCCAGGTTATTCTGGTTCCTGATTAAAATAACTTCCGGATAGATTCTTTTTATATAATCAACAGTTCCATCGCTGGAGCCATTATCAACAATTATCAGTTCCCAGTCTTTATAAATCTGCTTCAAAACGGATTTGAGACAATCTTCAATGAAAAGTTCAGAATTCCAGGTAACGATAACTATTGAGATTTCCGGCATTTTATTTTCCCCATCTGATAACTTAATTCTATTTTCAAACGCCGCATCAATTTAGCCGCCGATCCCCAAAACCCGTATTTTAAATATATATTCTTAATCCATTTTTCCCAGTAACCGCTCCTTAGATTTTTCGATAAAAATTTATGGTCCCGGGTAAGCACTCCTTTATCTTTCATTCCCCTTATTTCGTCGGAATTATAGTCCGGATAGCTTACCACTGTGGATCGCCCACCGTCAAACCGGCTAAAATCATTGGTTACAAGATACCCTTTTTCTTTAACCCATTCATAAAAAGGCGTTCCGGGCTGGGGGGTGCAGATGGAAATCTGAACATTATCCAGAAGTTCCGATTTCACCAATCTTCTGATTAAATCTACGGTTTTATTATCTTCATCTTTATTGGAACCCGGGGCTCCAAACATAAAAGTGCCGTAAGTCTTAAGCCCTGTTTGTTTTATCTCTTCCAGAGTGGATATAAGGGAGGGAGAGTTGATAAACTTGTTGATTGACGAAGAAATTTTAGGGCTGGCAGTTTCTATGCCAAATCTTATTTTATAATACCCCGCTTCATACATGGCTTTCATTAACTCCTTATCCAGAAGCCGGATATCACACATAGCTTCATAATGCAAAGTATTTAATTTATTTTCTTTTAAAGCCAGGCATAAATTCAAAATAAAATCTTTATTGCCGTTATGGCATTCTTCATCAAAAAATATTCCTTCCATTTGCGGATATTTGTTTTTCAGGAGCTTTATTTCCTCTATTATGTTATGGACCGGACGGGGTCTAAAATTGGGAGACCGGTAATATAAATTTCTGGCGACACAAAAACTGCAGGAAAAAGGACAGCCCCTGGAGGCGTACGCCTGAATTTCCAAATATTCAGAACTGGGCTCTCCGGGTAAACCATAAGAAAGACGACTGACATCTTCGTCCTCCGGAAAAGGTAATTTAGTTACGTCAAGAAGAGGCCTCCTGGGGTTGGGATAAAGACCCAGTATATTCCGGGGAGAAACTCCCTTTATTATTTCAAGAACGGTAAATTCATATTCACCGATACACACGTAATCCACCCCTTCGGCTAAAGTCTCTTCAGGAAAAGCACTGGCATGCTGACCTACAAAGATTAACCGGGTATTAAACTGCCTTTTTATATCTTTGGCTAATTGAACATTTTCTTTAAATGTCCGGGAGGCGCTCTCTATAATCAGCCAGTCTGGTTTTTCATCAGCCAGGCGCCGGAAATAAGTCTTAGAATCCAATTTTTCCAGACAACCATCAATAAATTTCACTTTATGCTCTGTTTCTCTTTTTAAAATAGAAGAGGTATACGCTAACTCCCAGGGATAATAAGCAAACCAGTT
>CAZDKO010000082.1:0-2726 GCA_964506075.1 uncultured bacterium
GGATAGATACACGATGATGATGGGGTTATCCCCCTGCGGAGAAATAAATCCGAAATTTGACGGCACGGTTTCCATTGCCGGTTCACTGGCGACGGTTATTTTTACTCCGTACGAAGCGATTGAAGCGGCCAGAGAGTATTATAAAAGGCCGGAATTATGGGGACGGTATGGTTTAAAGAATTCTTTTAATGACGATAAAGACTGGATTTCTGAAGTTTATTTTGGCCTTGACCGGGGTCTTCTGGTTATCGCGATTGAAAACTTCCGCACCGGTTTGGTCTGGGATATTTTTAATAAATCAGATATAGTCCAGAAAGGGTTTAAAAGAGCCGGGTTTAATTCAATATGAAAGTCGCTAAAATTATAATTATTTTGTTTGGTATGTTAATTATTCAATTTAGTAATCCTGCCGCTTACGGCGAGGCGGAGTTTAATACTTTAAAAGATAAATTCTATAAAACAGAGGAAATAGTCAAAGACGATTCGCTGGGTAGGGTGAGGTATTATTACCTTGAATCTACCGGAGAATATAAAAAGCTTATGGAAGAATTAGACCGGTTATCCGCTGATACTTTAGCGCCTGATTCCAGGATAGAGTATTTTTTTATCTATCTGGTGGTGCAGGAGAGAAAGCCGTATCTTATAAATGGGAAACGCACTTTTGATAATTATCTGGAGGCCATTAAAAGCAATATAGATAGCGAAAAGACCACTCAAATTCTGGTAGAACACATATTATATTGTCATAACTACCGGCTAAAGGATTTATCCGGGAGACTTCAGCAAAGATTAATTGAAGCCGATATTTCTAAAAAAGAAAAACTATATTACCAGTTAGCCGAGCGGGCTTTTAAAAAATCAAATTACGAGATAGCCGCCAAATTTTTTGATGAATATCTAAAAGAAATAGCCCAGCGGTTAGATTATAAAGATTATATTAAAGAAGTGGTGAAGATTAAAAATTTGTTTAAAGGGGGTAGTTCCTCTTATTACCCGGAGATGTTTGAGTTGTATGAGATTTCTTTAAAGATTGAAAACGAGCCGGCGGTAAAAGAGCAAATGATTGGTAAATTAAATAAGAAGGCGCTTCATTATTATAAAAACGGCGAAAATGAAAAAGCCCTTAAGCTTTATAAAATCCTTTATCATTATAATCCCAAGCCGGAGGTTGCCCGGATAATCGGTGATATATATTTTCAAAACCGGGAGTTTCTTCAGGCCAGGGAATATTTTATGCTTATGGATAACTGGCGGGAGATACCGGAAGTAAGCTTTAAAATAGGTTTATGTTATTTCCGGACCGGTCAGCCGCTTGAATCATTTGAAATATTAAATTTGATAGTGGATAATTATCCGTCTTGCGAGTATTGCGACGACGCCTTGTATTACCTGATTCTGATGTGTCAGGATTCCGGTTTATTAAATGAAAGGGATAAGTATCTAAATACGTTAAAAGAAAAATTTCCGGCCAGTGAATATATCGGAAAAAGTAACGAATCCCCTTATTTATCAGGCGACTAACTGTAATATTAAAAAGGAGAATTGATATGAATAGATTTAAAAAGAATATCGGATTTATAGCCCTTTTGATTTTGGTTTCGGGCATTTGTCTTTTTTACTCTTATAAATCCCAAGCCGAAACAAAAACAGAAGCATCAAAGACACCCCCCGGCCAGCCTTATATAACTTATACGATAGACCATATTTTAAAAGATAATCCTGATTTTCTTTCCAATGTGGGAGGGACTTCATCTAATTCAGGTAGCTCTTCTTCTGGTTCGGGTGTTTCTTCATCTGGTTCAGAGGCATCTTCATCAGAACCGGAAGTTTCACCAGCACCCTTTTCTTCCGGCTCGGGGGCAGCTTTATATAATTCAGGGGCTTCTTCCTCGTCTGCAAATACTAAAGGGACTTTAACGACCTTGTCAGAATTCAGTAATCAATACGGCCAGGACGAAAAATGCGGCGGGGATAAAAAAGATTTAACTCCGGCTGACCCGGAAGGAACCACCAAAGATAGTGATTCAGAGGAGAAAAAAGATGAAGAGACTAAAGAGAAAGATGAAAAGGGTGACCCGGTAAGTATTCCCGACGGTAATTTTTATAACCAGGAAGAAGATTTAAAAGGCAAATTCCCGGTTCATAATTTTACCCGAATTTATAACAGCCGATATTATCACGATAACGGTTTTGGCAAAGGCTGGGCGCATAGTTATAGCGTTACGTTGGTAAAAGAACGGGGCGCCATCAAGATTTTGCTTCCGGAGGCCAACGTTATTAAGTTTAAAAAAGAGGGTAATCGCTATCTTCCCTCCCGTAAGCGTCTTTATTGTCAGTTAAAAGAAGGTCCCAAAGAGTACCGGCTTATTTATCCTTCCGGGAAAGAATACGTCTTTTTGAAACAAAATGATTCAATGAGACTTCCGATTAGTGAAGAACGCGATTTAGAAGGCGTTCAAAAGAAATTCGCCTATGATAAAACCAGCGGCCTTTTAAATAAGGTGGAGGATAGATTTGGTAATTCTATAGAGTTTACCTATAATCAGGCTGGATTTATTACTAAAGTAGAAGACTCATCCGGCCGGGTGATGGAATATACTTATGATTCAATGCCGGGAAAAATTTCATCCTGCCTCCGTCCGGACGGCGGCAAAGTGGAATACAAATATGATTCCCGGGGTTTTCTAAATAAGAAAGTTTATTCGGACGGAACGACCCTTATCTCT
>CAZDKO010000083.1:0-2705 GCA_964506075.1 uncultured bacterium
TTGGCCACCCGAAAAAGCGGGGGCTGAGCGATATAAACATAACCTTTCTCTATTAACTGCCCCATTTCCCGGTAGAAAAAGGTGAGCAGTAAAGTCCTTATGTGAGAACCGTCAACGTCGGCATCGGTCATTAAAATAATTTTGTTATACCGGACTTTTTCCAGGTTAAATTCATTCTGCACCCCCCCGCCGATGGCGGTTATGATGCTGCGGATTTCTTCGTTGCTTAAAACTTTATCAAGCCGGGCTTTCTCCACATTAATAATTTTCCCTTTTATCGGAAGTATCGCCTGGAAGCGCCGGTCTCTGCCCTGTTTGGCCGAGCCTCCGGCAGAATCTCCTTCAACGAGATACAGTTCACAAAAAGAAGGGTCTGTCTCTGAACAATCCGCTAATTTACCCGGCAAGTTCCCTCCCTCAAGGGCTCCCTTTCGCCGGGTTAATTCCCGGGCTTTTCTGGCCGCTTCCCGCGCCTGACGGGAAATAACGAATTTCTCCATAATCCGCCTGGCGACAGCGGGATTTTCTTCCATAAACTCGGAAAGTCCTTCATTAACCATTGATTCAACCAACCCTTTAATCTCGCTATTGCCTAACCGCGTTTTAGTTTGCCCTTCAAATTGCGGGTCGGGAATTTTTACCGCCACCACGGCAGTCAGTCCTTCCCGAACGTCGTCTCCGGAAAAGGAAACTGCGTCTCCTTTAAAAATATTGTTTTTCCGGGCATAATCGTTTGCCGAACGCGTCAGGGCGGTGCGAAACCCGATCAGGTGTGTTCCGCCTTCTATGGTATTGATGTTATTAGCGAAAGAAAAAACGTTTTCTGTGTAGCTATCGTTATACTGCAAAGAAACTTCTACGCCGATATCATCTTTTTGTTTGGAAAGATAAATCGGCTTTTTATGTAAAACGTTTTTGTTTTTGTTGAGGAGTTCCACAAAAGAAATAATGCCCCCCTCATACTGAAAAACATTCTCTTTGTTTTTCCGTTCGTCAGAAAATTTTATTTTTAACCCCGGGTTAAGAAACGCCAGTTCCCTCAGGCGGTTAGCCAGGATGTCATACACGAATTCTATAGAAGAAAATATGTTCTGGTCCGGTTTGAAAGAAACCCGGGTTCCTCTTTTTTTTGTTTTCCCGATTACTTCCAGGGGCGCCGCGGGAACTCCTCTCTGGTAGCGCTGATAATAAATATTCCCGTCTCTAAAAACCTCCACTTCCAGCCATTCGGAAAGAGCGTTAACAACCGAAACGCCCACTCCGTGGAGACCTCCCGAAACCCGGTAGCTTTTATGGTCGAACTTTCCTCCGGCGTGTAATGTCGTCATAACTACTTCTACCGCTGGTTTTTTCTGAAGTTGATGCAAGTCCACCGGAATTCCCCTTCCGTCATCAATAACGGTTACCGCATTGTTGGGGTGGACCAAAACCTCTATGTTTTCACAAAATCCCGACATGGCTTCATCAACGCTGTTGTCAACCACTTCGTAAACCAGATGATGAAGACCCCGGGAAGAGGTATCTCCTATATACATACTGGGTCTTTTCCGGACCGCTTCTAATCCTTCTAAAACCTGGATGGTGGTGGCGTCATAACTGCGTCCGTCTTTTTGTTTGGGGTCTGTTTTTAAATTTTCTTTTTTATCCTCTTTGCTTTTTCCCATCTTTCCCTTTCATAAAAGTTTTTACCGCCTTATTTATCTAAAGAACCTATTTTAAAATATATATCGTTTATAACAATGCCGGCTGTCTCCCGATTAAGTTTGTCAAGCAGTTCTTTTTTGTGGTGGGTGGTTAATTGAAAAACCCAGGTCGGGTTATCAACGTTAACAAACAATTTTTTTCTTTTTATCCCTACGGGCTGGGTGTGTTTGGCTATTTGTTCCCCCACTAAACCCTTCCAGTTTTCAAATAAGCGGGCTTCTTTAATCTTTTGCTCCAGGCCTATTTTTTCAATGGTTCTGGAAATGATATTGTCTATTCTCTCAACCCTCATTTTTTCCTTTATGAATATATGCTTTGTTTTTAACTTAAACGCATGGGCATAATAACACAGGTGTAATTTTCCTCTTTTTCTCCCGGATAAATAACTCCCGGGCTTAAGGAATTGGTTAAACCAAAAATAATTTCTTTGCTTTCAACGTTTTTAAATATATCCATTAAAAAATTCGGGTTAAAAGCGATGTCTAAAGCATCTCCTTTATAGGAAACATCAATTTCTTCTTTGGCCTCCCCCACTTCCGGGGTGTTGGATGAAATCAACAATTTCCCTTGAGGGGAAAAGCTTAATTTAACCGAATTGGCTTTATCGCTGGTAAGAATAGCCACTCTTCGGGTGGCGGTTAAAATGTCTTCTTTGTTAATCCTGATTTTCTTTTCCACTTCTTTGGGGATAACCTGTTCATAATTTGGGTAATTCCCTTCAATTAAACGGCTGGTCAGGTTTATTTCACCTAAACCGGAACTGGATGGAACCTTAAAAGATATCTGGTTTTCTCCTGTTTTAATCACCAGTGGGGTTTTTTCGTCTTCTAAAATTTGTAAAAGCTCCTGAATGGCTTTTATGGGAATAATAACATTAAAAGATATGTCTTTGATATCTTTAATTTTATTAAAAGTGTAGGTTAATCTCCGGCCGTCTGTTCCCACTACAATCAGGGTATCTTTGTCAATTTTAAAATAGAGCCCGTTTAAAACATATCTTG
>CAZDKO010000084.1:0-2652 GCA_964506075.1 uncultured bacterium
TAGAAGTGGCCCGGCGAGGGGTTAATAAGAATAAAATGATTGTGGCTATTTTACCTGATACCGGGGAAAGATATATAAGTACAGCGTTATTTGAAGAGAATTAAGACAAACTTAGATAAAATAAAGCAAATTAACACAATTTTGGACATTTTAAGACAAAAATGTACATATTAGAACATAGAGTTTTAATAACCATCTAACCGGTAAGTAGCTAAGTGGTCGGTTGATTGGTGAGTGGTAAATAGTGAAAAAACAAAGAATTAAGGATTAAGACGTTCGCTACGCTCACTCTAAGGATTAAGTATTTATTTTTATGAATTTCTTATCTCTTAATCCTTACTACTTACTCCTTAGTCCGTAATTACTGTCTACTACTAAGAAAGGGGGAAAAATGGCAAAAAAAACATGGGATAGGGTAAAGGAAGGGTTGGATAAAGCTCTGGAAGCGGCCCGGAAAGCGGCCAAAATTGTCGGGGATAAAGCCGGCGAAACCGCCCAGATAACCAAATTGAGCGTTGAAGCGATGACCCTGGAGCACCAGATGTCCAAAAAATACGCCGAGCTGGGTAACCTCGCTTACCAGTGGATGGCTAAGGGTAAGAAAGGGAGTCTTGCTTCTCAAGTAAAAGTAAAGAAAATAGTGGAAGAGACCAAAAAGCTTGAAGAACAATTAAATAAAAATCACCGGGCGATGCAGGCGGAGAAAAAAAGAAAGTAATTTCAAATTAGATTTTCACATAAAACTTAAGGGTTGTAATATTAATTAAGTTAAATAAGTTCTAATGTGTAAGAGATTAATTCTTACTTTAATGTGTCTATCTTTTTTTATAGCTCCTTCCGGCGTTAATGGAGGAGAAAGTGACAAGTTTCGTTTTGCGGTGATGGGTTGTATGCATTTAGGTTTCTGCACTACCCGGGAATTTGAATCAGCTTTAGAAAAAATGAAAGAGTACCAACCCGATTTTGTCCTGTTCTGTGGCGGTATGATTGACCCGGGCACAGAAAAATCCCCCCTATCTTTATGGCAGGCCTTTGACGGCGCCGTCGGTAAATTAGGGGTACCGGTTTATGATACCCCCGGCAATTGTTGCTTGACGGATCTCCTTGTATCCGAAGAGAAGTCCGCTTTGATGGAAAAAAATTTTCTGGCTCGGTATAAACACCGTTATTATTCGTTTGAATATAAAAATAATCTTTTTATCGGCCTTGATTCAAAGCTTCTTAATCTGGGGAAAGGCCACTCTTTTGATAACCAGCTTAACTTTCTTAAAAACTTACTGGCCGACGCTTCCAAATATCATAATGTTTTTATCTTCACCCATAACTCCCAATGGCTTGACGCTGACAGTACCTGGGGTAAGGTCATTCAACCTCTTATTGACGGAAAGGTAAAATTTATGTTTGGGGCCAGAAAGCATTTTCTGAACGCAAGAAAAATTGGCGACGTTACCTGTATAACCACCGGAACGCCGCCGTGCTACTTAAGGGCGTATTCATCGCAGCTTACATTCTTTAATTTTCTGATTGCCGAGGTGGAAAAAGATAAGGTCTCTATAAAAATTGTCCCGGTAGATCCTATCCCCATAGAGAATTTAGGCACTTTAACGGATTCGACGATAGAAGGGGGAGAATCTCTGCATAGTGTCCGTAAGCCCTATCTTTTGACGGCAGACGCCAGAAAGGTTTTTTTAATTCCGGACAGAGTCATTAAAACCCTGAAAATCAAGCCCGGGATGGATATTTTAGACCTGGGTTCGGGAGCGGGGTTCTTTACCTTCCGTTTGGCTGAGGCATTAAAAGGGAGCGGCCGGGTTTTCGCTACGGATACGGATCCGGCTATGGTCAAATATATGCAGGATAAAATAGAAGAGATCGGCTACAGAAATATCTTCCCGGTAAACGTTGAATCCCAAGGGGTTGACCCCTTTTATAAACAGCATTCCTTTGACTTGATATTTATGTGTGAGGCGTACCAGTACCTGCGGCATCCGGAAGAGTATTTTCGAGAGTTAAGGCCGTCTCTTAAAAAGGAGGGGCGGCTATATATAATCCATGATAAGAATATCTATGGTTTCACTGAAGTAGAGATGGGAGATTTCAGTAATTTAATCAAGGTTATGGCTTCTAAAGAGAAGGATTTTCCCGTAATTCAAAAGATGGATCAAGATGTTCAGGATTTTATCAAAAGCTGGCAGGGTGAAACTGTTCCTCCGGAAATGCGGCAAAGAATTATCGCTAATCTTAACAAAATGCTCTTAGACCGATGGCTTTTCTATGATTTAATCGACTACTTTACTAATAAAGGGATGGTTGCCTGGGAAGGTGAGTGGTCAAGCCCATTAAAATTTATTTTAGCTGATAATATAAACCGGGATATCAGATTGGTGAAGTGGCTCTTTGTTGGTCTGGATACAGATGGAGTCTTTGCCAAAAAAGAAAAACCCCTCACGGCCATAAACAAAAGACAATTGCGTAAACTTAACAAAATATTATTATGTAATATTCTTCAAACCGATAGAATCGAAGGGCTTCAAGGTGAATATGGCATTCCTGTTTATTTAGAAAAAGACAGTGTCATCTCTTCAATGAAAGCCGCCGGCTATCAAGATCGGAAGAGCACACGTCTGAACTCCAGTCACCGCTCATTATCTC
>CAZDKO010000085.1:0-2596 GCA_964506075.1 uncultured bacterium
TTTCAATAATGGCGTTGGTGTTTTTCACATATCCCTGGTAAAGCTTAAAATGATTATTTAATAACGTTTCGCTGAACCCGTTCATACCGATTAGCATGGAAAAGTCTTTGGCCTGTATTAAAGTTACGGGTATAGGGTTTATAGGTTTCTCTTGTGCCTGAGAAATGCCTGCCCAGACAAAAACAATCAAGGCCAATGAAATAATCATCATCCGTATCGCTCTTTGCATAATGCACCTCCGTCTTTTTCGGAATTTATTCCGTCTTGACGACAATTTCTTTTTTTGATTTACCGCTGATACTGCAATAGCCTTCAACCGAGAGCACATCGCCGTTTTTAACATCAGGGATAAGATAACGTACGGTCTGGGTCTGGTTATTATCCTGTCTGGAAATTTGATGTTCAATTATTTCTTTACCATTCAAACCAATATCAACCTTTTTAATATAGTGGTTAATCAGATTGCTTGTATTGTGCACGATCACTGCTTCAAGCATCTTTGTCTTTGGCTCAAAGGTTATCTTAATATCAGACGGCGGATGCGCGTAAGCCGTTGAAACAACGGTTAAAACTGACAAAAAAACTATTAATGTTAGTATTCGTCTCACACTATACCTCTTTTGTTTAGAGTTATTTTATTTAACAGCGGTGAGGCCATATTCATCAGTAACAAACTCAAAAGTTCAGCGTCAAATCTAACTCCGGCTTCTGTAAACACAAAAATAAACGCGGCTATACCTAAGCCGAAAAGATATTTTCCTGTTGTCTTGAATGGTGTCGTTTTCGGCTCTATAACCATAACAAAGATATATAAGTAACTAAAATATCCGAATATGTTCATAAAAGGAACTTTTTGCAAAAATGCCTGCGTTCCGAATAAAACCAACGAGGTAATTGCATAACCAATGATGATTTCCGTTTTCTTTATTTTTTGAACAAAATAAATTCCGACCGGCACCAGGATATACCACATATAAGTGCCCCTCCACTGCGTATAGGTACCGAGTATTAGGGTGGACAGAAATATACCAAAAGCGGCGGGATTAAAAATATGCTTTTTCTTAAAAGCAATTAAGTATTTTGAAGAAATAGCCAGTAATGCCGTAAGAACGATTTTCCACCAAACTTCATCGCTTGAAAGCACATAGCCGATAATCATACCGGTAATTATCGAGCTTTCGGTGATTTTAAACGACCTTGTGGTAAGATATAAAATGAGTAATTCAATTAGAGCGGCGGCAAACACAGCCATTGCCAAGGCCCCCAGAAAAGTAAAATCACTTTCTTTGATTGCCAGAGTTAATGCCACGGCGGCTAAATAGATAATAAGCTGTGTCTTGATGGATTTTAGACTAAGCATTGTTTTTAAAATTAATGGCCTTCATGCGTATGGCCGCCCGTATCCATTGAATCACCTTTCAATTCCTCTTCCACTTTCTGTATGTATTTCTCCGGATTCTTTTTAAATTCATCGATGCATGCCGGACAGCAGAAATTGTAGATTTTTCCTTTGTATTCATAGGTTGCCTTTGTTTCTTCGTTTATACTGTCACCGGAAACAGGGCAAATCTTATTTCCGATGTTTACCGCCGCTGATTCAGAAGGCTGATTGTTTTCTTCTCCTGTAGCAGTTTGAGCTTCTACCGCATAAACTGTAAAACCAGAATTAACCACAAACATCGCAATTAATATAATCAATATTCCTGTTCTCATTTCATTTACCTCCTTCCTTAAGTATCAATTTCCTCTTGCGCCACCAGAAATGTATTCCCGGTCATACTGTAATATAAAATTCCGGTGCCGGCACACCTTCTTTAATTTTTCTACCTGCCCAAGATAGCGGTTTTGACTTAAAGGTTACGTTTCCGTTCATCTCACCCCTCCAGAATTTCTTCAAACTGGTCTTTATTGACACCGCATTCCGGACACTTCCAGTCGGCGGGTAAATCCTTAAAAGGAGTTCCCGGCTTTATACCGTTATCAGAGTCTCCTTTTTCCGGGTCATAGATATAGCCGCAAACCTTGCAGCGAAATTTTCCCGAACCCTTAGTCTCGCCGGAGGATTCCTTTTTAGTGTCTTCTGGCGGCGTTTCTTTCCCGGGGGAAGTTTCGACGGTAAATCCGACTTTTAACCCAACCTGCCAGTAAGCGACGGCATTATTTTCTACCTGGCCCCTAATTTGCGTAACCTCAATCCAGCGGCTGTGACGAACGGATTCTCGGGCTCTGGAAAGCGCGTTATTAACCGCATCTTCAATGCCGGTTCGGGAGGAACCAACCACCTCAATCATTTTATAAACATGCTCGTTCATATAAACTCCTTTCTTTAAGGGGTCCGCCATAGCTCGTCGGCGGATGAATTAATCCCGAGCTTAGCCCAAAATTACCGAAGAAAATTTTGGTCTGTTTAAGCGAGAAATCTTTTAAATAGCTTTTTCCAATAACTTTTTTATATTCAAATCAACATCTATTTTTTCTTTTCCGGAACGAGAAGTTTTTTCTTCAAAAGTCGCGGCATCTTTTTTGTAAAAGGTACCGACGGCTATAGGTGCGTCATTATTGTAATTCCATTCTCTTATCTTATTTAAGGCCGGCA
>CAZDKO010000086.1:0-2588 GCA_964506075.1 uncultured bacterium
TTTTTAGGTTCGGCGTAAATTGAATCAACCTCAATACTTATAGCCAGGGCTTTACCCTGGCAATCCAGGATATCACCTCTTTCCATTTCCGTTTGAATGGTGGAATAATGCTGCCTCTGCGCTTTTTTATAAAATCCCGCGTGTTGAATTACCTGGAGATAATAAAGATAGGAAAAAAGAAATAGAATGATGCCGATAAAAATAACTATAACCGAATATCCCCGTAATAAAAATTCATTCTTTCTCATCGTTTTAACCAGATAATTTCATTTTCTTTCGGCTCGATATAGCCCAGTTTTTCCCTGGCTATTTCCTCAATCCGGTCCAATGATTTAAGCTGAGAAACCTCCAGCTTTAATCCTCTGTTTTTCTTTTCCAGGGTATCTCTTTCTGTTTCTTTGGCGGAGAGAAAGTACCCTTTGTTGACTATGATTAAATTTAACCATATATATACGAATACCAATAAAAAAGACGCCAGAATGATGCCGATACCCTTGCGTAAGAAGGGAATCACTTTATTCCTGTCCCTTCTAAGACTTCGCCTGGAATAAACAGTTAATCGATTTTTCCTTTTCATTAACCTTAAAGTTTCTCGGCTACCCTCAATTTAGCGCTTCTGGCTCTTGGATTCTTCTCTATCTCTCTCTTTTCAGGCCTTAAAGGTTTACCCGTTAAGATTTTAAGCTCCGGTATAATTTTACAGCAACAGACGGGAAAATCCGGCGGACAAATACAGCTTTTTGATAAGTCCTTAAAAAACTGTTTAACTATCCTGTCCTCCAATGAATGATAAGAAATAACCGCCATCCGGCCCCCTTTTTTTAAATACCCCACGCTTTCTTTTAAAAAAACATTAAGGTTGTTTAATTCCTGATTCACCGCAATTCGTAAAGCCTGAAAAATACGGGTGGCCGGATGAATACGCTGAACCCGGTTTTTTTTAGGGAGACTTTTTTCTATGATTTCCACCAGTTGAAGGGTTGTCTTAATGGGCTCCTTATCCCTGTATCTGACAATATTTTCAACAATTTTTTTACTGTAACGCTCCTCGCCGAATTGATAAAAAATCCTTCTCAATTCTTCTTCGGAAGATTGGTTTATAAGGTCACCCGCTTTAAGACGGGAACGGCTATCCATTCTCATATCTATTCTGGAATTAAAACGGAAGCTGAACCCTCGCTCGGGACTATCAAGCTGTAAAGAAGAAACCCCCAAATCAAGAATGATGCCGTCAACCTTATCTATTTTAATCGTCTTTAAAATTACCGCGATGTTTCTGTAGTTATCCCTGACAAAAACAACCTGTTTTCCAAAAGGAGCCAATAATTTTCCGGCTTCTTTAATGGCCTCCTCGTCACAATCAATACCGATCAAACGCCCGCGGCTGCCTAAACGGTTAAGGATTGCCTCTGCATGTCCGCCGCAGCCTAAAGTAGCATCAAGATAGATTCCTTCTTTTTTGATATCCATGTTTTGGATTAATTCTTTTAAAAGTACCGGATTATGAGACCTGACTGACTCGGCCATTGGCAATGCCCTTTAAATTTTTTTCCCCGGCGAGTTCTCTGGCAACCTTCCCGTAAAAAAATTTAGATTTATTAATATATTCTTCCCATCTGTCGCTATCCCAGATTTCAATCCGGTCGGAAACCCCGATAATAACCACTTCTTTCTTGATATCGGCATATTGAATCAAGGACTGAGGCAGATTGATTCGTCCCTGTCTATCTATGGGACATTTATAAGAACCGGAAAATAAAAGCCGGCTAAAAGCCCGGGGGACAGATTTATTTAATGATAATGCCCTGAGTTTTTCTTTCTGGTTTTCCCATTCTTCAATGGAAAAAATAAAGAGGCTTTTTTCCAAGCCTCTCGTTATAACCAGATTATTTTTATTTATTTTTTTAAAAACATTCCGGAATTTAGCCGGAATGATAACCCTCCCTTTTTTATCTATGGCATGCCGATATTCTCCGTAAAACATATAGAATTTTCTCCATCCGCCACCTTAATTATATGGAATTTCAACGGCTCTTTTTTTGATTCTTAGAGCCCTTTTTTTCAAAACTTAAATGTAATTTTTCCGCTACCGTATGTAATGTCAATGGCGATGGTATGTAACATTTATATAAGTGCTTGTTGGTTGCGTTTTCTTTTTTTTTCATAACCCCCCACTTTTTCCCACTTTATTCTACTTTAGTATATCCCATAAAGATAAATTGTCAAGATAAATATAAACAGTAAAAACTTCAATCTGGTTTTAAAAGCAGACCGATAAGCCGAGTTCTGTATCCCTTTATGAGGATAACGATTATTTATCTGGGTTTAAGATTGCTCTTAAACTCAAGCGACCAACCCGAAGGTATAAGAAAGCGGGCCGCTTCCCGTCTTAAAATAAGAACTCCCTTCCTATTTGGTCTTGCTTCAGGTGGGGTTTACCCGACACTTAATGTTACCATTAAGCTGGTGCGCTCTTACCGCACCTTTTCACCCTTACCCCCCCGTAGTTTTGCTTACGCAAAACTAGCACGGGGGGCGGTATATTTTCTGTGGCACTTTCCGTCCCTGACGAAACCCTTCGTTTCGAA
>CAZDKO010000087.1:0-479 GCA_964506075.1 uncultured bacterium
TATTGCTGCTACAAAAAAGATTACCAAAATGGGTAATATTTGGCGTGGGTTAGATAATGATAATTTCGAAAAGCAAAGGGAAAAATTAATAGGAGTAAACAAAGAAATCATCCCGGGATGTAAGACCTGCTGGGGCAAAGGATTGTGTTCTACTTGTATTTTCCCAGGCAATGTCTCTGATAAAGAATTATATTGGCCAAACAAAAAAAAGTGTTTTCTGGTTTTAAAACAACTACGGTCCATTTTAGAATGCACTATAGAGAAAAGCCGTTTTAGAAGAGATATTTACGATGAATCTGGAAATTTAATCGTAAATGAATTGCTAATTTAAATATAATATGTTATTCTAAATACAGTAGAGAGGGGGAAAAGGGAGGAGGGAAAATGGGGCAAAATAAATGGATAATTAAAGCAATAGACGAGAAAACGTTAAAGATAGAGCTTCCGCAAGATATTAAAGTCAAGAAAAACGAAATTAT
>CAZDKO010000087.1:489-2551 GCA_964506075.1 uncultured bacterium
CCTGCAGAACTTTTAATACGGCTGCTCCAAGGGGCCTCTTTAAAGGATGTACAATCAAAAGATAAATCTAAACTGGCAGATTTTTCTCAGGTTCGCGGTTGTGTTACTTGATTTCTAATAAACACATATTTCCACAACACCTCTCTACACAAACAGCCCGGTACTTTATATAACGGGCTGTTTAATTTTTATCGAAGAATGTTTAATAATTAAGGTATTCTGGCATATTTTTTAAGTATAAATTGCCCCGTTTAAAACGTATTTTAGTTTCTTCCGGTAATAACATAGCCAGAGGCGGCTTTTTTGGCGGGAGATAGCTTTTTAGGACGGCCCGGGTAAGACTCTCTGTCTAATACCTACGATACCACAATATTCTTCATATAATCCAGGGCGCCGGGATTTCTTTCCAGTATCTGACAATATAACTTCAAGGCGTGAAGGGTTCTAAGTTTCTGCACCCGGCACTTTTTCTCTTTAAGTTTAAAATCAAATCTATCCGTAGTGGCGGAAAGAAAACACAGGGAGCACAATCTGACCGCCCAGCACCGGCGGCACCTGCCAGCGCTTTTTTGAACGTACTGGTCGATAATATTTTTAATTTTCCCGAAATCGAGACCTTTCTCCACGTCGCCTATAGGAAAATTCTCATTCATCTTCTCGCATATGTGGAATAAACCGTCCGTAGAAACAAATACTCTTCTTAACCCCGGGATACATATGCCGTTTGGATACATATACTCACTCATCCGGCATCCCATATCTCTTTTATAGATTCTTATTAAAGTCGTCTCTATCAGGTTACGGAGGAAAACACTTTCCACTTTCCCCGTGGCCACCACCTCATCAACGAATGTTTTCTCCATGAGGCGATAATCCCGGTTGATTAAATCCTCCTTAGTAAACTGGTTAAAAAAACCTTTCTCGGATGAATGAACGCTGCTGACAGAAACCTGAGCTGATTTAAACAATTTTTCGTTTTCATTTATGAACTCGTATATTTTTATCATATCATAAGGCGGGGCAACAACTACGTTAAAGGAGACGTGTGAGTAATAATATTTTTCGTTACGGGTGAGTATTTTTCCCAGATTCTGCCTGATAACTTTGAAACTACCCTGGCCATTTTTAAAAACCCTGTATCGGTCGTGGATGTCCTCCGGCCCGTCCAGACTCACCAATAATTTCACTTTATTTTTCACCATAAAGTCCAGAATTTCATCCGGCATAACCGTTCCGTTGGTGGTCATATTAAAATCTATCTTTCTGCGCCCGGCTTTTTTCCGCGCCTGTTTAACCACTTCCTGAATCAGCCGGAAGTTCAATAAAGGCTCACCCCCATAAAAACCGATGGTAACGGATTTCTGCTTCCGGCTGTTATTTAAAAAATAGTCAACCGCTTTATAAGCGACTTCCGGGGCCATCTTCCGGGAAGAATGGGTTCGGGAATACTTATATATTCCGGAATAAACGCAATATTTGCAACGCAGATTGCATTGCTCGGTCACGTTTAAAATGAGCTGCTGGAGGCTGGATTGTAATTGTCGCTTTAAACTATCGAAAGAAGTGTAACACCGCAGGCCAACCGGATAAAGACCGGAGAAAAAACCCCGCTTTGAGAACGCCTTGATTTCATCCAGCGCCCACTTGATTTCTCCCGGTGGAAATTTACGGCTAAGACGCCTTAAAATTGTCTCGCGGGGATAATGGTCCCATAAATTTATCGGCTTATGGCGGAAAAGATGACCGGGTCTACTTCCAGTATATGGGCCGTATTAACGTCATAAATGTATTTTTTATCTTTTGTGGCAAATCGTTTAATAAAGGGACGACTCATAAAAAAATTTATTCCTGAAGAAAAAAGAAATTATATAAATAAAATCATTTTAACCGCAAAATGTATTTTTTCTAACCCTGTTCAAGCCCGCGAACAACTTCCCAGGCTTCCCCCCTGAGTTCTTTCATAATTTTATCGTTAGGACAATGACACCAGCAAGTACAGCTACATCTTCCTTTCGTCGTTTTAGAAGAACTTGTTTTCGTTTTCTTTGCCGTTTTCTTTTTC
>CAZDKO010000088.1:0-2378 GCA_964506075.1 uncultured bacterium
GAGATGGAATCTCGTGACTGGAGTTCAGACGTGTGCTCTTCCGATCTGGATGCTTCAAACCTCATTAATGATTGTGAATCTTCGTCATAAAAATAGCTGATTCTCTCAAGACTAAGGGAGTAAGCCGATACATAATCTATCCGGGTGCTTTCACCCTTAAATTTTAAATCGGGGTTATCGGGAGATTGGAAGGCACACCTTAATTCTTTAGAAAGCCGGGATAAAGCTATACGGCCGTTTTGATAAAGGTCTGATTTTTCTTCAGCAAATCTTTGGGCCGTAAAACTGGCCTGAAAAATCTGGTATACACAGGCAAGACTTAAGCTTAAAATTACAATCGCGATTAAAAGTTCGATTAGGGTAAACCCTTTTTTCTTCATGTTTGCTGGCCAACAAAAGTTATAAGCTCCAACTTCTGTAATTTATTTCTCACCGGCCATGAAACGGTCAGTTCTATTTTTTTAATTTCGTCTTCATCTGTATTTATAATGTCAGATTGACTCCAGATGATTGGCGTAACGGTGATTTCCCAGCTGAACCCGGGATTATCCTCACCGAAATCACCAGAGTCATCCTGAACTTCCGAATATTTATTTAAAAAGACCTCTTCCAGTTTTCCCTGGGCCAGAAACGTTGCTCTGGTCAGGGCATTAGAGAGTTCTTCCGCTCTTAAAGAGCTTGAAATAGTCTGGAGGACCAAAACCAGGCATAAAGAAAGAACAGATAACGCTACTAAGACTTCTAAAAGCGTAAACCCCGTTAGAAACCCGCCTGCTAAAGCAAAGCGGCGAGCAGGTAGGTTGCCAGAAGCCTGTCTGCCGAACAGGCGGGCAACCGTCAGACGTCTGACTGACCCATAGCTCGCCGTAGGCGATGTTATGGGGTGACATCTCATCTCTAACGGGGTAAAGCCCGATTTATTCTTCAATATAGTCATAAGTAATAACCCGGCTGGTGGGAGCTTTTACCAGAATAGTATTTAATTTATCGTTTTTATTTTTAAGATAAATCAAGCAGTTTTCGCTACTGCCGTCGGGAAAAAAGTTAAGGTGAGCTTCACCCGGAGAAATTTCTTCGCCCCGGGGGGTAATGATTCTTGCAAACTGAATGTCCTGATTAAGCTTTCGTTTTTTTATTAAAGAGGAACTGAATTTTTCAAAATCTTCTTCTCCGTTACTTTTTTTTTCCAGCCAGAAGCTTTTCTCTTTAAGGTCAAAACATATTCGGTAATTTTTTTCTTCAGAAACACTACGGAAGTGAGTAAAACGAATAGTCTGACTGAGATTGCGGCAGGTTCTTTCTAAACTAATTTCACGGGAGAATTTACGGAAACCGGGCAGGGTCAAAAGAGAGAAAATGCCGACAATCAAAACCACTATAATTAGCTCAAGCAAGACAAAGCCTTTTTCCGAAGCTTTAAACCGGCAGCTTTTTAGCGATTTCCGAGGATTATTCCCAATTGGTAATATCATCTTCGCCGCCATCTTTTCCGTCCGGCCCAAAGGATTTGAGGTCATAATCTATATTGTGAGTTCCCGGGGTGTTATATACATAGTCATTTCCCCATGGGTCTTTAGGCACCGCTTTTTTAAGATATGGCCCCTGCCAGTTAGACGTATTTTTAGGTTCGGTGTGCAAAGCTTCTAAACCCTCTTCCGTATTGGGGAAGCGGCCGTTATGGAGCTCAAACATATCCAGGGCTAAAGAAAATATTTCTAATTGAGACCGGGCCGCCTCTATCCGGGCTTTTTGGGAAGTTCCCACAAAACGGGGCAGGACTATAGAAGCTAAAATACCAATGATAATTATTACTAACATCAGTTCCATCAAAGTGAAACCTCTATTATTAGTTTTCATAAATTTCCTCCCGTATTTTTGTATAGAATTTCTTTATTTATTATCCCAGTGCGCCGGTAATTTCAAAAATGGGTAAAAGCATCGCCAGAACAATAAAAGCGACAAGAATCCCCAGAATTAAGATGATAACCGGCTCAAGTAAAGCTGTAAAGGTTTTTAAAGTGTTTTCTACTTCTATGTCATAACTGGACGAAATTTGTTCCAGGCTATTTTCTAAATGCCCGCTTTCTTCCCCGACCGCTATAATATTATAGACTACCGGAGGGAAAAACTTATTTTTCATTATCGGGGCAGCCAGTCCTTTACCGTCTCGAACTTCATTTTGGATTTTTTCTATTTCCCGGGCAAAAACTTCATTTCTAACCGTTTCTTTAGAAAGTTCCAGGGAGCTAAGGATAGGCACTCCTTTAGCTATCAGATTTCCCAAGGTAAGCGCGAAGCGGGATATAACGAGAGACTGAAAGATTTTACCGACTACAGGCAGGTTTAATTTTAAACGGTCAAGAGATAGTCTTCCTTCA
>CAZDKO010000089.1:0-2334 GCA_964506075.1 uncultured bacterium
ACTGGCGATAGCCAGCTATGTGTGTTTGGCAAAAAATAAAGAGACGGTTAAAAAGACCAATTAGACACGGTCTTATGAAATATTAGATATTTATCCCGCCTCTTCTCTCCAGCGGAGAAAGGGAGACACGGGGCAGCCCTTCGAGAGAACTACAAATCTTTCTTCTTGCCTTTTTCTTTTGTTTTTAATAGTAAGCTAAAAATATGTCATATTTCAAAAATAAGCATAAAAGAATTTATCCCTATATAATAAGTTTGTGTTTTGTGTCTATTACCACTATTTTCGGCGAGCTGGTTAAAAGAAGTCTTGAACCGACCAATATCGTCATGTTTTACCTCTTGGTCGTCGTCTTTGCCGCTATACGATGGGGTAGAGGCCCGGCAATCGTAACCTCCGTTATAAGCGTTTTGGCCTTTGATTTTTTTCTTGTGCCGCCCTATCTGACTTTTAATGTGGCTGATATTCAATATTTCTTTACTTTTATTGCTTTTTTAATTGTCGGAATTGTAGTCGGTACTTTTGCATCCAAGGTGAGAGAACAGGTTATTCAGCGACAGACAGAAAAACTCCATTCGGCATTATTAAGTTCAATCTCTCATGATTTAAAGACCCCGCTTGTTTCAATAACCGGCGCCCTGACTGCACTTTTGGATGGTAAAGCAAATTTGGATGAACTACATAAAGTGGAACTTTTGGAAACGGCCCGGGAAGAATCAAGCCGGCTTAATCGTCTTGTCAATAATCTCCTGGATATGACAAAAATGGAAGCGGGGGTATTGCGGATTTCTAAAGAACCCTGTGATTTAAGAGACCTTATAGGTACTTGTTTGGAACAGCTTAAAGATAGAATAGGCTCCCGAAACATAAAAATAGATATCCCAAAAGATTTTCCCGAAGTAGCCGTTGATTTTCCTTTTATGTTGAAGGCACTTTTTAATGTTATGGATAATGCCTTTAAATATTCATCCGCTGATAAACCGGTTGAGATACGCGCTTTTCACCTCCAGCCTAAGGTGAAAATTGAGATACAGGACTATGGCATTGGAATCGTCAGGGACGACCTTAAACGAATCTTTGAGAAATTCTATCGAGTAGAAAGAGCTGAAAATGTTTCAGGCACGGGTTTAGGGCTTTGTATCTCAAAAAGCATTATTGAGGCCCACAATGGGCAGATTACAGTGGAAAGTATACCCGGCAAAGGTTCAGTTTTTAGCATAGAAATTCCCCTGGAATAGTGAATGTTATGTCAGAACAAAGTAATTTACGAATCCTTGTCGTTGACGACGAAAAAGCCATAAGACATTTTCTTAAGACATCACTTTCTTCTTACGGCTATAGCGTTTTTGAAGCGGCGACGGGGAAAGAGGCCTTGAATCAATCAGTGAATGTTCACCCCGATGTTATTATCCTGGATCTGGGACTTCCTGATGTGGACGGTAGAGACGTTATTATAAGAATTCGGAGGCGAACGAAAACGCCGATTATTATTTTATCGGTGAGAGATGACCCTTCCGAAAAAATTGCGGCACTTGATGTGGGGGCTGATGATTATCTGACCAAACCGTTTTCTATCGAGGAACTTCTGGCACGCATTAGAGCAGTAATGAGACGGCTTTTGCCGCTGGACAAAGATGTAATTCTACGGGTGGGGAAACTTACCCTGGATGTTACGAAGCATCAGGTAAAAATTGGGGGCGATGAAATTAACTTGTCCCCTACTGAATATGATATCCTCAGATTATTCGTTGTAAACGCCGGAAAAGTTCTAACGCATCAGCAGATACTGCGGGAGATCTGGGATAAAAACGAAAGCTATGACGGTATTCTTCACCTTTTAAGGGTAACAATCAGCAATTTACGCAGTAAAATCGAAACTAACCCCGACTGTCCTTCTTATATCCTTACCGAACCCGGCGTAGGTTACCGCCTGCGCTCGGATGATTAATTTCTCCAATATCCATACTACTTCCTTGAAACCGCATTTTTGACCCTTTTTTGACTCGCCCTTTCAACTATTATTGTATAAAATCCCCCTGGAGAATTTAATAAACAATATAAAAATAACCCCAATTCAGTTCTTGGTGCCGGGATATATATGAGTTTTCTGTGGCTTTTTAAAATAAAAAATCAGGAAAGGGTTTAAATATGAAGAAAAAAACAGGCCTTACGACAATACGGTTGCTGGTATTAGGGTTTATATTTATAACGTTAGCCGGCACATTTTTACTGATGCAGCCTTTTTCTATATCAGGGAATGAAAAAATTTCTTTTATTGATGCTCTTTTTACCGCCACATCGGCGGTTACGACAACCGGACTGATTGTCGTAGATACC
>CAZDKO010000090.1:0-2139 GCA_964506075.1 uncultured bacterium
TGGTTCCTAAATCCAGGCCGGGTAAAAAAGGAAGTATCCAGGCCTGCATTGTTCCCCTGGCCCACCTGGAATCTCTATAACGAGCTTCTAAATAATTACCGGGCACCTCTTCATAAGAGATTATATCTTCGCAGAAAACAGTCCGGTAACCCCGCTGGTCCAGGAAACTTGTTTCCCAGATGTCATGGCACATAATGCCTTTTTTTAAATGAATCTTGGAAAATGGAGCCACTCTAATCAGGTTGGCATGGCCCACCGACATAGACCGTTCAAAAATCCTCCAGTAAACAGTAACGTTAAATCTCTGTGAAGATTCCGTCGCCAGGGCTATAAATTTACTAAAGAAGGTTTTGGCGTGGATAACCCTTATCCCGCCCTGAAAAATAGCGATATCACTGTTTGAGGGATGTTCTGCTTTACGGACAAACTTTTCTACCACCCCCTCCGGCAATATGTTATCGGCATCGCAGACCACCATATATTTATATTGTTCCCCATGACTATCAACCCAATTCTTTATATTGCCCTGTTTTCTTTCTGTGGGATAATCTCTATGCCGATACTTTATCTTTCCGTCGGCAAAGTCACCTTTTAATCCGGTAACTATTACCTCTTCATATTTTATAATTTCTTCTTTCAAAGAATCGCTTAGTATCCAGTAATCCAAGTTTTCCATATTATTATGTTCCGCCGTGTATTTTATGCGCTCGTATAAACCAAAATCTTCATCTTTAACCGGAATCAGAACCGCTGTTTTAGGTAACTCTTCAATTTCTTGCTCCGGTAGTATTTTTGGACCCAGAAAAAGATAAAAAAGAGCCGCCACCAGAGAAAGAGAAACATTGAAGGTTAAAACAAAAAAACCGGCTAACCATAACAAAGGAAATAACAGATTACCGCGTTCGAAGACAACCATACCGCCCAAAATATATGTTACCGAACCGGTAAGTAGAAAGACTAAAAAGAGGAAGAAAAAACCTTTGGAGAAAAATGTTTTATGATTGGATTGCCATGGTAAAGGTTGCGGGAGGCTATATTCTTTAGATTTTTGAGTCATAAAGTGTTTTCTATATCTGAAATACGTAAATTAAAACAGAACTTTATCCAAATATAACAAACAGTTAAGTATTACTAAGGCAGGCATTACTTTTAGAGAAGAAAAGATATACCTACTTCTCACCTAAAGAACTTTAAATAAGTATATCATAATATACAGACAGAAGTCAAATATTACATAAGTTTTTAATAAAAGATAATCTAATGATTTTTATTTTCTCTTTTATTGATAGAGGCAGGTGGTGTAAAGGAAGGGCCAACCGGCAAAATTTTCTTTTATAAACTAAAAACACACAGAAATATGCAGAAACCTAAATGCATACAACCCATCACCGCAAAACGAAACTTTTCACTTTCTCCTCCATTAACGCCGGAAGGAGCTATAAAAAAAGATAGACACATTAAAGTAAGAATTAATCTCTTACACATTAGAACTTATTTAACTTAATTAATATTACAACCCTTAAGTTTTATGTGAAAATCTAATTTGAAATTACTTTCTTTTTTTCTCCGCCTGCATCGCCCGGTGATTTTTATTTAATTGTTCTTCAAGCTTTTTGGTCTCTTCCACTATTTTCTTTACTTTTACTTGAGAAGCAAGACTCCCTTTCTTACCCTTAGCCATCCACTGGTAAGCGAGGTTACCCAGCTCGGCGTATTTTTTGGACATCTGGTGCTCCAGGGTCATCGCTTCAACGCTCAATTTGGTTATCTGGGCGGTTTCGCCGGCTTTATCCCCGACAATTTTGGCCGCTTTCCGGGCCGCTTCCAGAGCTTTATCCAACCCTTCCTTTACCCTATCCCATGTTTTTTTTGCCATTTTTCCCCCTTTCTTTAAGTAGACAGTAGTTAGTTGCCAGTCGTTAGTCGTTAGTCGTTAGTATTTAGTCGTTAGTAACTAGATACTATTCACTAACGACTATTCACTATTTACTGCTCACCAATCACCAATTAACCAACCACTTACCGGTTAGCCGGTTGGCCAGTTAACCGGTCTATTAGAGCTCTATGTTCTGATGTGTATATTTTTGTCTTAAAATGTCCAAGATTGTGTTAATTTGCTTTATTTTGTCTAAATTTGTC
>CAZDKO010000091.1:0-2120 GCA_964506075.1 uncultured bacterium
GCCCAGGAGGCCTTGGCTTCAGCCCAGACGCTGGCCCAGAAATTGAAACATCAGGAGATTGACGTTGAACATTTATTCCTGGTTCTTATTAATCAGGAAGAGGGGATAGTTAAGCCTATTTTAGAAAAACTTGGAATTAATGCAGAAGGTATCCGCCGGCAACTTGAAAATGAACTGAAAGGACGAGGGGAAATTGTCGGGGCTGTGGCTACCCAGGCGTATATTTCTTCCCGGCTCCAACAGATACTGGACAAGGCCAGAGAAGAAGCCGAGCGTCTGCAGGATGATTATATAAGCACCGAACATTTCCTTCTGGCCATTACCGAAGATAAAGGTAAAAGCGGTGAAATTTTACGTCGGGCCGGGGTAAACAGGGAGAATATTTTAAAAGCCATGGAGTTTATTCGCGGGAATCAAAAAGTTAATGACCAGAATCCGGAAGATAAATATCAGGCGCTGGTTAAATACGGCCGGAATTTAACGGACCTGGCCCGTAAAGGAAAGCTTGACCCGGTTATCGGCAGAGACGAAGAAATTAGACGGGTCATTCAGGTGCTTTCCAGGCGGACTAAAAATAATCCGGTTCTTATCGGAGAAGCGGGAGTGGGGAAAACGGCTATTGCCGAGGGATTAGCCCGCCGGATTGTCGGCGGGGACGTCCCGGAGTCATTAAAGAACAAGCAGCTCGTCGCTTTAGACCTGGGGGCCTTGATAGCCGGGGCTAAATTTAGAGGGGAGTTTGAAGACCGTTTGAAAGCAGTCATACGGGAAATAGAAAAAAGTGCCGGAAGAATCATCCTTTTTATTGACGAGTTACATACCCTGGTTGGAGCCGGTGCCGCCGAGGGGGCAGTTGACGCTTCCAATATGCTTAAACCGGCCCTGGCCAGAGGGGAACTTCGCTGTATTGGGGCGACTACTTTAGATGAATATCGTAAACATATTGAAAAAGATGCGGCTCTTGAACGGCGGTTCCAGCCGATTTTTATCAGTGAACCCAGCGTTGAAGATACTATTTCTATTCTCAGGGGATTAAAAGAAAGATACGAGGTTCATCACGGGGTCAGAATACAGGATTCAGCCATAATTGCCGCGGCTAAACTTTCCCAGCGGTATATTACCGACCGGTTCCTGCCGGATAAAGCCATTGATTTAATTGATGAGGCGGCTTCGCACCTGCGAATAGAAATTGATAGTTTGCCGGTTGAAATCGACAAAGTAGAAAGAGAAATCATCAAGCTTCAGATTGAAGCGGAGGCTTTAAAAAAAGAAAAGGACGAAGCCAGTAAAGAGAGGCTTAGCGACATAAAAAAGACGATAGATAATTTAAAAGAAAAAGCTAAAATTATGCGGGTGCAGTGGGGAAATGAAAAGGAGACGATTAAGTTAATCCAGGATTGCCAGGAAAAAATAGAACAGGCCAAAATTGAAGAAAGTAAAGCTGAGCGTCAGGGGGATTTAGGCCGGGCCGCTGAGCTTCGTTACGGGGTTATTCCTGAGGCGGAAAAAAAATTAGCCGAGGCCAATAAAAAACTGCAGGGGTTTGAAAAAGACAAACGGATGCTGAAAGAAGAAATTGACGCCGATGATATCGCCGAAATTGTGGCCAAATGGACCGGAATTCCCGTAACGCGGCTTATGGAGACGGAAAAGCAGAAACTGGCTCATATGGAGGAAAATTTAAAGAAAAGAGTCATCGGCCAGGATGAAGCTATTGAGGCGGTTTCTAACGTTATCCGGCGTTCAAGGGCCGGGTTACAGGACCCCCGTCGGCCGCTTGGCTCTTTTATATTTATGGGGCCCACCGGCGTCGGTAAAACAGAATTGGCCCGGGCTCTGGCTGAATTTCTTTTTGACGATGAGGAAGCGCTGGTGCGTATAGATATGTCCGAATATATGGAGCGTCACGCGGTGGCCCGGTTAATCGGTGCACCCCCCGGCTATGTCGGTTATGAAGAAGGGGGACAGTTAACCGAGATGGTTCGTCGTCGGCCTTATTCGGTCATTCTCTTTGATGAAATAGAGAAAGCCCATGAAGAAGTGATGAATATTTTACTCCAGATTTTAGATGACGGGCGTTTAACCGATGGGCAGGGCCGGGTGGTCAATTTTAAAAACGC
>CAZDKO010000092.1:0-1994 GCA_964506075.1 uncultured bacterium
ATCGGGCTCTGGCCGGACCCATTAGTTGAAACCGACAAATTTAATCTGGAGGCAGGAAAAATCCAGCCCATCTGGATAGAAGTTTATGTCCCCGTCAATACCAAACCCGGAGAATATAGCGGGAGTATAAGTTTAAAAAAGGATGGTTCCTCGGCGATTAATTTAAAATTAGAAGTTAAAGTGAGGAATTTTAGTTTACCGGCCACCTTTCATTTAAAAACCGCTTTTGACCTTTACCCCAATTATATTGAAAATGAATATCCCCGGGCTAAAGGAGAAGATTATAATGCCTGGAAGTCGCGGTTAATGGCAACGGTAGAACAATATTATCAGGATATGCTCAAACACAGGATATCGCCTATTTTAAATATTGACCCTCTATCTTCGGACTTTGAATCTAAATTAGCCAGTTATGTTGATAACGGTTTAACTTGCTTTGCCGTCGGGCAATATAACGGCAGCGCCGGAAATAACTGGCCACAGGATGCTAAAACGCTGAATGGCTTAATACCCCTTTATAAAAATTATGCCGATATTTTAAAAAAAGATAATCTTCTGAATAAAGCTTATTTATATACCTGGGACGAAGGGAAAATTGGTAATCCCCAGGTTCAAAAAGTTTGTAAAATGGTTCATACGGCCGACCCGGATTTAAAAAATATGGTTTGTTATCACGGGATATGGGACCCCGACGATTTACCGGACTGGGGGAAAGATATAGATATCTGGTGTTTTCAGATTAAATCGTATGAGGCGGTAAAAATAAATAAGTTGAGAAATATGGGAAAAGAAATATGGATGTATGTTTCCGGGCCCAAGGTTAATTATCCTAATTTAGCTCTTGATTTTCCGGCTATAGAGCCGCGGATGATTCCCTGGATGTGCTGGAAGTATGATTTTAAGGGGTTTTTATACTGGTGCGTTAATTTCTGGCGGGTAAATCCGTGGGAAGATACGATGAATACCCCCTGGCAGCAAAATTGTAACGGTCTTTTATATTATCCGGGGGATAAAGGTCCCGTTAGTTCTATCAGATTAAAGGTCTTCAGAGACGGGTTGGAAGATTATGAGTATTTCTTTATCTTAAAAAAACAGTTGGAACAGTTAAAAGAAAGAAAGTTAGACGATAAATTCCCTGAGATTGTAAAACAAAGCGAAGAATTTTTAACGATACCTAAACCCATAATTGCCTCTCTGGACAACTTCACTAACAATCCTGATGTTCTGCTGGAATATAGAGATAAGATTGCCGAACAGATTGAAAAAGTGACTGAAATAATAAAATGAATTTTAAAAAGCTTAAAATACCGATTCTTATGTATCACGCGGTTGGGGAAGGAAACGTTTCCGTATCTAAAAAAGAGGCCGGAGTCGATTTATACCGTGTGGCTTTGTCCGAATTTAAGAGTCAAATGGCTTATCTTCGCCAGGAAGGGTTTGAAACGATAACTCTGGATGATCTGGCCAAACCGGAATCGCTTCAGGATTCTTTATCAGAGAAAATATTTATCCTTACTTTTGACGACGGAGATATTACTAATTTCAGTAACGTTTTTCCTCTGCTTGAACAATACAATTTTACCGGCCATTTTTTTATCATCGCCGGCGCCGTTAAAAAAGGAGAAAAAATGGACTGGCCGCAAATTAAAGAATTAAAAAATAACGGTCATATTATCGGTTCTCACGGGATGACTCATCAGGTGCTAAAAGGACTGGAAGGTAAAGATTTAAAATATGAATTAGGAGAATCCAAGAGAATATTAGAGTATGAATTGAACTGTTCTATTACGCATCTATCAATTCCTAAGGGGCATTATGACCAACGGATTATTGATACAGCTAAAGAAATCGGATACAGAACAATCTGCACCTCGGATATCGGACGCAATTATCTATCCCGGCTTAATCTTCTAAGGTTAAAGCGTATCCCTGTAACCAAAGATGTGAAGATCGGAAGAGCACACGTCTGAACTCCAGTCACCGCTCATTATCTC
>CAZDKO010000093.1:0-1969 GCA_964506075.1 uncultured bacterium
TGATTTCCTGAATATTGATAAAAACCTGCTTATTGGTTAACTTCTGTAATTCATCTCTTAGTTTATCTATATCACTGCCTTTTTTTCCTATAACTACACCAGGCCGGGCGGTGTAAAGATCAATACGTAAGTTTTTATCGGTCTTTTTAATAGAAATTCTCCCGATGCCGGCAAAAGAAAAAGTTTTTTTTATGTGTTCTCTGATTTTAATATCCTCAGCTAAAAGAAATTGATAACTCTTTTTAGCAAACCATTGTGAATCCCAATCATTAGTGACCACAAGTCTAAAACTTCTAGGATTTACCTTTTGTCCCATATATTTACCTTTAGTTTAGTTTTTGCCGAATAATTACATTAATATGAGCAGTCCTTTTTAAATAACGATCAGCCCGTCCCATTGATCGGGGACGAATACGTTTCCATCGAACCCCTTCATTGGCCCAAATTCTATATATAAACAAATCTTTATCTTCTATCTTCCCTTTTTGTTTAGCGTTAGCTACGGCTGATTTAATAAGTTTATTAACAATTTTTGAACTTTTTTGAGGGAGTTGTTCTAAAATGTCAATAGCCTTAACCACATTTTTCCCACGGACTAAATTGATTACCAATCTAGCTTTACGCGGAGAAACTCTTATAAAACGAACGCAGGCTTTTGCCTCTATTGTTTTTTGGGGTTCAGCTCCAGGTTTAAGGGCTCTCTTCGGTTTTACCTCGGGCTTCACCTTAATTTTTACGGGTTGTGTTTTTTTCACTTTAGTTTTTTTCACTTTAGTTTTTTCCATCTGCCTTTATTAAGTTTTATCCAGCGATCTTTCTGTATGAGCTCCGTGTTTTCTAAAGACTCTGGTGGGGGCAAACTCACCTAAATAATGACCAACCATATCCTCGGTAACACGAACCGGAAGAAATTTATTGCCGTTATGGACTGAAAAAGTATGGCCAATAAATTCAGGAATAATTACCGAACGCCGGGACCAAGTCTTAATTGGTTTCTTACTTCCGGAACTCTCTGCTTTTTTTACCTTCTTTAACAGCTTTTCGTCTACGAAAGGCCCTTTTTTAAGCGACCGACCCAATTGTTCTTCCTCCTTTAAGTTTTCCTTTTCTTCTTGACTCTTCTTTTTACAATAAAAAATGAGGTCCGTTTATTCCGTCGAGTCTTAGCGCCATAGGATGGTTGGCCCCAGGGAGATACTCCTGGACGCCCGCCTGAAGCTTTTCCCTCACCACCGCCAAGCGGATGGTCAACCGGATTCATGGCCACTCCCCGCACTGACGGTCTAACCCCTAACCAGCGCATCCGACCGGCTTTACCATAAGAAATATTCTCATGTTCCAGGTTTCCCACCTGCCCAATGGTAGCATGACAATCCAGAAGAATTAAACGCACTTCCCCGGAAGGTAATCTTACTTGAGCGTATTTACCTTCTTTAGCTATTATTTGAGCGGCCGCTCCGGCACTCCGGACTAACTGACCGCCTTTATTTAACTGTGCCTCCAGGTTATGAATCATTGTTCCCATCGGTATATTCCGTAAAGGAAGTACATTACCTGGGCTTATTTCAGCATTATCGCTGGCAATAACTTGATCATCAACTTTTAAATCCAAAGGGGCCAGTATATAATTTTTCAGCCCATCGGTATATTCAATAAGAGCAATCCGGGCTGAACGATTAGGGTCATACTCAATAGCCAAAACTTTAGCCGGGATATCACGTTTATCCCTTTTGAAATCAATAATCCGGTAATAACGTTTATGTCCCCCGCCTTGATGTCGAACCGAAATTCTCCCCCGACTATCTCTACCACCTCTTTTTTTAAGCGGCCTTAATAGAGACTTTTCCGGTTCCTTTTTGGTAACATCCTGAAAACTATCAATATTTTTAAAACGTTGTCCCGGGGTTACCGGTTTATATTGCTTTAAACCCATTATATTCTTTTCTCCTGATTCAAATTAGATATTTAC
>CAZDKO010000094.1:0-1824 GCA_964506075.1 uncultured bacterium
GGTCTAAAGAAATTAATGAAAGTAGACCCATAAACCTTTTGGGCGGTCATGATTTTATATTTTCCAGTATCCCCCCGGAAGAAAGCATCGGAAATTTCTACGATATTTTCAGTAATTACCCGCTTCTGGCGGCCTGGATAACGCCTACCGACCCGTTACTGAGAACCTTCTCCGACCTGGGAAATAAATTGGCTGGAGGCGCCGGAGCCTGTCTTTCCGATGAAGAAGCCATAAAAAGCTTAACGGGGATATGGGCACTTTCCGTTAACAACAGGATACAATATAAAACTGAGCCGGCGGCTTTCTGGACGGGAAAATTGGCCCAGTTTGTAAAATACCCGAGGGACACCATTAAAGATAAAGCGGGAACCTGTCTGGATACGGCGTTATTTTTTGCTTCGGCGGCAACGGCTCAGGGTTTAAAAAGTTATATTGTTTTAATGCCCGGACACGCCTTCCCGCTGGTGCAATTGCCGCAAAGCGGCCAGATTATCCCGATAGAGTCAACTTCATTAAACAATGAGGTTTCTTTTGAAGAAGCCGTTAAAGGCGGCATCGAAAGCTATAATAAAGCCGTAGCCGGACCTTACGTGGTCGTTGATACGGAAATATTTCAGAGCGCCGGTATTCTTCCGCCGGAACTTGAAGAGTTACCGCCGGATATTTTAACCAAATGGGGAATTAGCATGCATGGCGGAGGCGACGCCTCTTCTTCCACCAGAGGGTCGCGGAAATCCGCGTCAAAGAGAAACTCTTACGTCAATCCGTCTCCGGTCTGGAAAGTTTCTTATCCGGGTGACTGGTCCGTTATTACCCCGTCGGGTACCGAAGTGGATTTTTGTTCTCCTTCCCGCCAAACCGAATTTATCGTATCCTGGGGATACGGAATGACCGGTGCTGCTGCCAGAATGACTCTTGAACAGTATTTACTTTTTCCCAGAGGTGCGACCGTTACCGGCCAAAGCCAGGCCAGCGTTGGCGGCGTAGCGGCCACAAAAGTTTCCTATAAGGCCATTCTGTCCGGCAGCCAGTATGAGCTCTATGCCTTTTATTTTGAAGGCGGGGGATACGGGTTTACGATTCTTTATGATTTTCCGGCGGGTTCAACGGCAGCGCAAGCCAATTGTGAATCAATACTAAAATCATTTTCTTTTTAAAATTATGATAAAAAATAAAATTTCATTGATAGTCTTCGCCACCGTAATCGCTTTATCTGCGTTCGGCACTTCTGCAGCGCAAATTCAGTCCGTCAACGTAATGGAGATACACGATAGGTCCGAATCCATAATTCTAAAAAACGGAGACGCGCAGATAAAGGAAGTTATAAGTATGTCTGCCAGCGCTTACGTTTCCTTTAAGCAGAGATACCCGGTTTTGAGTATGTTTACCCGGATTTTTAAACCGACAAATATGCCCACGCAAATAGAAAACCTGAATTTTAAACTTGATGAGGGAAATAATCAGTTTACGGCCGATTATATTATGAGAGGGGTAGCAGTGAATAAGGGGGATTACTGGGAAATTAAATCCAGCGCGGCCGAATCCGGAGGAAAGATAACTTTAGCTTCCCAGAACGATAATGTTTTAGTTTTTAGCAGTTCAGGCAGTTCCGAGATAGGAATAAAAATGATAACAACTCTGACTTTGCGACTGCCAAGACAAGCCAGAGATATCAAATTTGACGAGCCGGCGGCCAAAATTACTTACAAAATGCCGGCCTTTTCGGGAAGAAACATCCAATTTCTTATACTGGGGATATTATTCTTTTTACTGGCGATAGCCAGCTATGTGTGTTTGGCAAAAAATAAAGAGACGGTTAAAAAG
>CAZDKO010000095.1:0-1788 GCA_964506075.1 uncultured bacterium
TCAATAACTATCACATCCAGTCCTGACTGTTCAATTTCTTTGATGCATGTTTCTATGTCTCTTTTAATGTTACTTGAAGAATAATTCTTAATTTGATTAATGCAGTTTATTTGCCTTCCAGGATGAAATCTATGTTTAATGGTATAAGTCGGGTTTTTTTCTAACCAATCGCTCAAATCTATAGGATAAAGCTGTAAAGCTTCAGTAAAAGCCCTCATTAAGGCAATTTCCGGATTAAGATGAGTTCCCACCGCATAAGAAAATAAATCTATCTCCCCTCTCCCCGGAGAGGTATGTTTAAGAAAGACACTGAACGTCGGAATTTTAATATCCAGCATCAGGTTCTTGACGTAAGGGGTTATCCCCTGCTTTTTAAGTTTATCTAAAAGCTCAAGAATATATCGATTCTTTATCCCGCTTATATCCACATCAGGCATACACAGACTGTTCCTCTCTACAATCACATGGGCGTCTCTTTCCAATACCTCCAGTATCCCGTGCAGAATCGCCTCTTCCAGACAATTACCGGTCGCCAGTCCATTGGGAATAGAAAAACATATTGGATTACTCTTAGCCAACGGTCTATAAGTATAATATACAAGATTAGCCGGAACAAGCACCGGTTTGTTATTAACTAAAGAATACCCCCACGACCAATCTATCTTTAAATCATCAGAATATTTAACCGGGAAATTTAACGGTAAGATAAAATCCCGGGGGTTGACCGCTTCTTTTTTGACCTCTTTAAAAGAAGCCGTCACAACTTTTTCGTCCCCCTGCATCTTGGCGCAATACCTCTCTATTGCCTCTCCTAAAGCACTCGCCCGGCTTTGTTCCGGGGTTATCCCTTTACCCAGATGGTCCCGGAGGCGATTATTACCTATGGGGTCTGCCGAAACCGAATGAAAAACAGGGATGACTTTTTCAATCCCCATTTTTCTGATTTCAGTGATGATACCGGTTTTGCCTACTAATCTTTCCATCCTCTTTAATGTTTCTGCGGCGCTGTTAATCCTTTCTCCGTTTTCTCCATAGGTAATTTCTCTGTCCTGAAGAACTATCTCTTTTAATCCCCAATCGCCGGCCTTTCTCTCCCCTGCCTTTAAATTTACACCGCAGTCGGAACAGGTCGTTTTTCTAATCACTTCATTGAATTTTCCGGATGAATCTAAAGGTCTTAAGGTCAATATCCGGTTGATTAAAACCGGCTTCTTAACCCCGGTTAAAACCTTGAGGCTTTCCAGACCAACCTGATGAGCTATCTCCCCTTCCATTACCCGGCTGTCCCATGAACAGGAATCTCTGGCTTTTAATAAATAATCTCCCTTTTTATTGAAATTTTCATTCTCTTTAAGTCTCTGCCGGTAACAACGGTAACAGGCACTCTCCCCGGGTAAGACCACCGGACCGATGACCGCTTCTTTTTTATTTATCTCCACACTGATAAAGGGGATATTTTCCAACAGACAGGTTTTGTTAATCTCTAAATTTTTAGATTCTGAATTTGCCCTGGCACAGCCGATTACCAGATCATAATTTTTAATGACCTCTCCAATCTTTTTGCCCCGGTCGGCCTTTCTGGTAATAACATTCCTGAACCCTAAATTAGAAAGCTCACCTTTAATCAAAGCCCCGACCCGGCTGTTGGTTGAATTGACTATAACAATCCTGGCCTTTTCAAGGGTGTTTTTAACCTCCCGCTGCCTTTTAAAATAAACCGACCCTTCTTCCAGAACTCCCCACAGGTCAAGTAAAAATAAAGTTCGCAATACGTCTTTCTTGGTCATC
>CAZDKO010000096.1:0-1770 GCA_964506075.1 uncultured bacterium
GAGATCTACACCCTATCCTACATCTTTCCCTACACGACGCTCTTCCGATCTCTCCAATTCTTTGATGGTGAAACATGGCAAGAAACCTGGGTAGAAGAAAACCTTCCTGAAGCGGTGGAGATAAATATAGTTTTAGAGGAAAAAGAAAAATTAAATCTTTCCACAAAAGTTTGTCTTAAAAGATAATGAATAAATCCGGCGCTGCTTTAATTATAACCCTCTGGATTGCAGCTATTCTTTCCATAGTTGCCTTTAGTGTTGCTTATTTTGCCCGGATAGATTTGAAAATAGCTAACTACCAGGCCAGAAATTTACAGGCATACGCCTTAGCTCGAGGGGGAGTGGAGTTAGCTACAGCTAAATTGCTAACAGATACGGATGAATCTTCCGGATATGATTTTTACAATGAGAATTGGTTTATCACCGACGAGGGATTAGAAGAGCTGGATATCAGTTCAGGGAAACTGGAAGTTCAATTTATTGATGAAGCGGGTAAAATTAATCTTAATATGGAAAATCTCTCAGGGCTTATAAATCTCCTTCAATTTCTTCCCGGCTGGGAAGATTATGAAAACATTAATACTCTGCTTGATTCTTTTAAAGATTGGCGGGATGAAGATTCCGTGGAAGAATTAAACGGTGCGGAAGATTCTTATTATTTGGATTTATCTAATCCTTATCACTGTAAAAACGGCAAGCTGGATACACCCGAAGAAATCTTATTGGTAAGGGAAATGAATCCGGCACTTTTTCAGCAAAATTATTTTACCGTTTTTGGTGATGGTAAAATCAACATCAATACGGTATCAGAAGAGATACTTTGCACCTTACTGGAAAGCCAGAATGTATCCGGGGCGGAAAACCTTGCCCGTGACATTATTGCTTATCGACAAGGAGAAGATGGGATAGAAGGAACTGACGATGACCAGCCTTTTACCAGTACAACCTCATCTCTTATTCCAGCCGAAATCAGGGATTTTCTGGGAGTCAAAAGTTCACATTTTAATATTATCTCTACAGTTTCGTTTAAAAATAACCCGATAACGAAAAGGATAGAAGTAATTCTTGACCGAAGTAGCAGACCTGCTAAAATATTATACTGGCGTGAAAATTAAAAAGTGGATGGAATCTAAAAATGGCAAAAAATAAAACTGTTATCATCTTAGATATTGGCACTGATTCAATTAAGCTGCTGGAATTAACAAAAAACTCCGGGGGAGAAGAGATAATCAACTTTGTCAAAAAAGACATCCCTTTAGATTTGGAAGGAAATCAGGATGAAATTATCCCGAAATTATTAAAACAAATATGGACAGAAAATCAAATAAAAACCAAATCAGTCATTACTGTTCTTCCCCGGCGCCTTTTTTCGGTTAAATACATTACCCTTCCCTCTAAAGATTACGATGAAATCTCTCAGATGATTCCTTTTGAAGCCGAAAAAGTTTTCCCTTTTTCCTTGAATAAATTTGGATTGGGCTTTTCTATCCAGGAAGTCCGGCCGGATAAAAACTCAAAAATTTTATTAGCGGCGGTAAAAAAAAGTGTCGTTGAAAAACTAATCAATCAACTTGAAAAGGCAGACCTGACTGTTGAAAGAATCGGCTTAAGTTCTCTGGCTTTAACTAAAGCCTATCTTCACGAAGAAAAAAACAACGCTATCTTATTAAATATCGACGAGTTATCCACCGAAATAAACATTGTGTATGAAGGGACCCTGGCTTTAGATCGGAAGAGCACACGTCTGAACTCCAGTCACGAGATTCCATC
>CAZDKO010000097.1:0-1379 GCA_964506075.1 uncultured bacterium
GCGGTGACTGGAGTTCAGACGTGTGCTCTTCCGATCTGATTAAATGGCGAGAATTTTTACGAAAATCAAATTTTTGCTCTATTATTTCATAACCGGCATTAATGACGTTGTTTCTCAGTTGACTGTCGTGATACAATCTGATTATTGTTTCGGCAAGAACCTGAGGATCCTCTTCCGGGATAATAAAACCGGTTTGCCCGTTTTGAATTAACTCCGGGATAGACGGAAGATGGGTACAGATAACCGGGGTTTTTGCCGCCATTGCTTCCAGTAAAACGTTAGGTATGCCCCAATGAATTTTAGGACGCATGGCCATTCAAATTTTAACCCTTTGTCTTTTAAAATTTTGCACGCTTCAATTAAAATATCAAATCCTTTACAGGGCAGAAGGCTTCCGACAGAAAGAATTCTGAAATTCCCGGATACGGGTTTATCTATTCCGTCCTGAGCCGGATCTGATGACTTACCGGCATTTTTAATATTGAATCTCTCTAAATCAACCCCGTGATAATTTATAATAATCTTATTTTTTATCTCCGCCTCTTTTAAACGGGAACTATCAAACAATTCCAACAAATATTTTTTATTGTCTGCCGTACAGGTCGTAATGAATTCAGCCGCGGCCATTTTCTCTGCAAGCATGGTGGTATCTAAATAAATATCGTGGGCATGTCCGGTGAAACTAAAAGGTATATTATTTAATCTTGAAATCACGTAGGCAAAAGTAGCCGGAAATGTCGCCCACTGACCGTGAACACGGGTAATTTTATTTCTTCTGGCCGTCCAGGCAAAACCTACCGCTTGCGGCCAGAGACCGACATTCTTGAAGAAGAAATTGAAACTTTTAATATTACCGAAGAAAACACGAAAAAAAGAACCGATATATCTAACCGGATGTCGAATTAGAAAAAAAAGATTTATAAGGAAAATTTTAAAGGAAATAAGAGGCAGGTAATAAGTATCGCGCATCAATTCTTTGGCTTCATCATGAATTATCTTGTCTTTGCAGGGCTTAATGGAAAAAATAACGAAGTTTAAACCCTCCATTCTTAACCCGTTCATTTCTCTTAATATAAAAGTTTCATCATAGCAGGGAAATTGAGAAAAGACAAAGGCGACTTTAGGTTTTAATAATTGTTCGTATAAATTTTCAAAATTACCAGTCATAATCCCGGAAGTAAATTTATCCTTAACCAAATCTCTGGCATTTCTTCCCATTTCCCTGGCTAATTCTCTGTCTTTTAATATCCTGATAATAGCCTCAGCCATAGCCGGCGGATTTTTCGGCGGAACCAGTATGCCCGTCTGACCGTCCATCACTGTCTCCAGATTCCCGTCAACTGCAGTTGCCACCACAGAAATGCCGGCGGCCATTGATT
>CAZDKO010000097.1:1389-1738 GCA_964506075.1 uncultured bacterium
TATGGTATTGGACATACCTTCAGAATAAGAAGCATTCACAGAAATATCCATTATCGAAAGTAACCCCGGTATATCCTTCCTTTTACCCAGAAAAATTACCTTATCTTTTAACCCTAACCGCTCTATGGTATCGGCTATAGACTGTTTTTCCGGTCCCTCCCCTATTAATAGAAATTTAACGTTGGGAATTACCGGTAAAACTAAACTGGCGGCTTCTATGAAATCTCTATGGCCCTTTATCCAGCCGAAATTGGCAATAATACCGACTATGAAATCATCGCTTGTTAACCCGAGAGATTTTTTAATGGCGGCCTTGTCCCCTGTATCCTGAAATTTCTGGAAATCAACG
>CAZDKO010000098.1:0-1729 GCA_964506075.1 uncultured bacterium
TATTAAAAGCGCGCCGCGTCGCTATTTTTAGTTCCGATTTTAAAAAAGGGGATATTTTTAGTGGATTTTCTCCGTCTCTTAAGTTGCCTGAGGGCGATTCAATTTTTTCTATTTTTCTTGGCGGGTTTCCCGGTGACCCGTTTTGTGAATTCATAATAGCGCATTTGTTATCTTTAAACCAGGGATTATTGTTTCACGGCTGTGGCGTTATGGATAAGAAGCGAGGATACTTGTTTCTTGGCTATCCGGGAAGCGGAAAATCGACTATGTGTAAGCTGTGGCAAGATGAGGCCGTTATTTTAAGTGACGAACGTATCAGTGTCCGAAAGATTAACGGTTATTTTTACGTATACGCCGTTCCCTGGTTTGGGGTGACTGCCGACAGAGTTTACGTCAATAAAGGCGTGCCCCTGAGGAAAATTTTTTTTCTCCATCATGGTTTAAAAAATAAAATAGTGAAGCACCCTCCTAAAAAAACATTCCAGAGACTTTTAAATCATTTTTTCTGTCCCGTTTGGAATAAGGAAGCTATGAATAGGGCGTTAGAATCATGCACCGAGCTTATACAACAAATACCTTGCTTCTCATTACATTTTGTTCCCGATAAAACGGTCCTAAAATTTATTAGGGAATGCTAAGATAAATTATACCGGTCAAAACAGATTAAATAAGGGGGGAGATATGAAAAAGAAAATGGTGGGGGTCGGTATTCTGCTGGGGAGCTTCATTTTATTGGCAATAGCGGGGATTGTAGGTATCAGATTTATAAGGCAAGCCGTAATCAAAAAAGAGTTACGGTCTACAAAAGACCCGGCAATTATGACGTTAATCAGACATTTTTCGAACGAGAAACAAGCATCCAAAATTCAGGTTCAGGACGCAACGGTTCAAATGAAGAAAGCTTTTGAATATCTGAAAGAAGATAAAAATGAAGAAGCGCTGGCCATTTTTGAGGCCATACTGGCTAATCCTAAAGAGCCGCGTACGGTATCCGCCGCTGCTCAACTTTTCAAAGGTATTTCTTATATGCGAATGGCCAGAGTCGATTTTCTCGGTCTGGATCCGGATATACCTAAAGATGAAACTGCCAGGGAACAGGCTCGTAAAGGGATAGAAGCGTTTGAAATTGTCTTATCCGAATATCAGGATTTTCCTCAAGGTTGTGCCCAGGCGTTATACGAAATAGGGTGTGCCTATTACTATAGTTTAGACGAAAAAGAAAAAGGAAGAGAATACTGGCAGAGATTAATAGATACTTATCCTGAAAACAGTTTCGCTTCTCTGGCAAAATTTGAACTCGGCCAAATAACAGACGAGGCGTTGCTAAAATTAGCCGATTCCCCTAATTTTTTTAGCAAAGAAAATATTCTTTTTATCACAGCGGTTAAGTATCAAAAAGAAGGGGATTTAGAAAAGGCCGCGGAATACTTTAAGCAAGCGGTAGTATCCACCTTAAACCCGGAAGCGATGCTTTATGTCCGGGCAAGAAAGCAGTTGAAAAGAATAGAAGAACAAATGAAATAAATATTTTATATGAAAGTAGTTTTGGTCAATTTTAATTATTCCCCTTCTGTTTCTGATTTTATTAAAGGCCAGGTACTGCATCCCGATGTAATTGATTTACCTCTGGGTTTATTATCATTGGCGGCGGTCACGGAACAAAATGATTACCAGACAAAAATCATTAGATCGGAAGAGCGTCGTGTAGGGAAAGAGTGTAGGATAGGGT
>CAZDKO010000099.1:0-1659 GCA_964506075.1 uncultured bacterium
GAACCGGACGGCAGTTTAAAAATTATCCGGCCGGTCACCCGGGTAGAGGTTAATGAAATGGCCCATATTATTCGTGGTATTGTCCGCGGCAATATCAACTGGATACAGGAATACGACTTTGGAACTCTCATCCCGGAAAAGGTAGAAGGGGTGAGGCCGGAATTATTAAACCTTAAGAAATTTTATTCAGAAGATGACCGGGAACAACTGGCCCGAAAATTAAGACTGGAGCGGATAGAATATCTGGAGGTTTTCAAAAAATTACAACCGCAGATTAAAAAGGTGGTCTATAAGCAGGACTCTTTTCCTATTCACTAATACAAAGTTTCAGCTGATGGGCAGGGTAATGGTAAATTCAGTGCCTTCTCCCTCTTTACTGCTAACTTCAATTTTACCCCGGTGCATTTCTATAATCCGGTAAGCGATTGATAATCCCAACCCCATACCGCCGGCCGGAGATTTGGTAGTAAAAAAGGGGTTAAAGATGTTACCCAGACCCTCCTTGGAAATTCCACAGCCGTTATCTTTAAAAATAACCTCCACATTTTTTTTGTTTTTGCTTAAGGATGTTTTTATCGTTAGTTCTCCAACGCCAGCGCCTTTCCGGCTGTCAATAGCGTCTCTGGCGTTGGAAATAAGATTAAGAAAAACCTGCTGCAGCTGATTGACGTCCCCTTTGACTTTGGGTAAATCTTGGGCTAAGAAACTTTTTACTTTAATCCGGTGAGCTTTCAATTGCTCTTTCATCAGCGTTAAAGTATCCTCAAGGGGTTTGTTAATTTCCACTTTTTTCATCTGAAATTCGGATTTTCGGGCAAAAAAGCGGACATTTTTAATAATCTTATCCATTCTATCCGCCTGCTCTACTATCCTCGCTAAATCTTTTTTCAGGGGGTGAGTGTCTTCTAATTCCATAAATATTGCCTGGGCAAAACCTTTAATACCGGTCAAAGGCTGGTTTAACTCGTGAGATATCCCGGCGGCGAGCTGTCCCATAGCCGCCATTTTGCTGGATTGAATAAGCTCCTCCTGGGTCTCTTTAAGCTTCTTATAAGCCTCCTGGAGGTTAGCTGCGGCCTTTTTATGTTCGGTAATATCATGAAAATACCAGACCCGGCCGTAATATCTGCCCTTTAAGTCTATCAAAGGTGAAGAATACCGGTCAAAAACCCTTCCGTTTTTAAAAACTATTTCGTCCCGGCTCTTTTTATTTTTATGCCGATAGAGGTATTGCACTTTCTCTATAAACAGGTCCGGTTCTACCAGTTGGTCTAAAACATATTGAAGCATCAAGTCATCTTTCCTCTTATCTAAAATATGCGGCGGGATATTCCACATTTCGGCAAAACGTTTATTAAATAAAACCGTTTCTCCTCTGGCATCAACGACCAAAATACCCTCTATAGAAGTCTCATTTTGGGCTTCTAACAAGGTGTTTTGAAATAAAAGTTCTTCTTTAGCTTTTTTCTGTTCACTGATGTCCCGGAAAATACCCAGCATATAGGTTCTACCTTTTAACGATAGCACCGAGGAATTAATGTCGGCATAAATAATGCGGCCGTCTTTTCTTTTAAGCGGTATATTTTCGGCCAGCGTAATTTCTCCTCTTTTCTGGGCTTCAAATTTCTCTAAGACGAAAGGCAGGCTTTCTGCCGGATG
>CAZDKO010000100.1:0-1641 GCA_964506075.1 uncultured bacterium
CAGAATATAAAAATAATCCGACCATAAAAATAATGCCGAAAAATCTATAATATCTTGTTTTGAAGTTACATAGACACAATGTAATTTACCTTATCAATTATTTTTTTAATCAAAGTGGTCTTCCCTGTATGAACTCTAACGTAAGCGCTCATACCGGTCTTCAGGTCTAAATTCCCCGGTTCAAAATCTATATAGACATTAATTACGTTTTCTTTAACAATAACCCTTTTGGATTGTTCCCAGAAGATAGGTTTAATGTCTTTTAAGACCCCTTTATAGATTTTTTGGGGATACGCGTAGAACCTGATGGTCACCGGCTGGCCGATGTTGGCGTATCTGATTTTTCTCTCATCAACCGGAAATTCAAGCAAGAATTTTCTGGTGTTGACAATCTGGCAGAGCATATCACCCTTTTCCATAAAGGTGCCGATTTTATCTTCTATTTCGCCGATAACCACCCCGTCAATGGGACTGGTAATTCTGGTCATCTCTAAAGATTTACTTAGATATTCTCTTCGTTTCTTTAACATCTCTAATTCTTTACTTTTTATCTCTATTTCAAGCTGGGTATTGCTATATTTAAGGCGGGTAAGCTCCATTTCAGAAGTGGCAATGACATCCTTATTATGAAGTTTCACGTTTCGGTCCATTAACTTCTTATGCCATTCTTTTTCGCCTCTTAACTTCAATAATTCCTGCTCAATGATAATTTCCTGTTCATAGGAAGATTCCAGTTCGGAAAGCATTTCGTTGTTATATAATTCCAGTAACGGCTCGCCTTTTTTTACTTTATCTCCGTCTTTAACGAAGATATCGGTTACTACTCCGGATTCAGTTGCTTCAATAAGGACATAGCGTTCCGGAGAAACTCTGGCAATCCCGGAAATATTATTGCCGATGGGAAATAACATTATAAGGATTATGACCGCGGTGATTATGCCTAATCTCACCAGGAATTCTTTCCGGTTCTCCTGCTGGTCTTTTAAAGAAGCTTTGAATAAATCCGGTTTTTCATCTTTATTCATAGAATCTCCTTAAATTATTTCATTCCGTTCTAAAAGAGGTTAAATACACTAACGGTATGGCTAATATAAAGCTGATTAAAAAAGGACTGCCGACCAGCACCCATTCGGGGGCATACTTCAAGCCTAAAAATATACCGGCCAATCCAAAAATAGTCCCCGGATACATATCTTTAACTACCGACCAGAATGGTAACTTCTGAAAAGGATTTTTATTCATCGGTTTCCACCGGAGGGTTTTAAATTTCATCAACAATAAATCCATAGAAACATAGAAAACATTATTAAGGGCGATTAAGGTCGAGAGCAACATTTCTATCAATAGATTCCTTATATCCTTAAAATTTCTGGCGGTTACTAATTTATGGAGGAATATTATCAGAAGCACGCCTATCAACATGGTGGAAAGTTCCAGGTCTATCATCGAGTAACCGATAAAAGCGTATCGCTGAAAAGTAAGCAACTGGCCGCCAAATTCTGAAGCACAGAAAAAACCGGCAATTAACCAGAAAAGAAGAACGGGATGAGAAATATAGGCATAAAAACAATGCGCCATATAGAATCTGGTTCCTAAATCCAGGCCGGGTAAAAAAGGAAGTATCCAGGCCTGCATTGTTCC
>CAZDKO010000101.1:0-1629 GCA_964506075.1 uncultured bacterium
CTTCATCATACACTACCGGATAATAGTATTTACAATCATTGATGTTAGACTTCTCTATGGCTTCCAGATATTTATGAGTACAAATGATTCTATCACGTCCAACGATAGAATTCCATTCGTTTTCATCTATCTCTGTAATACTGTTATAAATCTTGACTTCCATAAGACTTATTTTACTTTTTCAAACCTTCTGTCAGGAATCACATATTTCTGAAAATCCTTGTTAAGATTATACGCCAGGAGAGCGGTAACAATGTTTTTAGTCTTCATCAGAGTCTTCATCGCCTGAAATATTATTTTGGGAGAACTAATCTTTTTTCTGATAATATAATCATAACCACGAACCAGCTCATCTATGGTCATTTGTTTCGGCTTAATCATCACCTGGTCCATATCGCATCGTTCCCAGTCGTCAGGGAAATTATTGCAGATGATGCGATTTTCTTCCTCTAAACGGCTGAATAGTTTCGTGCCCGGGAAAGGGGTGATGTGTGAAAGCTGAAATACATCCAGCCGGGTCTTGTTGATAAAATCAAGGGTTTTCTTAAACACGCTGATATCATCATGGTCATTGCCGACAATAAAAGCGCCGATAACTCCTATCCCGCTTTTCTGAATCCGGCTGATTGCCTTTCCTAAGTTTTCCACCCCGGTTTTAAGATTGGCCACTTTTTTCATCTCCTTCAAAGTATCGGTGTTGACCGATTCTATCCCTATAAAAACAAACCGACAGCCGCTTTTATAAGCGTATTTTAAAACCTCCGGGTTATCGGCCAGGTTAATAGAAGCCTGGGTAAGCCAGATTTTATTAAATTTACGTTTAATAATGCCTTTAAAAAGCTCTATGGCTTGTTTTTCCGATTCTTTACCAAAACCGAGGATGTTATCATCCACAAAATAAACTATTTTTTTATTTATCGTTGCCAATTCATTTAATACTTCTTCTGTCGGTCTTTTTCTATATTCAGCTCCGTTAAAAGCAGTTACACTGCAGAAATCACAGTTAAAGGGGCAGCCGCGCGAAGTCTGAATAACATCCATTTCATATTTAGAAGAGAACAAATCTCTTCTGGGAACAGGTAAATTTTTAAGAGAAATTCTTTCGGCTACGTATTTTTTTTGTAATTTTCCCGTCTGGAAATCATTGACTACTTTTCCCCAGATAGATTCAGCTTCTCCAACCACGACCGCATCCACATAATTCATCGCCTCATCAGGCCTCATTGAAGCATGGATGCCGCCCAGAACCGTAGTAATACCCCGGGCTTTGAATCTTCCGGCTAACTGATAAGCCCGCAGAGCATTGACTGAATAAGATGTTATACCGACTAAATCGGCCCTTTCATCAGGCGCCAGTTCTTCTACATATTCATCAACTATTTTTATCTGCCAGTCTTTGGGGGTAACGGCCGCTACATAAGCTAAGCTTAAAGGGGGCATTCCCCAGGATTTGGTTTCTCCGTATCCGGCGGTATTATTGACTGTTGCCGGATGGATTAATAGCAATCTTTTCACTTTTTTCCCCCGTTTTTATAAAAGCGGCTTAAGGGAAGTTTCTCCTTTAAGCCGCGTCGGTTACGAAAAAATCGTCTCAATTTATATAACTCCAAATTCTCTTCCCACTTCTTT
>CAZDKO010000102.1:0-1548 GCA_964506075.1 uncultured bacterium
GATAATGAGCGGTGACTGGAGTTCAGACGTGTGCTCTTCCGATCTTGAAAAACGGAAAAAGGGAAAAACAAATTATATCTGGCTACCGGCGCGATGAATGGCAATATCGCCGAATTTTTTCTTTATTTTATCAACCGCTTTATGAATCCGCTCTTTCTTTTCATCAGAGACATCGGCAAAGAGACTCTCTTTGAAATCTACCGGAGCAAGATTAGAAACCTTAACCCCGACCAGCCGAACCCGCCGGCCTTTTAAGTCAAAATCCTCAAAGAGCTTTTTTATCGCCGGGTAAATAGTATCCACAAAATTGGTAGGTTGGGTTAAGGTTTTAGACCGGGTGTAAGTATGAAACCCTTGAAGCCTTATCTTCAGGGTAATGGTCCGGCCTTTAAATCTATCCTTCCGGAGACGGCCGGAGACTTTTTCACAGAGTCCGATAAGTGTTCCTTCTATTCTTTCTCTGTCCCCGATATCTTTATCAAAGGTAACTTCATTACTGATAGATTTTACCTCTCCTTCGGCTTCTACTTCTCTCTCATCTATTCCGTTAGCGAGCTCCCAGAAATACTCTCCGTTTTTACCGAATACTTCCTCCAGCTTTTTTAAATCGGTCCGGGCTAAATCGCCAATAGTTTCAATTCCCATATCATTTAAAAGAATTTTACTTTTTTTACCCAGCCCCCAGATTTTACTAATATCCAGAGGCCAGAGAAAATCAAGCAAATCCCCTTCGGTTACCTCCACTAAGCCATCGGGTTTATTTAAATCAGAAGCTATTTTAGCCGCCATTTTTGTCGGCGCCAGACCAACCGAAGCCGTCAGGCCGGTTTCTTCTTTTATCCTGGATTTAAGCAACTGACAGGTCTTTAGCGGGGTACCAAAAAGATGATAACTACCGCTTATGTCTAAAAAAGCCTCATCAATCCCCACGCTTTCAATTTCCGGGGTAAAATCGTAGAACAAGCGGTAAATCTCGGAAGAAACCCGGCTGTATTTTTCCATATCCACGGGTAAGAAAACCGCCCGGGGACACCTCCGGTAAGCCATAGATATAGGCATAGCTGAGGCGATACCGAATTTTCTGGCTTCATATGAACAGGTAGAAACAACCCCTCTGCCTTTGCCCCCTTTAGGATCAGCGCCAACCACGACCGGTTTTCCCTGCAAGGACGGATTATCGCGCTGTTCTATAGCGGCAAAAAAAGCATCCATATCAACGTGGACGATGAATTTTTTTGATTTCACAGCTTTTTAAAATGCCTAAAGTTTAAAAATGCGCTAAAGTGCCTAAAATGACAATTTCACACTGCGGGGATGTGAAATAGCTTTAGCCGAGCTAATTCTATTTGAACTTCTATTTGCTCTTCAACAAAACTGCGATATAATCCCGGTTCACAATCAATATATTTCTGATGCACACAGATTCGATCTTCTTCTTTACTCCTGCCAAGAAACTCATTAAACGAAGAAAATTGCCAGTCTTCAGGCTTATTAATAATTTTTGCTGTAACCGGGTTAAGGTGCACATATCTAGTTAAATGCAATAAC
>CAZDKO010000103.1:0-1513 GCA_964506075.1 uncultured bacterium
TACACCCTATCCTACACTCTTTCCCTACACGACGCTCTTCCGATCTAAAGGGTTTTCCTATCCATGTGGGAATCAGGCGGTATCGTTACTTCTTCCATTCTTAAAGAAACATCCGGGTCTCCGCTGGTCATAACGTCAAGGAAAGAAACTACGGTCGGCCTAAGCATGATGGAGGCCATTCTGAAACCCCCGATAGAATTAGGAGAAATAACGTTATTGGCTCCAGCCTTTTTCATTTTATAAAGGTTAGCCTCATCTGTTGCCTGGGCAACTATACGTAACTGAGGATTAATGTGACGGGCAGAAATAACGACGAAAAGATTATCAGTATCTAAAGCCAAAGCGGTAACTAATCCCTGGGCCCGCTCAATACCGGCTTTAATTAGCACTTCGTCTTCGGTGGCGTCTCCTTCTAACACCACTATTTCGGGCGAAACATTAAATTTTTCAATTTTTTCCTTATCTCTCTCAATGACAACAAAAGGCGCGTGCGCCCTTTGAAATTCTTCAATAATGCGCTGCCCCGTTTCATCCATTCCGCAGACGATAAAATGATTGCTCATGCCCTGAATTCTATTTTCCATCCTTCGCCTCCTTACCAGACCGCTGAGCTGCCCCTCGGCAATAAAACTTCCAACGGCACTTACCCCGAAAATAAAAATCCCTAAACCTGAAATAATAAGAAATATAGTAAAAATACGGCCGGCCGGACTCAGAGGATGAACCTCCTGAAAACCAACCGTAGAAAGAGTAATGGTCGTCATATAAAGAGCATCTAACGGCCGCCAGCCCTCAATAAAAACAAAACCGACTGTACCTATAAGCATCACTAAAACAAGAAGAGTTAAAGCAATCTTAAGTTTTCTATTAGCGGGCATAAATATTCTCTCGTTCTTACTGAATAAAAAAAAGGGGTGATTTCCTTCCTGCGGAAACACCCCTTTGTCAACTTATCTGGAGAACATTCTCATTTTCTTCAATAACTTTTTTTAAATCCGTCAGGAAAAACCAATCTCTCTCTTTTATCCTGACGATAATTCTTTCCCCTCCCCTGTTTCATCAGAGGTTTACATTCTTATGCTAATAAAACCCTAAAATTAAAGCGTATTTTTATTTCTTCTTTTTGAGCCCGGACAATAAAATTTCAAATTTGGCACATCTATCCTTGGCCATCTTTTCATCTACAGCTTTCTTTGAAGCCTCACTTTTACCAATGCTTTTTACTTTAAGTCGGTCAGCGGAAATACCCTGGTCGATAAGATAGTTTTTTACCGCTTTGGCCCGTTTTAAACCCAGAGCAGTATTAGCCTCGGCTGAACCTCTCATATCTGCCGAACCAATAATGAGAACTTTTTTCTGGCCGTTAATCTTTAATAGACGCGCCGCCCGATTAAGTTTATACACATCCGGTGAAGTGATTTCGGCACTACCGCTAGCAAAATAGATGTTAACCCATTTCATTTTGGGGAGATCGGAAGAGCACACGTCTGAACTCCAGTCACGAGATTCCATC
>CAZDKO010000104.1:0-1505 GCA_964506075.1 uncultured bacterium
GTGGCTGCCGAGCTTGGATTCGAACCAAGATACCAGGCTCCAAAGGCCCGTGTGTTGCCATTACACCACTCGGCAAAAAAATTACTTCTTTTTTATTTTTGTATAATCACCCTTTAACAAATCAACACCGTTAAACCGGCGCATCGCTGTTTCAACGCCATCAATAACAAAAGCTTCTATAGCTTCATTAACGTATTTAACTAATAAATCCATCTCTTTTTCTTCACGGCGGCTAAATCCGGATAAAACGTAATCAGTTAAACTTTCTTTATTACCGCCGGAAATACCCAGTCTTAAACGGGCAAATTCATTCGTCCCCAGCGCTTCAATAATGGATTTTAAGCCTTTATGTCCTCCAGCCGAACCGGAAGGACGTAACCGCATCTGTCCCCATTCAAGATTCACATCATCAACTACAACCAGTAAATCTTTTATATTTATCTTAAATTTCTTAATTAATTGAATAACGGCTTGGCCGCTTAAATTAACGTAAGTATTCGGTTTAGCTAAAATTATTTTGTTTAATCCGAACGTCGCTGTTGTCCAAAGAACACTATAATCTTTATGTTTAAACTTTACTTTTAACTCTTTGGCCAGAGCGTCAACGACGATAAAACCAAAATTGTGGCGGGTTTTTTGATACAGACGACCGGGGTTTCCCAGGCCAATAATTATTTTCACAAAAGTCTTTCACCTCTTTCTGCCAATAATATTAACTGATATCTACTTAACTAATTGCAATAAAAATGAATCAGTAACTCTAGAAATTTCATGATTATATTCAAGCGGCTTTTAAGAGGTTTTCTCTTCTTTTTCTCCTGACTCTTCCTCTTTGACTTCTTCCTCCGGTTTTCTTTCCTTCCTGATTAGTTCCGGCTCCTGAACCCCTTCCTCGGGTAATTCTTCTTCAACTTCAACTTTCTTAGGTGAAACAACTGATATTACAATCTGTTCCGGTTCATTTAAAATTTTAACATTAGGAGGAATGGATAAATCTTTTACATGGATAGAATCATGTATCATCAAATTTGAAACATCAACTTCAAATTTTTCCGGGATATCAGCCGGTAAACATTCAACTTCTATTTCCCAAAGCACATGGTCTAAAACCCCGCCTTGCTGAATTACCCCGGGAGATTCCCCTTTAATTACTATAGGAATCTTAGCGGTAATTTCTTTATCAAAGACAAATTGATAAAAATCTATGTGAATAACCCGGCCCGAAAGAGGGTCATGCTGAATTTCTTTCACGAAAACTTTTTTAGTGACATTTTTCTTTCCATCTTTTTTAATGCTTAAATCAACAATTACATTTTCCCCGTAGGAAGAATGAATAACACTATTGAATTTCTTTTCATCAATCCAGACAAGAACGTTTTCTTTTTTCCCGTATATAACAGCCGGTAAAAGCCCTTGCCTCCGGTGACAACGAGAAAGTCTTGTTCCTTTCTCCTCTCGTAACTGGGCTGTCATAGATATTTCTTTCATCTTCTCCTCCTGTAATT
>CAZDKO010000105.1:0-1505 GCA_964506075.1 uncultured bacterium
ATGGAATCTCGTGACTGGAGTTCAGACGTGTGCTCTTCCGATCTATGATCGCCAAAACTTTCGACCACAGCCCCTTTAAGCGGCGTCGGACCAATAACAATTAAACGGTCTTTATCCTCTTCAATTTCTGCTCCCATTTTAATTAAATTTGTAGTCATTGAATGTATTCTATCGGTTTCTTTTACCCTTAACTCTCCAATATCTTCAAATACTGTCCGGCCCTCTGCCTGAGTAGCCGCAACTAATAAAACAGGGATTTCATCAATAAGCCGCGGGATGATTTCGCCTTTTAAAGTAATCCCTTTTAATTGACTGTATTTTACGGAAATGGCGCCGCGCGGTTCAAAATCTTCAAAATCAATATTTTTCTCTATATTCATCCCCATATCCTGCAAGGCTTCAATTACACCGGTCCGGCTGGGGTTAAGCCCGACATTTTCAATTTCTAAAAAAGAAGAGGGAAGTAATCCGGCCGCCACCATAAAAAAAGCCGCTAATGAAATATCCCCCGGGACATAAATTTTTCTTCCTTTTAAATTCTCTCCACCTTTTATTCCGACCCGTAAACCTTTAATTTCAAGGTCAGCGCCAAAAAAAGATAATATTCTTTCTGTATGGTCTCTTGACTTAGCCGGCTCTTCCACCCAGGTTTCTCCTTCGCTATAAAGCCCGGCTAAAAGGATAGCCGACTTTACCTGAGCCGAAGGTATCGGAAGTTTATAATCAATCGGGCTGACTTTCCCTCCTCTGATAACGATAGGAAGAAAATTTCCATTTTCGCGGCCGACTATTTCCGCACCCATCTTTTTCAGGGGTTCCGTAACCCGCCGCATCGGCCGTTTTTGAAGCGATTCATCTCCGTTTAAAACCGCACAGAAATTTTGTCCGGTTAAAACCCCTAAAAGTAAACGGACACTTGTTCCGGAGTTACCCAAATCCAGCACCTGGGCCGGTTCAGTCAATCCGGCTAATCCCCGGCCGTGAATTTTTAAAGAAAAACAGCCTGAATTTTCAAATTGCGCGCCTAAATTTTGAAAGGCCTTGACGCTTCTTAAACAATCGTCCCCGTTGGATAAGTTTTCTACCTCGGTGAGTCCTTCAGCCAGAGCCCCTAAAAAAATTGCCCGGTGAGATATAGATTTATCCCCTATCATTTTTATTTTACCGGAAATTCTTTTGACCGGATTTACAATAATTTTATCAGGCATAATTCCGCTTTCTTACCAAAGCATAAAATCAAAACACGAAAAATTCTGTAAGCATACCGGAAACTACTTTAATTTTTCTCTGAATTTTTTAGCTCTGTCTAAAATCCCTAAAAGTTCTTTTCTTCGGTTATTTTTAATATAACCCTCTAATTTTTCAATGATTTTCCTGAATTCCGCAAGATCCTTAAGAATATTTACCCGGTTAGAAAAATATATGTCCTGCCACATAGCCGGTGAACTGGCGGCGATTCTGGTCGTATCTTTAAAACCCGGGCCAACCAGCTTCAGCCAAAAGGC